>NZ_JAQWCQ010000096.1 GCF_028705895.1 Massilibacteroides sp. | reverse complement strand
CCAGTTTATAACGGATTTTATTTTTTCAAAGTTAGCTCTCGACCTGAGTTGCGAAAAATACAGGTGTCTCTATGAGCAGTGCTTGAATATTGGGAGGTTAGCTGCATGAGTTTTTAACGGAGTATTGCTTTATGCTAATAGATAATAAAAACGAATTAATTGAAGGACAGGAAACAACAATATATCAGTATCTTGACAACAATATCCTGAAAGACGGTAAACTGGACTTTGTTACCGGATACTTTACGATTTCTGCACTTTCAAAACTATTCGATAAAATAAAACCACAGATCCATTACAGAATTGTACTTGGAGACCTGTTTTCAGTAAAACCAACACGACGAAACATCGTAGATATTATTAACCAAAAGCATGAGGTTAACGATGTCTTTAATTTAAAAGAGGATTGTGAAAAAGCAGTCAGTTTCCTAAAACAGGAGAATGTTGAAGTAAAAACCGTTGATAAAAATTTCTGCCACGCTAAAACTTATATTTATCACAATCCTAATAAATCTAAGCATAAAGACAATTTTTATATTGTTGGAAGTTCGAATTTCACTGATGCCGGTATTGGAATAAAACCCTCTGCAAATATTGAATTAAACAAAATTGTAAACGGTACAGATGCCGGTTTTGAAAAAGCTGATGAATGGTTCGAAAAACTCTGGGATTCTGACACTACACAAAGCACGATTCAAATTGACAAGAACCTTACCCAATTATGTAAAAACTTCCTGATTTCCTTAATTTCCGACTTCTTTGAAAAATACGAACCTGAAAATTTGTACTACAAAACTCTTTACGAGCTTTTTAAAGAGGATTTCGATCAGTTTGATATCGACATATCTTCAAAACGTGATATAGCACACCTGAGAGACACTGTTATTTTCAATAAACTATACCTTTTTCAGCAAAAAGGTGTAATGAGTCTTATCCGGATGCTCCAAAAGTATAATGGCGCTGTTTTAGCCGATGCCGTTGGTTTGGGTAAAACATGGAGTGCATTGGCTGTAATGAAATATTTTGAGTTGCAGGGCTACAAAATATTATTGCTTTGTCCTAAAAAACTGTCCAATAACTGGCAACGTTACCTTAAAGACAGGCATTCCATTTTTGAAGCCGATAAATTTGATTTTTATATCCGCTATCATACCGATTTGTTTGAATACCGCATGAACAAAGACGGAATGACTTTGACCAATTTCAAGCGTTTCCAAAAAATGCTTATTGTAATTGATGAAAGCCATAACCTGCGTAATGATGGTTCAAACCGATATAAATTCCTGATTGATAATTTCTATCAGAATCCGGGCAACAGGGATATTAAAACCCTGATGCTTTCCGCCACGCCTATAAACAATAAACTTACCGATATCCGCAATCAGTTCAAATTAATTGTTGGAGGCAATGATACCGGATTTGAAGAAGTTGAAGGCATTGAAATCAAATCCTTACAACAAAAATTCGCTAATGCTCAAAAATATTTTAATAAATGGCAGTTTCGTGAGAGCAGAAGAATTAGTGAACTACGAGCTAACATTCCGGAAGAGATTTTCAAACTCATAGATGCTACTGTAGTTGCTCGTACACGGCAATTGATTAAAAAGCACTTAAATGAAGGCTTGCACTTTCCAAATGTTGAACCACCGCTGAACATACCGGGCGACCTGATTGAAATCGGGAATTACAAGACAATTGAAATGCTTCTCGATTCCATCGAAAATGTTCATATGACGGCCTACAAACCGGCTTTTTATATGAAAGAAGTAAAGGCAAAAGATGCTTCTGAAGATGAACGTAACAGGCAAAAGGCTTTGGCTAAGATAATGTACATTTTGCTGATTAAGCGAATGGAGTCAAGTTGGTTTGCCTTGTTTGAAACAGTAAAATCCATCTATACTTATCATCAAACCGTTTATAAACGGGTTCTTGAATACCAGAAAAACCATACCGATTCGGAGGTGGAGCAGATTGACGTGGAAGATGAATCACTTGAAATTGATGAAATACTTGCGGATGTTGACTTTGACGGAATCGATGAAATAGGGAAGAAAAAGCCGGTAAAAATAAGCGATATCGTTAACCTCAATGCTTTCAAAAAAGACTTAAAACACGATATTGAGGCCTTAAAGGAATTATTTGAAAATCTAAATTTACTCGATGAATCAATAAAGAAAGAACTGGAATCAAACCCCAATCACCATTCGGCTGATTCCAAGTTGCAAAGACTTATTGAAGTAATTGTTACTGCAAGAAAGGAAAGGACCGAACGAAAACTTATCATATTCAGTGTTTTCCGTGACACGGCCAAGTATCTGTATAACCAGTTAAGGCTTAGGGGATTTGATAAAATGGCGCTGGTTTCCGGAACCGAAAACCAATGTACGTATAAAGACATTGGTCGTAAAGGAAAAGACGATTTCGAGCCGCTTCTGGAACGTTTTGCCCCTGAAACAAAACTATACAGGGAAAAGGATTGGGCTTATCTTTATGAGGAAAACAAACTTAAAGAGCCTGAAAATTTCAATAATTGGAAAATCATTATTGAGAGGCACGATAAAGCAACCCATCGGATTTTAAAGGAAGATGTAAATATTTTAATAGCCACCGACTGTTTAAGTGAAGGACAAAACCTGCAGGATGCTGATTACCTGATAAACTATGACATCCATTGGAACCCTGTCCGCCTGATTCAGCGTTTTGGCCGTATTGACCGTATTGGCTCGAAACATAATAACATATACGGCGTTAATTTCTGGCCCGCCAAGAACGTTGACGAATACTTGAACCTGAAAAACCGGGTGGAATCACGTATGGCTGCCGGCGCTTTGGTTGGTACTGAGGTGCAGACCATCTCCAAACAATTCGACCAGATTTTAGACGATAAAGATAAAATCATCACTAAACAGGCAGCCAAGTTATTCAAACAACTTGAAATAAGCTGGGAGGACATTGAAGGAAAAGCAGGTTCGTTTGGGTTCAACGACCTTTCGTATGAAACCTTCCGGCAGGAATTATTCGACTTGTTCAGCAACCGCCGTGATGAGCTGGAACGTATTCCGAATGGGGTTTACACAGGTTTCAATGCAATCATCGAATCAAAAGTCCACGCTTTTTCACCCGGTTTGATAGGTTTATTGGGCTATCCAAAGCGGCATGAGAATGACAAAGAGCATCGCTATAAAAACCTTGAACTTTTCTATGCTTCCGCTGATGGTAACTTTTATGTACTGAACAATATGGAAGTACTTTACACGCTTCGTGAGCATAAGGAAAGTAAGCGGTTTGTACCCGAATTTATTGAAAATCCCGATGAAGAAACCATTGCCCGTCTAAAATCATACATCGATCAATGGATGAAAAAGAAATTCGGGCAGGAGGAAAACGATTTGGTAAACGATATTTTTGATGGAGGCAATCTGAAACTAAAACAGTTTAACGAAGAAATACCTGAAGAACGTTATAAGATTGAAAATTACGACCTGATTACCTGGTTTGTGGTGAGCAAGAACAAAAATTTCTAATACTCTATGAAACTCAATTTTTTCAATAATACCAATATTCTCGAAGGCACACTGAAGTTTTTCAGTTCGGAGCTCGATATAAAAATTGCCCCTGCTGCCAAATCGGAAATCAATATTTCAGAATTCCTGAAAGAGCAGTTGGCGGATACAAAACTTCTAACAAAGGTGAAAGATGCCCGTTTTGTGGGAATGATAAACAACATGTCGCTGGAAGGAAAAACCGAGGAACAGGATACCGAACTTGCCTTAAAACAGCTTTCTGGCGATTACGATATGTTGCTGGTTTTCGGCATTGAACTAACCGGAAATATGATTCCCACAAAAACCGATATTTCACGCCTTACAAGGGCTTTGAACCGTCGTTCCTTCAGCCGCCCTGTTGTATTGATTTTAAAATACGGTTCGCTCATTTCTTTTTCAAGTGCGGAACGCGGCCAATACAAAAAAGCAGGCCAGCCAGGAGAAAAAATCGGGCGCATCAGTATATTGCGGGATATCGATACCCAGAAGGTTCACTCAGGGCACGAGCGCATTTTACTGCAACTTCGCATCAACCCACTTAAAGTCAGCTCGTTTAAAGAACTTTATGCCCAATGGCTCGAAGTATTTAATGTAAATATCCTGAATAAAGATTTTTACAACGAATTGTTTACATGGTATTTGTGGGCTGTTCGTAGTGTTTCGTTCCCAAATAGGGTTGATGACGATACCGATGATACCGTTTTTAACTCTGAAAGTGTTATCCGCCTACTAACACGCTTAATCTTTATCTGGTTTGTAAAAGAAAAGGGACTTGTACCGGAAACGCTTTTTGACAAAAACAAAATTGCTGAAATATTAAAAGTTTTCAATCCGGATGCTGCGGACAACTCCGACTATTATAAAGCCATTTTGCAGAACCTGTTTTTTGCCACACTTAATACAGAAATGCCAAAAGACGGAGGTAGTAGAGCCTTCCTTGATGAAAAAAAGAAAAACAGAAATACGGGTTATACCGAGGAATATATGGACCACCTTGTTTTCCGGTATAAAGACCTCTTTTCTAATCCTGATAATGGATTAAAATTATTTGAAAACATCCCGTTTTTGAACGGCGGTCTTTTTGAATGTCTCGACCGCAGAGACCCAGAAACAAACATGGAGATGCGGATTGATGGCTTTTCATCAAAACCTTCCAAACAACCGGTTGTACCCAACGAATTGTTTTTCGGGCGTATCGATGACCTCGATTTAAGTGATGAGTTCGAAAACACCAACAAATACAAACACTGCCAAGCCCGGGGAATTATCAATATCCTTAATAGCTACAAATTTACCATTGAAGAAAACACTCCGCTGGAACAGGAAATTGCCCTCGACCCTGAGTTACTGGGCAAGATTTTTGAAAACCTGTTGGCCAGTTACAACCCCGAAACGCGCACCACAGCACGTAAACAGACAGGTTCGTATTACACGCCCCGTGAAATAGTCAATTACATGGTTGATGAAAGTCTGATTGCTTATCTGAAAACCAAACTGACTTCGAAAATACAAGCTTTTCAGCAATTGGGCAATAATCAAACCAACATTTTTGGAAACGAGGGCAAAGTTGGCCAATTGGATATGCACATTGATTTGGCTGCTGGTAAATGGGATAAAAAGGAAGATGAGCTGGAAAATAAACTCCGTCTTTTATTCGCCTTCGAAAGCGAAGAAAATCCCTTTTCTGGCGATACCGAAACAACCAACGCCATTATTGCACACCTGAGCGAATGTAAAATACTCGACCCGGCTTGTGGTTCAGGGGCTTTCCCAATGGGCATTTTACATAAAATGGTTTTTGCCCTTGGAAAACTCGATCCCTGCAATTATACATGGAAACAAGCGCAACTGGAAAAAGCACAGCGTGACAAACAAAGGGCACAACAGTTTGAGGATGAAACCCTGCGCGAAAATGCCTTAAAAAGCGCTGAAGATAAAATTACATATATTGAGGCCAGCTTTGGCGAAACAGGGCACGAACTCGACTATGTCCGTAAATTATTCCTGATTGAAAACTGCATTTACGGGGTGGATATCCAGCAAGTTGCAGTACAGATAAGTAAACTACGATTCTTTATCTCTCTGATGGTTGACCAAAGGGTTGACAATGTGAAGCCCAATAGGAACATCCTCTCGTTGCCCAACCTCGAAACCAAGTTTGTGGCTGCCAATACACTAATTCCGGTTGACAAGCCTCAGCAGCTCATGTTAAAAGACCCTGAAATAGAAAAAACCGAAAAAGAGCTGCATGAGATACACCAGAAAATATTTTTTACCCGAAACTACAGCGATAAGAAAAAACTTAAAAATAAAGAACTACAAACCCGCCTTAGCTTGCGCAAACTATATATTGAAAAGGCAGGTTACAACAAAGAAGCCGCCGAGGAAATTACAAAATGGAACCCGTTTGACCCCCTAATAGCAGCATCCTTTTTTGATCCAGAGGTAATGTTTACCATTGAAAAAAGCAAACAGTGCGGGTATTTTGATGTGGTGATTGGAAATCCTCCGTATGTTGATTCTGAAACTATGGTCGCCATCTATCCAAGCCTAAGAGAACGGCTTAAAGACATTTATAAATCAACAAAAGGTAATTGGGACTTATTTATTCCTTTTATTGAAAAAGGTATATTGTTACTTAAACCAGATGGTGTATTTTCCAACATCATACCAAACAAAATTATTGGTGCCAAGTATTCCATTTCATTACGAGAATATCTTATTTCATATAAATTCATTGAGATTCGCGATTATTCAAGAATAGATGTGTTTAAAGAACAAGATGTTTATCCAGTAACACTATTAATTCAAAATCGAAAATATATTAAATCCGAATTCGTCAAATTGACTGTAATGGAATCATTATTGAAGCCAAATAAAACGCAAAAGGTAAAGGCTTCTTTACATAATTCAAGTGTATTCTGGGATATGTATTTTTTTGATAAAGAAATTACTAATCTTTTACTTAAAATTCATGATAATAATAAACTCAATTCTTTATTAGTACAATACTCCGTTAAAAACTCATGCAGCTAACCTCCCGATATTCAAGCACTGCTCATAGAGACACCTGTATTTTTCGCAACTCAGGTCGAGAGCTAACTTTGAAAAAATAAAATCCGTTATAAACT
>NZ_JAQWCQ010000053.1 GCF_028705895.1 Massilibacteroides sp. | reverse complement strand
CAAAATTGTCTATCAATACATCAGGGAGTATTACCCTAAGCAATTCTTCTGGGTTCATACACGCAAAGTTATGTTATATTCTTAACCTATGAAAGGAAGGATATCCACCGAGAAAATCCGCTGATCCCTAAAAATGGAGGATTTCTTGGAAAGAAAAATCCCTGAAATCGTTTAATTTCAGGGATTTACCAAATTTGAAGTCTTTTAAAAGTGGTGCCACCAGGAATCGAACCGGGGACACAAGGATTTTCAGTCCTTTGCTCTACCAACTGAGCTATGGCACCTTGTTTTGACGGGTGCAAAGATAGATGTTTTTTTTAATACTCCAAATTTGGGAGAAAGAAATCCATGACAAACGCATTTAAACAGTGTTGGTCATTAGAGGAAATTAACTAAGAAATGCTTATATGGCTTTTCAAATATTGTTTCCAGACGCCTCAGCAAACAAGTTGAAGAGCCTCAACTTTTTAGAATTACTATTTGACAGGCAAATACGATTCATTAATTCTGCTAACGGGTAACAAATAAGTAAAAGAAATGATATCTTTATAGATTAATATGTTTTTGATTAGGGATTAACAAAAAAAGAAATATATGGTCTGTTCTATTCATAAAGTAATTTATTTTTTCTTTTTTATTGTGCTATCATTCAATGTTGCTTTTGCGCAAAAGGAAAGTAAATTGATTGCTCCGGGGGCAAAAGTGGAAAAGTTGGCCGATGGGTTTGCGTTCACTGAGGGACCGGCGGTTGATGCTTCCGGAAATGTCTATTTTACGGATCAACCGAATAATTTAATATTAAAGTGGTCTGTTGATGGTACGTTGTCAACGTTTAGTTCTGATCCGGGACGGGCAAACGGACTTTATTTTGACAAAAACGGTAATTTATTATCCTGTTCTGATATGGACAATGAGATTTGGAGCATAGACGCTAATGGTAAAGTTTCAATTCTGGTTACCGATTATAACGGAGCTAAGCTAAACGGGCCGAATGATCTCTGGGTGCATCCTGATGGCGGAATTTATTTTACTGATCCGCTCTATAAACGCGACTACTGGACCAGGAATCCTGATATGCAGCAAGATGGAGAGCATCTGTATTTTCTTTCTGCGGACAGAAAAGAACTTAGGCGCGTGGATACCGATTTGGAAAAGCCGAACGGTATAGTCGGATCTACTGACGGTAAACTTTTATATGTTGCTGATATTAAAGCCAACAAAACGTATGTTTACACCATTCAAACCGACGGTTCGTTAAAGAACAAACGTTTGTTTACCACGATGGGGTCGGATGGAATGACTATCGATAGTAAAGGGAATATTTATTTGACAGGTAAAGGTGTTACTGTTTTCAACTCTAAGGGAAAACAGATAGTACATATACCTGTTCATGCAAATTGGACTGCCAATGTTTGTTTTGGAGGGAAAGATATGCAAACATTATTTATTACAGCTTCTGAATATTTGTATAGTTTACGGATGAATGTTAAGGGCGCACGTTAACACGACTGAATGATTATTCTGTAGTTTCGGATATTTGATATAGTTTTGTGTTCTGTAAAGTATAGAATGATGGTAGATAATTTGATTTTTCCGGCGGAATGGTATCCGCAAAGTGGCATACAATTGACCTGGCCGCACGAAAATACGGACTGGGCACCTATTCTGGACGAAGTTATACCTTGTTTTGTTTCCATTGCGAAAGAGGTAATGAAACGTGAAAAACTTCTGATTGTTTGTCTCGACGAGCAAGCGGTACGTGCAAGTTTAGGTGAAGTGGATGAAAGTAAGGTCATTTTCCGGGAAATGGAAACAAACGATACCTGGGCGCGCGATCATGGTGGTATTTCTGTTTTTGAAGGAGGCGTACGGATGGTCTATGATTTCGTTTTTAATGGTTGGGGGATGAAGTTTGCCGCCAACGAAGACAATCTGATTACACGCAAACTTTTTCATACAGATACATTTGCAGACGACGTTGTATCGGTCAACATGCAACCTTTTGTATTAGAAGGAGGCAGTTTGGAAACCGATGGTAAAGGAACCTTACTTACAACATCAGAATGTTTGCTTTCCGTCAATCGGAATGAATACCTTGACCGGCCTCAATTAGAACAATACATAAAAGACATATTCGGGTTGAAGCGAGTCCTCTGGTTAGAGAGCGGCTATTTAGCAGGAGATGATACCGACAGCCATATCGATACGTTAGCACGTTTTTGTAGTGAAGATACAATCGCTTATGTCAAGTGTACAGACGAAGACGATGAACATTTTGAGGAATTAAAACAAATGGAAGAGGAATTAAGCACGTTTCGTCAGGAAAATGGAGAGGCATATCGCTTGATTTCCTTGCCAATGGCAGATGAAGTAGTATGGGAAGGAGAACGACTTCCGGCAACTTACGCCAATTTCCTGATTATAAACGGAGCAGTATTGGTTCCTTTCTATAATTCGCCAAAGGATGAAATAGCTAAAGAGGCCTTAAAGACTGCCTTTCCTGATCGTGAAATCATCGGTATCAACTGTTTGCCCCTCATCAAACAACACGGGTCGTTGCACTGTGTAACGATGCAATATCCAGAAGGTTTTATCTTATAAAATTCGAATGCATTATGAAAGTAGGAATCGTTCAACAACAAAATACAGCAGACACGAATGTAAACAAAGCCAAGCTAACAGAAAGTATTCGTGTTTGTGCAGCGCAAGGAGCTGAATTAGTAGTCCTTCAAGAATTACACAACAACCTCTATTTCTGTCAGACGGAAGATACACAACTATTCGATCTGGCCGAAACTATACCGGGTCCATCCACTGATTCTTATGGTGCATTAGCTAAAGAATTAGGGGTAGTAATCGTACTCTCCTTATTCGAAAAAAGAGCACCGGGTTTGTATCATAACACTGCTGTTGTTTTAGAAAAGGATGGTACCATAGTGGGTAAATACCGCAAGATGCATATTCCGGATGACCCTGCTTATTACGAAAAATTTTATTTTACTCCGGGAGATTTAGGATTCAAACCGATTCAAACCTCGGTAGGGAAATTAGGAGTGTTGGTGTGTTGGGATCAGTGGTATCCTGAAGCTGCACGTCTGATGGCAATGGCTGGAGCTGAAGTGTTGATCTATCCAACGGCTATAGGTTGGGAAAGCACAGATACAACGGAAGAAAAGCAGCGTCAATTAGATGCTTGGGTAACAGTACAACGGGGACATGCTGTAGCAAATGGTTTACCGGTTATTTCGGTCAACAGAACGGGACATGAACCCGATCCTTCCGGTCAGACGAACGGAATCCAGTTCTGGGGTAACAGTTTTATCGCAGGTCCGCAAGGAGAATTATTAACAGTCTTACCTAACGATTCAGAATCAGTAACCGTATTAGAGATCGACAAAGAACGAACAGAAAGCGTACGTCGTTGGTGGCCATTCTTCCGTGACCGTCGCATCGATTCGTTTGGTGATTTGACAGAACGTTTCCTTCTTTAAAACAAACAGTCACGTATGGCTATCTATTCACAACAAGAAGCTATTACACAAATGAATAATAAAGGAAGGGCGGGTAAGCCCTTTCTTTTTCTTATCAATTACGCTGCAGATGTGATTCATCTATATGAACCGCATGAAATAGATAACAGAAAACTATTATATGATCTAAACGGAATCACAAACTTTTCCGGATTTTATCAGGCAAACGAACAAAAACTCAGTTGGGAAACAAAACCTGTTTCTTTTGCTGTTTACGAGAGAGCATTTCACTCTGTAGCCGACGAGATCAAAGCAGGTAATTCTTATTTAACGAACCTCACCTTCCCTACCCTTGTTCGCACCAACATATCGTCAGAAGATATTTTCAAGCAAGCTAAAGCTCCGTACAAACTCTGGCTAAAGGATCATTTCGTTTGCTTCTCACCCGAGATATTTGTCCGCATAAAAGAAAACAAGATTTATTCTTTTCCTATGAAAGGAACAATAGACGCCACCCTACCTTATGCCGAAAATATTATTTTAGCTGATTATAAAGAAGAAGCAGAACATGCCACAATCGTAGATCTGATCCGTAATGACCTGAGTCGGGTTGCCTCTGAGGTTAGAGTAAAAAGATATCGTTACTTAGATAAAATTACCACGAATAAAGGAGAACTATTACAAGTTAGTTCAGAGATTGAAGGGCGATTAACCACCGATTGGCCGTCGAGGATTGGCGACATACTCTTCGGGTTACTTCCTGCCGGTTCGATCAGCGGGGCGCCAAAAAAGAAAACACTTGAGATAATTGCAAATGCCGAGATTGACGATAGAGGGTTTTATACCGGCATTGTTGGTTATTTTAATGGAAAATCTTTAGATAGTGCGGTCATGATCCGGTTTATCGAACAACAAGGGAAGGTGCTATTATTTCGCAGTGGCGGAGGCATCACTTCCCGAAGTATGGCTGAAAAAGAATATAAAGAACTAATACAAAAAGTATATGTGCCGATTTATTGAAACCATACGAATAGAAAATGGAAATGCGCATAACCTTGATGCACATGAACGAAGGATGAACCAGACGCGAAAAGTCTTTTTCCAAAACGGCAGCGATATGCAATTAAGTTCTTTACTTACACCCAGCCTTTACAGCGAACGCACGCGTTGCCGGATTGAATACGACGAAGAGATTGTACGGATTGAATATATCCCCTACCAACTTCGGCCGGTATATAATATCAAAGCTATTCAGTCTGACACGTTAGATTATCGCTTTAAATATGCCGACAGAAGTGTATTAGATCATCTGTTTAAACAAAAAGGAAATGCAGACGAGATTTTAATCATACAAGACAAACGATTAACAGACACGACAATCTGTAATATTGCCCTTTGGAACGGACAAGAATGGATAACGCCCGCAGAACCATTATTGCGAGGCACAATGCGCGAAAAACTTCTATCCGAGCAAAAGATAACAAAAGGAACAATCCATATTGAAGAACTCAACAAGTACCAACGAATACGATTGTTCAATGCCATGATTGATTTCGGAGAAGTTGAATTACCTGTTTCCGCAATTACCTGTCTTTAACTTATTCGTATCCTTCCAACACATCTACCGGATTTAATCCTTTTTGTTTCAGTAAACCTGCAAATGCTGTATATTCATCTTTCCGTGCTTTATAATCAGGCATACTGATTTGTTCAATAATATCAAATGGTATTGAAGTCGTAAAAAACGATTCCAAACATCCGTCATTATACTGGTACGAAGCACCTTCGGGCATCACCAACGAAGCCATAGTCCATTCATTTTGTACGGCAGACTCCGGTTTACGAACCGCCAGACAAGCATGACATAGTAATGAGAAAAAACGGGAATCAGAAGCAAACCCGGTATATTCTTCATTATAAAAGAATTTCTCATATTCTTTTTCAAACTCTTTTTCAAAATAAAGGAGGTTCTGTGTCTCATCATATTTACATTTGAGAAGAAATAAATTCTCAAAAATACAATGCTCCCCTAATTTATCATAATCAAATCTGAAGACTAAATCAGGGTTTCCTTCTAAACAAGTTTCATACGTTTCATAAAGATTAGCAGCGTAGAGATGCATTTCAGGCCCAACGAATAAATTCTGGTTTTCTCGAAAAAAAGGAATTTCCGATTTGCTTTTAGCCGGTGATATCCCTTTATTTTTTTCGTAATTTTTTATAGCTTGTCGAAATAAAGAAAGACTATAAGCACATTCAGATTCATATTTGTTAGTCAAACGATTATCTAAAAACAAATCAAAGCTTTTACCGAATTCCGTCGAAAAAGCTTTCTCTGTTATTTTCTGAAGAGAAACCGGACAATATAATTTCATAAATATAACATTTTGAGCCAGTAAAAATAGTTTATTTTACCTTCATATTAATTATCTTTGTTTGAGCTAAAAACAATTTAATCCATCTACAAAAATGAAACGACGCGATTTTCTAAAAACCAGTGTTATTGCCGGCGCCGCTTTTTCTCTAAATTTTGACGGTTTACAGGCCGCTCTTTCAACCAATACAATTGCCATCGAACAAGCTCCCGATATGGTTGCTGTTATGGGAGGCGAACCCGAAGTTATGCTTGACAAAGCTCTCGAAACTTTAGGGGGAATAGGTAAATTCATCAAAAAAGGACAGAAAGTAGTTATCAAACCGAATATCGGCTGGGACCGTTCTCCGGAATTAGCAGGGAATACGAATCCCAAATTAGTAAAGGCTTTAGTAAAGAAATGCTTAGATGCAGGTGCTTCTAAAGTAACCGTTTTTGACCATACATGTGATAATTGGCAAAAATGTTATGAAACAAGTGGTATTGCTTCTGCAGTTAAAGAAGCAGGTGGTATAATCATGCCGGGTAATGATGAAAAATATTATAAACCGGTTGATCTGCCTATGGGTAAAAGCCTGAAGAAAACTCAAATTCATGAGGCATTAATAGAAGCAGATGCGTGGATTAATGTCCCGGTATTAAAAAATCATGGAGGCGCTAAGCTAACGTGTGCGATGAAAAATTATATGGGCATTGTATGGGATCGTCGTTTTTTCCATCAAAATGATTTACAACAATGTATTGCCGATGTCTGCACATGGACAAAAAAGCCGGTATTAAACATTGTTGATGCATATCGTATCATGCACCAGAATGGTCCTCAGGGTAAGAGTGCTGCCGATGTAGCAACATTAAAATCGTTAATCATATCTCCGAATATCGTAGCTATCGACACGGCTGCTCTCGGCTTATTTAATCAGGTTAAAAAGCTTGACATGGAAGCTGTTGGTCACATAGGAAAAGGAGAAGAACTGAAATTAGGGACAACAAGCTTAGACAAGCTAACGATCAAACGTATCAAATTATAATGAAACATGGTGCTTTATTAAAATGGTTGCGGGTTATTCTCGCGACCCTGTTCTTTCTACCTATAACTTTCTTTTTTGTTGATTTCTCTGATTTCATGCCGGATTCTTTCAGTCGCGTTCTGGATATTCAAATCGTGCCGGCGATAGTAGGAGGACTTGTCGGAGTATTTATTCTACAACTTGTTTTAGCCTTTCTTTTCGGGCGCATTTACTGTTCGGTGATCTGTCCGGCCGGCATACTGCAAGATATTATTAATAGGCTCTATTGCATTGGAAAGAAAAAGAAAAAAGGATCGCGCCGTTTTGTTTTTCGTAAGCCAATGAATAGTTTGAGGTATGGATTATTCGCAGCGACTGCCATTTTTGCAGTATTTGGTTTTACGGGTTTACTAATGTTGTTAGATCCGTATAGTAATTTTGGTCGGATTGCAGCAAATATATTTCGTCCGGTTGTCATGTGGGCAAACAATCTGGCTGCAGATATGCTGATGAAGATAGACAACTATTCTTTATACCATGTTACAATCAGCACAATCACGACTGCGGCTTTGATTGCGGCGGCTGTAGCTCTGCTTCTATTTGTTGTTATGGTTGCATTACGGGGGCGGCTATTTTGTAATACACTTTGTCCCGTAGGTTCATTATTGAGCCTGATTTCCCGTTATTCTCTTTTCAGTATATCATTTAATAAAACCAATTGCATTCAGTGTGGTAAATGTGAATATAGCTGTAAGGCTGAAGCCATTGATGCAACTAAGATGACCGTTGACACCTCACGTTGTGTTGATTGTTTTAATTGTGTCAGCGCCTGTTCAAAAAACGGATTAGCCTATTCATTTAATCCGGTTTACAGAAAAGAGAAAAACGAATCTGTTATTGATTTATCTGTTAATACGTCGGAATTAAAAAAGTCTGACAGCAGACGTAACTTCCTCGCTACAACCATTGCGATTGCCGGCTCTGCTCCCATTGTATCCGCCATTGCCGACACGGTAAGCAACGAGAAAGGGAAAGAAATAAAGAAATGGCCGCCTATTACACCTCCGGGATCACTTAATCTGGAACGATTCAAAGATAAATGTACTGCCTGCCACCTTTGTGTAGTACAATGCCCGAGTCATGTACTTCGTCCTGCCGGATTAGAATATGGTTTTGATTACCTGCTTCGTCCGCGCTTAGCCTATATTGACAGTTATTGTAATTACGAATGTACGGTCTGTGCCGATGTCTGTCCGACCGATGCCATAAAACCAATTACAAAAGAGGAGAAAATAACAACGCAAGTGGGTATTGCCAAATTCATGATTGATCTATGTATCGTACATACGGAAAAGACTGATTGCGGAGCCTGTTCCGAACATTGTCCGACACAGGCCGTACACATGGTTCCATACGAAGGAACATTAACAATACCTAATGTTACTGAAGATTTATGTATAGGATGTGGTGGTTGTGAGTCTATTTGCCCTGTACGTCCCGTAAGAGCGATTGTCATAAAAGCCAATAAGGAGCATCTATTTGTTGAATTACCGGAAGAGGAAGAAGTGAAAGAGGTACAAATCGACAGCTTCGGTTTCTAAAGGAAAAAACACTACCTTTGTCGCAAATTTTGACGAATGAAGTTCGAATTACAGAGTAAAGATACAAAGTCGAATGCACGCGCCGGACGAATCACTACGGACCATGGCGAGATTGAGACTCCTATATTCATGCCGGTTGGCACGCAAGGAAGTGTTAAGGCAGTTCATATGACTGAACTTAAAGAGGAGGTGAAGGCACAGATTATTCTGGGCAATACGTACCATCTTTATTTGCGTCCGGGACTCGATATTCTGGAACGTGCGGGCGGACTTCATAAATTCAACAGTTGGGACAAACCTATTCTGACTGACAGTGGTGGTTTCCAGGTTTTTTCATTAGCAGAAATTCGCAAAATCAGAGAAGAAGGTGCGGAATTCCGTTCTCATATTAACGGGTCGAAACACCTGTTTACTCCGGAGAAGGTGATGGATATACAGCGTACTATCGGAGCCGATATAATCATGGCGTTTGATGAGTGTTGTCCGGGAGATGCAGAATATGATTATGCAGAAAAGTCGTTGGCATTGACCGAACGATGGTTAGATCGCTGTTTAGATCGGTTCAATTCAACCGAACCCCAATATGGTTATCAGCAAAGCCTCTTCCCTATTGTACAAGGCTGCGTTTATCCTGATCTGAGAAAACGAGCGGCAGAATATATAGCCGGCAAAGGAGCAGATGGAAATGCAATCGGCGGACTTGCCGTAGGCGAACCTGTAGAGAAGATGTATGAAATGATTGAATTAGTCAATGAAATACTTCCGTCCGACAAGCCTCGTTACCTGATGGGCGTGGGCACTCCGGTGAATTTACTTGAAGCGATAGAAAGAGGGGTTGATATGTTTGACTGTATCATGCCCACCCGAAATGGACGGAACGGGCAATTATTCACTCGTTTCGGTACAATGAATATGCGAAACAAAAAATGGGCGGACGACTTCTCTCCTATTGATCCGGATGCATATTGTTCTGTTGACACATTATATAGCAAAGCCTATCTACATCATCTGATCAAAGTAGAAGAGATACTTGGATTACAGATTGCTTCGATTCATAATCTTGCTTTTTACTTGTGGTTAGTAAAGGAAGCTCGGAAACATATTATTGAAGGAGATTTCACTTCTTGGAAGAGCGGTATGGTTAAACAACTATCAAACAGGTTATAGATTATGAAGTTAGGGCTTAAACGAATCGACTGGTATATTATCAAGCAGTTTCTCGGAACTTACTTCTTTGCGATCATATTACTTATTGCAATTTCAGTTGTATTTGACATCAACGAAAAGATTGATAAGTTCCTGAAACCTGACGTGCCTTTAAAAGCAATTATCTTTGATTACTATTTGAACTTTATACCGTATTTTGCGAGTATGTTCAGTGCGTTAATCACATTTGTATCTGTTATTTTCTTCACCTCCAAATTAGCAGACAACTCCGAAATTATAGCCATGTTAGCCAGCGGTATGAGTTTTAAGCGACTGATGCTACCTTATACAATTTCAGCTGCAGTGATAGCCATATTTACCTTTGTTCTGAATGCCTATATTATTCCTCCGGCCAATATAACGCGAATTGACTTTCAGAATAAATACATAAAAAACAAAAAAGAAACTTCAGCGCAAAATGTACAACTTGAAGTCGAACCGGGTGTCATTGCCTATTTTAGTACGTTCGACTCCAGATCGAATATGGGATATCGTTTTTCTTTAGAACAATTTGATGATAAAAAGCTGATATCCCGTCTGACTGCAAAATCAATTAAATACGACTCTTTACATCAGTGGACAGTTATTGATTATATGATCCGTGATTTCGATGAAACACGCGAACATATAACATCTGGATCAAGAAAAGACACAACGCTGACAATTGTTCCGTCAGATTTTCTTATTTCGATCAATGATTGTGAAACGATGACTACTCCCCAATTAAAAACGTATATCGACAGACAAAAGAAAAGAGGGATTGGTAATATTCAGACATTTGAAATAGAATATCACAAACGCTACGCATCCATTATGGCCGCTTTCATCTTAACCTATATCGGCGTCTCTCTCTCATCACGAAAGATAAAAGGGGGAATGGGACTGAATATTGGGATTGGTTTAGCTTTAAGTTTTTCGTATATTCTCTTTATGACAATTACATCCACCTTTGCCGTAAATGGGTATGTAAGTGCCGGAATTGCAGCCTGGATTCCCAATTTTGTATATACGTTCATCGCGATCTACCTCTACAAAAAGGCTCCCCGTTAATTTAAGAAAAGAGGAATTTTTATATTTTAGATTTTCATCGGTTTGACATAACCGATTGAAGAATAAATTTTTAGCAGAGTTATTGAATTTTAGAGGTAACGAGTTAGTAACCGTGTGTATTTCAGCGTTTTGCGGGTCTATACTGTCAAACAACCAGGCTGTAAAGATCGCAATTTCTTTGGAATCTCAGGTGTGTTTTTTTACTTCTAATTTCCGAAATCCTTTATCTGCATCTATGGCATTGAGGCGTGTCAATTGCCGTTCTGCCATTTCGTGCAAACAAGCGTATCGGGTAGATTTGTCCATATCACGTTTCAAAAGTTCTGCGTTAAACGATTCAAGATTTGCCAAAACCACCAATTCGTTAATACTTGCCGTATCACGTATATTCAAACCTTTCTTTGCGTATTCGGGATTTACATCCCGCCATTGTTTTGCTGTACAAGCCCATAAAGCGAGGTTCAACATATCGGCTTCATCTGCATACGCGTATGTTTTCTCTCGCTCAACATCAATTTTGGGGACGATAAAATCACGGATGGCATCGGTATGAAGTGTATAATTCACTTTACTAAGCACCCGTTTTACATTCCATTCGCCGAGCATCGGATTGTTTTCAGCCTCTTTAAGTCGCTGATACTCGGTAATCAAATAGAGCTTAAACACCGGGCTGAGCCATGAACCGAACTCAAACGCAATATCTTTGTGGGCGTAAGTTCCACCGTTTCGCCCTGCTTGGGAAATAATGCCGATAGCATCGGTCGCCTCAATCCATTTGCGGGGTGTCATATTAAAACGGTTTGCTCCAGCCTCGTGCAAAAAGGTGTCGAATTCGACACCTTTAAAGGCGGGGTTGTGTAACATCTCCCAAGCACCGAGAAACTCAAGGGTATTGCGGTTGCGCATCCAGTTGCGGATATGATCTTCGCCCTCTTGACCCTTTACCATATCGGTAAGGCAAATATAGTCGTTATTTTTCTCCGAAATAACGGTTATTTCCGTGCCCTGTACGGTTATTTTTTCTTTTTTGCTCATATTTTTTTTTCTTTTTTCACAATCTCAAATCTGTCGTCCGAACTAACATTGACAAACAAATACCTGTTTCTCTGAATCGTTAGTGTCCCATTAAAATTGGCACATTAATGCTCACTCTGTTTCTTTAACACGAAACGAATCAGAGCAATGAATACTTTCCCGTATTTTTCTTGTTTAATCTGCCCTACCCCTTTAATTTCTGCGAAAGCCTCCAGTGTTAACGGCTTTTTATCTACCATATCCTGTAGAGCGGCATCAGAAAAAATCAGATAAGCACGGGCGTTTTCTTTTTCTGCCAGTTGTTTTCGTAATTGACGAAGAGAATCAAACAGGGTCTCTTCGATTGTCGAGGCTTCTTTCGGACGAATAGGACGCGCTTTGAATTCCCCTTTTCGCGTTCGTTTTTCAGTGGTAACTTCGATATCCGGTTCTTTATAAACAGCAAGCAAGGCTTTTGTTTCCCCAAACAAAACCTTTCGTCCCGACGGGGTAATGCGAAACACATTTGATGCAGCATAATCGATTTCAATATAGCCTAACTGAATCATTTGGTAGAGGTATTCACGCCATAATTTATAGGAAAGATCCCGGCCGACTCCGTATGTTTTCAGCAAATGATATCCTTTGGCAATCACATCTGCGCGCGCTGAAGCCCGGAGAATATCAATCAGCATTTGCATCCCCACATGCTCTTCCGTACGAGCTATTGCACTAAGTGCCTTCTGAACCAACATCGTACCATCAAAGCGTTCCGGAGGATTCTTACAAACATCACAATTACCGCAATCTTCTTCTCGCTGTTCCGAAAAATAACTCAAAAGGATACGACGCCTACAGACATCTGCTTCACAATAACGTTGCATACGATCAAGCTTCTCTAAATTCACATCTTTTTGTCCGCTATCTTCCGCAAAACGACGGCGTACGATCAAATCCGCAAGAGAATAAAACAAAAGAGTATCACTTGGCAGACCATCCCTCCCTGCACGTCCTATCTCCTGATAATAATTTTCTATGCTTCCAGGAGTGTTATAATGGATCACCCAACGGACATTACTTTTATCTATTCCCATACCAAAAGCAATTGTCGCGCAAATAACCTGAATCCGGTCGTTGATAAAGTCATTTTGTGTCGTTTCGCGTTGTCCTGCCGACATTCCTGCGTGATACGCTAAAGCTCCAATACCAAATAATTTCAACGTAACGGCAACCGCTTCCGTATCATCCCGCTTTGTACAATAAATAATACCACACTGATCCTTATGCGCCCGGATAAACTGAACCATCGCTGTTGTTTTATCCTTTTTAGTAAGTCCCCTACGCACAGTAAGTGACAGATTAGGACGGTCAAAGGAAGAAACAAATACAGCAGGATCCTTAAGCTTTAGCTGATCGATAATATCCCGACGGGTTATTTTATCTGCCGTAGCCGTAAGGGCGACTATCGGAACAGAAGGAAACTGTTCTTTCAAAACTGACAACTGCGTATATTCCGGTCTGAAATCATGCCCCCAATGGGAGACACAGTGCGCTTCATCAATTGCGATCAAAGAAATTTCCATTCGAGGCAACAACCAGGTTAATTCGCCCAACAATCCTTCAGGGGAAATATACAGCAGTTTTATCTTTCCTTGCATACAGAGTTGTTTAACTTGCTGTCGTTCTTCTTCCCGCATCGAACTATTCAAGGCAGCCGCAGGAATCCCATTGGCAATAAGTCCTTCAACCTGATCTTTCATCAAAGCAATCAGAGGTGACACGACCACCGCCGTTCCGGGCAGATAGATAGCAGGTAACTGGAAGCAAATAGACTTCCCCCCTCCGGTAGGCATCAAGACCAAGGCGTCTTGTTTCTTTAGTATCGTTTGAATGATTTCTTCCTGATACGGGCGAAAAGACGTATATCCAAAAAACTTTTTTAACAAAGCATACAACTCTTTCATCTGCGGTAATGGCACTTTTAACTGTTCAGGCATCGAAGGTAGTCAAAAAAACAAATTCTCGTACAGTATAAGCTTTTACAATCCTTCCAACCATTGGCTTTTTTCAAGCAGAAAATAATAACCTTCGGCGGAATTACAAAAGATAAGAAAACCATCAAACAGAACAGAATAACAGCGAATCGAATTATTTCCTACCAAATTAACACCAACCTCAAGAAAGACGTTTTAAGGCTTCTTTTGAAAGAAAACAACAACTGGCATGCCGGAAAACCAAACATCATAAAACCAGACTTAAAACAGACTATACGGCATGTCCGTTTTTTCGAACTGTCGAAATTGAACGAAAAAAGCAGATAAAAAAAACACATCCTGATGTCTTTGAAAAAAGATACTATTCGGTTTTTAAACATAAAGGATATATTTCAAAAAATAACCTTTTTATTTACACCCAAAAATGGCCTTTTTTAGTCTATACGAAATATTTATTAGTCCCAAACCCTATAAAAACAAAAAAGAATAAGGCTAAGCGTTTTTTGACACGTAAGCAAAAAGGCAAAAAAAACAACCTTTTGTCAAAACGCAATCTGTGAGATGAAAGAAATTGCAGTGCAAAGAAAAAAGTATTCGTAAAAGTAATATCATTCGTTTTTTCAAGATGTTAAATTTTATGATGTCAGGTAGTTTCCAACTTTTTGAGGAAAGAGCAGGCACAAGTCAGGTTTTCTTAAATTATGGTTCAAAAGAATCAAATCCGGTCATTATGTTAATGACGTAAAAAGCATAAAAACAACCAACATCGGTAATTGGAGTAAAATAACTCTACGTTAAAAAAACAAGAAGGGGCATTAAACAAGTAAAACCATCGTGTTTTTAGCACTCTTTCATTGTTCTTTCTTTTTATTATTTTACCTTTGAACTCTATTATTGAGCGATATAGTTATTGAACATTACTAATACCAAAAGATTTAAAGTAACTAACATTATGTCAGAGTTAAAAGAAAAACTTTTCTCCGAATTTGCGCCGGTAACCACAGAAGAGTGGATGGCGAAAATTACGGCAGACCTTAAAGGGGCGCCATTTGAGAAAAAACTAATCTGGAAAACAAACGAAGGTTTTGGAGTTATGCCTTTTTACAGAGAAGAGGATATCCGGAATCTAAAAACAACGAACTCCCTGCCGGGAGAATTTCCTTATGTAAGAGGAACGAAAAAAGACAATGATTGGAAAGTACGGCAGGATATGGATGTCGTTGATTTTGCAGCAGCCAATAAAAAGGCGCTCGATCTTTTAAATAAAGGGATTACCTCACTTGGTTTTGCCTTCAAGAAAGATAAAATATCCGCAGAAAATATAGCCGTATTACTGAATGGGATTGTACCGGAAGCAGTAGAGTTAAACTTTAAGACTTGCCTTAGTGGTGCAGCGAAACTCCTGAATATATTAACAGATTATCTGAAAGCGGCCGGTTCCGACCTTAGCAAATGTTATGGTTCGGTAAACTATGATCCGTTTAAAAACCCATTACAAAAAGGGCATGAGGCCGGAGATTGGGCAGATGAAGCCATTGAGGTTATCAATGCTGCCGCCGGATTACCTAAATTCCGTGTGCTTGCTGTTAATGCGATGTTATTGAACAACTCGGGAGCATACATTTTTCAGGAATTAGGTTATGCATTAGCATGGGGAAACGACTTGATAGCTAAGCTAACAGAAAAAGGTCTTTCTATTGATGATGTTGCCAAAAGAATCAAATTCAACTTTGGAATTAGTTCAAATTACTTTATGGAAATGGCTAAATTCCGAGCAGCACGTTGGTTATGGGCACAGATTGTTGCAGAATACAAACCAGCATGCGACTGTGCATCAAAAATGGTAGCGCAGGCAATCACGTCTGAGTGGAACATGACAATATTCGACGCGCACGTTAACTTACTTCGTTCACAAACGGAAACGATGTCTGCAGCATTAGGAGGAGTAGATTCTATCACTGTTTTACCATTTGATGTGATCTATCAGGATTCAGACGATTTCTCAGAACGCATCGCGCGTAATCAACAATTATTATTAAAAGAAGAATGTCATTTTGATAAAGTTGCCGATCCGGCAGCAGGCTCATACTACGTCGAAGTATTAACCAATTCATTAGCTGATGTTGCCTGGAAATTATTCCTTGAAGTGGAAGAAGCCGGTGGGTTTACAGCAATGGCGGATAAAGGAGAGATACAAAATGCAGTTAATGCTTCTGCCACAGCAAGACAAAAAGCGGTTGCTACGCGCCGTGAAGTTCTGTTAGGTACAAATCAATTCCCTAATTTCACTGAGACAGCAAGTAGCAAAATCAAAAAAGAAGATGCTTGCGGCTGTACATGTGGTTGTGATAAAAACAAAGCTATTCCGACATTAAATAAGACTCGCGGTGCCTCTGAATTCGAAGCGTTACGGTTGGCTACAGAAAAAAGCGGAAAAACACCAAAAGTATTTATGCTTACAATTGGTAATCTGGCAATGCGTTTGGCTCGTTCGCAATTCTCTTCTAACTTCTTCGCGTGTGCGGGATATAAAGTAATTGATAATTTAGGTTTTGAAACAGTTGAACTGGGGGTTGAATCTGCGATGAAAGCAGGTGCCGACATCGTGGTTCTATGTTCAAGTGATGACGAATACGCAGAGTTTGCCCCTGCAGCCTATAAGGCTCTTAATGGAAGAGCAGAATTTGTAGTCGCTGGTGCACCGGAATGTGCTGAAGATCTGAAAGCACAAGGTATTACTCAATTTATTAATGTAAGAAGCAATGTGCTTGAAACATTAAAAGCCTTTAACGCTAAATTAGGAATTGCTTAAGAAGAAAAATCATGAGACTGAATTTTAAAAACATAGATATAAAGAACGCCGGATTCGCAACTATTGACGCTAAAGAATGGGTCAAAGATAACGGCATCAGAGCCGACTGGAAAACGCCGGAACATATAGACGTTAAGTCTGTCTATACGAAAGAAGATCTGGAAGGAATGGAACATCTGCATTATGCGTCTGGTCTTCCTCCTTATTTAAGAGGACCCTATAGTGGTATGTACGCTATGCGTCCTTGGACAATCCGTCAGTATGCAGGATTCTCTACTGCAGAAGAATCAAATGCGTTTTATAGAAGAAACTTAGCCGCAGGACAAAAAGGACTTTCAGTTGCTTTTGACCTTGCTACTCACCGCGGATATGATGCCGATCACGATCGTGTTGTAGGCGATGTCGGTAAAGCCGGTGTATCTATTTGTTCTCTGGAAGATATGAAAGTACTTTTTGATGGAATTCCATTGAATAAGATGTCTGTATCAATGACAATGAATGGTGCGGTATTGCCTGTACTTGCTTTTTACATCAATGCAGGATTAGAACAAGGCGCCAAACTGGAAGAGATGGCCGGAACCATTCAGAATGATATATTGAAAGAATTCATGGTGCGTAACACGTATATTTATCCACCTGAATTTTCAATGAAAATTATTGCTGACATCTTTGAATATACTTCACAGAAGATGCCTAAGTTCAACTCGATCTCTATTTCGGGTTATCATATGCAGGAAGCCGGAGCAACAGCGGATATTGAAATGGCTTATACGCTTTGTGATGGGATGGAATATCTGCGTGCGGGTATCAACGCAGGGATTGATGTGGATGCTTTTGCTCCTCGCCTCTCCTTCTTCTGGGCGATCGGCATGAATCATTTTATGGAAATCGCCAAAATGCGTGCAGCTCGTATGCTTTGGGCTAAGATTGTAAAGAGTTTCGGTGCTAAAAACCCGAAATCTCTTGCTCTTCGTACACATAGTCAGACGTCCGGTTGGTCGCTAACCGAACAGGATCCGTTTAATAATGTAGGTCGTACTTGTATTGAGGCTATGGCTGCGGCATTAGGACATACGCAATCCTTACACACCAACGCATTGGACGAAGCGATTGCTCTTCCTACCGATTTCTCTGCACGTATTGCCCGTAATACCCAGATATACATTCAGGAAGAAACTCAAATATGTAAAGAAATCGATCCATGGGCAGGTTCATACTATGTGGAAACATTGACAAACGAATTGGTGCATAAAGGTTGGGCGTTGATTCAGGAAGTGGAAAGCATGGGTGGTATGGCAAAAGCGATCGAGACCGGTCTTCCTAAGATGCGTATCGAAGAAGCTGCAGCTCGTACTCAAGCACGCATTGACTCTAACATACAAACAATCGTAGGTGTGAACAAATACCGTCTTGAGAAAGAAGATCCGATTGATATTCTTGAAATTGATAACACGGCAGTACGCGTTCAACAAATTGAACGATTAAATGTATTGCGTGGCAAACGCGATGAAGCGGCTGTAAAAGAAGCTTTAGCAGCTATCACAGAATGTGCTCGTACGAAAAAAGGAAACTTGTTAGAATTAGCAGTAAAAGCGGCGGGACTTCGCGCAACTTTGGGTGAAATTTCCGATGCTTGTGAAGAAGTAGCAGGACGTTATAAAGCAATAATCAGAACTATTTCAGGCGTGTATTCATCAGAAACAAAACAAGACGCAGACTTCATCAGAGCCTGTGAACTGACAGAGAAATTTGCGAAGAAAGAAGGTCGTCAGCCTCGTATTATGATCGCAAAAATGGGACAAGACGGTCACGACCGTGGTGCCAAAGTTGTAGCAACAGGCTATGCGGATTGCGGATTTGACGTGGACATGGGACCGTTGTTCCAGACTCCCGCTGAGGCAGCCCGCCAGGCAGTAGAAAACGACGTTCATGTAATGGGCGTTTCCTCTCTTGCAGCCGGACATAAAACTCTTGTTCCGCAGGTAATTGAAGAACTCAAGAAATTGGGACGTGAAGATATCATCGTAATCGCGGGAGGAGTAATCCCTGCACAGGATTATGATTATCTTTACAAAGCGGGTGTAGCCGCCATCTTTGGTCCGGGTTCACCGGTAGCTAAGGCTGCTTGCCAGATTCTTGAAATCTTATTGGATGAATAATTGAAAGATAACAAACTTTATTTAAGCGTAGTTCCCATGATATGGCAACTACGCTTTTTTTACTATTTTTGTTATTGAAAAGGAAACACCTTTTCCGTGTATCTTAGGATCAACCACGTAAAAAACAAAGAAAATATATGTATATCAACGAACCGGCTTTGGTTTTGTTCTCAGGAGGACAAGACTCTACTACCTGCCTTTTCTGGGCTAAAAAATATTTTTCCTCTGTTCGTACCCTCTGCTTTACATACGGACAGCGACATTCTAAAGAAACTGAAATTGCGGCATCTATTGCGCACGAAGCCAATATACCTTTTCAACTTTTAGATGCAAGTATAATTAGTCAGCTTTCAGTTAACTCATTAACAAGCAATATTAAAATGGATGAAGAGAAACCGGAGGATTCGTACCCAAATACATTCGTTCCGGGACGAAATCTTTTATTTCTGACATTTGCTGCTGTTATTGCCCGCTCGCACGGAATAAGACATATTGTGACCGGCGTTTCCGAAGCTGATTATAGTGGGTATCCCGATTGTCGTGATACGTTTATTCTTTCGGCAAACACCTCTATTAATCTGGCAATGGATGAACATTTCCAAATACATACGCCACTTATGTGGAGAAATAAAACTGAAGTTTGGAAGTTAGCAGATGAATTGGGAGTTTTTGATATTATCAAGAACAAAACATTAACTTGCTATAATGGAATTCCGGCTGAGGGATGCGGACATTGTCCGGCGTGTAAACTGAGAAAACAAGGATTAGAGAATTATTTGATAACTAAAAAATAAGCCCCTCTTACTTCCTGGTATTTTCGAAATCACGGATAAAACCCCGGCATATCCAATTAGCCAAAGCCTGTCTATTATTATAGTCAAGGAATCTTCTTTGGTCAAAACTATTACGTATATTCCCTAATTCCACAAAAAGCGCCGTAGGTGTTGTTTTATTCAATACATATAGATTGCGGGTACTGACAGTTCCTGTAAATCCACGCGAAGGTTGATGTTTATTATAATGTTCATCAAATGTCTTTAACATTGTATTTGCCAGTTTTTTTCCTTCCGTACTATTTTCCGCATAATAGAAGAAAACATCTAATTGCTTGGATTTACTCCGACTATCTAAATGTATAAAAATAGCTCTTTTATAGTTCGATTTCGATTTTCTATTTAAACTATTTATTTTATTCGTGCGTTGCCTTAGTCTTTCCACCTGTCCCAAAGGAATAGTAGCTCCCATACAAGTCTCCGTTTTACTGTTTTTAAGGTATTTATCATCACGAATACCATCTTTATCCTGAATTATCATATAAACCGTAGCACCTTCTTCCATGAGTGCATGAGCAAGACGCAAAGTTATATCGTAAGCATATTCGTCCTCATGTAATTTATGGCCGCCTGCTTCTCCTATTGCACCCGGATCAGGACCTCCATGTCCACTGGTAAGATAAAAACAAGCACCTTCAAGTTTGTTTGATTTTATAGTATATTCCGAATAGTTCTTCCCAAACAGTTTATTATTAAACTTCGCTCCAAAGTTCTGATTTGCAGAAGAAGAAGATGATGATGATGATGAAACAGGCAATTTATAAGAAACACCTTTCAACAACGAGTTTCCTTTACCAAACTTTCCACTATTAAGTTCTAAGAATTTCTCATAATCCTCTTCACTCGTCAATTTGTGTCGTTTCAAAAAAGATTGAATACCTTCTCCATTTCGAGGCTTAACAGCCTTCTGAGAAAAGGCAACACTCGGAATCATCAAAACTAAAATGAGGATAAATATACGTTTCAAGAAGCTTACCATACTGCAAAGATAAAGACTTTTTTGAAGAGACTATGTCTATATAATTCATAAACTCGAGAAAATCGAATCTATGGATGTAGGAATTTTTATCATTAGAGTGAATAAAGAACACAGTCCACATAATATATCTTTAATTCAATAAAACAAAAATAAATTAAACTTTAAAACCAATTTATTCTATATTTGTTACCCAAAAGATCTTTATTTCAACATATATAAAACATAAAGACAGAATACATGTGCGGAATTGTTGGTTATATTGGAGGGCGGGAAGCTTATCCTATTTTAATTAAGGGATTAAAACGACTTGAATACAGAGGCTACGACAGTGCTGGCTTGGCATTGATTGATCATAGTGAAAGTTTAAATGTTTATAAAGCAAAAGGCAAGGTTTCTGATCTGGAAAATGCAGTAGAAAAAAATGATACCACCGGCAATATCGGTATAGCTCACACGCGTTGGGCAACTCACGGTGAACCTTGTCAGGCAAATGCTCACCCTCATTATTCTGCTTCGGAAACGCTAGCTCTCATTCATAATGGGATAATTGAAAACTATGCTTCATTAAAAGAAAATTTACAGGAAAGAGGATACGAATTCAAGAGCAATACAGATACGGAAGTACTGGTGCAGTTAATCGAATATTTTAAGAATACAGAAACAAAGGATCTTCTCACAGCGGTTCAATTGGCTCTTCGTGAAGTAATTGGGGCTTACGCAATAGCTGTACTTGATAAGAATCAGCCCAACCTGATTATCGCTGCTCGTAAAAGCAGTCCTTTAGTAGTAGGAATAGGTGAAGACGATTTTTTTCTGGCGTCTGACGCGACTCCGATTGTAGAATATACAGATAAAGTGGTTTATCTGAATGATGAAGAAATTGCAGTTCTGAAAAAAGGAGAAAAACTAAAAGTAGTCAACTTATATAATGAGGAAATTACAGCAAAGGAACAGATTGTCAAGTTAAATATCGGTCAGTTAGAGAAAGGGGGATTTCCTCATTTCATGTTAAAAGAAATCTATGATCAACCGGAGTGTATTCGCGATTGTATGCGCGGAAGGATCAATATGGAAGGAACTAATGTTATATTATCAGCAATTATCGACCATAAAGAAAGACTTCTAAATGCCCGTCGTTTCATAATCGTAGCCTGTGGAACATCATGGCATGCCGCTTTAATTGGCAAACACTTAATAGAAAGTTTTTGTCGTATTCCGGTGAGCGTGGAGTATGCTTCAGAATTCAGATACAGCGATCCGGTAGTTAGCTCGGAAGATGTTGTCTTTGCAATATCTCAATCGGGAGAAACGGCTGATACATTAGCAGCTATCGAATTGGCGAAATCGAAAGGGGCATTTATTTATGGTATATGCAATGCGGTTGGATCTTCTATTCCCCGTGCCACGCATACAGGGTCATATATTCACGTTGGTCCGGAGATAGGCGTTGCTTCAACAAAAGCATTTACAGGACAGGTTACAGTTTTAGCAATTCTCGCTCTTTCCTTAGCAAAAGAGAAACAATTGATTTCTCAAAACGATTTAGAAATAATATTAAAGGAGTTATTGATTATTCCGGACAAAATGGCTGCATTATTGCAAAAAAACGCAGAGATAGCAAACCTTTCAGCTATTTTCACATATGCTACAAATTTCATTTATCTGGGACGGGGTTATTGTTATCCTGTGGCTCTCGAAGGAGCACTCAAACTAAAAGAGATCTCCTATATTCATGCAGAAGGTTATCCGGCAGCAGAAATGAAACATGGCCCTATTGCCTTGATAGACGCAGAAATGCCTGTAGTAGTCATTGCCACACAAAATGGAATGTATGAGAAGATGCTAAGTAATATTCAGGAAATCAAAGCAAGAAAAGGGAAGGTCATTGCTTTTGTTACGGAGGGAGATAATGTAATTTCTCAAATAGCGGATTACTGTATCGAATTGCCGGAAACGATTGAATGTCTTGATCCTCTCATAACATCCATTCCTTTACAATTGCTGGCTTATCATATCGCTGCATGTAAAGGCAAAAATGTAGATCAACCCCGTAATCTGGCAAAATCAGTAACTGTGGAATAAAACAAAAAAGGATGTATCGTCATGATACATCCTTTTTTGCGAAATATGAGTAGCTTAAACTCTTTTTTCTTTAATTCTTGCTTTTTTACCGGTAAGTGCACGCAGGTAATACAATTTAGCTCTGCGAACTTTACCCACTTTATTGATCGTAATACTTTCAATAAAAGGAGAGTCCATTGGAAAAATTCTTTCTACTCCAACATTTTCTGACATTTTACGAACAGTGAAACGTTTCTTATCACCGTGTCCTGAAATACGGATCACAACGCCTCTGTACTGCTGGATACGTTCTTTGTTACCTTCCTTAATACGGTAAGCAATGGTAATCGTATCACCACTTTTAAATGCAGGAAGTTCTTTCTTTGTAGCAAATGCTTCTTCTGCAATTTTAATAAAATCCATTTTTTATAGCTTTAAATTGTTATTATAAACGAAACGCAATATAACGGGCTGCATATGTCCCGACAGAGATTACGAAAAGCGGATGCAAAGTAACAAAAGATTTATGTTATAAGCAAATAGAAGCATTAAAAACAAATGAGTTCTCTCATCAATAACAATCTTTAAGTAAATATAGGATGAAAATTAAAACATCTTCCAGTAAAAAGCGTTATATTAGTAGAGTAGTAACTAAAAAAATGGAGAATTATGAAAAATGTAGATTCAAAATTATTATTGGGATTAGTTGTAGGGGCTGCTGTAGGGGCTGCTGTAGGTTATTTAGCTGCAACTGACAAAAGAGAACAATTATTAGGTGAGCTTAACAATGTTGTGGATAAGGTAAAAGAAGGATTCAATACAGCCGTTAGTAAATACAAAGAAACAAAGACAGAGTTAGTTAATAAGATTGAAGAAACGAATACTCCGGCTGAATAAACAGAATTCATGGAGAAAAATTCAGAACAATTATTTGATCGAATAAAAAAAGATCTGATCGCTTACCTTGAGTTAAGATTTGATTATCTCAAGTTAAGCACTTATGAGAGAACAGGCAAAGTGCTGGGAGTTCTCTCATATGGTTTGGTTATTCTTTTCACTGCATTCTTCGCTTTTTTATTCATATTTCTTTCTTTAGGTTTTTTCCTTGGAGAACTTTTTGATTCTGAAGGTTTAGGATTTATCAGTGTGGCTGTGTTATATTTAATACTCATACTGGCTCTTTTAATGAATAAGGCAAGAATAGTTAGCAGTGTGGAAAATGAAATTATCTCGGCACTTATGTCAAACGACGAAAAAACGAACGACACAGAGAACAATGAACAACAAGCCTCAAACTCCTCTGGAGAAATTAAAAACTGAAAAAAAACGGATCCTGGCACTTACTAAGGAACAGGAAAATAAGCTAAACGAACATGTAGCTTATGTTCAGACTAATGCGGGGACTTTGTTCTTGTCTTTTATATCTTCTATGTTGTTCCGTCAGTCTGAAAAAAAACAAGATCAGACAACATCTGCTCCCTCAGACAAGAATGCAGGTAATTCTTTATCTGAACAATTATCTTTAGCAGATTTCCTTCCATTAACCAAAATGTTAATTCCTGTGGCATGGGATATAGCCAAGCCGATATTTATCTCATGGGGCATAAAAAAAGCCGGCTCCATTATTGGTAAGTTATTTTCACGAAAAAAAGCATAGTTCAACAATTAATTTATGTTAGAGAGCATCTTTTTCCTCTTCAGAAATAAGGTCATTCGAAAAAACATAATTACATTTGCGGTGGTTTAAATAAAGACAAGATGAAACAGAAAGCAATTGTTTCCATAGCATTTTGGTTTATGTTATTATTGTTAGCCTCGTGCGCAACCCCTTGCGGGTGTTAAGTGAATAAGAAATAGTTTTTTTAATAAACCCATATAAAGTTTTATTACAATGATTAAAGTAGGTATTAACGGTTTCGGCCGTATCGGACGTTTGGTTTTTCGTGCTGCTCAAGGCAGAAACGACATTCAGGTAGTTGGAATCAACGACCTTATCAGTGTTGACTACATGGCTTACATGTTGAAATACGATACTATCCACGGAAGATTCGACGGAACAGTTGAAATTAAGGACGGAAATCTGGTCGTAAATGGAAACGCAATCCGCGTAACAGCAGAAAAGAATCCTGCTGATTTGAACTGGGCTGCTGTTGGTGCAGAATATGTTGTTGAATCAACAGGTTTATTCTTGTCAAAAGACAAAGCTCAAGGTCATATTGACGCTGGTGCTAAATATGTTGTTATGTCAGCTCCTTCTAAAGACGATACTCCTATGTTCGTTTGTGGTGTGAACTTGGATTCATACGTAAAAGGAACTCAATTTGTTTCTAACGCTTCATGTACTACTAACTGTTTGGCTCCTATCGCTAAGGTATTGAACGACAAATTCGGTATCAAAGACGGTTTGATGACTACAGTACACGCTACAACTGCTACTCAAAAAACAGTTGACGGTCCTTCAGCAAAAGACTGGAGAGGTGGTCGTGCTGCTGCTGGTAACATCATCCCTTCTTCTACAGGTGCTGCTAAGGCTGTAGGTAAAGTTATTCCTCAATTGAACGGAAAATTGACAGGTATGGCTTTCCGCGTTCCTACTTTGGACGTATCTGTTGTTGACTTGACTGTTAATTTGGACAAAGCAACTACTTACGAAGAAATCTGCGCTGCTATGAAGGCTGCTTCTGAAGGCGAATTGAAAGGTATCCTTGGTTATACTGAAGACGAAGTTGTTTCTTCTGACTTCTTAACTGACCCACGTACTTCTATCTTCGATGCTAAGGCTGGTATCCAATTGACTCCTAACTTCGTTAAGGTTGTTTCTTGGTATGACAACGAATGGGGTTATTCAAACAAAGTTCTTGGTTTGATCGCTCACATGGCAAAAGTTAACGGATAATTCCGGTTAAAAGATAATCAGGAAGCCGCACCCGAAAGGATGCGGCTTTTTTATTACCTTTGTTTCATTATGAAGGGATACGAGTTAATCACAATAATAGGTCCTACGGCCTCCGGAAAAACAAGTTTTGCAGCTGCCTTAGCTGCTCATTTAGATGCGGAAATTATCAGCGGAGATTCCCGACAGATCTATCGAGGTATGGATATAGGTACGGGGAAAGATCTATCAGATTATACGGTTAACGGAAAAACGATTCCGTATCATTTAATAGACATCTGTGAACCTGGATATAAGTACAACGTATTCGAATATCAACATGATTTTCACCGCGTATTCAAAGAGATTCAAAGCCGGAGTAAACTCCCTATTTTGTGTGGAGGAACAGGGATGTATATTGAAGCTGTACTTAAAGGTTATAAACTCTTAGATGTACCGGAAAACAAAAAATTAAGAGAATCATTAAAAGGAAAGACATTAGTTGAGCTGGAAGAGGTTCTGGCTTCGTATAAAACACTTCATAATAAAACGGACGTTGACTCTGCTCAACGAGCCATCCGTGCTATTGAGATAGAGGAGTTTTATAAACATTCGGCACCTGATCGAAATAAATATGATCCAATCAATAGTCTTATTATTGGTATTGATATAGATAGAGAATTACGCCGGAATAAAATATCAAAACGTTTACGAGACAGACTGAACGAAGGCATGATAGATGAAGTTCAACGGATTCTAAACAATGGTGTTTGCCCAGATGATCTCATATACTATGGACTGGAATATAAATACGTAACACTCTATATTATCGGAAAGATGAGTTATGAAAATATGGTCAACGAGCTTGAGATAGCCATACATCAGTTTGCCAAACGACAAATGACATGGTTCAGAGGCATGGAAAGAAGAGGTTTTAGTATTCAATGGATAGATGCAACACTTCCAACAGAAACAAAGATAGATCAAACGTTGGTTTTACTAAATAATAAGAAATAAAAACAAAACAATGATTACAATAGAAAGTTTCAAAAACAAGGATAATTTCTTCTTAATGGCAGGACCGTGTGTTATTGAAGGAGAAGAAATGGCTCTTCATATTGCCGAAAAGATAGTTAACATAACCTCCCGACTAAACATTCCTTATATCTTCAAAGGATCGTATAGAAAGGCTAACCGTTCGCGGATAGACTCATTCACAGGCATCGGAGACGAAAAGGCTTTGAAGATTCTCCAAAAGGTAAAAGAAACATTTGACATTCCAGTAGTAACTGATATTCATGAATCAACAGAAGCTGCTATAGCCGCAGAATATGTGGACGTGCTTCAAATCCCAGCTTTTCTGTGCAGACAGACAGATTTATTAATAGCAGCTGCTAAAACCGGAAAAATCGTCAACATAAAAAAAGGGCAATTTCTTGCTCCTGAAGCAATGAAATTTGCAGCACAAAAAATAATAGATGCAGGGAATAAGAACGTAATGTTGACAGAACGTGGAACAACTTTTGGTTATACCGACTTGGTTGTAGATTATAGAGCAATTCCAACCATGCAAGAATTTGGGTTTCCTGTTATAATGGATGTAACTCATTCTCTCCAACAACCCAATCAAACATCAGGAGTGACGGGCGGCATGCCATCCCTTATCTCCACAATTGCAAAGGCAGCAATAGCAGTAGGAGTTGACGGTCTTTTCATTGAAACTCACCCAGAGCCTTCTGTAGCAAAATCCGACGGAGCAAATATGCTAAAACTCGATCTCTTAGAAGATCTATTATTACGTCTTACACGCATTCATCAAGCAATCAAAGACTAATATTCTTCATGTTTCCTCCCATAAACAAGCAGAGCCGATTCAGTTTAATACTGAACCGGCTCTCTTCTTAAAACGGCAACTACCTACTCTCCCACTTTTACGCAGTACCATCGGCGTGATTGGGCTTAACTT
>NZ_JAQWCQ010000052.1 GCF_028705895.1 Massilibacteroides sp. | reverse complement strand
GCTATTATTTTGTTTTTCTTTCACCTTCTTATATTGCTGTCCACGATTTGTTCTAACCTATCGAGGTTATCCCATTAGAAACGACATAATCCAAGTGTAATAACAACCGGGGTTTCGGACTGATCCGTTTTATATCTAAGTTTAAATTTATGATAGATAAATGTAAACAGAGTTGTCGAAAAAGAGTGTAATCTCTGATATTGATATTCATTTGTACACAAAAAGAAACTCCCCTATAAAGCCGTATTTAAGACTTTTATAGGGGAGTGGTATTGTTTTTTAGATTGCGGTTTCTTTATTCTTCACTTTCCCAGAAAGGAGCTTGTACTAATGTTGGGTCTGTGTCGATCTGGCTTTGATGGATAGGCATCCAGTATTGTTTCTTTTCGTAACTGCGTAAAAGAGCTTTTGTACGAACGAAGAACGCCTTTGGATCAGATTTGTCATCTGAATATTCAGTTCCTGCGAAATTCATTCCATGATCGTAACCATCCAATAGCTCTTCACCTAATTTCCAACGGCGGATATCATGATAACGGATTCCTTCTGCACATAATTCTACACGGCGTTCTTTACGGATTAATTCACGTACTGTTGCCTGATCGTCTTTGTAAGAAATACGTTGGAAGCCATTATTGTCAGTTCCTGTTCCGTATTCGGGGATACCGGCACGTTCGCGGATCTTATTCAGATAAAGCATAATATCGCTATGTCCCGGTGTCGCTTCATTCAATGCTTCTGCATAATTCAGGTAGGCTTCTCCCAGACGGAATAGTATTGCCGGACGGTATGGGCGTTTCCCGTCTCTTGGGATAGACTCTAATGACGTCTTTTTCCTGTTCAGATACCCGTTCTGAGGAGCATCATGTGTAGGACCACCGTCCCATTCGTTAGACATCATGCGTGTGGTACGTCCTTCCTGATGGAACCAGGTACCGTTGAATAATACGGAAACGTAGAAACGTGGTTCACGATTGCTATACATATTATATGTATTAGACAACGTAATCTGACCTGCTTTTACATCAGGAGATTTCCGACACGGATCCCATTTTGTATTTCTTATTTCCGGTTCGGTAGAAAATCCCGATTCCGTATAGCCCGAAGCATCGTTGATGATAGGAGAACCGTCTGCATTATAACCTAAGATAGGAGATAGCCCGTTTTTCATAAAGAAAGCATCTACCATTTCCTGAGTAACACCCATACCTCCATTTCCACCGCATCCGCGAGGTGTTGAGTGTTTTTCCCATTCTCCATAATTGCAATCAGGTCTGGCGAATAATATTTCGTTATTTCCTTCCGATGTTTTTTTGAGGAAAAGATTATAAGTGGACATAAACGGATCAATTTTTCCATCACTTGTGTACTCATAATATAATCCATGACCGGCTGCCTCTGCTTTTTCTATTAACAGTTTGCAGGCATCTGCTGCTTTCTTCCATTTGTTGGCATCGTAAGTGCTGTTAAAGCGTTCTTTGCCGTCATATAGTGTCATTCCCTTGTACCATTCGTTTCCGTTCACTAATGGACTTGCTGCAAATAAGAGCATACGAGCACGAACAGCTAAACAAGCAATAGAGGTTGCTCTTCCGAAGAATGCTTCTTCCCATTTAGCCGGAAGTTTTTCGGAGAGTTCCAATAATTGCTGGTCTAACATATTGACCATATCGTCAAAAGCCATCTGACCGACCATCATTTCGCTTAATGGTGTGTTAACATCCAATACATCACTATAATAGGGTACTGCTCCATACGCTTCCGTCATCATCCAATAATAGTAGGCAACTAAAAAACGACATTCGTTTTTCATTAACTCAATATCTTCCTCAGTTACTTTCTGCAAAGGATTTGCATGCGCATTATTAATGAGGATATAGGCAGACCGGATCCGTTGTGGTAATTGGTTCCAGAAATTACTGTTCCAACCTGAACTTGTGTAGAAGTTTCCCACTCTGAAATTTAATAAAGAACCGCCCCACCATTGTAACCAACGTTGTGAAGGAGTGATGTCATCTCCAACAGTATCCCAACCAATATCTTTTGCAAATTTCCAATACGAATCCGGTACTCCCGAATAAACATTGGCTAACCAGTCTTCAGTACGTGTCTTGTCGTTGAACACCATCTCTAAATCCAATTGATCATCCGGGGCATTATCAATAAAATCGGCACAACCGTTTAGCCCGGCACATAATAGAGTGACACCTATATATTTTACTATGTTTTTTGCTTTCATAATCTATATTAATTAAATGTTAGAAATTAATATCCAAACCAAATGAAACAGACTTCATAATCGGATATTTCATACCATTACTGGTAGCAAGTTCCGGATCCCACATCTTAAATTTAGAGAATGTCAACAGATTCGTCCCTTTCAGATATAACCGTAACGATTTCACTCCCATAGGAACAAGACAGCTTTTAGAGAAGCTATATCCTACCTCTAAGTCTTTCATGCGGAGCATACTCATATCCCGCAACCACCAGGTGGAGTTTTTGGAATTGTTTTCATTCTGTCCGTAAGTCAAACGTGGATAAAATACATCCTGACTCGGATTTTCCGGAGTCCAACGATCTTGATAATTATCGAAAATATTATACATAGCCCCCATAGAACTACCCGGCATAAAACCGGTTCCACCAATAAAGCGATAGGTTTTTCCGATTCCTTGGAAGAAGATGTTCATGTCAAAGTTTTTGTATTTGATATTACCCCCGAGACCGTAAACTAATTGTGGATCGGTTGTTCCTTTCAGAGCTACTTCGTCCATGTCTGTCACTGCCCCGTCTCCGTCAATATCTACATATTTAATGTCTCCAGGTCTTATTTTAGAAACAAATGTATGATCAGGTATTCCATCCTTCAGAATTCCATTCTCAACATCAATAAAGTCATCCTCTGTAAATAATCCGTCAGCAACTAACCCGAACAATTGATTTACAGGCAAACCGGTACGTTGACGGTTTGTTCCCATTACACCCGGCGCTTCGTCCTGTTCTATGATTTTATTCTTTGCATAAGTCATGGTTCCTCTGAAACCAACGAACCAATCATTATTAATTTGTTTGTTGTAAACAAGAGAGATGTCAACCCCCTGGTTGTCAACTTTCCCGTAATTAGCCCAAGGAGTATTTATAAATCCGGCAGCAGAAGGGATCGTGTTTCGTTTCATGAAGATATCTTCGCGTTTTTCCTTAAACCAGTCAACCTGCAAATCCAAGGCATTCCACAAGCCAAGTTCAAAACCAATATTTGTTTTTGCCACAGTTTCCCAAGTCAAATTAGGTATCCCGAAATCTCCTTCAAATCGCCCTGTACGGTGATAATCATTATTTACGCCCCATTTGTATTGGTAGTCATCACTACTGTTGATTGTTGTGATATAAGCAAAACGGCGTCCGGCTAACTGATCGTTTCCTACCAATCCCCATGAACCTCTCAATTTTAATTTAGAAATTGTTTCTTTATAGTTTTCCATAAATGCTTCTTCCGAAAGCAAATAACCTAAAGCAAATGATGGGAAGAAACCGAAACGATACCCTTTAGCAAAGTTTTCCGAACCATTATATCCAAAGTTAAACTCGGCAATATAACGGTTGTCATAATTATAAGAAGCCCTACCTGCAATACCCATTCGACGGTATGGCACCACACTTCCATTCTGATAATCCCTTTGATTATACAAGAACATACCTTCTACATTATGCTTGCCGAAATGCTGATTGTAATTTACGCTTCCTTCTATATAAGTAGCCCGGTTACCCCATTCCTTCTTTTGTTCTGTATTTAAGAACATTTGTCCGTAGTCAGCAATAGAAAGTTCTAAGTTTCCGTCTTCGTCTCTGGATGATGCCGGATTGTAATAATCCGGACTCTTTGAACGTAAAATACCGGAAACCATATATCTGTCGAATGAAAATAATCCCTTTATCTTCAAACCCGGAAGTAAGAATTTTAAATCCTGTTCCAAAGAAAATAAAGATTCAATCTTTGCATTGGTATAGGTCTGGAATCCGTGTTGCGTCGCTTTAGCCCATGGGTTTTGTCTTGACTTTACGCGTGGAATTTCTCCGGTTGAATAAATCGTAGGGTGTACAAAAGGAGGTGTCTCAAAAGCAGCACCTAACACATCGTCGGATGATGATGTCATGCCGTTAGTGTCCTGAAGATAACCACCTACGCTTACACGAGCTATAGTTGTTTTCGTAATATTAACATCTACGTTTGAACGCATATTGTATTTGTTCAGCTTCGTAGAAGAATCCCAGGTCTGACTCTTATCCCTTTCGAAGATTCCTGATTCACCATAATAAGAAGCCACTAAGGCATAACGAAGAATGTCGCTACCGCCGGTAACCGTCAGGTTGGCGCGACGATTACTTGCATGATCTTTGGTTATCGTATCCAACCAGTCAACATCCGGATAAAGTTCGGTGTCTTCACCTGTCCGATATTTTTCGATTATATCAGGAGAATAAATTTCAAGACCACCGCCATCAGTTGAAAGTTCATTCATTAAAGATAGATAGTCGGCCGAGCCAATGAAATTGGGTAATTTGACTGGCTGAGTAAACCCTTGTTCATAATGAACATTTATTGACGGTTTTCCTAATTTACCTCTTTTCGTATTAACCAAGATCACACCATTCGCTCCACGAACTCCATATACCGCACTTGCTGCAGCATCTTTCAGAACAGAGAATGATTCAATTTCTGCCGGATCCATATCATCCAGAGTACGTTCGATTCCATCTACTAAGACTAATGGACTACGACCGGCATTTTGAAAAGACGAAATACCACGAATCCAAAAGCTTGAACCATCGGATCCCGGTTCTCCCGAACGTTGTACTGCAATAACACCGGCTACCTGACCGGCTAAATTATTACTTAAAGCACGTGTCGGACTTTGTTGTAGAAGATTCGGTTCGATAGTCGTGATAGAACCAACAACCGATTCTCTCTTTTGCGAACCGAATCCTACCACAACGACTTCATTCAATCCGGTGGAAATCTCCTTCATGTTGACGTTGATATTGATCTGGTTTCCAACTTTTATTGTTGTCGGCTGATAACCAATATAACTGAATACTAATTCTGCGTTTTTATCAGGAACAGACAGGAAATAATTACCATTAATATCGGTTGTAGTACCTGTACTCGTAGATTTAATAGAGACATTCACCCCGATCAAGGGTTCTCCCTGTTCATCCCATACTGTACCGTTGACATTGACTCCTTTCTTAACTTGTTGAGGAGCTTCAGTTTTGTTAGATAGAATAACCTGTCTTCCTTTGATTTCATAGTTAAGGCCAGCCTCTTTAGAGAGAATCTCCATAATGTCTGAAATCTCTTTGTTTTCAACTCTTACGGACACTCTTTTCTCAAGTTGCCCTAATACATTCTTTGTGTAAGAAAAAATGTACTCACTGTTTTTTTCAATATAATTGATAAATTCTTTTACAGTCTGGTTTTCCATTTTCATTGTAAAAGATTGCTCTTTCTTCATTACCGAATCGTGTTTTTCGGCGTGTAATGAGATAGAAGAAAGAAAAAGGAAACTGATAATCATCAGGAATGATATATGTTTATTTCCTGAACGATTTCGAAGAATGTTATTATTTTTCATAACTTTACATACTTTTCTGGATTAACGTTAACATAATCTTATTGCGTTGATGTTTAATCTTAACCGGATGATAAGGGGATATCATCCGGTTTGTTTTTCATGGCATTAGCTTTTCTCTCTCATGGTATATTAATTAAGTTAGACATTTATATATTATTTCTTTGTAAATAAAACGTTCCGTTTTCCTTGTAAGATGAAATCGGCAGCATTATTTTCAAGTAATCAATAACCTCTTCAATATTGTTGTTCAAATCAAATTTTCCGTATAGTTCTTCTTCGGACAAGGACGGATCGCAGTTTATTTTGGTATTATACATTAAGCTCAACCGATTTAGGATAGCGCTCAACTTCTCTCCATTGAGAATAAGTATTTTATTCACCCACGCCTTGTAATCTTCCGCTTTTACGCTTTCCTTCATTATAATATTGTCTTTCTCGAATAAGACTAATTCATTAGGAATCATTTCGATAGATTTGTTATTTCCATCCGTGATTTCAACTTTACCATTAACTAAAGCGACTTCTCTTGCATTGTTTTCTTTATATGCAAAAACATTAAAAGCAGTTCCTAATACTTTTATATCAAATCCTTCCGTGTTTACGTAAAAAGGCTTTTTCGCATTATGAGCTACTTCCATATATACCTCACCATCTACATAAATCTCTCTCTTATCCTGCTTGAAAACCGTAGGAAAAATTACTTTCGTTCCCGAGTTTACCCATATCTTTGTTCCGTCAGACAAGATCAATTCCGAACGTTTACCTTTGGGAACAATTAATCGGTTATATATCTTTTCTGCAGAAAAATTAGTCTCTTCCTGGTTTATCGGTTTCTCCGAACCTATCTTGAACGAACCATCAGGAGAGTAGGCTATTTGTGTTTCCGATGATATATGTATTGTTTTTAGATCAGACATCACTAAGGTTACCTGATCGTTTTCGGTCGTGGATAAATATTCCGTTGAAACTATCATCTCCTCGAAGCTCGTGTCTTTTGATAAAAGGTTGAAAGAGAGGACGGCGGCGACAAGGATAGCCGCAGATGCGGCAATTGAAATAATCGCAGTCCGGAGGATTCTTTTCTGGCTTTTCTTATTTTCCGGAAGAGGAGACAAATTAGACTCTGCCTCTATCTTGCGTAATGTTTTGTTACGAATAGAATTGGTAATTTCTTCATTTCCTACAGGATCGCAGTTTTCCCAATAATAAACGATCTTTTTTCTTTTATCCTTCATTTAACTTTTTGTGTCTTATTTTTTGGACTGTTACAATAAATAAGACGCAAGTGTTGAAGAAATCTCTTATATGAAAAGATGTTTTTTTTAGAAAAATTATTTATATAAAATTTCGGATATCTTTTGAATGGCGTTAGCTATATGAACATCAATGGTTTTTACAGATATATTAAGCATTTTCGCTATTTCTTTATAGGGGAGTTTTTCAAACTTAGCCAAGAGAAAAACTTCTTTGCATTTAGGAGAAAGGTTATTTATTGCACGATTAATGTTTTCAATCTCCTCTTTACTTATGATCTGTTCGTCGGGTGAGACAACCGCCGGAAGGAAAAAATCTTCAATAGAATCAAAAGATATAACAGAATGATTCACACTCGTTTTTCTTAAATACGAGATAGCCCGATTCCTGACTATCGTTAGCAACCATGATTTTATGGAACGTATCTGATCAAGAGCCTGACGATTATGCCAAACTTCCAGAAAAACATCACTGACAATTTCTTCCGCTGTTTCGCGGGAGTTTACATATCCTTGCGCAAAAAAAAACAAATCTTTAGAATACATATCCATAAAAAGACGAAAAGCATTTTGATCTCCTTTTACTATTCTTTTTATCTGACTGTCATTTATCTGCATTTCGTGTTTCTGTGAAGCATAATGGCAGGCATCCGCTTTCCATTAATGCAAAATCATTTTGCCCCAAAGATACTAAATAGATTGTTTCTTTTTGTTTCTATAATTCCCGTTTTTATGCATACTATTGAATGAAAAAATATAAAGGATATAATTGGAAAAATATCCTTTATTTTTGGAAAAATATCCTTTATATTTTCGGGGGTGTTTTATTTGTTGATTTTCAACATGTTTAAAAATCGGTTTTTTCAGGTAATAAAACCTTGTTTTTATCCACTTCTAACCGTTTTTTTTACTTGATCTGCCCCAGCAATTGCCGGGCGGCCAACACCAGAAACATATAATGCGAAGAACCGCCTCCCATTACATATTCGACCTGTTGCCAGAGATAAGGAAATTCAAATAGTTCTGGGAAATCCGGGCGAATTAATGCTGTGCCGGAAATAACCCCTCCGGGAATATACGACCAGTCGGCACGATTCAGTCCGTAACCTACCGTTGCCGATTTCGCACCAACTCCGGAAGCGAAAGAAGAGGTGTTGGAACCCGGGTGACAACCTAAAACAAAGTTTAACGCGTTATACACCGGCTCCGGGCTAAAGATTTCGGGATATGCCGTGTGTAAGAAATAATGCCGGTATCCAAATGCCTGAATATCCCAACCCGCTCCCCAAATGTAGGGACGGTATGGTATTCCATAAGGAGTCTCCGCACTTAGTTCCTTCAATCGCGTTTGCAGACTGGTTAAAGCCTTATGGATAGCTTCTGAAAACTTACGGTTATGCATCTTCTTATCTGCCCGTCCCATAAACCAGCCTACACGGTCTATGTTTTCTGTGATATATGTCGTTTCCGAGAGCAAATAATCTTTATATTCTTTCTCTCCCGTAGTCAGATACAGTTCAGCTGCCGCATGGATTTTCGCGGATTTTGCCTTATCAACACCTTTTCTTACATTAATATATATATTACGGGCAGCAGCCAATGATTGTACACTTAGTGTATCATTAAACCCTTTAAGTACGCGGGAAACAGCTGCTAGATGGGCGGCGGTAGTCAGTTCCCTGTTTGGATTATCTTCCGTAAACAGCCAGCGGTCATCTTCATTTCCAATCACATTATCCGTCATGGCTATACCATCGCCCAACAAAACATATTGACGAAGATCATTACAGATGATTCCGCGATATAACCGGCCTAATGCCCGGTATGCTCCGACAACACTTAGTGTACCATGCTCGATTTGTTGCAACAAATCGGCTTTACCATCCGGTTGATGAATTTCAGTAACGTGTGTGTCCTGATTGATCGAAGTGACATCGTAATTTATATTGAAGGCTTCATACGCTAATGCCAGAATATACGTTTCACCGGCTTGCGACTCAACCCGGAGATCAAAATCTCCCGCGTCATGCCAACCTCCTCTATTTACTCCCGGCACCACGTCGCCCGGCTTAAACGAAGTCAACGTGCTATGCCCTTGCGAATATCCGTCAATATGATTGAAATCTATAGGAGCCATACGGGCATCGTCCATGTGGCAGCAACCATGCCAGACGCGATACTTCTCATTCACACGCATGTGGCACATCTGTACCGGAAGAAAATATTCCAATACCGGTTGCCATACTCCGCGGTCGTATATGTCCTTTGCGATACGGAAAACAGAGGAATACGAATCACCGTATTTTATCTGATAAAGCCCTTCTTCTTTTAAGTCTGTAAAATCAAACAACAAATAATTATAACGCAGGAACTGCCCCCAGTCGCTTGTGGTTCCGGTTTTGATCTCCTTTTCACCGGTTTCGGTTATCCGGTAGAGTTTCGGGCTGTCTTTTCTATTCTCTCGTTTATCCAACTCGATAACAGCTACTTTCGATTGATTGGGGTGATACCCTAACTGGGAGGTCTGTATAACGGGACTATAGAGCCAGTCTTCCACTACATTGGGAGTGATTACCCATTGGATAGCGCCTTTTGTTGCTCCGGCGGGAACTTCACTTCGCAACACAAACCAACCATTATTGTGGTTCATCCGTCCGTCGAAGAGTTTCAGAACAGTGCCTTGTGATTCTATGGTGAAACGGTTATACGGATCGTCGGGACGGACAGTAAAGCGTTTGCCGACTGCATACGGCTCGGCGACAATATCATCCGCGACAATCGGACTGTATCCATTCCCGTGACTTGTTAAATGTCCGAGACTTGCTTTGCCGTCAGGATTAAAATTACCGGAATGTGCTATATTCGCATTTTCAGTTAGAGTAGGCCCATTCGGTTGTTGAGGAAATATACCGGACATGCTGTCCATAATCCACGGCTTTCCGAATAATGCACCCGGAAACAATTCAAAATTGAATCCCACTTTACCGATAAACTCCTCAGGGACAGGCTGGCTCAGATCAACCGTAACAATAACGGATTTCCCTTCTCCTTTCACCGAAACCACATAGTCTAACGTAATATCCGGATAGATCATCGGATTAAACCCCGTCAGATGCTTTGATGTATCAGGATAACTCAACCAGGCAGTAATCGTATTCCCGGTCTGATCCACTTTTCTATCCCTTTGCTTGGGTACAGGTTGCCATTGTCCCGGAGTAGGCTCCAATCGGATATCCCCATTCGTAGCGACCCGGTTGCCATGCATAATTAGTGAGACACCACCCTGATGACCTTCCGGATAAATATCATCAAATGCCATCACATCTACTCCTTTATTCTGAAAATAACCGGAAGAAGATAACTGGAAATTCTGAGATACAAGTGTTTGAGATGCAAAAAGCAGGCATCCGACAATAAATTTGTCTGTCTTCATGGTTTTTACTATATAAGTTGTTCTTACTCTTTATTACAGATTCTTTCGTGCTACTAAAATACAGTTTTTTTTCTGATTTTCTCTGAGAATAAAACAGGCTCTTATTCTTTGAGACAAATTCTGATCGATAAAATAAGAATGTGGGTATTGTTTGCTGACGAGATAGGGGTAAAATATTACAGAAAAACACCTTTCTCTAAATGAAAAAACGCTTCTTTTACTCAAATTTTATAGTCTGTTTTAGTAAATAAGCGGGTTTTTCTAATTGTTTTGTCGATTTTTGTAATTTTGTTTGTTTTTGCATTTCTATTTTTGCAAAATAAATTATTGACCGTTTTATAAACTCAACAATTGTGTTGATTCTATATTTCTATTTATCACTTAGTTCGATATAAATTATTGTAGCAACAATAGTAAATATAATAAATATGAAGATGAAAAATTACTTATCTATTGTCCTTCTCTTCGTTTGTGGTTATTTATCTTTGGATAAAGACTATCTTTTTTCAGATTTTATATATAGCAACTACCGAAAAGTGAGAAATGTACAAGAACTTGCCGACTTATCCTTTTATAGTTTGTCGGGATTTGAAAAGAAATTTCGCCGTACTTTTGGAATATCCGCCTCAAAATGGCTGAAACAGAAATTATCTATGGAAATTTTATATGAAATAACAAAGACTTCAAAACAATTTAAAGAAATAAGTCTTGATTTAGGTTTTTCCTCCCCTTCGCATTTCAATAACTTTTGTAAAAGCCTCTTAGGGAAGACTCCCAGAGAAATACGTAAAAATCAAAGAATAAATTAATCCTTTTTTTCTTCTAAATCTTTTCTCAGAAGATGTAAATATGAAACTCGCAAATCTCAATTAGTTGAGATTTGAAAGATTCCACTGCTTTTTTCTTTTAATTTGCTTTGGAGGTGTAAATTATTATACTACATTTGCATCATCAAACAAGTGAAAATTGAATTTGAAATAATGATCAGCAGTATTTTACATAGCATTATTCTCGTGGTGGTCCTTCTAGTCATTAGCAGGTAAGGGAGAAAGGTGTGTAAGATGTTGTATGTGTATTAAGATATTCTTAAAGCCTTTCTCAAATAGGAGAAGGGCTTTTTTGTTTATATCACTTGTTGCGGACTAATAAACTAATAGGTAGAAATAAGAGATAATGAAAGATTCGTTGAGAAGTTCGTTTAGTACGCAAGGCCGCCGGATGGCGGGAGCGCGTGCACTCTGGCGTGCCAACGGCATGAAGGAGGAACAGTTGGGAAAACCAATAATAGCGATTGTGAATTCGTTTACACAGTTTGTCCCCGGTCACGTGCATTTGCACCATATCGGACAATTAGTTAAGGACGAGATCGAAAAATTAGGCTGTTTTGCTGCTGAGTTTAACACAATAGCAATTGATGATGGTATTGCTATGGGGCATGATGGTATGTTGTACTCGTTGCCTTCACGAGATATCATCGCGGATAGCGTAGAATATATGGTAAATGCACATAAAGCGGATGCAATGATATGTATCAGCAATTGTGATAAGATAACGCCGGGAATGCTCATGGCTGCCATGAGATTGAATATCCCGGCGGTTTTTGTATCTGGTGGTCCTATGGAAGCGGGAAATGCGGGTGGAAAACATCTGGATTTGATTGATGCGATGGTACAAGCAGCAGATGATAATGTCTCTGACGAACAAGTGAGAACCGTGGAACGTTCTGCTTGCCCTACCTGTGGCTCATGTTCAGGTATGTTTACGGCTAATTCGATGAACTGTCTCAATGAAGCGATTGGTCTGGCTCTTCCGGGTAATGGAACGGTGCTTGCTACACATGCCAACCGCTTATGTCTATTTAAAGATGCAGCAGCCTTGATTGTTAAAAATGCCTATAAATACTATCGTGATGGTGATGATAGTGTGTTGCCACGTTCGATTGCGACAAAGACTGCGTTTACTAACGCTATGGCTTTAGATATAGCGATGGGCGGTTCTACGAATACGGTGCTTCATCTTTTGGCTATTGCGCATGAAGCGGAAGTGGACTTTACGATGGACGACATGGATAAACTTTCTCGTAAGACGCCTTGTTTGTGTAAAGTGGCTCCAAACTCAAATAAATATTATATACAGGATGTAAATCGTGCCGGAGGTATTATTTCGATAATGGGAGAATTAGCAAAGGCCGGCTTAGTTGATGCTTCGGTTAAACGTGCTGATGGCTATACTTTGGCTGAAGTTATCGAGCGTTATGCTATAACAAGTAAAGATGTGTTCGAAGATGCTCTTAAGTTATACAGATCTGCTCCGGGAAATAAGTTTAATATTGTTATGGGCTCTCAGGAGGCTTATTATGATACGGTCGATGAAGATAGAGAACATGGCTGTATCCGTAGTGTTGAGTACGCCTATACGAAAGATGGTGGATTGGCCATATTAAAAGGAAATATCGCTCAGGATGGTTGTGTAGTGAAGACTGCCGGAGTGGATGAAAAGATATTAAAGTTTACAGGCCGTGCAGTCGTTTTTGATTCGCAAGATGCCGCTTGTAACGGAATACTACGTGGTGATGTAGTTGCCGGAGATGTTGTCGTTATAACTTATGAAGGGCCTAAAGGGGGGCCGGGCATGCAGGAAATGCTTTATCCGACCTCATATATTAAATCCCGGCATCTTGGTAAAGAATGCGCTTTGATCACTGATGGACGTTTCTCAGGAGGTACATCCGGACTTTCTATCGGACATATTTCCCCTGAAGCTGCTGCAGGAGGTGCTATTGGATTGGTTAGAACCGGAGATATTATTGAAATAAATATTCCGGAACGTAGTATAAATGTGAAATTAAGCGACGCCCAACTGGCTGAACGTCGTGCGGAAGAAGAAGAGAAAGGACAGAAAGCCTTTACTCCTCCGATGCGTGAACGTAAAGTGTCAAAAGCCCTGCAAGCGTACGCAAAGATGGTATCATCTGCCGATAAAGGGGCAGTTCGTATTATTTGATTAAATAAAAGTGATTTGATATGGAGAAACAGAAGATTACCGGTTCGGAAGCCTTGATGAAAACGTTAGTGGCGGAAGGTGTGGATACTATATTCGGTTATCCGGGTGGGGCGATCATGCCCGTTTACGATTGTTTATATGACTACAGAGATAGAATCAGACATATTCTTGTCCGTCACGAACAAGGTGCTACGCACGCAGCTCAAGGGTATGCACGCGTATCAGGTAAGGTTGGAGTGGCAATGGTTACTTCAGGGCCGGCTGCAACAAATGCAATAACCGGTATTGCTGATGCCTTAATGGATAGTACGCCACTTGTCGTTATCTCGGGTCAAGTAGCTTCCCCCTTATTGGGATCGGATGCTTTTCAGGAAATAGATGTGATTGGTATTACATTACCGATTACGAAGTGGGCATATCAGGTACGTCGTGCCGAAGATATAGCTTGGGCTATTTCAAGAGCTTTCTATATTGCTTCTTCCGGACGTCCCGGACCTGTTGTTATTGATATTGCAAAAGACGCGCAGATCAACAAAATAGAATATGAGTATAATAAGGTAAATTATATTCGTAGTTATCAACCACTACCGGATGTGAATGCTGATTCTGTAGCTGCAGCTGCTGAACTCATCAATCAGGCAAAGAAACCTTTGGCGCTTGTGGGGCAGGGTGTTATTCTAAGTAATGCGGAAAAAGAGTTGGTCGCTTTTCTTGAAAAAGCGGATATACCCTTTGGATCGACGATACTTGGACTTTCCGCAGTCTCCTCTGATCATCCATTGAATAAAGGAATGCTGGGAATGCACGGAAATGCCGGACCAAACCGCAAGACGAATGAATGTGATTTACTGATTGGTATCGGAATGCGTTTTGACGACCGGGTTACCGGAGATTTAAAGACATACGCTAAACAAGCGAAAATAATCCATTTTGACATTGATTTGGCAGAGATCGGGAAGAACGTTCCTACAACGGTGCCTGTACACGGTGATGCAAAAGAAACATTAGCTGCAGTGACCGCTTTATTAAAACCGGCTAAACATACAGATTGGATTGCAACCTTTAAACCGGACGAGGAGGAAGAGAATCAGAAAGTGATCCAAAAAGAGCTTTATCCGAAATCCGGTCAACTGAAAATGGGTGAAGTGATCAACAAAGTATCCGAAGCATCGGGGCATGATGGTATCTTAGTAACAGACGTTGGTCAGAATCAGATGATGGGGGTTCGGTACTTCAAGTATAAACGCACCCGTAGTGTGGTTACTTCTGGCGGATTGGGAACTATGGGCTTTGGTCTGCCTGCAGCAATAGGAGCAAAGATCGGTGCGCCGGACAGAACCGTTTGTTGCTTTCTGGGCGATGGTGGTTTTCAAATGACAATCCAGGAATTGGGAACAATCATGCAGGAGAAAACAAATGTAAAGATCATTGTTTTGAATAATAATTTCTTGGGGATGGTTCGTCAATGGCAGGAGCTTTTCTTTAATGAACGCTATTCGGAAACAGTCATGGAGAATCCTGATTTTGTAGCCATAGCTAAGGCTTATAATATAGCAGGTCGTGTAGTTGATAAACGTGAAGAATTAGATGGGGCAATTCAGGAGATGTTGAATCATGACGGGGCCTATCTGTTAGTTGCTACGGTTGAGACATGCGGTATGGTTTATCCAATGATTCCGGCGGGAACAACGGTGACGAATATAATAATGGGAGATAATTAAGGAGGAAAGCATATGTCAACAAAAAAATTATATACAGTTATTATCTTCTCCGAGAATACGGTAGGACTCTTGAATCAGATAGCTATTGTTTTTACAAGACGTCAGCTGAATATTGAAACACTGTCTGTTTCTCCTTCCGCGATTGAGGGAATACACAAGTTTACTATCACCACTTTTTCTACAGAAGACATCATGGATAAGGTTGTGAAACAAATAGATAAACGCGTAGATATTCTGAAAGCCTACTATAATACGGATGAGGATTTGGTTTTTCAAGAAATTGCATTGTACAAGCTTAGCACAGAACTGTTCCTGAAAATGGGAGCAGTAGAAGAATTGATACGAAAATACAATGCTCGTGTTCTGGAGATGAACGAATCATGTGTGGTCATTCAAAAAAGTGGACATTACGAAGAAACACAAGCTCTGTTTAAGGAGTTGAGTAGTACGATAGGCGTATTGCAATTCATTCGTTCCGGACGTGTTGCAATAACGAAAAGTAAAGTGGAACGTTTGAGTGATATGTTGGCCGAAATGGAAAACAAACTCGAAAAGAAGCGTTCCTGAAACAATAAAAATACCATGATAAAAGAAGGCGTATTTCATTTTGTTACAGAATCCTATTTGCTGGATTTCAGAGGACGGGTCACTATCCCGATGATTGGGAACTACTTATTACATGCTGCGTCATCGCATGCTTCAGAAAGAGGGTTTGGTTATACTGATATGACCGAAAAGCATACAGCTTGGGTCTTGTCACGTATCGCAATCGAAATGACGGATTATCCGAAGTTGTCTGAACCGATTACCTTATATACTTGGGTAGGAGAGGTCGGCAGACTCTTTACCGAACGTTGTTTTGAATTACAAAACGGTGAAGGTAACCCTTTTGGATATGCCCGTTCGATTTGGGCTGCAATTGATTTGGAAACGAGACGTCCTACTCCTTTGGATGTTGAGGGTTTAAGCACCTATGTCAGTGATCGTCTTTGTCCGATAGAAAAGCCGGGTAAGATAAAACCTGTTGAGAGTGAAGTCGAAGGTACTTCTTTTATTGTAAAATATAGTGATCTGGATATTAACGGACATTTGAATAGTATCAAATACATGGAACATCTGTTAGATATGTTCAATATCCGTATGTTTGAAGAAAAGGAAGTCCGACGCTTTGAAATATCCTATCTCGCGGAGGGACGTTATGGTATGGAATTAACCCTTCATTCAGAACCGATAGATACGGATCAATATGCGATGGCTATTTGTCACGAAGGTAAAGCAATCTGCCGTGCGGCAGTGAACTGGAAATAATAAAGAAATAAAATATAGTTTTTAATCCATTAATAAAATAAAAGAAAATGGCAATAATGAATTTTGGCGGTGTAGAAGAAAATGTTGTTACCCGCGAAGAGTTTCCTTTGGAAAAAGCAAGAGAAGTATTGAAAAACGAAACCATTGCAATCCTCGGTTACGGGGTGCAAGGACCTGGACAGAGTCTTAACTTACGTGATAATGGTTTCAACGTAATCGTAGGTCAACGTAAAGGTGGAAAGACTTGGGACAAGGCTGTTGCTGACGGCTGGGTACCTGGTGAAACCCTTTTCGAAATCGAAGAAGCTTGTGAAAAGGCAACGATTATTCAATATCTGCTTTCAGATGCTGCTCAGATTGAGGTTTGGCCACGTATTAAAAAGTATCTGACTCCCGGTAAAGCATTGTATTTCTCTCATGGATTCGGTATCACATACAAAGAACGTACAAATATTATACCTCCTGCTGATGTAGATGTTATTTTGGTTGCTCCTAAAGGATCGGGAACAAGTCTTCGCCGTATGTTCCTTCAAGGTCGCGGTCTGAACTCAAGTTATGCAATCTTCCAGGATGCCACAGGTCGTGCTAAAGAACGTGTTGTTGCATTAGGTATAGGCGTTGGTTCGGGTTATTTATTTGAAACAACCTTTAAGAAAGAAGTATATTCAGACCTTACCGGTGAACGCGGTACGTTGATGGGAGCTATTCAGGGACTTCTTTTAGCGCAATACGAAGTGCTTCGCGAAAATGGGCACTCTCCATCAGAAGCATTTAATGAAACAGTAGAAGAACTTACTCAATCATTGATGCCTTTGTTTGCAGAAAATGGAATGGATTGGATGTATGCTAACTGTTCAACTACAGCTCAACGTGGAGCATTAGACTGGATGACTCCTTTCCACGATGCAACTAAACCGGTATTTGAAAAGCTATATAAAGAAGTAGCCTGCGGTAACGAAGCTCAGCGTTCAATTGATACAAACAGCAAACCGGACTACCGTGAAAAATTAGAAGCAGAGCTAACGGCACTTCGCGAAAGTGAAATGTGGCGTTCTGGTGCTGTTGTCCGTAAATTACGTCCTGAAAATAACTAAATATTTCTTTGGGCTTACCCATAAAAAAAGCCGTGAGAATAGTTGGAAAACTACTTCACGGCTTTTTTTTGTGAGTGGAATTAATATCTTCTTGAGTTGTAACCTCCGTTACCACCACCTCTGTTGAATCCGCCGCCACCGCCGCGGTTTCTGTTGAATCCTCCTCTTTCTTCACGTGGTTTTGCAACGCTTATTGCGATGGTTTTTCCTTCGTATTCAGCACCGTTCAATTCGTCAATTGCTTTTTGACCTTCAGCGTCATTAGGCATATCAACAAAACCAAAACCTCTTGATCTTCCGGTTTCCCGGTCTGTAATTACTTTGCTTGAAGTAACTTCACCGTACTCAGCAAATAAATCGCCTAAATCAGCATCTGTAATGCTGTAGTTTAGATTTGAAATGTAAATGTTCATTCTTTTTTTTATTAAAGTGGAGAGGACTTTGTATCCTCAAATTGTATATTGACAGCATTTAAATCCCGTGTGCCTCTTTCTAACTCAAACGTAACCCTATCCCCTTCTTTGATATTTGCAGGAGCAGCGCTGATATGGAAAAAATACTTTTTCACGCTATCTAAATCTTTTATAAATCCATAACCTTTTGTATCATTGAAATGCTCAACTCTACCTCTATAAATTTCCGGTCCATCCGAAATTTCCTTTTTGGGAGTTGATATCTTGATATCTTCCGGGTTTATTTTTTCCTTAATCGTGATTTCCGGTGGAGTATCTCTGATTACTCCATTCTCATCCACATAGGCAAACATTTCTTCAAGAGAAGCCCCCTTGTTATTGTTTTCCTTTCTTTCTTCTTTACGCTTTTGTTTCTCTAAGCGTTTGCTCTGTTTCTTTTTTTCGTTGTCTCTTTTACTGTTTGATAATGGTCTCCCCATGCTTATTTATTTTGTTAATACATTTTTGTTCGTCTATTCAGGCAGAAAGAATATTGAGTTTCCTTCCCGTTAGCTTCTGTATATCGCGAAGTTGACCTTGTTCCTCCTTGGAACAAAAGCTAAGAGCTTTGCCCTTTCTTCCCGCTCTTCCCGTACGTCCTATTCTGTGTACGTATGTTTCCGGTACATCCGGAAGATCATAATTAATAACTAACTCCAGAATATCTATATCTATCCCTCTTGCAGCAATATCCGTTGCAATCAACACTCGCGTTTTCCCTGATTTGAAATTGCCTAACGCCCTTTGACGACTATTCTGCGACTTATTCCCATGAATAGCCTCACTGGATATTCCTGCCTTACATAGATTTTTTGCAATCTTGTCCGCCCCGTATTTAGTCTTAGAAAAGACCAGAATCGTTTGCGTCTGTTCTTTTTTTAGTAGTTCAACTAATAAGCCTTTCTTTTCCTGTTTCTCTACATAATACAGGTATTGACTTACGGTATCAACTGTAGATGATTCCGGATTTACCTCAATACGAACCGGATTGTTTTGAAACGAACGCGAGAGAGTGGCAATTGCAGATGGCATAGTTGCCGAGAATAAAAGCGTTTGTTTCTTTTTAGGCAGCTTAGGCAAAATTCGTTTTATATCATGAATAAAACCCATATCCAACATGCGATCCGCTTCATCGAGAACAAAATGCGAAATATTATCTAATCTAATGAACCCCTGATTCATTAGATCCAATAACCTGCCTGGAGTAGCTATCAGTATGTCCACTCCACGTTGTAACTGATCCGTTTGTTGTTTTTGTTTAACACCTCCAAATATTACACAATGTCTTAATCCGGTATATCTTCCGTATTCCCCGAAGCAATCATTGATCTGTATTGCTAATTCGCGTGTAGGAGTTAATACCAATGCTTTTATTTTAGATTTTGAACTTACTTCTTTTTTTGCTGCTAATTGCTGTAAAATAGGAATCGCAAAAGCGGCAGTTTTGCCGGTTCCGGTTTGAGCTAAACCCACAATATCCTTATTGTTAAGAACAGTTGGGATTGCTTTCGTCTGAATTGGGGTAGGAGTTTCATACCCTTTTTCTTCAAGAGCCTTTAAGATAGGCTCAATAATTTCTAATTCTTTAAATGTCATCTTTATGATTTAATACTTCAGTAGAACAAAGAAGTTTTGAAGGTCTGTTTCAAGATGGAATGATCCGGTATATTTTAGTACGGGAAGATTACAATTGAGAGAAGAACAAAAATAACTTGCTTGTCTTTAGGTACAAAGATAAATATTTAATTCGAGTTTTTAATGATCCCACATGAAATCTACTTCTTTAATGAATAGAACTCTCTCTCTATATATATTTAATCATGACAGAAAGAAACTGACTACCTACACATGGTTTCTGTGTTTAACAGTTGTTAGCAAATACATCAGGGTCTTTTTGCATCATTATTCCTGTCAAAAAACGGCGTTTTATTATTGTTGAAAATCAATATAAAAAACGGCGTAAAAATATAAAGGATATTTTTGCAAAAATAAAGGACATAATTGCAAAAATATCCTTTATAATTTTTTATTTATACTATCTCTGAAAATACATCTCCGGAAACGTGCGGATATTCCCTACAAATTCGGGATAAAAAGTACGATGTGACTGCGAAAATAAATATAAATAAGTTAAATAATGTAACAATTTAGGGATTTTTGAATCTGCTGTGTTCTTCTAACAATGGAAACAAAGATAGATGACTTGATTATTCGTTTTCTGGATAAGAAAACTACAAAAGATGAAGCTTTAGAATTGCTGGAATGGATTGAAGCTTCTGAAGAGAATAGACGGTATTTTAGTACGGTTCATTCCGTATGGACAATGATTCAACTTGAAACCACCGAATATACTGATCCTGAACAAATAAAAATAATATTGAATAATAGTATAAAGGCGAACTCTCCTTTTAAGAAAAATACGATGAGATGGTGGAAAAATGCCGTTGCTGCTGCTTGTGTTATTCTGCTTAGTTTAGGGGTTTGGATATGGTTGATGCCTGAAGATAATTCAATTGATTATCATTCAATTATGACTAATCTCCCTCAGGGCGATGACATAACCATAACGATTAATCCTTTGGAAAAAACAAAAAAAGCTGAAAACAGGATTATTACTTTAGATGATTCAATAGCCAGACTAAATCATACGGGTATAGCCGGAGTTACTATTAACGATACGCTAAATATTGAAGAAGCCACTTTGGCTCTCAACACCGTGCGTGTTCCCTACGGTAAACGAATGATCTTACTACTGGAAGATAGCACAACGATTTACCTGAACTCAGGCTCCACTTTAATATATCCATCGGTATTTGCCGACAATAAAAGAGAAGTTTATTTAGATGGAGAAGCCTATTTTGAAGTAAAGCGAGATCCGGAGCGGAAGTTTATCGTACAAACAACGATTAAACCAGTTGAAGTACTTGGAACAATCTTTAATGTGTCCGTAGATGAAGAACATGATTTCTTTGAAACGGTTTTGGTGAATGGTTCTATCGCCCTGAATACAAAAGAAGAAAAAATAAAATTAACCCAAAATCAACGCTATTATTATATCCCATCGACTCAGGAAGAATCCATAGAAGAAGTGGATGTAAGCAACTATATATCCTGGATTGACGGAAAGTTGAAGTTCAAGAAAGAACCAATGTTCAGAGCAATCCAAAAATTGGAAAAAGTATATAATGTCAAAATTGAACTTACTGATCCAGAATGTGCAAACAGATTCGTTTCAGGAGAATTGAACTTACAAGACTCTGTGGAAGAAACAATGACATTTCTTCTCTCAACATTGGTGCCGGAAGAGAAACAAAAGGTTCGATCCCTATTTACGATTTTACCCAATTAATAATAATATATAAACTTCAGTCTAATGAAATTAAAGAAACCAAATGATTTTGTCTCTTCTCTCAGAAGGAGACGTTGCGGGAAAATCTTTATGATGATTTTTTTACTTGTCGTTGCTCTCTCAGCAAGAGCTAATATTCTAAAATCACAAATTAGTTTGTCTGTTAAAGAAATGCCTATGAATAAGGTTTTTGAACAGATAAGCAAACAAACGGGTGTTAGTATTTTGTATTCCGACAATATAATTGATGGAAATGTAAAGGTGACATTTGAATCCAAAAATCAATCATTAGAGGATATTCTGTCTGTTTTGTTGAAAAATCAGAATTGTGATTATCGGATTGAAAACAATCAGGTTGTTTTGTTTCCATCTGAGAAAAAGGGAAACAGCTATTCCAGTCCCCAACAAAATGTCAAAAAAATTACCGGAAAAATTATTGATAATTTGGGAGATCCTTTGATTGGTGTTAATGTGTTAGTAAAAGGAAACTCAACAGGAACTGTATCAGATATTGATGGGAATTATACTCTTGAAGTACCTTATGCAGATGCAACTCTAATCTTTTCCTATGTGGGGTTTCAGCCTAAAGAGATTCCGCTTCAGGGGAAAAATATCCTGAATGTAACGCTCGTAGAAGATAGTAAGGCATTGGAAGAAGTTGTGGTTGTCGGTTATACAACACAGAAAAAAGCGACAATTACGGGATCTATTTCTACGATTACGACTAAGGACCTGAAGCAAAGTCCAACTGCCAATCTGAACAATGCTTTGGCTGGTCGTATGCCGGGTTTGATGGTGAACCAGTTCAGTGGTGGTGAGCCGGGTGTAGATGCTGCAGAAGTTCGTGTTCGTGGTCTTGGTACTTATGGGGATAAATCTCCGATAGTTATAGTGGATGGAGTTGAGCGTGATATGAGCTATTTGGCACCTGAAGAAATTGAAACTTTTACAATTTTAAAAGATGCTTCTGCAACTGCTCCTTATGGTGTACGTGGAGCCAATGGGGTAATCATTATACAAACTAAAAGGGGGAAAGCTTCAGAAAAAGCAACGGTAAACTTTAAAGCATCAGTTGGGACTAATAATCCGGTGAAATTCCCAACCTATCTTGGTTCTGCAGATTATGCTACATTATATAATGAAGCTTTAATTAATAGTAATCCGGGAGCAGATCCTTCTTCATTAACATTATTTTCACAACAAGCAATTGAAAATTTCAGGAACGCAAAGGGTGATAACTCGGATGGATTAGGATATAACTGGGACTATTTTGATTACGCTTTTAAGCCAGGTATGCAGCAGGATTATAGTTTCTCTGTACGAGGAGGATCCGATAGAGCTCGTTATTATGTTATGGGTAACTATTTTGAGCAAAGCGGAAACTACAAACATACCAATCTGACTCAATATGATACGCAGGCCGTATTCAAACGTTATAACTTCCGAGCTAACGTGGACGTAGATATAACAAAAGATTTCTATGTAAGGGTGGATTTGGGTGCCCGTATCACGGATCGTAACGCTCCGGGTACTACAGCTTCACGAGTAGTTGCGATTGCAAATACACAACCTCCCTATCTTCCGATTACTTTACCTGATAATGGAAATACGGACAATGAAACTTATGTATTGAATAACCCATATGGAATGCTTTACGGTGATCCATTACATCGGTTTAATATTCTTGGGGAATTGTCAAGAACTGGGTTCTTGAATGAGAAGAAAACTTCTTTAAACGGGACTTTTGCTCTTGGACATAAATTAGATTTTATCACGGAAGGGCTGAAGATTGAGGGGGTATTTTCCTATGACGCAGATGAAGGTCGTTGGATCAAACGTCAGCTAGATACTCGTTCAGATGGTTATGCTGCATATGGGAGATATGCTACATTCCAACCTTCTGAAGGTAATAACGGCGCTTTCTATATGGAAAACGGTAGTTATGATGGAGAATATAAATTAGGGAATCCTTGGTATAGTACGGATGAAACGATTGGAAATGGACTGAGTCATAATGCTGCAGAAAGTAAAACTTACTATCAGCTGAAATTGGATTATCTGCATTCATTTGGCGATCATGATGTGTCGGGACTTGTTCTTTTTAACCGTTCTGCTAGATCATATGATAATAGGGTCGAATATAGGTATCAGGGGATGACTGCTCGTGCAACCTATGCTTATGCCAATAAATACTTGGCTGAATTTAATATTGGATATAATGGTTCGGAAAACTTTGCTCCAGGAAAACGTTATGGAACTTTCCCGGCCGCATCTGTGGGATGGGTTATTTCACGCGAATCATTTATGCAAGGAACATCAGATTGGCTTGATAACCTGAAAATTCGTTCGTCTTATGGTCTTGTAGGGAGTGATAAGATTTCGAATGAAGATGGTGATCGTTTTGCTTATTTACAGTTTTATTCAGAAGGAAGTAAATACCGATTCGGCGTAAATGAATTTGGTTCTGAATTTACTGGTCTTAAAGAAGGAAACTTTGCGAATCCGGATCTAACTTGGGAGAAGTCTAAGAAGTTTAATCTTGGTTTAGATGCTTCTTTATTAAATGAACGACTGACTTTTTCAATTGACTATTTTAATGAACATCGTTATGATATTATCACAAAACTGTCGGATGGTAATAAATTAGGTTTTCCAGATGTTGTAGGTAAAGATGCGCCATTTATAAATTCTGGTGTTGTTGATAATTATGGTATCGATTTTGAAGTAGGTTGGTCTGGTAAGATAGGGCGTGACTTTAGATATTATATTAAACCGAATTTTACTTTCGCACGTAATAAAATTAAGTTTATGAACGAAATTCCATATGACAACGAATGGCGTCAAAACACGGGTAGGCGTATTGATGAGAACTTTGTTTATGTTTTTGACCATTTTGTTTATGATCAGGCAGAAGCGGACAAACTTAATGCGATGAATGATGGTAGCGGTTTCCAACCTTGGGGTAAGCTGTATCCCGGAGATGTGGTTTATAAGGATTTGGATGGAGATGGAAAAATTGATGACGAACATGACCGGATGAGTATGGGACATCCGAGAACTCCAGAAATACAATTTGGTATTCCTTTCGGAATCCAATACAAAGGATTTGACTTTAGTGTCCTTTTACAAGGTGCTACAAATACCAGCATGTTATTGAATGGTCCGGCAGTATGGGCATTTCCTGCCTATGAGCAAGATCAAATAGGTAAAGTTAAACCTTTGCATCTGAATCGTTGGACTGAAGCCACTAAAGATATAGCTACTTATCCGAGATTGACATATGGTACAGATGAAAACAATAAAAATGAGAATAGTAGTTTGTTTTTGTATGATGCTTCGTATGTCAGAGTGAAAAATGTTGAAATTGGCTACTCTCTGCCTAAACAAACTATCCGTTTTGCCGGACTTCAGAATGTTCGTATTTACGTGCAGGGAATGAATTTACTAACATTTGATAACCTAAGTGATGTGGATGTTGACCCGGAAACCAAGAATGGAAATGGCGCTTGGTATCCTATTCAACGTATATTCAATTTTGGTGTAGATATAACTTATTAATCTTAATCATAGAAAAAAGAAATGAAAAACTTAAGAAATTATATAGCTCTTGTAGCTGTCGGTGCTATTTGTTGTTCTTGCGAGGATTTCTTGGACAGAACTCCGGACGACAAAGTGAATGAGCAAGAGGTTTTTACGCGCTACGAAAAAGTGAATGAACTTGTGACGGATTTGTATGCTGAAGCAAAGGGGTCAAATAAACCGTTGTTGTTTTTTAATCATTTTTCAGCGTCAGCGATTACTGATGAATGTAGTGCAAGTAGTCATGAAGCTTCCATCCCACACCAATTTCATATCGGTAATTATGGTCCCTCACAAGGAATGCCGGATAGAAGTAGTGTAGGTCAGTATTGGTGGGACTTATACACAAGAATACGTAAAGCGAATATTATATTAGACGGAGTGAAGAAATATAACACACCGGATAATCCACAAGTGGGTCGTGAAGGAGATATCACAAAACGTGTTGGAGAAACTTATTTCTTAAGAGGTTATTTGCATTTTCTCCTTCTTCGTGCTTATGGAGAAGCGCCCTATCTTGATTACTTGGTTAATCCGGAAGATGAAATGACTTTCGAAAAGATATCTGCACACTCTTTGGTAGAAAAAATTTGTCAGGATGCTGACTCTGCATATCAAAGAGTAGAAGCCTCCTACGGAGGACAGGATTTTGGACGTGTAGATAAGGGAGCTTGTCTTGGCCTTAAAGCAATGGCTCGTTGGATTGCTGCAACACCCATGTGGAATGGAGGAAATTTTCCGGATGATACTCGTATATTCAAAGAAGAGTACACCTATAGCGCTGATCGCTGGGAGGCCGCAAAAAAAGCATCTAAGGCTGTTATTGACTGTGTTGCTGAAGATGGAAGTCCAAGATATAAGTTATATACAAAATCTGAAGTTACCGATTTTGGGGATTTAGACGGTAAAAATACAAGCAATAGTAAAGTCCAAAAACGTTTGTGGAATATGTTTTTTGACATGGAATCCATCCAGCAAGAGTGGGTATGGTTCGTAACCCGTGACAAGGATACCGGATGGTCTGGCGATATTTTACCTCCGTCACAAGGTGGCCATGCTCGTCAAAGACCACTTCAGGAGCAAGTAGATGAATATGAATATATTGCATCTGACGGTTATGGTTATCCAATTTATGGGGATCGTGCAAAAGCTGATGGATACGATGACGGAAACCCATACGAAAGTGTAAAACGTGACCCTCGTTTTTATCGTGATATACGTTATCACGGATCTATCTATGATAATAAGGCATTAAATACTGCTGAAGGAAATGATGCTGTTAGTGGTAGTTATCAGGAAAATGCCTCTCATACTGGATATTACATGCGTAAATTTTATAAGGATGCGTGGAACAAAGGAGATGGCGGACATACAATCAATGCTCCTGCAATCTGGAGATTACCGGAAATTATGTACATCTATTGTGAGGCTGTCAATGAAACCAGTGGTCCGAATCAAGAAATCTATGATATGTTGAATGAGATTCGTGCTCGTTCATTTATGGCCCCCATTCCTCCTGTTGCATTAACGGATAAAGCCATAATGAATGATTATATTCAACGAGAAAGAAGGGTTGAGTTATTCTATGAGAACCATCGTATTTGGCACACTCGTCTTTATTTGGAAGCTGATGATCAGACAGAATTGGCAAAAGAAAAAGTGTATAAGGATGCTAATTCCTGGCCTTATGCGAAGACACAGCGTTGGTCACATGGTATGAAACCTGTTGAAGATCCTAACGGAAAGATCGAAGTTGACGGCAAAAAATACAGAATGGAACGTATTGTTGTAAATGATGGACGTGTGTTTGAAACGCCAAAGCATTATTTGTTCCCAATCATGTCTGATGAACTTAAAAGAACACCGGGATTAGTTCAAAATCCAGGCTGGTAAAATAATCTTTCGCTAATCTAAAAATGAAGACCTTGTATCACAAACATGATATGAGGTCTTTTTATTATCGATTTATGTTGAAATAAATAATAATAAAAGTAAGAAATCTTTAGGTGATAGTTTCTTTTGTAGTTCATTAATTGCTTTACTTAAATGGTATTCGATGACTTTTCTAGTTAGTTGTGTTTTTTTTGCGATTTCATTTATTTGAAATCCATCATAATATCGAAGATTAAATATCTCTTGTGTTCTTGGGCGTAATATAGATAATGCTTCATTGATTGTTTTTCTTAAATCAGAAGACTCTAATAGAATAGAAGGAGAGTCTTCTAATGCATATTTGTTTATTTTTAGTAAAATTTGTTCTTTTGTGATGTCAGAATCAAAAGAAATTTTTCGTTGTTCGCTACGTATGTAATTGAGGCACCTGTTACGACATGCAACCATTAAATAGGGGGTAATTTCCATATTATCTGTCAATGTTCTTTGACTTTCCCACAGGGAAAGGAATACGTCTTGTGTAATGTCTTTGGCTGCCTCTTCATCAGCAATATAAATACAACAAAACTTAAACAATCTTGGCCAAAATCTCTTAACTGTTTCTTCATATAAAATCTTCGGATCAGTTAGGGATTTATCCTTGTTCAAGTTCATATACTTATCAAATTATACTGTTAATTGCTGTAAATTTGTTTTATACAAACTTACATAAAAAAGGTGATTTATAATCGCGTCGAATAAAAATAAAGACCACTCCCTCTTGTAATTCCACAAACTTTAGTTCTTTTAAGGTTGTAACAATAAAAACAAAAAATTATGGAAAGA
>NZ_JAQWCQ010000051.1 GCF_028705895.1 Massilibacteroides sp. | reverse complement strand
ATACCGAACAGAGAAGTTAAGCCCAATCACGCCGATGGTACTGCGTAAAAGTGGGAGAGTAGGTAGTTGCCGTTTTAAGAAGAGAGCCGGTTCAGTATTAAACTGAATCGGCTCTGCTTGTTTATGGAGGAAGCTTGTTCTTCTTGTTCTATAATAAACCCTGTTTTTATTCGTTATCATAATAATAATAAAATATTACATGAATAGTATTTATGATTATCGGCAGCGTTTAAAATTCTTCTTTGTTTTAGTTGCTGTCCTGATTGCCATTGCTTCCGTTGTTGTGTCTGATTTATTGATCAAAGATTTTGCTCAGGAAGAAAGACAGAAAATAGAAGTCTGGGCTGAAGCAACGAGGGTTATGACAAGTGAAAACCCCAGTTTGAATATGAGTTTTGTTCTTAAAATTATTATGGGCAATACTTCTATTCCTGTTGTGTTGTGTGATGAAGCTGGTTATGTAATAGAAAACAGAAATATTGACGTGCCCGAAAAGGATGTCGATGAGTTTTGGCAAGAAAAGGTCAAGGAACTACGGGCAAAGAATCCACCGATAGAAATTGATTTGGGAGATGGTACCTATCATTATGTTTATTATGATGATTCGCTTATTCTGAAAAGCTTAGTGATTTATCCATATGCGCAGCTTACAATCGTTTTTATTTTTATTGTAATAGCCTTTTTGGCGTTAGCTAATTTAAAACGAGCTGAACAAAACAAAGTATGGGTTGGACTTTCTAAAGAGACTGCCCATCAATTGGGAACTCCTATTTCTTCTTTGATTGCTTGGGTAGAATATTTTAAAACCAAAGATATTGATCCATCGCTACTGACAGAGATGGAGAAGGATGTAAAGCGCTTAGAAACGATTGCTGAACGATTTTCTAAAATTGGATCAAACCCCGAATTACTACCTATCGATATTAATGAATCGTTAAGACAGGCATTAGCGTATATGGGTTCAAGAATCTCTTCTAAAGTTAAGATCGTCCCTCATTATACGGAAGAACCTTTGTTTACATCGATGAATGAGTCACTTTTTGCATGGGTTGTAGAGAATCTGCTGAAAAATGCTGTAGATGCTATGGAAGGACAAGGAGAGGTGGACTTTTATATAGAAGATCGTGGAAAGCGTATCCGTATTGAGATCTCTGATACGGGAAAAGGAATACATAAATCTAAATTCAAGACAGTTTTTACTCCCGGTTATACGACGAAAGAAAGAGGATGGGGGCTTGGCTTATCGCTTGTAAAGCGGATCGTTGAGTCTTATCATAAAGGAAAGATTTATGTGAAAAGCTCTGAACTGGGGAAAGGTACGGTTTTTTGTCTTGAACTGCGTAAATACAAGAAATGAGAAATGCTCTTCTTAAAAATAATAAAGAACTTATTGCTTTTGTGTTTATAAATTTAGTACCTTTGCAAGGTTTTTACACTAAAAGGCTTTGGGTAAGTTTGATTTATATAATATAGATTTGAAAAATCTTTCGCCGGGAATACATGAATATTCGTATTCTTTGGAGAATAAATTTTTCATTGACATAGATGGAACTGAAGTACAAAAGGGAAAGGTGAATGTTAATCTTTCCGTAAAGAACTCTAACTCGATATTTGAAATGACTTTTCAGATAGAAGGAGTAGTGATAGTTCCTTGTGACAGATGTCTTGATGACATGGAAATACCTGTCGAATCTCGAAACCGATTAGTGGTTAAATTTGGAGATGAATACGCAGAAGAAAGCGATGAAATCGTAGTCATACCCTTTGAAGAAGGGGCGATAAATTTGGCTTGGTTCATCTATGAGTTTATAGCATTGTCTATTCCGATGAAGCATGTGCATGCACCGGGAAAATGTAATAAAGGTATGTCTTCCAAATTGAAAAAACACACAACCAGAAGTAGTGCGGATGATGATGATCTGGAAGAAGATATGATTGACGATGATATCTCAGAAGAAGATGATTCCGATTCGACAGATCCTCGTTGGGATGCGCTAAAAGGCTTAGTTGAAAATGATAACAATTAAATAAATAAAAAATGGCACATCCTAAAAGAAGACAAGGAAAATCAAGAACAGCCAAGAGAAGAACTCATGATAAGGCTGTTACACCGACAATGGCTATTTGCCCAAACTGTGGTGCGTGGCATGTTTATCATACTGTATGTGGCGAATGCGGCTACTATAGAGGTAAATTAGCTATCGTAAAAGAAGCTGCAGTTTAAGTTTGTCTCTGTATATTAGAAGTACTAGATAGACAGTTAATAGCCCTAAAAGTATTTTTAGGGCTATTTTATTAAAGAGCAATAAATAACTCTGTATATTTAAAAAAAGTAATGATATGATTAACGCGGTAATAACAGGAATTGGAGGTTATGTTCCGAATGAGGTGTTGACTAATGAAGATATTTCGAAGTTGGTAGATACAACGGATGAATGGATTTTGACGCGTGTAGGAATAAAAGAGCGTAGAGTTTTAGGAGAAGGGCTTGGGACTTCATATATGGGGATTCAGGCGGTAAACCAGCTTATTGAAAAAACTGGAGTAAACCCTAAGGAAATCGAAGCTGTAATCTGCGCGACAACAACATCGGATTATCCTTTCCCTACTGCTGCATCAATAATTGGTTATCATACCGGTTGTACAAATGCATTTACTTTTGATGTGCAAGGGGCATGTGCGGGTTTTCTTTATGCCCTGGAAACCGGAGCTAATTATATTCGCTCAGGGCATTACAAAAAAATAATTGTAGTAGCCGGAGATAAAATGACTTCGATTACGAATTATACAGACCGTACGACTTGTCCTCTTTTTGGCGATGGTTGCGGGGCTGTGTTGCTTGAACCTACAACTGAAAAAATAGGTATAATGGATACCTTATTACGCACGGACGGTTCAGGCTTTTCTCATTTACATATGAAAGCCGGAGGATCAGCTCATCCAGCAAGCCATGAGAGTGTAGATAATCATGAACATACGGTTTATCAGGAAGGAAAGCATGTTTTTAAATATGCTGTTTCTTATATGGCAGATGCTGCAGCAGAAGTGGTTGAAAGGAATGGCTTAACGAATGAGGATGTTGACTGGGTTGTACCGCATCAGGCCAATCTTCGGATTATTGATGCTACTGCTAAACGCTTAGGCGTTTCTGAAGATAAGGTTATGGTAAACATCCAAAAATATGGTAATACAAGTGCAGGGACGATTCCCCTTTGTTTGTGGGAATGGGAAGATAAACTTAAAAAGGGCGACAATCTGATTCTTGCTGCTTTTGGGGCTGGTTTTACCTGGGGATCCGTTTATTTGAAATGGGGGTATGATGGAAAAAAAGCATAAGTCCGGATTTGTAAATATTGTCGGTAATCCGAATGTAGGTAAATCTACGCTGATGAATCGATTGGTAGGAGAACGAATTTCTATCATAACTTCAAAAGCGCAGACTACACGGCATCGTATATTAGGTATTGTTAATACGCCTGATATGCAAATTGTTTATTCGGATACGCCGGGTATTTTAAGACCGAACTATAAGCTTCAGGAATCTATGCTTAATTTTTCGCAATCCGCTCTGGGAGATGCTGATGTCCTGTTATATGTGACGGATGTTGTAGAAACGGTTGACAAGCATGAAGATTTCCTGGAGAAGGTACAACAGTTAGACTGTCCCGTATTATTATTGATCAATAAGATTGATTTGACTGATCAAAGCAAATTGGAAGAACTTGTTGTTCATTGGACACAGTTATTGCCGAAAGCAGAAATCCTGCCTATATCAGCATTGTCAAATTTTAATATAGATTATATAAAACGACGTATAGAGACATTGATGCCGGACTCTCCTCCTTTTTTTGATAAGGATGCGTTGACTGATAAGCCGGCACGTTTCTTTGTAACTGAAATCATACGGGAAAAGATTTTGCTTTATTATCAGAAAGAAGTGCCGTATGCTGTTGAAGTAATTGTAGAGGAATTTAAAGAAGAAGAATCTTTGATCAGGATTAAAGCCTTGATTGTAGTTGAACGAGATTCTCAAAAAGGTATTATTATAGGACATCAAGGTCAGGCGCTGAAGAAAGTCGGTGCAATGGCAAGAAAAGATATTGAAAAATTCTTTGGAAAGAAAGTCTTTCTGGAGATGTTTGTCAAAGTTGAAAAGGATTGGCGTAACAGAGATACGCTTCTGAAAAACTTTGGTTACCGATTGGAGTAAGTAAGTATATAAAAATTTATGGGAAATATAGTAGCGATAGTTGGAAGGCCTAACGTGGGTAAATCTACCTTGTTTAATCGTTTGACACAAAGTCGTCAGGCGATTGTAAATGAGGAGGCTGGCACAACTCGTGACCGGCAATATGGAAAAGTAGATTGGTCAGGACGAGAATTCTCTCTGGTTGATACCGGTGGGTGGGTTCTTAATTCTGAGGATGTTTTTGAAGAGGAAATAAATAAACAAGTTCAGATTGCTATTGAAGAGGCCGACTTAATCTTGTTTGTTGTAGATGTGAAGAATGGTATCACAGACTTAGACAGTGAAGTGGCTTCAATACTTCGAAGAAGCAAAAAAAGGATTATTGTTGTAGCTAATAAAGCGGATAACTTTGACGATCATCCGTTGGCTGCTGAATTTTATTCCTTTGGATTGGGAGATCCTTGTTGTGTATCATCAATCAATGGTTCATGCTCCGGAGATTTATTAGACAAGATTGTAGAACTTCTTCCTGTTCTAAAAGAAGATGAAACATTGGAAGATTATCCCCGAATTGCAGTGGTTGGTCGTCCTAATGCCGGTAAATCATCGTTGATAAATGCTTTTATTGGAGAAGAGAGACATATAGTTACCGATATCGCAGGAACAACGCGTGACTCAATTTATACGCACTATGATAAATTCGGACTGAATTTTTATCTGGTAGATACTGCCGGTATTCGTAAAAAGGGAAAAGTAAACGAAGATTTAGAATATTATTCTGTAATACGTTCTATCAGAGCAATAGAAAGTTCGGATGTTTGTGTCCTTATCTTAGATGCAACGCGTGGTGTAGAAAGTCAGGATTTGAATATTTTCTCATTAATACAAAAAAACCGGAAAGGTCTTGTTGTCTGTGTGAATAAATGGGATTTAGTAGAAGACAAATCACAAAAGGTTATTAATACCTTCACTGACGCAATTCGCAGTCGTTTAGCTCCTTTTACTGATTTTCCTATTCTGTTTATCTCAGCTTTAACCAAGCAAAGGATACTGAAAGTTCTTGAGTTAGCTAAAGAGGTAGACCAAAATATGAAAAAAAGAATCCCGACAGCGAAGCTCAATGAAGTGTTACTCCCCCTGATTGAAAGCTATCCGCCGCCGGCATGGAAGGGAAAATATATAAAGATAAAATACGTAACGCAGCTTCCTGCAGGCAGAGTTCCATCTTTTGTTTTCTTCTGTAACCTGCCGCAATGGGTGAAGGACCCATATAAACGATTTTTGGAAAACAAGATTCGAGAGAATTGGGATTTCGCGGGAACACAGATAAATATATACATTCGAGAGAAATAAAATAAGAAAGGACATCAGCAACGATGTCCTTTCTTATTTTCAAGAAAAAGAGAATCACCATCGTTAGGTAAGCCTTTTGTGAGATATACATATTTTTAGGTATTGCAGGAGGGTATATGACGCCTTATCTTTGCTAATGAAAAAGTAACACTATTAGTATAATCGCTATATCAGAACCTTGTGCTAATTATGTAAGCATATAAGATGATTAAACACCGTATGAAGAGAAGTTTTTTTATTGGTTACTTACTCTTCATAAAAATATAGCCTCCTTGTGAAGGGCGGCTATTTTTTTTGCCCTGAAAACACGCTTTTCACAAAACAAGACTTTTTGTGCAATAATGATGATTATTATGCACAAAAAAACGTTTAATGTGCTATATTTGTCGTTCTATTTACTAAACTCAAATTGAATGAAAGCATTAACAATTGGAGATTTGAAAATTCGTATTCCGATTATTCAAGGCGGAATGGGAGTGGGGATCTCACTCTCAGGCTTAGCTTCTGCAGTTGCCAAAGAAGGTGGCGTAGGGGTTATTTCTGCAGCAGGACTTGGATTGTTGTATAAGAAACTGTCTCCGGATTATACAGAAGCAGGTAACCTTGGTCTTATCGAAGAGATTCGAAAAACGCGTGATAAGATGCGTGAAACAAGTGGCGTGATTGGCGTGAATATAATGGTGGCGTTGTCGGATTTTGCTGAACTGGTTAAGACAAGTATATCAGAGAAAGTTGATATAATATTCAGCGGAGCCGGTCTCCCTTTAGACTTACCCTCATTTTTGAAGAAAGATAGCGTGACGAAGCTTGTTCCGATTGTATCAAGTGCAAGGGCAGTACGTATTATTTGTGAAAAGTGGAAAAACAATTACGACTATCTTCCGGATGCTGTAGTTTTAGAAGGACCTAAAGCCGGAGGTCATTTAGGCTACAAAGAAATGCAGTTAGAAGATCAGAAATTCTCGCTTGAAGAATTACTTCCTCAGGTAGTACATGAAGTATCGCTGTTTGAACAAAAATACCATAAAAATATTCCGATTATTGCCGCAGGAGGTATATACACAGGAGAAGATATTTTGCGGATAATGAATTTGGGTGCATCCGGTGTCCAGCTTGGTTCACGATTTGTAACTACCACAGAATGTGATGCTTCTGAGGCATTTAAAAATAGTTATATAGAAGCTGAAGAGAAAGATATTGAAATAATAAAGAGTCCGGTAGGAATGCCCGGGCGAGCTATTCATAGTTCATTTCTCGGGAAAGTGAAAGCCGGATTAAAACAACCGAAAAGCTGTCCGTTTAACTGCATAAAAACCTGTGATATCTCCACAAGCCCTTATTGCATTATTATGGCGCTTTATAATGCTGCTCGTGGTAATTTTGATAAAGGATACGCTTTTGCCGGGACGAATGCCTTTAAAGCTAAGAGTATCATGTCCGTAAAAGAGACTTTTAATGAATTGATCAACGACTGGAAATCCTCTAAGAACAGGGGATAAAAATAGTCAATATAAAAAAGACCTCTCAATAATCTTTTCGTAAAAGAGTTGAGAGGTTTTTCTATCTTTTAAGTCGTAGCTCCCCCTATCTAAAGTTTAGGAAATGGAACGTTGCAACAACAGCAAAAAGAATTATTCTGCAATCGTAACGGATATTAGTTCATTTCCGAGTTCACGCAAGGCTTTTTCGATCTCCTTAACCCTGTTTGCCGATGGTTTTTTTGCCCCGCAAATATATTTTGCAAGTAGGCTTTGATTAATGCCCATACGGCGAGCCAACTGGTTGATGTTTATTTCGGGAAAGGATTTTAACGTTTTGGATACTGCATTCGGATACTTTGTGTCGGATGTAAAAAAACCGTCATAACTCAAATCCTCGTCAATGCTTTCCCAATGTATCCCGAAAGGTGATAAAGAGTAGTCAGCACGTTGTTCGTTCGTAGCCTGTTCCAGACGAGGAAATTCATTAAGAGGAATGCGAGCAGTACGACCGTCGTTCATCTCTAAATTGATATATTCGTCAAACCAAACTCTTTTTGCTTTCATATTCTTATTTCTTTTTAGTGAAACATTCGTTCCAACGGTCTATAATAATTTCTCTGTTTTCTTCGATCGCTACTTCCGCAATCCTTAAATCACGTGGTTTAAGTCCTTGGTTATCTATCAAAATGATAGGGTCAACCATATATCTGGCTTCTCCGTCTCCATTGCTAACATGAACGATCGTTCGAGTAGAAAAAGAATCTAAGTCCGAGGTAATAAAATAACGTTGGCATATCAATATGTCTTTTATTTGATGCAAATATAGGGAATAAATATATTCCCTGCAAATATTCTATACGAAAAAGAACTAGAACTCAAAGATGTACCTAATCTTATAAAACTAACGTATTGTTCTAAAATAAAAACAGGAGAAATGATAAATTTAAATCACTTCTCCTGTTTTAGTAGCTCCGAGGGGAATCGAACCCCTATCTAAAGTTTAGGAAACTTCTATTCTATCCGTTGAACTACAGAGCCATCCTTTTTAGGTCTGCAAAAGTAAGACCTTTTCCTTATATCCGCAAGTAATCAAGTCTCAAAGTGAATCAGTCAAACAGGCTCTGCATAATGGAAACTGATTTGATTTCAGGGAATTCCGGAAGATGAAGGCGGTAATATTCAATTATCCGGTTAACAATGTTTACCCGTTCGTGCCGTGAAAAAGAATATAACGACATATTCTCAAAACTAATCCGTAAAAGTCGTGCAAATGTTTCGCTTTCTTCATGACTGAGAAAGTGACGGTGGGGAGGAATGGCGTTTACAAAGATTCCGTTTAGCATATCAAAATAACCACTATTCCGACTTTCTTGCGTATTAGGGAAAATACCCAGATGTGTAAGGAGCCGCAAAAGAAAAACAATATGGAAATTTGCGACACCCTCTTCGGCTATCTCTAATAATTGAATAGACGAATAAAGAAAACCAAAAAGAGGAGGGTCGGGTTCTGTGTCTTTAACTACGCGAAATAATACTTCAGCCAGGAATAATGCTACAATGTTTTTTATCGGGTTACAGTATATTTCTGTTTGAGGGAAGCATATTCTTGTTTCCTTAACACGATGTAAATCTCTCTTATTTAGATGTTCAACCTCCATTTCAATAACAGATAGAGGAATAAATAAGGCTTTTGATAATGCAGCCTTTTTGCCTCTTTTCCGGGGAACAAGATAGGATGCTCTTCCAAAAGCTTCGGTATAAACATGGATGATCGAATACGTGTCGTTGTAGGCGATTGTATGGAGTACTACTCCTCGTGTTTTAACCAACATAGCCTATTTGTATTCTTTAAGATTGAAAACTTCATCTGTCTTAAAAAATGCACCGATCTTCTTTATCGTAGCACAAAATGTGTACGCGTCATGACAGAAAAACAAGACTTGCTTTTCTTTTGCAGCCTCTTCAAGCATTCTTGTTTTTTCGTCAAAAGATTGCATTGGATTGGTATCGTATGCCGATATCCAATGAGGTGAAACACTTGCTGCTAAAGGGATAACATCACCTGCAAAAACATACGTGTTCTCTTCTCCTTTCAGATACGGAGCAATTTGCCCTTGTGTATGTCCATCGTATAGCTTCAAGGAGATTTCAGGACATATCTGTGTCTCTTCTTTTATCTGTTTTAGAAGACCGGATTCGTAGGCCGGATTCATATTCTCCGGCATGAAAGATGCCTTTTCTAAGGGATGGGGATGCGTGAATCTCTGCCATTGAGCTTCGCTAACCCAATGTTTTGCGTTTGGAAAAGATAATGTGAGTTGGCCAGTTTCTTTATCAATTACTGTTACATAGCCACAATGATCGAAATGGAGGTGAGTCAGTATTACGTCGGTTACGTCCTCTGGCGAAACCCCTCTTTTCCGAAGTTCTTCTCCCAGATCGCATAATCCATAAAACTTATAATAACTCAATAATTTGAGATGCTTATTCCCCGCACCGGTATCAATAAGAACAATCCGTCCGCACGACGTTTTTATCAGTACAGTCCGCATGGCAAGTACACATCCGTTTGCTTCATTTGAAGGGTATCTTTTGCTCCAGGAAGATTTTGGAATAGCTCCGAACATCGCTCCTCCATCAGCATAAAAAAAACCGGTATCTATCAATACTATTTCCATTCCTTGTTTTATGACTTTCAGAGAGCGGTGCTATCTTTTTTAATTTACACCTACCTCTAAATGAATTTATACCTACCTCAAAATAAGTTTACACCTACCGCTAAATTTGAATGCTCTCTGATTTCTGAAGATACATTCTTGTGTATTCCATCACTCAAATATACGTATTCTGTACTGATAATAAAAAATCAGCATAAGAACTTTTGTTATCCCTTTTTTCATTGTATTTTTGCTTCAAAAAGAAAAAGATGCGAAAGGTTCACTTGGTATCTGGGGCGGAACCGTTATTATTTGATATTGCTCTGGCTATTCGCGAAAAGAGGTATGATGTGTCAATCTCGGGGAAGAACTTTACCCAAGAGATGATAAGTCGTTTGGCCCAATCCGGTTGTACTTTCTATGGTGACGGTTGGTTTCCTGAAAAACTGACAAAAGATATAAATTTCGTTGTTTTAGGCTCTACTGTTACAAAAGATAATCCGGAACTTATCAAAGCAAAAGAGTTGGGTCTTCTTGTGCAATCCATCCCTGAATTTATCTATCAAAGAGTAAAAGAGAAAACCCGTGTTGTTATTGCCGGAACTCGTGGAAAGAAAACGATTCTTTCTATGGTCAGTTATGTGTTGTTGAAACAAAAAATGATTTTTGACTATGCGTTTACGAATAAGACGGATGTGTTACCTGATCAGGTTCGTATGAGTTATGAGTCAAGAATTGCGTTGATTGAAGGGGATGAATTGGTTACTTCAGCTCTTGAACAACGAGTCAGAATGGAATTTTACCGTCCGCATATCGCTGTCCTGACCAATATCCAGTGGAATGAATCGAATGATTATGATTCATTGGAGTCTTATCTGAGCACGTATAAATCGTTTATTACTTCAATAGAACGTGAAGGAAAACTTATCTATTTTGATGGCGATGAGATCGTTTCAAATCTTGCCGACACTATTCGGGAAGATATAACAGCTATTCCATACGGCCGGCATGCTATTGAGGAGGCAGAGGGTAAAACAGTCCTTTCCACCCGTTATGGTAAGTTCCCGGTTTATATTCCTGATTCTTATTTTCTTGTTAATATAAATGCCGCACGTCTGGTTTGCCGTCAGTTAGGTGTAAAAGACTCCAGCTTTTATCAGGCAATTTCTGAATATAGCTTATCTTTGCAACTATGATTGTTGCAAAGCAGAAAAGAAAAGAAAATATCGTTGAGTATTTGTTATACATGTGGCAGGTGGAAGACCTGATACGTGCAAATAGTTTCGACCTGAATAAAATCAGGCAGAATGTGGTGGAAAAATACGAACAGCCGGAAGATGTGAAACGTGAAATCCTTGTCTGGTACGAAGAATTGATTGAAATGATGAAGCAGGAGGGTGTCATGGAAAAAGGACATATCCAGCTTAACAAAAATATTATTATTGCATTGACCGATCTTCATCTGCGTCTTTTGAAGAATTCTAAAGAAATGGTTTATGCTGCTGCCTATTATAAAACATTACCCTATATTGTCGAACTAAGAACGAAAGCTTCGTCTGAAGAAGTTCCCGAATTGGAAACCTGTTTTACGGCTATTTACGGTTTCTTACTCCTGCGTATGCAAGGTCGGGAAATTAGTCGGGAGACGATGGAAGGAATTAAGCAAATTAGTTCTTTCCTCGCTATTCTGTCTGAAAAATATCGACAAGATATGAAAGGAGAACTCAAAGAGGAGGATTAATATGAAGAAAATATTAGTAACAGGTGCGAATGGTCAATTAGGAAGCTGCTTGAAGTCATTAGCTGTTGATTTCCCGTCTTATTGTTTTTTATATGCCGATATCGACGTTTTGGATCTGGCGGATAAAGACGCTGTCTTTGCCTATTTTAAAGAAAATGAACTTACTTACGTTTTGAATTGTGCGGCATATACTGCTGTCGATAAAGCCGAAGATGATCAAAGGCTTTGCTCTTTGGTTAATTGTGACGCTGTAAAAAACATTGGTGAAGCGGCAGCTCTGTTTCATATTAAGGTAATCCATGTCTCTACGGACTATGTTTTTGACGGAACGAACTATAAGCCTTATCAGGAAACAGACCCGACTTGTCCTATTTCCGTATATGGAAAAACAAAATTGGCCGGAGAGCAAGCCCTTATGCAGGTTTGCCCTGAGTCTGTAATTATACGCACTTCCTGGTTATACTCCGAGTTCGGTAATAATTTTGTAAAGACAATGCTTCGTCTCGGCAAAGAAAGAGACCAGTTGTCTGTTATTTATGATCAGATAGGTACACCTACTTATGCCGGCGACCTGGCATCTGCAATGCTTGCGATTGTACATGCAGATACATTTGTTCCCGGGCTGTATCATTTTTCTAACGAAGGAGTATGCAGTTGGTATGATTTTACTATCCGTATCCTTCAATTAGCCGGGATAGATTGTCGTGTTTCTCCGATTGAAACGAAAGATTACCCTACGAAGGCAGCCCGCCCTCATTATAGTGTATTAAATAAATCCAAGATAAAAAGCACTTATAAGATCGTTATCCCTCACTGGGAAGCGAGTTTGAACAAGATGCTACCCCTTTTAATGAAATAAGATGAGTCAGAATTCACAAGAGATCAAAAGAAGAAGAACTTTTGCGATAATCAGTCACCCGGATGCAGGGAAAACAACGTTAACAGAAAAACTTTTGTTGTTTGGTGGAGCAATTCACGTAGCGGGGGCTGTGAAATCAAATAAAATAAAAAAAACAGCGACGTCCGACTGGATGGAGATCGAGAAACAGCGTGGTATCTCCGTTGCTACATCTGTTATGGCATTTGATTATGCCGATCATAAAGTAAATATTCTGGATACACCCGGACACCAGGACTTCGCGGAAGATACCTACCGTACGCTTACGGCTGTTGATAGTGTTATTATCGTGATCGATATTGCTAAGGGGGTTGAGATGCAAACACGCAAACTAATGGAAGTTTGCCGTATGCGTAAAACGCCGGTTATCGTTTTTGTTAACAAAATGGACAGGGACGGGAAAGACCCTTTCGACTTGCTTGATGAGATTGAGGAAGAACTAAAGATTAAAGTTCGCCCGCTTAGTTGGCCGATAGATATGGGGCAACGCTTTAAGGGAGTATATAATATCTTTGAGAAGAAACTGAATCTTTATACCCCCAGCAAACAATATGTTACTGAGAATATAGAATTTAATGATATAACCCACCCCGATCTGGAAAAACATATAGGAGATACACTCGCCGAAAAACTTCGTGCAGATATTGAGTTGATTGAAGGTGTTTATCCGGAATTTGATGTGGAAACATACTTGGAAGGAGATATTGCCCCCGTATTTTTTGGTTCGGCGTTGAATAATTTCGGGGTGAAAGAATTGTTGGATTGCTTCATACAGGTAGCGCCTTCGCCACGTCCTGTTCAGGCAGTGGAGCGTGTTGTAGATCCCGAAGAAGATAATTTTTCCGGTTTTATCTTTAAAATACACGCCAATATGGACCCGAACCACAGAAGTTGTATTGCGTTTGTGAAAATCTGTTCCGGTCGTTTTGAACGGAATGCCAACTATAAGCATGTACGTTTTGGTAAGATGATGCGCTTCAGTAGTCCTACGGCCTTTATGGCGCAAAAGAAAGAAGTTGTGGACGAAGCCTATGCCGGAGATATTATCGGTCTGCCGGATACGGGAAACTTTAAGATTGGCGACACCCTGACTTCGGGTGAAGAATTGCATTTCAAAGGCCTGCCGAGCTTCTCACCTGAAATGTTCAAGTATATCGAAAATGCCGATCCGATGAAAGCAAAACAATTGAATAAAGGCATCGAGCAGTTGATGGACGAAGGTGTGGCACAATTATTCACAAATCAGTACAACGGACGAAAGATTATCGGAACAGTAGGACAACTTCAGTTTGAGGTAATCCAATATCGTTTGCTTCATGAATACGGCGCACAATGCAAATGGGATCCCATTAGCTTATATAAAGCATGTTGGATAGAAAGTGATAACAAAACTGTCATGGAGAATTTCAAGAAACGGAAATCTCAATATATGGCTATAGATAAAGAAGGAAGAGATGTTTATCTGGCAGACTCGCCTTACGTACTAACTATGGCACAGAACGATTTCCCGGAAATCAAATTCCATTTTACTTCCGAGTTTTAAAAAGATTTACCCTTACAGGATAGAACAGATTTCAGAAAGCGAACGGACTGTGAACGTAGGTTCAAATCCGTTCGCTTTTTTGCTGTCCGGATTAAACCAAAGTTGATCAATAGCGGATTGATACGCACCGATTATATCAGCCTCCCAACTATCACCTACCATCAACGTCTCACTGCGGCGTGAGTTCGTGTTTATTAAAGCAAAGTCAAAAATTCCTTTATGAGGTTTCTGGATTCCAGCGTCTTCGGAAAGAATCATCTTCCGGATATAGGATGCCAGACCGGAATTGTTTAATTTATTATCCTGTACTTCCCGGAATCCGTTGGATAAGATATACAGTTTGTACTTCTTTTGCAGATACTCCAGCAGTTCGATGGCACCCGGCACAAGGCGTGTCTTGTGTCCTGTTCTTCCTAAAAAGTCTTTATTAATAGCAAGGATTGTTTCTTTATCTTCTATCCCCATTGGCCGCAATACAAAAGCGAACCGTTCCAATATCAACGTTTGTTTGTCAATTTCATGATTCCGGTATTGAGCCCATAGGTTATCATTGTTTGGCTGGTAGATAGCAAAAAAAGCCTCGAAGGAGGCGTAATACTGATTCCATCGGTAGTCAGTATAAATCTCTTCGAGGCATTCTTTATTGTTGTGATACGTATCCCAAAGCGTATCGTCGAGGTCTAAAAACAGATTTTTATATCTCATCATCCCACTTCAATCACTAAATATTTCCCTAAACTCCAGAATTGAGTTTCGTCAAGAATCTTAAAGGTAATATTTCCATCTGCATCTTTTGCAAATTCATATGAACCTTCCGGGTGATTTGATCTTAGTTTTGCCTTGCCTGAAAATAATGGAATCTCTTTTACTTCACGAATATCTATAGCAATAAAATACTCTCTGTTGAATCCGCTCTGTAATACTTTTGATTTAGAGAAAAGTCCGCCACCGGAAAGAATGTTCTGGTCTTTCAACTCTTTAGCCGTACCAAAACAATAATAGGCTGTATGTAGAGACTTATCTTGTGTACGTAATTTTTCTTTCTGGGCTGCTGTTGTTGTTGCCAGATTCTCAACATCCTCACTCAATGTCTGAACCTGCTCGTCCAACTCCTGGATACGGATATTTTTCTTTGCCAGATCTTCCTGAAGAACAACAATCATAGATGCTTTCTGATCAATTTCGGAAGAAAGGCGAGCAATCGTTTTACGTAAAGAACTTGATTCCAAGCCGCTTTTCTTTATTTTCTCTTCAAGTAAAGAGATTTGTTCCTTGTTTTTCTTCAGAGTTTCAGCGATTAACTGAATATTTTCCTTGATCCGTTGCTGATTTGTTTTGTTCATTTCAGCACCCGGCTGTTGCTGTATATTCAAATAGTTTTCAGCATCACGAATAGATTGGAAGTCGGCCTCCACTTCATTGAGGATTGTTATCACCTCGTTCATTTCGGTTGACTGTTTCGCACTTTCCACCTTAAGTGAATCGTTCTCAGCCTTTAATTTTTTGTATTCATTAGATTGCTGTACGCAAGATGCTAATGATAAGGTTGCTATAAAAGCAAATAATAACTTTTTCATTCTTGTCCTTTTTTATTTATTAAACTTCGGTTTTTCTATCTTTTTTGTTTTTTAAACCTGATAATATAATAACAATCTCACCTTTCGGTTCGTTCAGAGTGAAATGGGTAATAACTTCATCCAGCGTTCCTCGTATTGTCTCTTCATGCATTTTTGAGATTTCACGGGAAACGGAAACGACTCTGTCATCTCCCATATGTTCTTTAAACTGGGTCAATGTTTTTACCAAGCGGAAAGGCGATTCATAGAAAATAATGGTTCTTGATTCTGTGGCTAATTCCTGCAGACGCGTTTGTCGCCCTTTCTTTTGCGGTAAAAACCCCTCGAAACAAAATTTCTCATTCGGTAATCCCGACACAACAAGAGCCGGAACAAATGCGGTGGCACCAGGTAGACATTCTACATCTACCCCAATACGCACACATTCACGCACAAGCATAAAGCCCGGATCAGAGATTGCCGGTGTGCCTGCATCAGAAACGAGGGCAATGTTTTCCCCTCCTTTTATGCGTTGAGCAATCTGTTCAACCGACTTATGTTCGTTGAATTTATGATGCGACTGCATCCGGTTCTGAATCTCAAAATGCTTAAGTAAGAAACCGGTAGTACGCGTGTCTTCAGCCAATATTAAATCGGCTTCTTTCAAGACACGGATTGCCCGTAAGGTCATATCTTCTAAATTTCCGACCGGTGTCGGTACTACCGTCAGTTTAGCCATCTTTGTCGTGTTAAATAAATCGTTTTTCTAAACGGGCGATGAAATCAGCCACGATCTTATTCTCAAAGTCCCAACCTAATTCAACCTTTATATAATCAAGAGAGTCTTTTAATGAATGTAATTCATTCAGATCATTAATCGCTTTTGTCATTTTCTCGTCGCTTCCGCCAAAGAGTTCTTTTTTGAAGAAAAAGCGATCATTCAAACTAAATGACTTTCTGAAATCGGTTAGATTCTTCTTTTCCAGAATTTCTTTCAATGACAATGAATGTTTCTCTTCCGGCTTGATTATAGAAACTTTTGGCTTTTCCTCAGGAACAATAACTACCTCTTCTTTAATTGGAGGGGTAGGAGTAGGTTCCGGAAGCGGGGGGATTTGAACTGTCAGCTCTTTTTCCTTCTCCTTATTTGCGATTGTGAGTTCCCTTACTTTCTGTTCTTCTTCCTTCACCCGGGCGCGTATTTCTTCAATACAAGAACGTTGTTCTTTGAATTGTATCTCCAGATCTTCAAGCCGTTTTTGTTCAATCCCATACGCTTTTTGAGAAATCAATTGCGTTAACTCAAAAGATTGCCTGAAGAAAGATGCCGGAATAATTTCCGAGTCACGAAGTTCTGAAACAAGTTGTTCCAACTCGCGAATAGATCCCAAAAGATTATCGACCTTTTCCCTGTTTGTCATATCAACATCAAATTATATCACAAAATTAGACCTTTCTTTAATATTAAACGCTTTCAGAAAGAAAAAAGTACGCAAATGAAAGTTTTTGTGCTAAACTGACCTTCGTTTTTGGAAAAATATATATTAAAAGGCAAAAATTAATACCTTCGCATGAAGATTTGGATTAAAAATGGATTATACATCTCTCGAATATAAGAAACTCGATCATATTGCAACACTTGCTGTTGATGTCGGAACCTTCTTGCTGGCTTGCGGTGCGCATTGCGGACGTATCAGCCGAAACTTGAACCGGATAGTGAATACCTGGGGAGTAAATATACATATGAATATTTCTTATACCGGGGTTTTAGTGACAGCTTGCTATGATGAATATCCCGAAATGCCGGTTACTATCTACAAACGTTCACCGGTACATGGCGTAAACTTTACCGCGATTAATGAAATCAGTCAATTGTCCTGGTTGGTGGAAACCGAAAAAATATCGGTAGATGAAACGATTGCATTATTTATGCAGATTAAGAATAAAAGAGCGTATCCTAAAAGTGTGTTGTTAGTAGGGATTGGGATCTCTTGTGCTTGTCTTTGCATAGTAGCCGGTGGTGACTGGCGGGATGCAATAGTTGCATTTGTTGCTTCTATTGCGGGAATGTTGGTAAGATTAGAAATTGTCCGGCATAATTATAATCTGATGATCTCGTTTACTGCAGCCGCTTTTGTCACCTCTTTGATTACGGCACTGAATGTGATTGGTGTTTTTCAGCCTCTTTGGGGAGAAAGTCTGGCGCCTGACCGTGCTTTGGCTACAGCTGTACTCTATCTTGTACCTGGCGTACCGCTTACAAACTGTATTATCGACCTGATTGAAGGATATATCCCGTCGGCTATTGCGCGCGGCGTATTTGGTGCGTTCATATTACTTTGTATAGCAGCAGGTATGTCGATGAGTATTATATTATTCGGAATAGAAAAATTTTAAGAGCATGTTACCTGAAGGATTGATATTAGCAACATTATTCGATATTTTGATGGGAGGATTAATTGCGATGGGCTGGGGAATCCTTTTCAATACTCCTCGTCAGGTGCTTTATGTCGCTGCGTTGTTAGGAGGATTAGGACATAGTATTCGTTACCTTTTACTGGAAGCAGCTGGTGCTCCTTTGGTTCTGGCTACATTAGCCGGAACTGTCTTTATTGGTTTTATCGGTATTGCATTTGCCCGTAAAGTAGATACACCACCTGTCGTATTTACTATGCCTGCCTGTATTACAATGATTCCCGGACTATATGCTTACCACACCATGTTAGGATTTATCAAGATGGCCGGATCCGATATAACCGTACATGATCCAGCTTTGGTATCTCAGACGGCTCAGTATTTTGTAATCACGATCTCTTTACTCTTTACACTTTCCATCGGAATTACGATTGGCTCCTTGCTTTTCCGTAAGAAAACAGCCCGAGAAATACGGTTGAATCTGCTAAACTGGCCTTTTTTCAAAAATAAGTAAGGTAAATGATGTGAATTCATTGTTTTTGTGCTTTTTATCACAAAATGTCTGTCCGGATTAAATCTTAAATTGTATTTTTGTTTCACCCTTACATTTGGGTGGTTTGCTTTTATCACTAATATCAAATTTAAAGAAATATAAATGAAAAAGATTTTTTACGCATTCCTTAGTATCTTACTGTTTGTTTCAGGAGGTAGATTAACCGCCCAAACGTATAATTCCCAAGATTTATCTAAACTGAAAACCTTTATGGAAGAGCCCTCAGGAGGGAAGAGAAATATAGATATGCTGTGGGCTGGCGCTCCCGCGGCTCTTGATGTGGATGGTGCTAATTGGGTGTTGGACATAGCGACTTATGTAAAATGGAATGGAGATCGTTTGTCTCGTATTGAAGCAAAGAAAAAAGGACTTAGTGGTAAGTTAGATTTGTCTGGTTGTGCTGGTTTGTCCTGTGTTTATTTAGGAGACAATAGCCTGACTGAAGTTGACTTTAAGGGATGTACTAACTTGGAGTACGTTTATTTATGTATAAATCAAATCACTTCGATAAATATTCAAGACTGTTATAATTTAAAAGAGTTTATGGCTAGCAGCAGTCAATATACGACTTTGGATATATCAAACAGAAAGAAATTATTCAATCTGCACATACCTAACAACAAACAGTTGACTTCTTTAAAAGTTGAAGGTTGTTCTGCGTTGAAATTGTTAAATTTCACAAAAGGGAGTGTTCGTGATCTTGATCTTACAGGATGTGGTAATCTTACTAAATTAGAATGTTATGGAAACCAAATCACAGCTCTTGATTTGAGCAAAACGCCTGTCATTACGACGTTAGAGATTTCAGGAACCGATGCTTTGGGTACATATACGAATCCACTTACATCTCTTAATGTCAGCGGTTGTCAACGGCTTCCGTCTTATGATTTTAGTTCATTTGCAGATTTAAAAGAGTTGGATATCTCAAATTGTGGATTGTCTTCTTTTGATTTCAATAAATACAAAAAGCTGATTACAATAAATGCGGGAGGACAACAATTAGCGATCGGTGAGCAAATCGCTCAGGAGGCTACTCTCAAAGTGGAGGTGTTAAAACTAAAAGATATTCGTGTAACGCCATCGGATAATGGAGTCTTTTCCGAAGGGTTTGTAATTTGGGAAAAACTTCCAGCTGGAAATGATACCTATAGTTATGATTTTACTACACCATTGCCTGAAGGTGTTTCCGGAACACCATTTGGTGGAACTGTATCCATACCGTGGTATAATAGTACTGCCGTAGCTAATGAAGAGATAGAAATAAGTTCACATACACTTTTTTCATCTGAGGGTAAATTATATATCCAAACAGTTTCGCCACAAACTGTTCGTATAATTACTCTTACTGGACAAATTGCAAAACAATTAGCATCAGTATCCAAAGCGTCAGTAAATCTTCCCAAAGGAATTTATATTGTGCAATTTGGAGATAATACAGTGAAAAAAGTAATAGTCCGATAAAAAACAGTTATTTATAAATCTTCTTTGTTGCTAAAGAAAGTCCCAATGTCTTAAAAATATTGGGACTTTCTTTATGGATGAATAGGGGTTTCTCTTTGTTTTTCTGTCTTAGAAGAAACTAACTATAATTTTAATCAGTAGATGAAGAAGATATTCCTACCCCTTTTGTTGTTGTCTTTTGTTGTTTTTTCTTCTGTGAAAGCGCAAACGAGCAATGATCAGAAGAAGTTTACATTGAGTGGCTATATTGTTGATGATGTGTCGGGCGAGACATTGATCGGTGCGAATGTTATTTGCCCTGAAGTGCAGACTGGAGCATCAACGAATGCGTATGGCTTTTTTAGCTTCACTCTTGCAGCGGGTGAGGTCGTCTTGAAGTTCTCGTATATTGGCTACAAGACTGTAGAGAAGACTATTCAGTTGGACAGGAATAGAGAACTGAATATCCGGCTTGAGCCACAGATGCAACTTGATGAAGTTGTAGTACTCGGTGAACGGTCTGAGACAGGTATCAATGCCGTTCAAATGGGAGCGATTGATGTGCCGTTGGAAATTATAAAAAGTACACCTGCTCTTTTCGGGGAGGCAGATGTAATGAAGGCTGTACAGATGTTACCCGGTGTGCAGAGTGGCACAGAAGGAATGTCCGGAATCCACGTTCGTGGAGGCGGACCGGATGAAAATTTGATTCTCTTAGACGGTGTACCGCTCTATAACGTTGATCATATGTTCGGCTTTTTCTCCGTATTCACTCCGGAAGCTGTAAAGAAAGTCAGTCTTTATAAAGGTAGTTTTCCTGCTCGCTTCGGAGGTCGTTTATCTTCGGTAATCGATGTGAGAACAAATGACGGAGATATGAAAAACTATCATGGAATGCTTGGTATTGGGTTAGTATCAAGTAAATTTCAGTTTGAAGGTCCGATCAAAGAAGACCAGACTTCGTTCAATATTTCAGGCAGACGCTCTTATCTTGATCTTTTGGCAAAGCCTTTTATGCCGGAAGACGAGAGTTTTTCTTATTTCTTCTATGACTTCAATGCCAAGATTAATCATCGTTTCAATGACAGAAGTCGCCTCTTCTTGAGTTTCTATAATGGAAGAGACCAGATGGATTCGGAATTTAAGGATAATAGTGATACCTATATTTCAGAAGATAAAACCGTTTTGAAATGGGGGAATCTGAGTTCTGCTTTACGATGGAACTATCAACTTAATTCCAAAATATTCAGTAATACGACATTGGCTTATACAAGATACCGGTTTCTGGCGAATTCGATAACGAAAGACAAATATACACCGCAAAATCTGGAGAATAACTACGATTCAGAGTACAAATCCGGGATCAATGACCTGGCAGCTAATTTTGACTTCGACTATCATCCTTCGCCCGCACATCAGGTAAAATTCGGAACAGGTTATTTATATCACCAGTTTAATCCTGAAGTGGAAACATCACGGATTTATAATAATGAAGATGGTGATGTGGTTGATACCACGTATCAAAGTGTCGGGAATTCCCGCCTGCATGCTCATGAATTATCTGTTTATGCAGAAGATAATATTAAGTTGAATGATAAACTTAGTATTAATCTTGGGCTTCATGCTTCGGCATTCAACGTGCAAGGGAAAACCTACGCTTCTTTACAACCTCGACTCTCTGCTAAATATCAGGTAAATAATGATTGGTCTTTTAAAACAGCCTACACACAGATGAGCCAGTATATTCATTTGTTGTCGAGTTATACGATCACGATGCCGACCGACCTTTGGGTGCCGGCGACTAAAGATATTAAGCCGATGCATGCCCATCAATATTCAGTGGGTGGGTATTATACCGGCATAAAAGGATGGGAATTCTCAGCTGAAGCATATTATAAGGATATGAATAATATACTGGAGTATAAGGATGGTGCTTCATTTATGGGTAATTCACATAATTGGGAACAGAAAGTAGAGATGGGGAAAGGGCGCTCTTATGGGGTGGAATTGATGGCGCAAAAAACTATCGGGAAAACGACTGGCTGGATTGCCTATACATTAGCTAAAAGTGAACGTAAGTTTGACAAAGGCGGGATAAATAATGGTGAATGGTTTCCCTATAGATATGACAGACGCCATCATGTAAATCTAACCCTTAGTCATAAATTTTCTGATAAAATAGACGTAGGTGCATACTGGGAGTTTTATACCGGAGGAACTACTACGTTGGCCGAAGAGAAAACAGTGATAATTCGCCCTGAAAATAATTCGTCCTTTTATTGGCGTGATATTTCTGAAAGTGAATATATCCAGAAACGGAATAATTACCGGATGCCATCGAGTCATCGCTTGAATGTGGGAATAAATTTCCACAAAAAAACAAAGCATGGAATGGGAACCTGGAGTCTTAGCGTTTATAATATTTACAATGCGATGAATCCTACATTCTTATATAAAGATACTGAGTATGACGAAAGTGTCTCACCTGCTAAAACAAAAACGGTTTTGAAGAAGGTGACTATATTGCCTTTTATCCCATCTGTTTCATACACCTATAAATTCTAAAAGAATGAAAACTATAAAATCAATATATCTACTGTTTACTATCCTTTTCTCGCTCTTGTTCTTCTCCTGCGAGAACACAATTCCGTTTAAAACAAACGATGTCCCTCAGAAATTAATAGTTAATGCGTTGATAAACTCAAATAAGGCCGAGAACTCAATCTATCTTCATTTGACGGGAGTTAACAATGTTTCTTTTGTTCGAGACGGGGTAATCAAAATCTATTTGAACGGAACATTGAAGGAGACAATTCGTGTTGAAGAAATGAAAGATGAATGGGGTGCGGATGTGGAACAATATGTGTCTCGTCTTCTCTATTCGCCAGGAGATGCGGTACGCATGGAGGTCGAAACTGAAGATGGGAAATACCAGGCGTATGCTGAGTTGACCGTTCCTGCACCCGTAGCAATAGAAAAAATAGATACGATGACATTCCGGACAAACGGACAAAATAATATGGATCACATACGCTTAAAAACAACGTTTACCGATGTTCCGGAGAGTAAAGATTTTTATCGCATTTTGGTGGATCGATATCAAACATTTTATGGCGTGTCGAGGATAACGGGTAATGATACGTCTTTTGTTATTACGTCACCGGCTTCGTTGATTATTCATGAAGATGTCGTGTTGACCGAAGGGCGTCCAGGTACGATAAACGAGAATGATGACTTGTTTATGACACAGAATGAAAATCTCTATACAATTTTTGATGATACACGTCTGAACGGAACTTATTCAATGATCACAACGTTATCCCTTTATTCTTACTATTATTTCTATGACGGGGATATAAAGATTGAGCGGATGGATATGGACGTCAATGTGCGTTTGATTAGTCTGACTGAAGCAGAGTATTATTATTTGCGAGCCTTAAATATTTATGATTCTGACAACTATGATGATGTGTTTAGTCCACCGATTCTGTTCCCGACGAATGTGAATGGAGGTACAGGGATTGTTGGCGTTAGTTCAGAAAGTGCTTATAAGGTTAATATCCGAAAAGATATGATAATAGATAATGAGTATCCTTTCGCCCATTGGTGAAATAATAATTTGTATATAAGTGAAACGAATTTATGTCTTGCTGTTTAGTAAATCACTATTTTTATGTATGTTTGCCTATATGAATAAATATCATCTTTAACTATAACACAAGAACATAACTACAATAACATGACTTTAAAATTTATTACCGCTGAAGAAGCTGCATCATTTATTAACCATGACGATACAGTCGGTTTTAGCGGGTTTACTGCTGCCGGTTGTCCGAAAGTGGTTCCCGCAGCAATTGCTAAGAGAGCAGATGAAGAACACAAAAAGGGTAATCCTTTTAAAATCGGAGTATGTACGGGTGCTTCGACAGGAGATAAGATAGATGGTGAATTATCTCGTGTAAATGCAATTAAATTCCGTACGCCTTACCAATCCAATAAGGATATGAGGGCTGCGCTTAATGCGCATGATGCTCAGTATTTTGACATGCACTTATCTGAACTTGCTCAAGATTTACGATATGGTTTTCTGGGTAAGATCAATACTGTGATTATTGAAGCTGCAGATGTTACTGAAGATGGAGAAATAATTCTGACTTCCGGAGTAGGTATTGCTCCTACAATTTGTCGTCTTGCAGATAAGATCATTATTGAACTAAATGCGTTTCATCCGAAAGAAATTCGCGGAATGCATGATATATACGAACCCGCTGATCCTCCCTATCGTCGTGAAATACCTATTTATACTCCTTCTGATAGAATCGGGAAGCCCTATGTGAAGGTAGATCCTAAGAAAATTGTCGGAATAGTTGAAACAAATTTACCAAATGAAGGTGGGGCATTTTCACCGTTGGACGATACGACTATGGCGATTGGTCAGAATGTGGCTAATTTCCTTGTTGAGGAAATCAAAAGCGGACGTTTGCCGAAGGAATTCGTTCCTTTACAAAGTGGGGTAGGAAACGTTGCTAATGCTGTGTTGGGCTGTATGGGTGAAAATCCGGATATCCCTGCATTTAATGTTTACACCGAAGTAATTCAGGATGCTGTGATTTCGTTGATGAGAAGCGGGCGGGTGAAATTTGCCAGCGGGTGTTCTCTGACTGTGAGTCCGGAGGCAATGAAGGAGATCTATTCAGATTTGCCTTTCTTTAAAGATAAGATATTACTTCGGCCGCAAGAGATCTCAAACAATCCGGAGGTTGCCCGCCGTTTAGGTTTGGTCGCCATTAATACAGCGCTGGAAGCTGATATCTTTGGAAATGTAAATTCGACACACGTTTCCGGAACGCGTATGATGAATGGTATCGGTGGGTCGGGTGATTTTACCCGCTCAGGTATGCTCTCAATCTTTACAACTCCATCTACCGCGAAGGACGGAAAGATCAGTGCTTTTGTACCTATGGTCTCACATATGGATCATAGCGAACATTCTGTTAAGGTTATTATTACAGAATACGGAGTGGCCGACTTAAGAGGTAAATCTCCGGTACAACGTGCTCGTTGTATAATAGAAAATTGTGTACATCCGGATTATAAAGCCCTGTTGACAGAATATCTTGAGATGGGAATTAAAGGCCATACTCCACAAAATCTGAACTGCTGTTTTGCCTTCCATCAGGAATTGGCAAAGAGTGGCGATATGCGGAATGTGGATTGGACGCAGTACAACAAATGATATGATAAAATAAAAAAAGGGGCGAGAGCCCCTTTTTTATTACTTCGCATTTTTGACATATTCTTCTAACCAGGCATCGGTTTCGTATAAAAGATGTAATATGTTCTCTTTTGCAGCGTAACCGTGACTTTCGTAGGGTAAAATGACGTAACGTGTGGTTGCCCCATGCCCTTTTAAAGCCTGATAATAGCGTTCTGACTGAATTGGAAATGTGCCGCTGTTATTGTCCATCTCTCCGTGAATAAGTAATAAGGCTCCATTTAATTTATCTGCGTGCATGAATGGAGACATCGTATTATATACATCCGGAGCTTCCCAATACGTACGAGTCTCGTTTTGAAAACCAAATGGGGTTAATGTACGGTTATATGCCCCGCTTCTTGCTATACCTGCTTTGAATAGTTTGGTATGCGCTAAAAGATTCGCAGTCATGAATGCACCGTATGAATGTCCGCCGACTGCAATACGATCAGGATCGCCTACTCCCATGTCGGTAATCACCTTTACAGCAGCTTCCGCATTCATCGTGAGTTGTTCGATGAAATTGTCATTGGGCTCAGTATCTTGCGATGTTCCTACAATCGGCATTTCCACACTTTCCATTACACAATAACCACGGAGTACCCAAAAGACGGGTGAACCATAGCCTATATTTGTAAAGGTATATTGCGAACCTCTGATCTGAGTCGCGTCTGAAGCCGATCTGAACTCGCGAGGATATGCCCACATCAAGACAGGTAGCCGGCCATCTTTTTCTTTGTCATACCCGGCAGGTAAATAAACCGTAGCTGTGAGATCGACACCATCTGCTCGTTTATAGAATATCTTCTCCTTCGTTACATTAGCCATAGAGGGATATGGATTAAGAAAATGCGTCAACTGAGTTGATTTCTTTCGTTTCAGATCCCGGAAGAAGAAGTTGGCCGGTTCTGTAACCGATTGCCGAGACGTGATTACTTGTAGCTTTACAGGATCGATAATCTCCACAACGGATTCATAATACGGTGCTTGCGAACGCCACAGAATCGTGTTCTTTTTATTCTTTAATGAGAAACGACTAATATAAGGCATATCACCCTCAGGAGAAGCCCCCGGAGAAAGCATCAACAACTCATCCTTCGCCTTATTTGTATAAACGATGTATTTCCCAGCTTCATTTTTTACCATATGAGGATTGCCCGGTTGATTGTAACGATCATCAACAGAGAGGTCGAATAACAATTGAGGTGTTTTTCCGGATGCCGGTTTGATCAGCCAGGTTTTTGTGCGGTTAGCAGCCCGCGTATATTCATACAACAAGGCGAATGAATCATCATGCCAGAGGATAGAACGAAACCGTTTTTCTGTTTTCGTTACTTCTTCTTTTTCTCCCGTAAACGGATAAGCCCATTGGTACACAATATCCATATATTCTACTTTGTTTTCACGTGGATTCCCTTTATCCTGAGCTTCCACCCAATAAATTGTTGCCGGTTTGTCAGCACGCCAGCCGTATGAACGAGGATAAGGAGATGTAACGTCATAGCCTGAAGGTAACGTCAAGATCGGCGTTTTGGCAAGTTCTTTTACTATTTTCCCGTTCAAATCAGCAATATAAGTCCGTCTTGGAAAATTGTACATCGGAACCTGATATGAATAAGGACGTTCCGTCGTTGAAATTAATAAAAGAGATTTATCGGGAGACAAGGAAATTATACCTCCATAAATAGCCGGATTACCTATCTCTGTTATAACATTGTCTGAAATACGTACAAGTTGTGAGGTAAAATAATAATCAAATAAATCTTCATCATACGGATTCTTCAATAAGTCCTGATACGTACGTACAGGGGTTGCTTTTCCTTTATTCTCTTGAATGATCGGTCCGGAAGGAACTTTAGGAGTTGCAGGGACATCACCAATAGAAGAAGGAATGACTAATGTTAGAAAATCATTATCATTTATCCATAGGATTGTAGCTCCCGTTGTAGCATTTATTTTCCGATCGGTTACTCTGATTGCAACCGGATCGTTTACATTAAAACTGTAGAGATAAACCCCGTCCTCTTCTTCTACCCATAATAGAACCTTACTTTCAGAAGGGGAAAAAGAAGAGGTGATGACAACCGCCTCTTCGGGTAATCCCGTAACCTTCTTTTCTTCCTGAGTCCGGATGTTCATCAATGATACTCCGGTATATTCAGCTCCCCGGCTTTCGTTGAATGTTTTTGGGTTTATTCGCGTTCCTGCAATCTTCAATTCCGGTTGTGCCAGTTTTGCTAATGAACGATAAGGCGAACGTTCCAGAAACAAAGCCCATTGTCCTTTATCACTGATGCGAGTAATAGGCGATAGTTTGGCCAAAGCAACTTCCTCTATTTCATGAGGTGGGCGTTGATATTCTGTTTCCTGAGCAACACTTGAAAAAGAAAGACTACATAGTAGAATTATCAAATAAATAGTCAATGCAGATTTCATATTAATAGGATTTATTGTTTTCATAACAAATATAAGAAACGGAATTGTAGTATTCCCTTTTTTTAATATATTATGTGAATAAATATTTCTTTTTCTTATTTTCGCACCACGAATAGAAAATGATAACCTAAACCTTAACAAATG
>NZ_JAQWCQ010000095.1 GCF_028705895.1 Massilibacteroides sp. | reverse complement strand
GTATGAAAAAAGCATTCGTATTTCTCGCAACAGGCTTTGAAGAGACAGAAGCCATAGGAACAGTGGACGTGTTGCGTCGCGGAGGTATTGAAGCCGTTACGGTTTCTATAACAGGAGCCAAACAAGTGAGCGGTGCTCACGGTGTTGACGTGGTTGCCGATGTTTTATTTACAGAAGCGGATTTTTCGGAAGCAGATGTATTGATTTTGCCGGGAGGGATGCCCGGAAGTAACAATCTTAATGCGTTTGAACCGCTTAAAGAGTTATTATTAGAACAGTATAGAAAAGAAAAAGCAATAGCTGCTATATGTGCTGCGCCTCTTGTTTTCGGAGGATTAGGTTTGCTGAAAAACAGAAAGGCTACATGTTATCCAAGTTTCGAACCTAAATTAATAGGTGCAACAATTACTGACGAAGCCGTTGTGGCAGATGGTAACGTTATAACAGGAAAAGGACCAGGTCTGGTATTCGACTTTGCCTTGGCTATTGTTGCTCATCTTAAAGGAGAGGCCGTTGCAGAAGAAGTCGCTGCGGGATTATTATTATAATACACTTTCTGAAATAATAAAATGAGAGGCGGACAATACTTTAGTCCGCCTCTTTTGTTATATATAGTATGGGATTATTACTTTTGTGTATCAATAAAAAAATAAAATGAAGAAAATAACAAGACAAAAACGGGTTGCTGCGATACATGACATTTCCGGTTTCGGTAAATGCTCATTAACGGTAGCCCTCCCTATACTCTCAGCTGCTGGTATTGAAGCAGCTGCTTTACCTACGGCTGTGTTGTCAACTCATACCGGAGGAATCAGTGGGTTTACCTATCGTGATTTAACGGATGATATTCGTCCTTTTACAGAACATTGGTATTCTTTAGGTCTGCATTTTGATGCAATTTACAGTGGTTTCCTGGGATCTTTTGAACAGTTAGATTTGGTGGGTGAGTTTTTCGATAAATTCAAGACAGACGATAATCTTATACTCGTTGATCCGGTCATGGCAGATAACGGTGAAATGTATAAAATATTCACTCCGGATTTCGCTGCTGGTATGGCAAATCTTTGTCGGAAGGCGGATATTTTAGTTCCCAATATAACGGAGGCAGCATTCCTTTTAGGCGAAACATATAAAGAAGGTCCCTATTCGAAGGCTTTTGTAGAAGGTTTGCTTAAAAAACTTTCAGAACAACTTAACGTGAATAAAATAGTTCTTACCGGAGTCTTCTTTGATGAAAAAGAGCTGGGTGCTGCGACCTATGATAGGACAACCGGAGTCGTTGATTATATCTTAGCACCGCGTATCCCGGGATATTATCATGGAACAGGAGATGTTTTTGGAAGTGCGTTGCTGAGTGGTTTGTTAAACGGTTTCAGTCTGTCTGATTCAGCAGGAATAGCTGTTCGCTATACAACTGAAAGCATTAAACGTACATTTGAAGCAAAAACAGATATTCGTTTTGGTGTTGATTTCGAGCGGAGTATCCCTAATTTCTTAAAGGACTTGAATTTGTTGTAAAATAGTTATGATAAGAATTGCAATCTCAGGAATAGGCGCAGTAGGTGGCTATTATGGTGGCCTGTTAGCGCATAAATACCGGAATTCTTCTGATGTAGAAGTGTGTTTTATTTCTCGTGGGGAGAACATGCGTGTTATTAAGGAAGATAGTTTACAAATCAAGACGCCCGGAGAGACACTTGTTGCTTACCCTGATATAATAACCGACCGACCGGAAGAAATAGGAACAGTCGATTTTCTACTCTGCTGTACGAAAAGTTATGATCTGGAAGAAAATCTTCGTTGTCTGACTCCTGTTATCGGAGAGAATACGGTTGTGGTACCTTTCCTGAATGGGGCAGATATAACGGAACAGATAGAAGCAATATTACCCTCTTCTGAAATCTGGCAGGGCTGTGTTTATATTGGCGCACGCCTTGTAGGGCCAGGTGTAGTCAGTAAGTATTCCGCTAAGGAACATTTGTTTTTCGGTAGCGAAAAGGTCGGACAAGAACGACAGGAAGAATTGCTTCAATTATTAGTCGATGCAGGCATAAATGCTTTTAATCCTACAGACATAACAAAGCGGATCTGGAAGAAATTCTTTATGATATCCACTGCAGCAACGATTACTTCTTATTACGACAGACCGATAGACGAGGTGATAAAAACGAATTATGAAGCGTTTAAATCTCTTTGCGTAGAACTTAAAAACTTAGCATCTGCTAAAGGAATCCAATTGGAGGATGATATTATTGATACGACGCTGGAAACACAAAAAATGATGCCTCCCGGATCAATAACATCCATGCACCATGATTTTAAACAAGGAAAGAATACTGAGTTGGAAAATCTCACAGGATATGTTGTTCGAGAAGCAAAAAGATTGAATCTTGAAGTTCCAACTTATAATATGATGTACGAGGCGCTGTCAACAAAGCAAAATCAGAAATAACCATTCTCCTATATACAATCATAGAGACAACAGAACTGTCGTCTCTATGATAATATCTGTATTATTTAGAAATTACAAACGAGATTTAATCGCTGCACTTTCTTTTTCGTATCCGGGTTTGTTCAATAACGCAAACATATTTTTCTTGTAAGCCTCTACTCCCGGTTGGTTGAATGGATTTACGTCCAACATATAACCACTGATACCGCAAGCCTTTTCAAAGAAATAGAATAATTGTCCTATATAATAAGCATTTACCTGAGGTAATGTAATCTTAATATTAGGTACGCCACCGTCCACGTGAGCCAATTGAGTTCCCAGTTCGGCCATTTTGTTTACTTCATCTACCCGTTTGCCGGCAAGGAAGTTCAGACCGTCCAAATCTGCTTCGTCAGAAGGAACAAGAACCGTTCTGTCTGCATTCTCAACAGAGATTACCGTTTCAAAAATAGTACGTTCACCTTCCTGAATCCATTGTCCCATAGAATGAAGATCAGTCGTCAAATCTACTGACGCCGGGAAAATACCCTTGTTGTCCTTACCTTCACTTTCTCCGTAAAGTTGTTTCCACCATTCTGCTATATAATGCAATTTCGGATGGAAGTTGGCTAAGATTTCTATTTTCTTCCCGCTTTTATATAATTCGTTGCGAACAGCAGCGTAGATAGTAGCCATGTTTTCGGCAAAAGGAACAGTATCTGCTGTTGTCTTTTCCATAGCCACTGCACCCTTGACTAATTCGCGGATGCTGATTCCCGCTACAGCGATAGGAAGCAACCCAACCGGAGTAAGAACAGAGAAACGTCCGCCCACATTATCCGGAATAATGAATGTCTTATATCCTTCCTGATTCGCTAATGTGCGAAGAGCCCCTTTCTTTTCGTCCGTAATGGCCACAATGCGTTCTTTCGCTTCAGCCTTACCTACAGCATCCTCCAATTGTTTCTTCAGAATACGAAAAGCCAAAGCCGGTTCCGTAGTTGTTCCCGATTTGGAAATATTGATTAGTCCGAACTCTTTACCCTTCAAAAGTTCAGTCAGTTCATACAAATAATCTTCACCTATATTATGTCCGGCATATACCAATACCGGATTCTTACGCTCATTTTGCAGCCAATCAAAACTGCTATTAAGTGCTTCAACAACGGCCTTAGTTCCCAAATAGCTACCACCGATACCAATAGCTACAATTACTTCACATTTAGAACGTAATTTTGCAGCAGTATTCTCTATATCAGCCAATTCAGCTTCCGTAATTGAAGAAGGAAGATTCAACCAGCCAAGGAAATCATTTCCCTCACCAGTACCCTGATGTAACTTTACATTTGCAGCGTTAGCCTTAGCTTCCTGCGCATATACTTGCTCTTTGGTTATTTTACCAAGAGCTTTTTCAATGTTTAAACTAATGTTCTTCATATTTTTTTAATGTCTGATTTATTTAAAGGTATCGCTCAATTGTTTGATTACCGCAACAGGAGATTTACGTTCATAGAGAATTTGGTATAAAGCATCTAAAATCGGCATATTTACCTGATACTTTTCATTGATCTCATGAATACATTTTGTGCCGTAATATCCTTCAGCAATCATTTCCATTTCAAGTTGAGCTGTTCTGACAGAATAACCTTTGCCGATCATTGTTCCGAAAGTACGATTCCTGCTGAATCTGGAATAAGCGGTAACCAATAGATCTCCTAAATAGGCTGAATCGGTAATATCTCTTGCAAGTCCATGTACCGCATGTACAAAATTACGCATTTCTTCTATTGCATTGCATATGAAAACAGCCTGAAAATTGTCTCCGTATTTCATGCCGTGGCAAATTCCGGCTACTATCGAATAGACATTTTTCAGAACAGAGGCATACTCTATCCCCTCCACATCCTCACAACAGGAACTTTTGAGGTACGAATTTTTGAATATCTCGGATAATATCCTCGCTTTTTCAATATCCCGACAAGCAAGAGTCAAATAAGACAAACGTTCAAAAGATATTTCTTCCGCGTGACAAGGCCCTCCGATAATGGCAATGCTATTTTCCGGCACTTCGTAATATTGCGTAAAATAATCAGCAATTAACATATTTTCGTCAGGAACAATACCCTTTATTGCTGATACGATAAACTTGTCTTTTAGCGAAATAGATACCTTTTCTAAATGTTGTTTCAAAAAAGGAGATGGAGTTGCAAAAATTAATGTGTCGGATTCACGTATTATCTCATTTATATCTGAAAAAAAACGAATCTTATTTATGTCAAAATAAATACTGGACAGATAAGAAGGATTATGTTTCATACGCTTGAAATCTTCAATCTGCTCAGTCCTTCGCATGTACCAATTAATGGAATCCTGATTTTCTAACACGATTTTAGCCAAGGCGGTAGCCCAGCTACCACCTCCCATAATCGCAATTTTACCGGGAAAATTCATCTCGTTACTTTTATTTTGCTGCGTTAGCAATCCATGCTTCCACAATCTCAATCGCCGGATTCTGTAATCCCAACTTATGTTTTTTATTCAATTCGCAAACTTCCTGTCTTAGTTTATTCGGGTTCACATCCTTGAATAATTCAACCGTGATATACCCTGCTTTCTGGAGTGCCGGAACCCATTCTGCATCAATCCCTATTGCTACGTATTTTTCTGCAGAATCTTTTTTGACCGTCTTTTCCGGGCGCATCTGTGGGAAGAATAACACTTCCTGGATGCTTTCCTGACCCGTCAGGAACATTACCAAACGATCCATACCAATGCCCATACCACTTGTAGGAGGCATACCGTATTCCAAAGCACGCAAGAAATCGTTGTCTATAAACATCGCTTCGTCATCCCCCTTTTCACTCAGTTTTAACTGGTCTTCAAAACGCTCGCGTTGATCGATCGGATCATTCAATTCCGAATAGGCGTTAGCCAATTCTTTGCCGTTCACCATCAATTCAAAACGTTCGGTCAGTTCAGGATTATTACGGTGCTTCTTCGTTAACGGTGACATTTCAATCGGATAATCCGTAATGAAAGTCGGCTGTATATAATTACCTTCACATTTTTCTCCGAAGATTTCATCGATGAGTTTACCCTTACCCATTGTTTCGTCTTGTTCAACTCCTAATTGTTTGCATACATCGCGAAGCTGGTTTTCACTCATGCCGGCAATATCGACCCCCGTATGTTCTTTAATCGCATCGATCATCGTAACGCGTTTGTACGGCGCTTTAAAATCAATTTCTTTACCGCCGATCATTACTTTAGTCGTGCCGAGAACATCCAGGCAGATTTTTTCTATCATCTGTTCCGTGAACTCCATCATCCAGTTGTAATCCTTGTAGGCAACATAGATTTCCATGGCAGTAAACTCCGGATTGTGCGTTCTATCCATACCTTCATTACGGAAATTACGACTGAATTCGTATACTCCCTCAAATCCACCTACAATAAGGCGTTTCAGGTACAACTCATTCGCGATACGCAGATATAAAGGAATATCTAACGCATTATGATGTGTGATGAACGGACGGGCTGCCGCTCCACCCGGAATGCTCTGTAGCACAGGAGTATCTACCTCCAGATAACCCCGGCTGTTGAAGAATTCACGCATGGAGTTAAATATTTTTGTACGTTTAATGAAGATGTCTTTTACGCCTTCATTTACAACCAAATCAACATAGCGTTGGCGATAACGCATTTCTTCATCACTAAACCCATCATAAGTTACACCGTCTTTAACTTTTACGACAGGTAGTGGCTTGATTGATTTAGCTAATACCGTTAATTCCTGCGCATGAACAGAGATTTCACCCATCTGGGTACGGAATACAAATCCTTTGATACCGATAAAATCACCTATATCCGTTAACTTCTTAAATACAGTATTATAGAGTTCTTTGTCTTCTCCCGGACAAATATCATCGCGGGTGATATACACCTGGATTCTTCCTTCTGCATCCTGAAGCTCTAAAAAAGAGGCTTTACCCATGATGCGTCGCGTCATGATACGCCCGGCGATGCAAACAGAGCGAGGCTCATCTTCGTCTTTAAACGAGGCCTTTATCTCAGTTGAGTATGCATTGGTTTTGTACTCTGCAGCGGGGTAGGGATCTATGCCTAACTGGCGGAGTTGCTCCAAGCTACCGCGTCTGATTATCTCCTGTTCACTAAGTTCTAATAGGTTCATTCTATTATTGTTTTGTATATAACGAGGCAAAAGTACAAAACTTTGTGCAAATCCCCTTTCTCTTCCATATCAAAATGAGTTTTGCTTTGAAAACACGAATGTCTTTCTATGGAGATATTAAAAACGAAATACCCCTGTTGGCGGAA
>NZ_JAQWCQ010000050.1 GCF_028705895.1 Massilibacteroides sp. | reverse complement strand
TATAAAGGTCAGGGAAATGAGGCAAAAGAAAGCTATGTACAAGGCATTGCAGCGGTATTGAACAATTGCAAGCGTTTTATGAAAGACGATTACAATATCTTTCTCGTCGCAAATGACAAGTACGGACTTTATCCCCGCATTGCAGAACTTGCCGGAATGAAGATTGTTAATCAATACAAAAGACCTGTCCTTAATCGCGTAGAAAAAGACCGGGGAGCTTATGCAGAAATAATTTTTCATTTGAGAAAAAATTACACCATTTAATTAATCATCAAATATATGTCATTAACAAAACAACAAATATTTGAAATTGAAGATACGCTCAAAACGGCTCTCAGACATAAATTTTCAAACTACAATCCCGAGCCGGTCACTATGCCGTTTCATACAAGATTGTTAGGAAAAGATAGATTGGCTTTATTCTCTTTCATTCATTCTTTAAATACAAACTTCGGGACAAGCATCTTCGAACCCGTTGCTGTGACTTTGGCTAAAACAAACTTTAAAGAAGCTCATTCTCAAGTTTCAGCAGGAAGCCAGATCAGCGAACAGGCATTGTTTGAGATTCAGAAGATAATGGATAATCTCACAGCAGCTCACATCGCTCCCTCCAAGGCTAATGAGATAGAAATCCTTAGAAGAGTCTGTCAAAAATGCGAAATGCGCACGGTGAAACCGACAAAAATAGATATTGCCCTTACTGCGCATGATGGAAGTTTACACTTCTTTGACATAAAAACAGCAAAACCAAATAAAGGAGGATTCAAAGAATTTAAGAGGACGCTGCTTGAATGGGCAGCCTGTGTCCTTGCAAATAATCCACAAGCTGCAGTCAATACCTATATAGCTATACCTTATAATCCATATGCTCCTAAACCTTATTCCAGATGGACAATGGCTGGCATGTTGGACTTGAATGCAGAGTTAAAGTGGCGGAAGAATTTTGGGATTTTCTGGGAGGTGAAGGTGCTTTCAATCAATTGTTAGATTGTTTTGAAAGGGTTGGAGTTGAGTTAAGACCGGAAATAGATGCTTATTTTAACAAGTTTCAAAATAAAACGATTTAACATTAACTTCATGTAGTTTGTACTAAATAGACTATTTTTGTGTTTGTATTCATATAACTAACAGCAAAGAGACATGGCAACAAAAAAGGACAGAATACTTTGGGCAGATGATGAAATAGATCTTCTCAAACCGCATATTCTCTTTTTACAGGATAAAGGGTATGAAATCGTACCGGTTATCAGTGGTAAGGATGCAATCGATTGCTGTAAGGAGGAGACTTTTGATATTATTTTTCTTGATGAAAATATGCCGGGGCTTACCGGACTGGAAACTCTTGCTCAGATTAAGGAAATCAACCCCAATGTGCCGGTGGTAATGGTAACAAAGAGCGAGGAAGAGAGCATTATGAATCAGGCTATAGGGAATAAGATTGCCGACTACCTGATTAAACCGGTTAATCCTCATCAGCTTTTGTTGTCTATAAAGAAGAACGTGCACAAACAGGTTATTATCACTGAGACAACGACTGTTGGTTATCAGCAGGAGTTCGGACGTATCGGTATGCAGATTAATGATTCGCTTGATGCGGATGAATGGCAGGAACTGTATAAGAAAATTGTGTACTGGGAACTGGAATTAGAGAGTAGCCAGACGCAGATGTCTGAAATGTTGAATATGCAGAAAAGGGAAGCCAATAATGCGTTCGGTAAATTCATCAAAAAGAATTATGTTGATTGGATACAGAACCCTGAGAAACGGCCGTTGATGAGTCCGGATCTGTTCAAAAAGAAGGTGTTCCCTTTATTGGATGAAGACGAGAAGGTATTTTTTATTCTGATTGACAATTTCCGCCTCGACCAATGGAGAGTTGTAAAAGACCTGCTTTCTACGTATTTCACCTTTGATGAAAGTTTGTATTACAGCATACTTCCAACAGCAACTCAGTATGCCAGAAACGCTATTTTTTCGGGATTAATGCCTCTTCAGATAGAGAAAATGTTTCCTGATCTTTGGGTGGATGAAGAAAGCGAAGAAGGAAAGAACCTGAACGAATCGCCGTTGATTCAAACACAAATCGAACGTTTCAGAAAGAAATACACGTTCTCATACAATAAGATAAATGATTCCGCTAATGGTGAAAAACTGTTGGCAAACATTTCTTCTCTCAGCCATAATCAACTGAATGTTGTGGTACTGAACTTTGTGGATATGCTTTCGCATGCGCGCACGGAGATGAAGATGATCCGCGAACTTGCTCAAAGCGAAGCAGCGTATAGAAGCTTGACACGCTCATGGTTCCAGCATTCTACAACGCTGGAATTGTTCCGTCGTATAGCAGACAAAGGATATAAGGTGATACTGACCACAGATCATGGAACAATCCGGGTAACTGATCCTTTAAAAGTAATTGGCGACAAAAACACCAATACAAACCTACGATATAAAGTAGGAAAGAATTTGAACTACAATCCGAAGGAGGTATTCGAAATCCGGAATCCGGAAGAAGTAGAACTCCCCTCTCCCAACCTCAGCAGCAAGTATATCTTTGCGCTGAACGAGTCATTCTTTGCCTATCCGAACAATTATAACTATTACGTATCTTATTATAAAAACACATTCCAGCATGGCGGCATATCGATGGAGGAAATGATGATTCCATTCATCACAATGATGCCTAAATAAAATGATTATTAAACACTTTTCTCCTATGAGTTCTATAAAAATTAATAGTTTAGACACAATCCGGGACGCTGCAAAAGAATTTATATCGCAGATGGACGACCGCACGGTTTTTGCCTTTTATGGTGAGATGGGAGCCGGAAAAACGACATTTATTAAAGCAATCTGTGAAGAGTTGGGCGTAGAAGATGTTATCAACAGTCCGACTTTTGCAATTATCAATGAATACAGGAGCGAAAAAACAGGTGAATTGATCTATCATTTTGATTTCTATCGCATCAATAAACAAAGTGAGGCTGAAGAAATAGGAACTTCCGATTATTTTTATTGCGGAGCGCTTTGTTTCATCGAATGGCCTGAAAAAATAAAAGATCTTCTACCGGGTGATATAGTCTCCGTATTTATCAAGGAAGAGGCAAACGGGACGCGTACGGTCGAAATAAAATAGAGACTATGAGTGCTTCAGAAAAATTTATTTTCTTTTTATTCCTGTCCTTAGGAGCGTTCTCTTTAATTGCCGCAATACGTAATTCCGACTGGTATTTCAGCACACACGGAGCAAAAATGTTTATAAAATGGTTCGGACGAAGTGGTGCGAGAATCTTCTACGGACTACTTGGACTAACACTGATAGCTTGCGGGATAATAGGGCTTTTAGCAGGAAGATAGCGCTGACGCTTACGAAATATGACTCTACTCTGTATCGAATCTGATTTATTTAAATATTTTTGTACAGTACTTACAATCTGTACTTACTAAAAATTAGACAAAAAATAATGAATAAAGATCTTGAGCTTATCCTGAGAAAGGAAGCGGATGCTGTTTTAAATATTCCACTTAGTTCAGACTATGAGAAGGCTGTGGATTTGATAATCCAACAAGTACATTCTCTCGGAGGAAACCTGATTACAAGCGGAATGGGCAAAGCCGGACAAATTGCAATGAATATCGCAACGACATTTAGTTCTACCGGTACGCCGGCTTTTTTTCTTCACCCCAGTGAAGCTCAACACGGAGATTTGGGGATTGTCAGAAAAAACGACATCATGTTATTGATTTCGAATTCAGGAAAAACAAGGGAATTGATTGAGCTTATCGAATTAACATTGGGGTTGACTCCGAACATGAAGTTTATTGTCATCACCAGTAACCCCGAAAGTGAATTAGCTCAAAAAGCGGATGTTTGTCTGCTTACGGGAGCTCCCAAAGAAGTTTGTCCGCTTGGTCTCACCCCGACTACCTCTACTACCGTAATGACAGTTATCGGGGACTTACTGGTAGTAAGTACGATGAAAAAAATAAACTTTGATTATAAAGATTATGCTAAACGCCATCACGGAGGCTATCTGGGTACAAAAAGCCGTGAACATTGTAATGAATAAGAATAGATGAGAAAGATAATCGGTGTTGGAGAAACCATCTTAGATATTATCTTCAAGAATGGTAAGCCGCATAAAGCTGTTCCCGGAGGTTCAGTCTTTAACGGGTTAGTCTCTCTTGGGCGATTAGGCGTTCCGGTAACGTTCATTAGCGAGATTGGAAACGACCGGGTAGGAGATATGATCCATGATTTCATGACGGAAAACAATATATCAACCGATTTCATCGATCGTTTCCCCGATGGGAAAAGCCCTGTATCCTTAGCTTTCTTGGACGATAACAATGATGCAAGCTACCTATTCTATAAAGATTACCCCAAGCAACGTCTGGAAGTCGCTTTACCAAGAATAAATGAAGATGATATATTTATCCTCAGCTCTTACTACGCTCTTAATCCCGTATTACGGGAACGCATTTTAGAACTTTTACAATATGCGCAAGAAAGAAAAGCGATCATTTATTATGATATAAACTTTCGGAAAGCGCATGCTCACGAAGCCATCCGACTAATGCCAACGGTATTAGAGAATCTTGAATATGCAGATATTGTGAGAGGTTCAGATGAAGATCTGCATAACCTTTTCGGAAAAACAGATGTTGAAAGTATTTATAAAGATCATATCCAGTTCTATTGTAACCGCTTTATTACAACTCATGGCAGTGGGGATATAAACTTATTCACAGGAACATTACACGAACAATACGCTGTTCCTCCGATTCATCCGGTTAGCACAATCGGAGCTGGAGATAATTTCAATGCAGGCATTCTTTACGGATTATTAAAATACGATGTGCGTTATGACGATCTGAAAACGGCGGACAAAACAGTATGGAGCAAAGTTATAGAATGCGGTATTCAGTTAGCATCAGAAGCATGCAAAAGTTATGATAATTATATCTCCGGAGAATTTGCAGGAGAACATAAGACGCTATCTTAAAATTCATTAAGGCTCATAGTCTATGACTATATTTTTATTATCTTTGATTTAGCTACATATAGAAGATTGATCAATGTTAAATAGACTTTTCCCATTATTTATTCTTATATCAATTATTTCAGGATGCAACTCAAACGATCCCGACATTCGTGTGGTATGTCTGCGCAATGATATTGGAAACTACATCATTAAATGGGAAACTTTTCCTCAGATAGAAGGAACATTGAAGCTATATGTTTCAGATAATCCCGGCCATTTCTCCAAAAACAGTCCCGCTGTTACAACTGATATCTTCGAGGGGAGGGTAACGTATGTAACAAATGACAATATTACCCGCAAATATTTTTGTTTATCATTTAATGATAAATATGAAAGAGAGGTTAGCTCACGAGCCATCAGTATGGAAAAGGTTCAGAACTTACGTGATCTGGGCGGGTATCTAACTAAAGAAAAGAAAACAACCCGCTGGGGTAAACTCTACAGATCCGGAGAACCAACTCTGCTAAGCGAATGGGACACTCTTCGTCTTAATAATCTGGGTATAAAAACAATCATTGATCTACGCACAAAACATGAAATAGAGATTTCACCCATTAAGTATAATAAGGCAACCGTGCTGAATTATCCGATCAATACGGCAGGTATGGATACTATCCTGACAAAAATAAAAGAAGGGAAGTTACGTAAGGGGGATGGCATCATCTTTATGCAGGATCTTTATATTCAGTTTGTTGAAAAAAACAGTGAAGAGTTTAGCAAGGCTCTTAAGGCATTATCAAATGAAGAGAATTATCCTGTTTTATTTAACTGTACTTTGGGAAAAGACCGGTCAGGTTTCTTAGCGGCTATTCTTCTTTTGACGTTAGACGTGCCGGAGACAACGGTTATGCAGGATTACATGGAAACAAAGAACTATTTAGATTTAAGTAGATTCGAGGATAGCGTTAAAGATCTTGAAGTAGATGCACAAGAGACAATAGCTCTTTTACTGACTGCCAATGAGACTTATCTTGATGTCGGATTAAGTAAGATCAGAAAAGACTATGGATCAATACAAAAATATCTTTCAGAGGGATTGAAGATAACAGATAAGGATAGGGCCAAACTAAAAGAAATTCTGCTTTATTGATATGAATCCGAATTAATTACGTAACTTTGCACACTTAATTTCATATATACATATATAACTTCGCACTTTGAAAACATTTGAAGAATTAGGGGTTGCTTTACCAATATTAAAAGCAATCCAGGAAATGGGCTACGAATCGCCCATGCCGGTACAGGAAGAAGTGATTCCTTTCTTACTGGGAGAAGACAACGACGTAATCGCATTAGCACAAACCGGAACAGGCAAAACTGCCGCATTTGGACTACCAATATTACAGAAAATAGACGTTTCTAAATATCAACCTCAGGCATTGGTATTATGTCCTACACGTGAACTTTGTCTGCAGATAGCTGACGACCTAACCGAATATTCAAAATATATTGACAACCTGAAGGTTCTTCCTGTTTATGGCGGTTCAAGCATTGACAGCCAAATCAGGATGCTAAAGAAAGGCGTTCATATTGTTGTGGCTACGCCAGGCAGATTGTTAGACCTGATGAACCGCAAAACAGTTAATCTGGAAGCAATAGGCAATGTAATCCTTGATGAAGCAGACGAAATGCTGAATATGGGATTCACCGAGAGTATCAATGCCATTCTGGCTGAAGTACCCGAAACGCGTAATATGCTTTTATTCTCGGCTACGATGCCTCAGGGAATCGCCTCGATTACCCGTAAATACATGAAAAACCCGAAAGAGATTGTTATCGGGAAAAAGAATGAAGGGAATAAGAATATCCGCCATATCTATTATATGGTACAGGCAAAGGATAAATACCTTGCGCTGAAACGTATCGCGGACTACTATCCGAATATTTACGGAATTATCTTCTGTCGCACACGTAAGGAGACGCAGGAGATTGCCGACAAGCTAATTCAGGATGGTTATAGCGCAGATTCATTGCACGGAGAACTTAGTCAGGCTCAACGTGATTATGTAATGCAAAAATTCCGCATCAAGAATCTGCAGCTACTTGTAGCAACCGATGTTGCCGCACGTGGATTGGATGTAGAAGATCTGACTCATGTGATCAATTACGGTTTGCCGGATGATGTTGAGTCTTATACGCACCGTAGTGGGCGTACCGGTCGTGCCGGTAAAACAGGTATCTCAATCTCTATCTGTCACGTAAAGGAGAAAGGTAAAATCAGGGAGATCGAACGTATCATCAACAAGACTTTCGAGAAGGGTGAGATGCCTAACGGAAAAGCGATCTGCGAAAAACAGCTTTTCAACTTAGTTGACAAGATTGAGAAAGTTAAAGTTAACGAAGAAGAAATTGAATCCTTAATGCCGGCTATCTTCCGTAAATTGGAATGGCTGGAGAAAGAAGATATTCTTAAACGTGTTATCTCTCTTGAATTCAATCGTATGATTGAGTATTATAAGGATGCAGACGACCTGCAGATTGTAGATGAAAGAAGTAGTCGTAATGAGGATCGTGGTTCCAGAGGCAAAGGAAACGGAAGACGCAGTTCTGCTTCGGAGGAAGGATACGCCCGTTTCTTCCTTAATTTCGGAAAATCTGACGGACTTTATCCGAATCAACTGATAGAGCTTATTAACAAGTGCGTTCCCGGACGTGTTAGAGTCGGCAAGATTGATCTTCGCGACAGTTTCTCTTTTTTTGAAGTAGAAGAAAACGAAGCAAAACGTGTCATGAGTGCCATGAATGGTTTTGAAGTGGACGGACGTCGTATTTCTGTAGAGTTTGCTCAAGAAAAGAAAGGACGCAGTAGCGGTTTTGGAAATAGAGATCGCGGAGGCTTCAGAGCAAGCAACAACAAACGAGACAATTTCCGCAAAAACGATCGCTTTGATTCACACGATCGCAACGGCGACAAACCTTGGAGAAAAAGAACTACCGATAAGAAAGGCAAATAAAAAGAAAATCGCCCTGACGAAAACAATCGTTTCCTTCAGGGCGATTAATATACCAAACAATAATAACCTTGCTCTCCACGACAAGTGCATCTACACCTGTAAACTTAAGGATTTCGCTTTTGTTCCTTTCTTGTCTTTCGATATCATATGTTGTAAATTATTTCCTTTTCACAAAGGAACAGAAAAAACAGCGTTAACACATAAAAATCCCCAACATCTTCTATTCCAGACATTGGGGATTTCATTTTGACAGTCTGCTTTTATTCCACAACAAAAGAGGCTTTTAATCCTTTTTGACTGTCTTGAGATACCCATAAATTAAAATCTCCTGCCTCAACGACATAATCCATATCTATATTATAATATGCAAGTTTTTGGATGGGAAGCGTAAATGTAACTGTTTTTGTTTCACCCGATTTCAAGAAAATACGGGTAAAGTCTTTTAACTCTTTTACCGGACGGGTTACTGATCCGAAACAGTCTTGAACATATAACTGTACAATCTCTGTTCCATCGTATTTTCCGGTATTTGTTATATCTGCAGAAACAGTCAGTGTATCTGTTGCCTTTAGTTTATCTGATGATAGATTCAGATTAGCATAGCTAAACGTTGTATAGGAAAGGCCATATCCAAAGGGATAAAGCGGATAAGCGCCGGCATCTAAATGGAAAGAAGTATTGCCTAAAGATGTTTGTCCGGCTTCTAATGGGATGTCAGCTAACATTGTTTCATTTCCTTGATAAGGTCTTCCTGTGTTGTTATGACTATAGTATATAGGCAACTGACCAACCATTTTCGGAAAAGTAACAGGGAGTTTGCCACTGGGCACAGCCTTACCGAATAAAAGATCAGCAATTGCAGGACCACCCATAGTTCCCGGATGGAAATTAAACAAAACGGCCTGAGACACATCAGCATCGCGACCAATTGTCAACGGGCGACCAGCCATCACAATTGTTACAACCGGTTTTCCCGTTTTAGCAACAGCAGCAATTAGCTCACTCTGTGCTCCTTGTAAATTCAAATCGGCTAATGAGTGTGCTTCTCCTGATAAAATAGATTCTTCCCCCACAAAGGCCAACACAACATCCGCATTACGTGCAGCCTGTACGGCAGCAGCAATGCCATCTGTTTTTACATCCCGACTATAAGCAAGTCCCGGAGCATAGAGAATACGGACTTTATCTCCATATTCCTTTTGCAATGCTTTCAATGGAGTCTGCGTATAATTCTTATCCCCATCAAAGATCCATGTGCCGAGTTGGTCGTGTGGCGCATCTGCCAACGGACCAACTACAGCAATTGTACGGATCGTCTCATTAAGCGGTAAAGTTCCATTGTCGTTTTTAAGAAGAATAGCTGATTCGATTGCAGCTTCTTTTGCTTTCTGAAGATGTTCTGCTGTATAGAGAACAGACGGTGCATCTACATCAACATACGGATTCTCGAATAATCCCAAACGCATTTTAATCCGCAGGATATTCCGAACCGCATTATCAATAGTCTGCATCGTTATTTTCTTTTCGTCCAATAACTCTTTGACATAGGTTACATAAGAATAACTAACCATTTCCATATCCACTCCGGCATTGATTGCTTTCATTGCTGCCTCTTTGCCATCTTTAGCAAAACCGTGTGCAATCATTTCGGTAACAGAAGCCCAGTCGGACACAACAAAACCATTAAAGTTCCATTCTTTACGGAGAACTTCTTTAAGGATAAACTGATTTCCCGTTGAGGGTACTCCGTCGTTATCATTAAAAGAAGTCATAAACGTTGCTGCTCCTGCATCTACCGCTGCTTTAAAGGATGGAAGATACACATTACGCAAAGTACGTTCAGGGATAAAGGTCGAATTATAGTCCTTTCCACTCTCTGCGGCACCATATCCTACGAAGTGCTTCGGGCAAGCAGCAATTGAAGTCGGATCACTTAAATCTTTTCCCTGAAAACCTCTGACCATAGCTGCACCTAATGTAGAGGTCAGATAGGTATCTTCACCCAGACTTTCAGCAATACGTCCCCAACGCGCATCGCGTGCAATATCTATCATTGGAGCAAACGTCCAGTGTACGCCTTGTGATGAAGCTTCAATAGCAGCAATATGGGCTCCCTCTTCCACTAATTCAGGATTAAAAGAGGCAGCCTGACCTAAAGGAATCGGGAATATTGTTTTAAAACCGTGAATCACATCACGCCCAACAATCAACGGAATCTTCAGTCTTGTCTCTTCCATCGCTACTTGCTGAAGGGCGTTAATTGCTTTAGGATCCACCAGATTCAGAACAGAGCCTACCTCTCCCTTCTTTATCAATTCGGCGACTTCTGTCAAATCGGAAGAAGGACTGATTTGATTCATCTGACCGACCTTTTCTTCTAAAGTCATCTGAGATAAAAGCGCCTCTACTTTCTGCTCTATTGTCGGATCTCCTTTTGTTTTCGATTCCTGCGTACAGGAAGTCCAAAAGACAAGGAATAAACAAGCAGATAAGATTTTTACTGTTTTCATATGTATATTCTTTTTGTTTTATTTCTTCTGAAATACGCGTACGTAATCTATCTGATAAGTAGCAGGAAGTATAGACTCATCTACTCCTTGGGCTCCTCCCCAATCACCTCCCCAAGCTAAATTTAGTTTTAAATAAAATGCGGCGTTAAAAGGCCAGGTATCTTTATTCCCTTTCTTATCATTCGGGAAATAAAATAATTCTTTACCGTCAACATACGTACGTATATAATCTTCTGTCCATTCCAACGCATACACATGAAATTCAGTCTGCGCTGTTGGAAGAAGTATATCTTTTGTTTTCTGCGTTCCTATTTTATGGTTGTAAGCTGTAGTATGAATAGCTGACGATACGTAATTGGGATTATAGCCGACTTCTTCCATGATGTCTATCTCTCCATCTGCCGGCCAGTTGGCAAAGTTTTTAGGCATCATCCAGAATGCGGGCCAGGTACCTTTACCGGTAGGAAGCTTTAGTCGTGCCTCAAAATAACCATATTTCCAGCTTTCTCTGGTATTCATACGGATAGAATAAACCGTACCGTTTATTTTTTTTGCGGTAATTGTGAGAACTCCGTCTTCTACTTTTGCTAATTGTTCTGAATCTTGAGAACCGGCTACATAATGTTGTAATTCATTATTTCCCCATCCTCCACCACCGGTTTCGTAATACCAGTTCTTATCTGTATCCGGTTTCGAACCTTCATTAAATTCATCATTCCAGACTAATTTATATCCTTCGGGGACTGTTATACTCGGATCAACAGGCGTTTCCGGTTTTCCGGTCTGGCTTACCTTAACGGTATCACGGCTACTACCTGATTTAACAATAACTAAGCCTTCACGTGAATCGGTTTTGGGATTAGAAGCAATGTTAAGCGTTACCTTTCCAGTCGTTTCAATCGAACTTTTAGGCGTATAGCTTATCCATTCGTTGTCACTATAGACTGCCCATTCACCCTGAGCGACAACGTCGATCGTAGTTGTTGAACCGGCATAGTCAGCATTTACCTCTTTCGGGGCACAAGTCACTTTATTAATTACGGTAGGATCATCATCTCCCCCTCCACAACCAATAAAGGCAAACATCAGAATGAATTGAGAAAACATACTTAATAATTTCATTTTTTAATAAATTAGTAAAAGAGAGGACTAAAAGGTCGTCTTTTAGTCCCCTCCTATTCACATTAATCTTTATGCTTCTGCAGAATAATATCTTTAATAACCAAATCTGTATTCTCCGGATTACCTCCAAAGTCAAACACAATTTTAGCTTTCGTGATATCCACCCCTTCAGCATTGATAACTTTAACTTCAACATCCTCACCTGCAAGTAAATCTATTCGTTCCAAGAATAAGAAAACATCATCATTATCTTCTTGCGCAAACTTAACGGTTACACCTTTTATCTCATTGGATGCATTCAAAGTTACTTTAAAATCATAATTTTCCGATGCAGATGTCGCCAGTTCGTCTGTTATAAATGTCACCTGATTTTGCCATTGATCTGTTGTTGCACTTGGGAAATTCGTAGAATATTGCGTTCCTTCAATTTTTAATACAGGATCTGGCAACTGAGACCATCCCGGAGCATAATAAAATATATTCGTGAATGCAACACCTTTCCAAAGGTTATCATCACTATTTACATCACTCCAATTAGGATCCTGGACTTGAGGAGCATCAGGAATAACTGTACCATCATCATTTGCATGATCCTTAAGAACGATATTTTCAATGGTCACATCCGTACCTTCTGCATTACCTCCAAAATCTAATACAAGCATTAAATTAGCAATATCAAGTCCCTCCATATCACTTTTCCAGAAGCAGACAGGTTCATTAGCTGTCAGCTTAGTTGTCTCTGCGAAATAGAATATATTATCATCAGTAACATCAACTAATTTCACCATGACATGCGGATGGTCTTTTGTTGCTGTAAGAATAACAGAGAAGTCATAATGTGCAGCGGCATTTGTCGAAATATTTGTCCCTAATTTCATCTGTCCTTGCCAGGTATCCGTAGTTGCTTCAGGCAAACTAACAGAATAAGTAGCACCATCCAGTTTATAAGCTGGATCTGCAATCTGCGACCATCCCGGAGCATACCAGAATACAGGGGCATCTATTGTTGCCCCTTTCCATAGGTTGAATTCAGAGTCATAGACAAATCCACCGAAACCATTCATAATTGTTTTAGTGATCTGAAATGTTTTAGTGATTGCTCCGTCACTCATCCCATTTGCATTCGCAATCTTTACCTCTATGCTGTAATCACCTGCTTTACGATAGTACTTCTTCATTTCGAACACAGAAGAATAACTCTTGCCATCAATAATCCAGACAGGCATCACTCCTTGTCCGTTAAAAGAGAAAGTCACCCAGTTCGTCTCCTGATCAACTACAACCTGAATCGCTTCTTCGTAACTGGAAGCCAAAGGAATTCCCGCTTCGTTAGGAGATGTAAAGTCATCAGGCGAACAGGCTGTCATACCAAATATGATTGTTGCCATCAGCAATATACTTCTGATATAGCTATCTATTTTTTTCATGATCCTTTTTCTTTTTTAATTAATAATTGTTTTGAGTTAATGTACCCTGAGCCGCATCGATTTCACTCTGTGGAATCGGCAAGTATTTTTTACTTTCGCTCCATGCGTTAGTCCGATAACCATAGCTATCCGGAACAAGTACACTTGCTGCTTTGCCGGTACGGATCAAATCCCAATACCGTTTGCCTTCTCCCGCAAATTCCAAGTGACGTTCTTCAATTATATTATCAAGTGTAGCTGCAACTTCAACCGTCAGGCCGGCACGTTTATGTACACGATTCAGATATTCTTTTGCATCACCCGAGCCTGCACCACGGACGATCAACTCGGCCGCATTAAGTAATGTTTCAGAGAAACGATAAACACGAAGGTTATTATTATAATTCAAGTCAGCATCAGCTATCTGATCTTTGTTATCGCCTGTCTTTGCTACATATTTTTCTAAGAACAGACCCGTATCCTGATAACGCGGATTATAACTTCCTACAGACACAGCATCCCAGCAAGTTGCGCCACGACGAATATCATTATTAGAATAACGTTCATAAGTTTCTGTTCTGACAGGACAGAAACCCCAACCATTATCATGTCCATCTGTTCCGTCTGCCCATCCACTCGGGCTGATCAGGCGAGGAAGTACAGTACCTCCTGCCACGAGAGGGCTATTCCATGAACGAGCCGCATTATCATCTTTGTAGTTTACTTCAAAAATAGACTCGCTGCTCCATTCTCCTGATTCTTTGAAAATAGCAGCATAGTCATCTACTAATGCATATTGAGCACTATTTATGATCTCTTGCATATACTGAAGCGCTTTTGCATAACGACTTTCATCGTTCTGATACATTACAATTTCAGCATAAAGCATATAGGCCATAGCCTTAGTTACGCGGCCATAATTCTCACTACTTGCCTTCATCGGAAGCACATCAAGAGCAATAGCTCCTTCCAGATCAACGATCATTTTATTATAGACCTCATCTGCACTGAATTGCTCTGCAATATAAGGCGCAGTCAGGTTTTGTTCGTAATAAGGAATATTTCCCCAGAATTTCCAAAGCCAGTTATAATAGAATACACGTAAAACACGTACTTGTGCTTCATAATAAGTTGCATTTTCTTCTGTCAGATTTTCACCAGCCCAACCAATGTAGGTCAACACATCGTTACTACGTTTTACCCCTGAATAGGCAACTGTCCAAAGCCCTGTCATTGTATTGGTCGGCAATGCCTCATAGTTCATCATTAAGTGCCAGTATTGGTTATCGTTTTTATCAGCACCACCAACCCAAATATCATCTGCCATGATATCACTCATGATCTGAACCGGATTATACTGACTCATTGCCCAATCCGGCCAATGAAGAGGATCATAAGCAGCGACAACTGCCTCTTGTATATGTTCATCCGTTGTGAAGTATGTATCAACTGTCTCTTGCGTCTTAGATTCTACTTCTAAGAATGAATCAGAACATCCTGTAGTTAAAAAAACGGATGTTATCAAACCCGCAAAAATATATTTATATCTTTTCATAATGCTTTAATTGAATAATTAGAATGTTAAGTTTGCTCCAACAGTAAAAGTCTTTGCCTGAGGATAAACACCACGATCAATACCTAATGATGTACCTCCTGAAGATATTTCAGGATCGAATCCATGATATTTCGTGAAAGTTAACAGATTCTCTGCAGCTACGTAAAGACGCAGTGAAGAAACAAACACTTTATTCAACAGATTGCGTGGTAATGTATAGCCTAACTGGATATTCTTCAAACGTAGATAACTACCGTCATACACATAAAGATCAGAAGATTGCCAGTTGGTATTGTCTCCTAAAGCAAACCGGGGATATTTATTTGAAGTTCCTTCTCCTGTCCAGCGATTAAGCATCCATGAAGGGAGATTGCTGGACGCAATATCCGTACGACGGGTTGCATCAAACACATCATTTCCAGCTGTTCCCTGCCACATCATACTCAAATCAAAACTTCTCCAGGCCGCATTAAAGTTCAAACCAAACGTAAAGTCCGGCATACCTTTACCAATATCAGTACGATCATCATCCGTGATCTTGCCATCTCCGCTTATATCAACAAAACGAACATCTCCGGGAACAGCATCCGGTTGAATTAACTCACCGGCTTCATTTTTATACGCATTTACTTCAGCCAGATTCTGGAAAACACCATCTGTCTTATAGCCATAAAAATAAGGGAACGGTTTTCCGTTCTGTGCACGAGTAATAGAACCGATACCTTGGAAAGAGTCTAAGTTTGCCCAACCTGAGTCATTTCCGTATTCAATTAATTTATTCTTCAGATAAGTCAGGTTACCTCCCAAGCGGAAGCTCCAGTCACTTACGCGGAATTTGTATGCTGCCTCAAACTCAAGACCGCTATTTTCCATCTTACCAACATTACCAATTGGTTTAGATTCACCAACGTAGGATGGAATATTCATTTCCATCAACATACCGTTAGTCGTCTTCTTATAATAGTCGGCAGAAAAGGTAAGTGCATTATTAAAGAAACCGAAATCAAGTCCGAAGTCCAACTGTTCTGACTCTTCCCATTTCAAATCAGGGTTAGCCAAACCTCCGGCTTTTACACCATTGGTAAGATTCTCTCCCGAACCGAAGATGGCATTATTACCTGTAGCTGTTAAAACGGTATATCTGAAATTACCGATATTTTCATTACCGTTCTTACCCCATGAAAGGCGCACCTTAGTAGCAGTCAGCCATTCCGGACGTTTCTCCATAAATTCTTCATTGGTAAGATTCCAGCCTAAAGAAAAAGAGGGGAATACGGCATAATGATTATTAGAGCCAAAACGGGATGAACCATCACGACGTACAGTAGCCTGTATCATATATCGTTCATCATAGTTATAACTGGCACGGGCAAACAGGGAAGCCAATGTAGCTTCATCCGTAGGACCCCCATAAACACCCATATCTCCATTTTCCTGCAAGCCGTTACTTGCATCAATATAAGGACGATCAATATTGATAATACCAAAACGGTTACCTCCTAAGTTAGAACCGGTATTCTGTTTAGCTGACTGACCAAGAAGTATAGAAAACGAATGTTTATCAATCATCTTGTCATACATCAACACATTTTCTAATTGCCATGTCAACCCGTCTTGTTTGTTTGAATATGCATTTGTACGAGTTGATTTATTATTAGCAGTCAGGTAATACAGTTTACTATATCCATCGTATCCCCAGAATGCGAGATCCACGCCATACGAAGTTCTGAACTTCAGACTATCCCAGATATTCAATTCGGCTGAGAAGTTAGCAACAAACTTATGGCTCCAGTTCTTATCTCCGGGCAAAGAGAGACTTGCCAGCGGATTAACCATTTCGTTATAGTCTGCTCCCGCCATGGTATAGAGTTTACCATTATTAGGATCATACATCGGAGTAAAGTCTGCATATTGTGAATAGAAATCAAGTTGATCCTGAGCAGCTTGTCCTTCTACGTACACTCCGAGTATAGGTGATAATGAGAGAGCACTACCTAACGGAGAACCGAAAGATGAATTGGTTTCTACACCTGTACTTTTAATACGTGCGTAAGAAAGATTTGAAGATATCTTCAGACTGTTCAACCAGCTTCTGTTCTTCGTTTCATCAAACAATGTGTAATTGGTATTACTACGCAACGTCAAGCGGTCATAATTTGAACGACCATAATTACCCCCTACTATACCATCTTGTGTATAGTAACCCATTGACAATAAATAATTGATTTTTTCACCGGCTCCACTTACACTCACCTGGTGATTCATAACCGGAGCATCATAATAGAATGTCTCCTTCTGCCAGTTCGTTCCTGTTCCATACGAATAGGGGTCATTATATTTAGGTGCCTGACCGGAATTGATCGCTCCTTCATTCATCATGATCGCGTATTCGGTTGCATTCAATACATCCCGTTCTTTCCATGGACGTTGCCAGCCGTAAGAAAAGTCATATGTAACTTTCGTTTTACCTTCTTTACCGGTTTTGGTTGTCACCAGCACAACCCCGTTAGCAGCACGAGCTCCGTAAACTGCCCCTGAAGCAGCATCTTTCAATACTTCAATAGAAGCAATATCATTCGGATTCAGATAATCTAAACCACCTTCAATAGGCATGCCATCTACGATATACAACGGATCCGAGTTATTAATCGTACCGATACCACGAATACGAATTTGAGCAGCTGCACCCGGCTGTCCGGAAGCAGAAGTCACAGTAACGCCGGCAGCCAACCCTTTTAACGCATTGTCCATACGAACAGGTGCCGTAGCTGCCAGATCTTCTGACGAAACTTTAGCGATCGCTGCAGTTACAACACTTTTTTTCTGCACACCATAACCTACAACTACCACTTCATCAAGCAACTCAGTTTCTTCCTCTAAAACAATAGTCATTGTCTTAGAAGCATCAGCAATTACTTCCTGCGGCTTAAATCCAATATAGGTTATTGATAAAATACTTTTATCCGGAGCGGATAAGGTGAATTGACCATCAATATCGGTCACTGTTCCATTGGTAGTACCTTTCACTACCACGTTTACTCCAGGTAACGGAAAATTGTCCGATCCAGAATTGACTACACCCTTTATCTGTACATCTTGCGCATGTATAGAGAAAGCTGTGCATAATAGTACAATTACTACTGAAAAGAGATTTCTCATAATTAATTAAATTAAGATTTACATTCTGATACGGTGCAAACATAGCGGTATTCATGTCCGGATCGAACTAAATTCCTAATTCCAAAATACGTTATGAGAAAAAAAAGAATACGTCAACTATTCGTCATAAAGAATACATACCGATGTAATACAGTAGATTACAAATATCAAGACAAAGTGTTAAGATACTCCATTAAATTATCTTCTCTTTCCAATCCTATTTTTTTACGTAACCGATAGCGTAATGTTTCTACCCCGCGAACAGACATATTTAACAGGGGGGCAATTTCTTTCGATGTAAGGTTCATCTTTAAATAAGTACACATTTTTATTTCTCCAACGCTCAGGTCAGGATGTTTCTTTCTTAGTTTGCTGATGAATTTATTGTGAACAAGATCAAACTGTTCTTCAAAGCGCTTTAACATATCATCAGACTGTATATTCGAATCAATCTGATTATTTAATGAAACAATCATCCGTTTCGGTTTTACGAACACCTCTCCTCTCATTTCGCCCAAGACCTTATAAAGCTCATTTTTTATATCTATAAGAATCTCATTTTTTCGCGATAAGTTAATCATCAGGTTTGCCATTTCCTGACTCTTATGTTTCAATTCCTGTTCAAGATTTTCATTCTTAAGCTCTACAATCTTTTGTTCTTTACGAAGGTCTTCTTTCAGAAACTCCTGCTCCTTAATAAAGATTTCTCTTTCTTTTTCTGCTAATTCTTTTTTCTTTCTACGGGTAATACGACGTTCTTCAAACAGGTAAATCAACCTCACACAAAGCAAAAAAAGCAAGAAATAAACAATCCAGGCATAGATAGAACGATACCAGGGCGGAAGAATCGTAAAAGAAAACTTAGTTGCATTGACTCCTCCATCCGAGTAGTGCGCTTCTACCTCAAAACTATAATCTCCTTCTTTCAGATTATTATATTCTTTGACTGTAGCCTGCGTATAATCAGACCATACCGGATCAGGATTAAGTCTGTACCGAAAACGAACGGTTTGATTTTGTCCGAATGAACGAGTACCATATTCAATCCGAATGGCATTACGGGTATATTCAAGCTTCGGGAAGGTCGTCAGATTCAAATGATTGGACTGAAAGAGTAAAGAATCCTTAGGGTAAGTACCATACACATTCTTTATAAACAAGTCGTCCATAGTGGCCTGCCTCTCTCCTTTTGTATTCAACAACGCAAAACCATGTTCGTTGGGGATAATCACCAAAGAGTCGTTAACCACATCAATCCGTTCATAATAACGAATAAAGTCCACTTTAGATCGCGAAAAGGAAAACATCCTGGAATTCGAAAGAACGCCAGTCTCATTCATCACCGAACACTGAATTCCATTGGGAGATAAAGCATATAAAACATCTCCCCTATCAGCCAGCACAGTAGTCCGTTTAGAAAAAACAGCGTCCAATTCTGTCGCTTTAATAATTTTATCTGTCTCCTTATTATAAGCATAAAAACCCGAATCCGATGCAAAATAAACTCGCTTATTGACATTATATACATACAGATTTGTCGTTGAGGTAAAACCATCTTTCGGAGTATATACCCGGGTATCTTTCACGCTGTAATCAGTTGTATCCAACGAAATACGCTCTATACCTTCATTCAGTTTACGTACCCAGAGAATTTCCGGAGATTCAAAAACAACATTCTTAGGCCAGTCTCTTATTTCAGGAATCTGATGAATCACGTTCCATTTTCCACCCTGTTTTTCCAACAGATAGAAACTATCGTAGGTGCTGATCCAGCACTTATTCAAATCGGTTTCATGGGGAATAAAACTAATTGCTCCTCTTAAACCCGGGATCAATTCGATTTTGTTTTCTTTTACAATATATACCCCCTTGTCGTGCATACAAAAAAGATCACCATTATAATCCGCCAAGTCCCAGACCTGCCCGCTCAATTCTGTTAGGAACTCCATATTGGCCGCTTTTTCCGTAAAACGAACAGGCCAATCCGAATAAAATAATCCCCGGTTAGTCCCTAAGTAAATTTTATCTTTTACAATTAACGAGACATAGCCACTCCCCTTCGAATTAGGATAAGTATATAAATTCGTCAATGGAGAATCAATCGTTATATAATCAATACCATTATCTAATCCCAACCAGATATTTTGTTTGTTATCGAATCCAAGAGACAGAACCGTATTATTCTGCAAACCATTATCTTCATTATAATATTCGGCGGAGAAATCCTTTCTTGACAATAATAGCAAACCCTTGTGAATCGTCCCGACCGCTAAATAGTCTTTAGAAACAGCCAGAGAAAAAAGCTCATTCTTCTGAATAAACGCTTCATGCCCTGTGATAAATCGTTCGATTTTGTTTTCTTTTTTCAGGAAAAGTCCATCCAATGCCGTAGCGATTAGCAAACCATCTTCATATCTTGTAATGCTTCGTATGTTTTTTTGTTTTAATATATCTCCTTCGGGCAAAGGCAGCAGCGTATTTCCTACCAAAAGTTTGATTCCATCGTATGTTCCCAGATAAAGAATATTATTAACAAGCGTAGAACAATCTATCTTAAACGGAGAAGGAATCAAGGTAAACTCTTCTTCTATCTGCTTTACGATATACCTGTCAGAAACATAATAAATAATATTATCCACTTCATAGATACCCCAAAAACTTCCCGATAAGGCGTGCTCTTTAATAAACTCCTCCGATAGTTCAGTATAGACTAACTGACCGTTCTGATTCAGTTCAAAAAAACCAAACTCACTTTCACCTCCTACATAAATACGATTTTGTTTCTGAGAAATATGTACCGATCGTATATCCGTCTGATTATTAATCTGAAAAAGTTTCCAATCACTCCCGTCATACTCCAGCAATCCTTTCTTATTCGCAAAATAGAAATAATTACCATCGTATGACAAGACCTGCCATGTTTGCGCTCCCCCATCATAAAACTCTTTTTTAAAATTCGTCACAAAACGATTCCATTGCGCACCAACGTCAGCAATGAACCAAATGCACAAATTCAATATTAAAAAGACTCTATACAGATAACGTATCAGCATTAGATTGATCATTAAACAACAAATATAATATTTTGCTCAATATGATCTATCCTCAGTAAGGACAAAGGCGGCCGAACGTTATCTGTCGAGAACCGAACTATTGATGTTTCTCTATTACTTCTCCTTTCCCTTGAGTTATGAATCGTACATGCACTTCAGGACTATCATCATTTGATCCTTTTTCACAAGAAAAAGCCACACTGGATATACCTTTTAGCAGGAATGCGTTTCCCTGAGATTCTACTTTGGCTATACAAGTGTAGTTTTTATCTGTAACAGCCGCATTGCCGTTTCTATCAACCAAAAGGTATTCTCCGGAATTTATCTTACAGGGAAACTTAACGATTCCTTTTGTTGTAACAAAAGAAGGGTTCACTATGCTACCTTCTCCATCGACCTTTAGCCTTAACGCAAAAGGGCCTTCATAAGGAGTCTCCCACGACCAGTCGGCGCCACCGGGCTGACCGGGTTGCATTTCTCCCAAATCACAACGATAGATTTTAGAGATACAAAGAGGATACAAAACAAACTTTTTATCATCAACTTTTTCCAAATGCCATTCGGTCTGAGGATCCTTTAAACGTTCCATTTGCTCTGTAGTAAAAGACTGAGACTCTCTTTACTCGTCCCAATTTTTGATCAAAGTCAGCAGCTCGTCAATCTGTCCATGATTTTTCAGAGTCTTTGTATTAATTGTCATAGCATAACCCGCATCAAAACCTGCTGATTCCGAAAGCGCCCATTCCAAATCTTCCAATGTTGTACATTCAAACTTTTTATCTGCTAAACGAATGAGGAACCACCCTAACATACGCGGAAACAGATTTCGTTTAAAGTAGTCCTGATTTTTGATTCTGTTCTCCACTTGTCCGGTTCGCATACTCTCTCCCCAGGGTTCCCCCCAGTTCATACGCGTATGAATATGCCACATATAATGATTCAGATTACTGCCGTCATTGAGTACGTTATGCTGAAGTCCTTCATAAAAACGGGAAACGAAGCGAGCCATCGCATATTCATCATGGCCGGTATAAACGCACCCCTCCAAGCCATCAAAAGAAATCTGTTCCAGTCCTGTTTTATTGAAAATCTCGACCAAACGATCAACAAACTTATCTTGTAGTTCAATATCCGGAAACAAATTCTTATAGGGATAATCCCACAATTTATACAGTTTGTCCGTTTTCTTATGTGATGAAACAGATGTTGAAAAGGCTCCTCTTTTACAATTTTTCAACATCATTATGTCTCCTTTTTCCTCAACAGTTCCGTAAGTAATCAGTTCGTCATTTATTTGTAGGGCGTTAAGTGTCATAGGGAGGGAAAACAAGGCGGATTTCCGGATCTGAATATCGGTTTGTTCTTTATCTAAATCAGAAATCAATTCCAGAATACCTTGTTTCAGTAAATGTTTAGATGGAACTGGAGTTACATAAGCATCATTTGTTGTCAGGAAGTTGGAAAGTGTATGTATTCCAACCGAAATACCCTGAGATTTTGCCTTTTCAACCATTTTCCTCACTGATTCATCTCCTTCCGATGCTAATTTCGGATCCCAGTTAAAATGTCCCCAGTCAAGAAAAGGTTCGGAATGATAGATGTATTTAAAGTCAGCAATCTGTGCTTTTTTCAAGATAAAATCAAAATCTTTTTCTTCGAAATCAGAGATCAGGTAGGAAGACATGGACGCGCGAGATGTTTTACCCCATTCCCCGTTGAACATAGGGTGAGGCAGACCATGCTCCAATTCTAAAGCACTAATGCTATTCAGTGCATCCTCCGCCTTAGAACCGAAAAAAGCGATTTTAGAACCTTTTATAACAGCATCCTGATCTTTCAAAGGAACCACCATTACATCTTTTAAATTCTGAATATCACGATACTCCAACTGATTTCTTCGTTTACATGAAAACTGAAGCACAGCTCCATCTCCTATGTCTGAAGCAGCTAATTGAGCCACCGGAGTAGTTCGTACAGATAACACCGCCTCTTTACCCGTATAGCCATACTTCTCAAAGACCTGCTCAGCATACTCCTGCGGAATACCGGCGTTGGTTTTTATATTCAGGCTCTGCATGCCAAAGGCCACACCATTACCTTGCACCACACCGATAACATCACCTACCAGGTCATTGATATTTAAAATGATCGGACCATATAGTAGAGCTTCATATTTGGAGGAAACATTAACAACTTCAAATGTTATGGATATTGGGCTTTCTTTGTATTGCAAAACAACCAGATCTCCGTCTTTCATTTTAATATAAAGCTGATTTTTCTTTATTTCAACCTGCGACGGTTCAATCAGTTTGTTTTCAAAACAGGCTGTTATTACCGGATAAGTTCCTTTTTGTAGAATTTCGATGCCTTCAACCCGGATAGAAGAATAATATCCTTGTTCATTAATATTCAGTTCCGTTGTCTGAGTTCTTAATGTCAGTTTTTGCGCGATGGCCTTAGTTGAAACGGAAAAGAAAATACAGCCGATAGCTACTATTCTTATAATAGAAACAATTTTTCGTTTAATACTTCTCATTATATCCTATTGATTGGTTAACACTGGGGAGTTTCACTTACTGATATAGTCTAATGATAATCCGTTATATACACGAGCGAATGTAGCAATTATTTTATCATTCCCTCTAAAAGAACTAATCGGTTGTGACAAAAAAGATTGAACAGAAGGTAATAAATCCCCCACTGTCGGAGCTGCAAATCCATAAAGTCCGATACCCTCCGCAATCGCTTCAGGCGCTACTTTTACAGGATCTTGATTATTCCAATTGGCCAGACAAGTCATCAAACGAGTCTTATCTCCAATTATAGGCTCAACCGACTTAACAGATTCCAAATCTCCCGCTTCATTCATCAGCCAATCTATTTCTTTAAAAACAGGAGAGCCAATCAGATCTTTATCATATATACTATTACATGAAAGCCACACAAGACAATCAGGATTAACCCGCTGTACCGTTTCATAGATACGCTTCCAACAACGGTTTAACGCTCTCCTTCTGAATTCATCCGTCTGCTTCTGCGATACTTGTTCTTTTCCCGGAAATTTTTCCTCCATTAATTCAACGTACATTTCTTGCTCACATTCTATCCATTCATTTTTACGAGGATTCCAAAGCCAATCGACCATAAACCCATCCATTCCGGTCTTAATCAAAGCATCTTCAATCGAGGCAGAGAGATAATCAAGATACTTATTTGTATAAGGAATATGATAATCTGCAGGTATCCCATAACTTTCTTCAGGGTATTTCAATCCCCAATACGTATTTGCACTCGGACAGAAATAACCAAAGACCTTCATTCTCTTTTTATGTCCCAATTTCACCATATCCGTAAGAAAGTCATGTTTCAATCCGGGTTGTTCGGGAGCAACTCCACTTCTGTACCATGCCCATCCATTATGAGAGACAGCAAAAGTTTGGACAACATTGCATCCCAATTCACTATACCATCTAATATGTTCTTCCGGATTAGCATCAGCCCATAATCCCGATTTAGAAAAAGCATTGGGGCCACCAGGCCCCCAGTTAAAATCAATACAGAATGCCTTGATATCCTCTCTCAAAAAAGCCTTTGACGAACATGAAACAAGATATGGAGAAGCCGCCAATATTGAAAAATGCTTAATAAAATCTCTTCTTGAATAGTTCATTTCCTCTCATCCTTAATTAGTAATGATATCAAATTCAGCATATCCGGCAGTATAATTATCTTCTGTGTCTTTTATGGCACGTAATTTCACATAGCGTCCATCCATCTTATCAAACTTCAATGTTTGCCAAAATGGGCTGTTCTTAATATTTGAAAATTCACCATTACTTACAGAGAACCAATCTTTACCATTTTTTGAAATGAAAAAATCATATTTAAAAATGATTCCTTCTGCTGATACCTTTTGTGGCGGTAAATATTTAAATCCGGTAATCGGATAAATTCTCCCTAAGTCAATAATTAAATCTTTTTCCTGTTCAACTTCTTTACTGATTGAATAAGTCATCGCATCTCCGTCAAATAGATTTTCCGTATTATCCAACTTCGTTAATGCCTTCCATTCTTTTTTCGACACATCAAACAATACAGAAGAGATATCACTATATCTATCGGAAGAAACATCATAGGCTACTGCTTTTACTTCTACTTTCCCGTTTATGGCAAATAATCCATTGTATTTATTAGCTTGTTTATCTGGTAGAGAGCCATCCAAGGTATAATAGATTATCATATTCTCATCATTAACCTGAATTTTCACATCACCTCTCTTATTACGTGTAATCATTGGAATGTTCAGTATTTTAGGAGCAAGATAAACGCCAAATTCTTCAACTACAGGACTGGCTGATGCCTGAGTAATTCTAAATCTTATTTTGTTAGTACGTAAAATCTTATCTCCTCTCCATAATCTTTTTGAACCGATACCAACACCTTTTCCAACTTCTTCCCACTGGTTGTCCTTCCAGATATCAATTGCCCAACTATCAATTCGCTGCCCTAAGCGTAAGTTTTCAGAAATACTGACCACATTGAATTCAATCGTTTTGTCAAAATCCAAGAACAATTCTGCATCCTTTATTTCATCATCTGTAGCCCAATATTTTTCTCGGATTTTCCCATCTAAGGCTTCTTTTGCCGCGTAGTTTGGATTATTTCCCCGAAAATTACTGGCTGAAAATGTTGCTAATTTTGCCAAATTAAGAGCATACATGTCACGAATATACTTCCCAAAACCGGTTAACGACGCAATATCTTCGTCACATATTAATCCTTTTCTATCAGGAGCTATACCGATATCCATCGAACAATTACGGCCGACAGAGCCAAAATAGATATCCACTAATTCTTTAACAGACGCAGGTGTATTTGAAGGTCCGGGATGCCAAAACCAACCTTTGGGATGTAACCGAAGAGGAAAGTTTACTTCAGCAGGGATCCAATCCTGACCATTCCGGTCTCCCGAATTAAGCATTTTATAAAATTCGGGGGTATATTGAGGACTCCAGTATAAACCACTTACCGAAGCCCAACAAGTATCAGTTGTTATACCCTCCTCATTTCCGCACCAGCGAACATCCGGTCCCATATCACTAAACATAAGAGCATCGGGTTGTAGCTCCCGTACGATATCTATCCATTCTTGTACCGGATAATAGGTTCTCTGATTGACTCTCCTCATCTCATTTGCTCCGCCGTAATAACCATCGCCACCATTGGCTCCATCTAACCAAACCATAAAAATCGGTCCATACTCAGTAAGCAGTTCCCTCAGTTGGTTTTTATAATATTCGTTATATTCGGGTTTGCCGTAGTCTTTATGATTCCTATCCCAAGGCGAAAGATACATTCCTACTTCAAGTCCACCAGCTCTACAAGCGTCAACTAATTCCCGTACCATATCTCCTTTTCCATTTTTCCAAGGAGTATTCTTTATTGTATAATGATCATTGTATTTAGATGGCCATAAGCAGAATCCACCATGGTGCTTGGCATCAATCACCATCCCCTTTATTCCTGCCTACTTGGCAACTCTGACAATTTGGTTTGCATCAAAGTCTGTAGGATTAAATTTCATTGGGTCTTCATCCCCAAAGCCCCATTCTTTGCCATAATAAGTTATTGTCGAGTAATTCAACATACAATACAAATCTGTATTCTTATACCATTTTAGTTGACGCTCGCTCGGAACAGGCCCATAAGGTTTTGGAGGCATTGTTTCTTTTTGGGCAAGCATGCATATCGGCAGCAATACAAATATGAATAAAATTTTAATTCTTGGTGAAAATATTATTTTTATATCCATTATTCTTTTTTTTAGCAATGTGTAACTCTTCCCCAAGTTACATTAAAGTGACTCAGGGTATTATTTTCCAATAAGTTTCTTAATCTCTCTTATTTATAAAAAGGGAAAACAGCAGATTCTTTATGCGCATTTTTCATGATATTACGCATTTCTTCCACTCGTTCAGGATATTGGTCTGCAAGATTATTATCTTCATGGATATCCTTTGAAAGATCGTACAGTTCGATCGGCTGTTCTATTCCTTTTCTGGCATTAAGCATCACAGCTTTCCAGTTGTCCTTACGAACAGCTATTCGACCTCCGATTTCATGAAATTCCCAATAAAGATATTCGTGCTTTCTTTGTCCGCTTTTTTTCAATAGAGTCGGCAACATGGAAAGACCATCAGTTTGAACAGATTGAGGAATAGACGTATTTACCAGTTCAGCAAAAGTGGGCATCATGTCCCAGAAAGCAGATATATGGTCAGACTTTTCTCCGGCTTTGATCTTCCCCGGATAACGGGCAATAAAAGGAACACGAATTCCGCCTTCATATACATCTCGTTTTAACCCTTTTAGAGGACCATAACTTTGAAAGAAATCAGGATCAGCACCACCCTCTTCATGCGGACCGTTATCACTGGTAAAAATGACCAATGTGTTATCATCAATACCCAACCTTTTCAATTCAGACAAAACCTCTCCTACATACATGTCTAAACGAGACACCATTGCTGCAAAAGATGCTCTTGGCTTTTCAACAGGAAAATACCCTCTCGTTCCATCGTAGAATGTTTCTTCAAAACTATTTTCATATTGTTGATAAACAGAATCATGAGGCAAGTTCAGTTCCGCATGGGGTAAAGTATAGGTTAACATCGCGAAAAAAGGCTTGTCCTTATTATCACGAATAAAGCTCAGAGCCTTTTCATGAATAAGCTGTTGAGAATAAATAGCACATCCTCTATTTTCATTTCCATCTAACAAAACCTTGTTGTCATTATCCCATAAATAATCAGGATAATACGAGTGAGCCATTCGTTGACAATTATATCCATAAAATCTATCAAATCCCATAGTTAGAGGAGTTGACTCAGATTCGGGATATCCCAGTCCCCACTTCCCAAAAATTCCTGTTGCATAACCTGCTCCTTTCAGCATTTTCCCCAAAGTAAATGTCTCCTTTCCCAAAGGCTGTTGTCCTTCCGGATCAATTTCTTTATTACCTCTGATCTGTGAGTGTCCCGTGTGTAATCCTGTCATCAAAGAACCCCTGGACGGAGCACTAACCGTGCAGCCTGCATAATGTTGCATAAATTGCATCCCTTCCGCAGCCATACGATCCAGATTTGGTGTTTTGATGAACTTCTGTCCGTAACACGCTAAATCTCCGTAGCCAAGATCATCAGCAAGAATATATATTATATTAGGCGATTTTACTTCTTTATTTCTTATAGAACAAGACGTAATTAAGGACAAACAGACCCCCGAGATTAAGAAACTATTTTTCATACGTAAATTATGTCTGTGAAATCACGTTTAAATAGGTGATTTCGGTTAATAACTCAATTTTTAGACAAAGAAAAGGCAGCACTCTTCTACTAGAAAAATGCACAAATGGTTATTAAGAA
>NZ_JAQWCQ010000094.1 GCF_028705895.1 Massilibacteroides sp. | reverse complement strand
GTATAGCCTCTGCGCCGAGCGCCGAACGGACAATAACTATAACTGCTCAAGACGCTAAAGAAAATTCGGCTGAAATAGAGATCGAAACAGCACGAATCCGTGGTGCCATTATCATTGAAAATCCATCACCTTATTATAAGTTTAAGGAATATGTCTTAGGCAGCGGCGATCAAGACTATTCTTTTACTATAAATACTATTACAGGTACTGGCACTCCACCTTATAGTTGGAGTATTAGCCAAGGCTCTTTACCTATTGGTATTTCTATGAATTGGAATTCTATTAATGGTTATTTAACTTTTTCTGGCACTCCAAAAGCTGCCGCAGATGCTTCTTCTGTTGAATTAACAATATCTGATTTTTATGGTGCAACAAATAAGATTAATATTCCAATCGGCAAGATTTACAACAGCTTAGAATGGAATAGCAAATTTCTGGGATGGAACTTTGAACATGATCTATCGAGCTGGTGGAGTAATCAGCCAATTGTTAAAATCAATAGAAGTTTCGCCGATCCGCAAATTAATTATAAGTATGCCGTTGAATTGGAAATCCATCGTAGTGCCGCTCAAAGTGGGAGCGAATATAATGCCCAGTTTAGATACGATTTTACTGAACCAGTAGACTTTACGTCTTATGAAAGCTTGACTTTTAAGTGGAAAAATACTACAGCGGCAGATATGATTCGCTTATTTGTAGCTGAAAAAGTAGGCGAAACCCTCGTCTTTGCAAGTGAACAGCGACTTGCTGAAGGGGCAAGCTTTATGACCGATTATCAAGACTTTACTTTAACAATTCCTTCTGATTGGAAAAAGCCAATTTCTCGTTTCCTTATCCAAATTGGTACTTATCACGCCCTCCCAGTAGATGGTATGGTTTATCTTTCCGAATTAAAGTTTACAGGAGTAGCCAATAAAATTACAATACCTGAAAGTAACGGCGACCAAGTTATCGGTCCGATAAAGATCGGGACCATCTTTGGTGGTAAATCGCCTTATACCTTAAGCGCACCGGGCTTGCCTCCATATCTTTTCTCAATAACTGGTCCAACAACTTCGCCATCTCTTTCCACTATAGGGCGTCCAGTTACAAAGACTGCGATGTCGGCGCGAACAATATCTGGATATGTGACAGATAGCTTAGGGGTTTCGGCGACTGTCCCGATAGAAATAGGTAAAATCAATGCCGGTTTAACTTTAGAGGCTTTAAATAGCTTTAAAGATATTCCTTTAGTAAAAAATCATTCTTATGTATCTACAAACGGAACTTCTTCGGGAGCGGGAGTAAGAATATTGCAAGCGAGTGGCGGCTCTCCGCCTTATACTTATGATTTATGTGATAGTATTGATGATCCTATCGTGACAGATAGAGCGATTTGTCCCGGAATAATCTTATCTGCTGATGGTTTAGTTAAAGGGCGCCCCACAGAAGCAGTAAATCAAACAAACTATGGCGGACGACTTCGAGTTACCGACAGTTTAGGCTATTCGGCGATTTATTCTGATGAATGGTGGTCTCCAACTGTATCAGAGATGTTGCAGAAAACAATGAGCAGTTATACTTTATCACCGACCTTAGTAAATACTAACTTCGAATCAGAGCCTCTTTTTACTGGTGGAGGAAGCGATGTAACTACTTTTTATTCAGGGCTTCCATCTGGAATTACTTTATCGAATAGAACAAGTGGCTGGTATTTAAAAGGAATCCTACAAGAAGTTAGCTCTACACCTACTGTTGGTTTAATTAGTATACAATTAAATAGTAATCAATATACTGGAAGCTTAAATTTATCTATGTCAGTTACTTTTGAAAAGATAATTGGTTATCTTACTTGGACACCAACGGTTAGTATACCTACAATGTCGATTAATACTCCTATTGCTGCAAAGGATATTACGCCTGTGCGAAACGGCGGACATCCGCCTTTTACCTATAGTATAACTAATGGCAGCCTTCCTACTGGATTAAGCTTGTCCTCGGCAGGGGTTGTATCTGGAACTCCAACGGTTTTGAATTCTAATAACGGTTCTATTACGGTATCGGTAACAGACAGTACTCCAAATACTCCTCAAACTAAGACAGGAATCGTTAATTATGGACCAGTGCTTCAGCATCCTCCTCTTCAATTCAATATAAATACAACTATCCCAAGAACAAATCCTAACTCGAACATCTCCCCAATCACTTTAAGAAATTTTGTGGTTAATGCTGTCGGCGACACTACTTTTGATTTTGCGAACGGTGGAACAACCGAAGATTGGCTTACAGTAAACCCAACTTCTTCAGTTTTGACTGGAAATACTGGTAATAATATCTCTTTAGGTAAAATTTACTCTTTAAGGGTAACAGATAGTCTTGGTAGAACAGCGGTTGGCTCTCTGTCAATGTATGGAGTCTTCTATTTATTTAGCTATAACGGCGAAACAGATATTCCCGCAGCAAAGGAAGGGCAATCAGTATCGTTTAATGTTGGTTCAAGAGTTAGTGGCAGCGTAGCGCCGTTTACCTACTCTCTGGTTTCTAACCCAAAAACTAACTGGTTATCAATAAATGCTTCTACTGGATTAATAACAGGAGTACGTCCTTCTGATTTTACTGAAGATGTTTCATTGCAAGTCATCGTGAATACTACTCAAACTTCAGTATTTTATCAAAATGGAGATCCTCAAAACATATACTTAACAGTCAAGAAGAACTTGCCGAACTTAGAGTTCCAATGGGTGCTTACCGATGGCTCAATTCCGTTAATCGAAACATTGATAGTAGGTTCTCATGACAAAAACGAGGTACCTGATCCAATAGTTTTAGCTTATGGTGATAGTTCAAATTATGTCTTCGGCGGCAATCCACCTTATAACTTTGGAGTTTATGATCCTCCGGGATACGAAAACTTGTCTCCTTATGTTTTGAATAACAATATTATTAGCGGTAGTAGCGGCAATATTGATAGAGAACGAAAAAAAGTACAGTTATTAGTTAATGACAGTGCATCAAGCCCTGCTCTTTTTGCAAAGGTCTTTGTTGCCGAAGTAAGTGACCCAATGAATCTTATAGGTGGGCAAGAAATTAATATAGAACATGATGGAAATAATGGTCAAACAGAAGTCTTTGAGATTAATTTGGCAAACTATATAGAAGGCGGTATTCGGCCTTATGGAGATGCTTATTTCAGTGCTACGAATTGGGATGACATAACTCAATCATACAATTCCTCTAACAATGTTATAACTATTACCCTTAAACCCGGGGTATTAGCTGCTGATGGATGGATTAAAGTAGTTAGTAAAGCTGAAGATATTAATGTGCTTTCATACGATGGAGCAAGGTCTATAGATGTCCCAGTTTCCTTAACATATCTTCCTTACGTACCGCCATCATGAAAGAAGGTATTAAATGACTGATTTTTTACAAGATAAAGACTTTTTAATTAAATTAAATAAGTATAAGATTAAAGAATATTGGGTTGCTCTTTCAATATTAGATTTTAATACTGAAAAACCTCTGGCGAGAATCGAAGGAAAGGCGATTAGCGGAAACTTAAATGTGACCGCTAAATCGCCGATTCGGCGTACCTGTTCTTTTCAGTTTATTTTAGATGCAGATACCGTAGATATTACAAACATAGACAATCTAATATCTATAAAAACTAAGATTAAATTTTTTATTGGAATTCAAAATCCATTCTTTAAAAACGAATCTTATCAGAAATATGGAGAAAAACTCTGGTTTAATCAAGGTGTTTTTGTTATTACAAAAGCCTCTTCCCAAGTTTCAACGAGTTCGGCGACAGTATCTTGCGAATTTATGGATAAAACTGCTTTTCTAAACGGCTTTTGCGGAGGGACTTTACAGTCTACTGTTGAGTTTCATGAAAAAATAATAATTGATAGCGAGGGTAATACTACTACAGAGTATCCTATAATTAAAGACATCATAAAAGAATTAGTTCATCACTTTGGCGGAGAGCATTATAGCCGTATCATAGTTGATGATGTTCCAGAAGTAGGTCGTCAATTAGTTCAATATAACGGCGATACGCCGATCAGGTTTACGGAAACTTCGGCAGGGACTTCCTTTATTATTAGCTCTTCTCCGCAAGACGGTTTCCCCAGAGTTTTTTATAAAGGTGACAATATTGGCTATTTAGAAGTTGATCTAACGTATCCCGGTGAACTGATTTTTCAGGCAGGGAGTTATGTTACTCAAGTATTAGATGCTATCGTTGATACTCTTGGCAATTATGAATACTTTTATGACACAGAGGGCTTCTTCCATTTTCAGCAAAAGAAAAATTTCTACAAGACAGGAAATGCTCCTTTAAACTTAAATGTAAACCAAGATTCAGAGATTTGGCAGCTATATTTAGCAAATTTTCCCGATAATAGTTATATTAATGAATTTGCAGATTCTTCCTTGATTTCCTCTGCCAGTTTTTCGCCAGATATCCAAAACATAAAAAATGATTTTGTAGTTTGGGGAAGTAGAAAAAGCGGAAATAATGAAAAATTGGTAAGGTATCATTTGGCGATAGATTCTCGCCCAAAACCAATTCCTTGGACAGACTATGAAAACGGTTCTTTATGCTTTAAAGATATCTATGAGATACGTGATTCTAAAACAAATGCAATCCTTAGGTATCAGATTGAAAATTCTCCCTTAACTGGAGAAAAGAGTTCTCTTTTTACTCCTAATTTGAAAACTGCTTTTAGTCATCTGCCAGAAGAATTTCACTTTAATTGGCGAGAAGAGCTATATCGACAAGCGCTTATGGCTTATGGTAGCTCGACAAAAGCCACTTATTACGATGAGGAATTAAAATCTGAATGGCGTTATCTTTTTGATCCGTTAAGTAATGGAAGCACAAAAAGTTTTAAGTCTGAATGGGAAAACTTATTCACTACTCCTTGGTATGGATATAATCCTGATACGATCAATGCTCCAGATAAAATCCAGTATTGGCTTGATATTATTGATTCTGATTCAATGATAGGCAAATATTCTGTAAATCAGCTTGGTAGAAGATGTCACGTAGTAAATAATGCTAAAATTAATGAAGTGTTCAGCAAAAATCCAGAAGATATTGTTTTCATTGAAAATAATAAAGACAGTAACGCCATGCTCGAAAAGGCGCAGTATTATATAAGTATAGGGCAAGCCTATTCTTTTGTTCGCCCAGATCAGATGAAGTATTTTTCTTATAAGAATTCTTTTGGCACTTGTTTTGAAGAGGCTCGAGAACTATTATATACAAAATGCTTATATAACGCAATGATTTCTGTTAGTAGTCTGCCTTTGTTTTATCTTGAAGTCAATCTGCCATTATTTATCAATTTTCCCCAAGGAAAAATATCTGGTACTTATATTTTAGAGCAATTTTCATGGAATATTGGCGGAACGCCGAGCATGAATTTTTCGGCAAGTGAAGCTGTAACAGTTATTTAAAATTTTCTGAACTAATATTATTTTTAACATTACTCAAGACTTATTCTATAAATCGAGGAAAGGAGACAATGAATGACCTCAAAGATGATTTTCGGAACTTCCCGAATCCTTGAAGTAAAGCCTTTAACTGAACTTGTTAGCGAAGTCATTATTAAAGTATGTTGGGTTTCCAATGAGCCTAATCCTAACTTTACGGTAATTACTGAAGAGGTAGGGGAAGAGCTTGGAGCTTCTATTCCGGGCGCACCAATTGTTGGCTTTTATAATCCAGATACTGGTGATTTTGAAGAGCATAGCCGTCGCTTTATTGTAAAAGATGGCGCTTTGGAAATACAAGACCTTACTCGACCTTATGGATTTGCTTCCTTAGAGAACCCTTGGTATCAAGATTTTGAAGAAGATGGCGAAATTCGTAAATACCTTATGTGTAAAGGGTTTTTATGGACGCGCCAGTATGCCGAAGCCAATAAAATAAAAGGAAAAGGGCAATCAATGGAATTGGATGAAACTTCCTATTCTGGATATTATGAAGATAATGTATTTATTTTCACGTCTGTTGCTCTTGATAGATTGTGTGTTTTAGGTGATAATTTTGCCCCTGCTTATGCCGGCGCAAAGTTTTTAACAGAATACACCCGAAAGACCGAAGAGCCAACTGAAGAGTTGGAAGATTTAGAGAAATTTTTTGGAAGGAGATATTATATATTGGGAAATAAATTAGTACAAAAACCTGTAATTCAATACAGTATTTCAATGGGTTGGGAACTCGATGATAAGATTCGAGCAATTTTAGACCAGCGAGGAACTTATACGGACTATTACGTGCAAAGTTGCTTTTATGAAGCCGATACCGCTTCTTTCTGGGCTTTAATAAAAGACTATGGCGAAGGAAAATACTATAAGCACTCTCTCGCAATAGGAACTGACGAAAGTATTGTTCTGGGAGAACAAAAACAGGAAGTAGCTTCCAAATGGGTACCAGTAGGAACAGATAAGCTTGATTATATACTTTTCAAAGTTCCAGAAAAGTATGCTGAAATATCTGATCCGCAACCAGAACCTACTCCAGAACCAGAGCCAACACCAGAACCTGCTCCAGAACCAACACCCGAACCAGAGCCAACACCAGAACCAGAGCCGGAACCAATACCTGAACCAGAATCAACGCCCGAGCCTACTCCAGAACCTACTCCAGAGCCAGAACCTGCTCCTGCTTTTGACTTTACTCTGGTAATCCAGCAAAAAGATGACGAAATCAAAAATATGGCTTCTCAAATCGCTTCTTTAGAAGCTTCGTTAACGGCTTATATGAAGATTCAAAAAGATGACTTATTTAAAAAGTATTCTAAAATTTTGTCAACAGAAGAAGTTAAACCCATTTTAGATTTTGCAGAAAAATCTTCTTCAATCGAAGAGATCGAATCTAAGCTGGCATTAACGTATGCGAGAAAGCAGTTATCGGCGGAGCCTCAAATGAGTC
>NZ_JAQWCQ010000049.1 GCF_028705895.1 Massilibacteroides sp. | reverse complement strand
ATTCTTTTTGGAAAAAGATTCTATTCTTTTTTTGAATATAAAGGATATTTTTCAGAAAATAACCTTTATATTTTCGGTAAAAAACGGGCTATTTTAGTCTAAATACAATATTTATTGGTCTAAAACGGTACTGAAAAATAAAAAGACAAGAATGGATATTTTTTACGCGTAAGTAAAAGGACGAAAAAAGTATCTATTTGTCAAAATAAAACACAAAAAATCAAAACTATTCGATTGATTTTAATGTATTGTAAATCAACAATATGAACGGGATTGATTTTGTTGGAAGCCACTGCTCTCCGTAGTCTTTAAACCTGCCAGTTTGCAGTATAGACGTATCACGATGGATGATTACCATAACAACCGGATATTTTGCCTGATCCCTTTATTCCTATATTCTTTACAGAACCACAAAAAAAGGGAAATGTCAAAATATCTGACAAATCCCTTTTTCTTCTTTCTTACAGATAAGCCCAAGACTTAACTTATCTCGATAACCTTACTCGTTTTAGGTAATTCACTCTCCGTTTTCTTAGGAATGAAAATATTCAAAACACCGTGTTCTACCTTTGCCGCAATTTTATCCTTTTCCACATTGTCCGGCAGTATCATCGTTTGTTGGAATTTAGCGTAAGAAAATTCACGTCTTAAATAGCGTCCTTCTTTCTTATCGCTATTTTCTGTCTTTTTCTCCATCGCTATTACCAGATTCTCATCTTCATCGAGGCGTATCGTAAAATCCTCTTTCGTCATTCCCGGCGCAGCAACTTCTATTTTATATTCATTCTCCGTTTCAATCACATTTATTGACGGTGCAGTTGCATTTGCTCTTACCATCCAATCGTTATCAAAGAAATCACTAAAGATACTTGGTAACCAATTTTGAGTTCTTCTTACAGGCATCATAATTACAGTCTCCTATCTTTAAATTAAACATATTGTTATTTTTGAACTTCATTTTGTTCACAAACAATAGTGCAATAAGGATGCCAGAGCAAAAAAAGGCAATAAATACATACAAAAACGTCTTATTCTATGACATTTTGTCACAACTGACTAAAATTGTCTATCTCTATTCGTGATGATAAGGTTCGTTGTTGAGGATAGTCATTGCCCGATAAAGCTGTTCGGTAAAAACAAGGCGGATCATCTGATGTGAGAAAGTCATTTTACTCAACGATATTTTTTCCTGCGCAGCAGCATAGACTGAATCACTAAATCCATAAGGCCCCCCTATCATAAAGACAAGTCGTTTAGGAACAGTATGCATTTTTTTTGCAATATAGTCTGCAAATTTCAATGAAGTAAATTCTTTTCCTTTTTCATCTAAAAGGACTACATAATCGCCCGCTTGCAAAAATTTAAGAATTAAGTCTCCTTCTTTTTCTTTCTGTTGTTCCTTAGAGAGATTTTTCACTTGCTTAACATCAGGAATTACAGACATTTCAAAAGGGATATAATGCGTCAACCTGTTCTTATATTCATTAATTGCATCCGCAAAATAACCGGCATCGGTCTTCCCGATAACACATAGTACAATCTTCATTCACTTCGATTTACAGATTAAAAAACGCTAAATTACATGAAAAATACATACCTTTGCCCCGAAGACTCACAAAATAAAGGAGGAAAATTATGAAACGATTAGTAATTACGTTCGCATTCGTACTCTCAGTTTTGGGCCTTAAGGCTGCTGATATAACAACCATATCAAACGCGTTTAAGGGAGGAAACGCTTCATCGCTTACTGCGGTTATGGACTCTGAAGTAGATATAGCAATACCCGGCACTACTAAAAAATCGAATGCGGCGGGAGCTGTGTCAGCATTAAACAGTTTCTTCAGTTCCAATAAACCAAGCGGATTCTCTGTAGTCCACCATGCTGACAAAAAAGAAAACGGCTTCTTTGTCGGCAAACTCGTTACTGCCGATAACTCTTTCCGTGTGAATGTGACGTATAGAACGGATGGAGATAAGGCAATCATTCAGTCGATCAGAATCGAATAACAAGTACAGATAAATGGATCATCTAATTGAGGATTTAATCAAATTGGCCTTTGCTGAAGATATAGGCGATGGCGATCATACTACCTTATGCAGTATTCCCGCAACAGCGATGGGAAAAAGTCAGCTAATTATTAAAGAAGACGGAGTTTTAGCCGGAGTAGAAATGGCCAAACGCATTTTTCACTATTTTGATCCGGATTTAAAAGTAACGGTCTTTATTCATGATGGTGCTGAAGTAAAAAAAGGAGATATTGCACTTACCGTTGAAGGAAAAGTGCAATCCTTATTGCAAACCGAACGTTTGATGCTGAATGTGATGCAGCGCATGAGTGGTATTGCAACAACAACAAGACGGTATGTAAAAGCTCTTGAAGGAACAAAAACACGCGTATTAGATACTCGTAAAACGACTCCCGGTATGCGTATGTTAGAGAAAGAAGCTGTAAAAATCGGAGGTGGAGTGAATCACCGCATCGGACTTTTTGATATGATTTTACTGAAAGATAATCATGTGGACTTTGCGGGAGGTATTGAGAACGCAATCACTCGCGCGCAAAATTATCTGAAAGAAAAAGGTAAAAATATGAAGATAGAAATTGAAGTTCGTAATTTTGATGAATTAGAACAGGCTATGCGTGTAGGGGGTATCGACCGTATTATGCTGGATAATTTCAACATAGAAGATACCAAAGAAGCAGTACGCAGAATTGGAGGACGCTTTGAGACTGAATCTTCCGGTGGAATAACGTTTGATACTTTAAGAGCTTATGCAGAATGTGGTGTTGACTATATTTCTGTCGGTGCTTTAACTCATTCTGTCAAAAGTTTAGACATGAGTCTGAAGGCTTGTTAAGTCTTGTCTATAAAAACTATAGGGAACGCGAAAGGAATTAATTTATTCTTGTTCGCGTTCTTTTTTTGAGACGACACCCTCGCTTAACTTGTAAACATCCCCGCTTTCGGGACAGACAGCAATCCCGGCGTTATCGAATGCCAAACGATGTCCGTATTCACTCACCCATCCCATTTGACGAGCAGGATTGCCGATTATCAACGCATATGGAGCAACATCTTTTGTTACAACTGCACCCGCTCCAATCAACGCATATTCACCGATAGTATGACCACAAACGATTGTAGCATTCGCTCCTATTGATGCTCCTCTTTTTACCAACGTTTTAATATACTGATCTTTTCGGGGAACAGCACTCCGAGGAGTAAGAACATTGGTAAACACGCAGCTTGGACCTAAAAAAACATCATCTTCGCAGCTTACTCCTGTATAGATAGAAACATTATTTTGCACCTTTACATTTCTGCCGAGCGTTACTCCGGGAGATACAACAACATTCTGTCCTATCGAGCAGTTTCGTCCTATTACCGCCCCTTCCATTATATGCGAAAAATGCCAAATCCGTGTTCCCGATCCGATGATACATCCATCATCTATTACAGCCGTTTCGTGTGCCTGATAAGTAATCATAACAGTAGTCTATTTATAAATGAGAAATATAGTCGGCTTTTTACTCAGATCCGGTAATTTTCCACCCCAGTCTTTTACGCTTTTTGTCCGGATATATTCGCTATCACAAGTAATATCTGAAGCAATACAGAGTTTAGTAGAAGGGCGACAAGTCCGCAGTAAGTCTTCCACTAATTTATTATTTCGATAAGGAGTTTCAATAAACAATTGCGTTTGGTTTTCCGTATAGATACGTCCCTCTAATTTCTTCAACATAGCTGTACGTTCACCCGCGTCTATCGGCAGGTAGCCGTGAAAGGCAAAACTCTGCCCATTAAACCCGGAAGCCATCACCGCCATAAGAATTGAAGACGGTCCAACCAACGGAACAACCGGATATCCTTTCCGTTGCGCAATAGCCACCACATCTGCACCCGGATCTGCTACAGCAGGACAACCGGCTTCAGAAATCACACCAACAGACTCCCCTTTTGCTAACGGGGCAAGATAACCTGCGACATCTTCAGGAGAAGTATGTTTGTTCAGTTCATAAAAAGTAAGCTCATCAATAACGATAGCGGGGTCTGTTTTTTTTAGAAAACGCCTTGCTGAACGTAAATTTTCTACCACAAAATGTTTGATTCCCAGAATCACCTCACGGTTATATTCCGGTAATACTCTGCGATGATCCGTCTCGCCCAAAGTAACAGGTATAAGGAAAAGCGATGCTTGCATACTGTCTGTTTTAGGCAAATGTAGTATTTTTGAGGCAAACAAGCTGAAAAAAGATGGAACTTCCTGTTGATTTTGTTATTCGCACGCGCACTTTATTAGGGGATGATTATGATCATTTTGAAAAGGCTCTCGCCACTGATACTCCGGTCAGCATCCGCTTAAACAGGCGCAAAGAATTGTCTATACCTGTATTTGGAGAACAAATCCCCTGGTGTGATATGGGGTATTATCTACCCGAACGACTGACATTCACGTTTGATCCTCTGTTTCACGCGGGCGGCTATTATGTACAGGAGGCCTCTTCCATGTTTCTGGAACAAGCAATTAGGACTTATGTAAAAGAGCCGGTCAGATGTCTTGATTTATGCGCTGCTCCCGGAGGAAAATCAACTCACTTGCTTGATCTGTTGCCCGAAGACAGTCTCTTAATCAGCAATGAAGTTATCCGCAACCGTTCCTTGATTTTAGCAGAAAACGTAACCAAATGGGGGGCTCCCAATGTCATTATATCAAATGAGGATCCGGAGAAGATCGGTCAGCTTACCCATTATTTTGATGTGATTGTCACCGATGTTCCTTGTTCAGGTGAGGGAATGTTCCGAAAAGATGAAGACAGTCGTGATGAATGGAGTATAGCCAACGTACAGCTCTGTGCCTCCCGCCAACGACGTATTATTCATGATATTTGGGATGCATTAAAACCCGGAGGAATATTGGTTTACAGCACCTGCACATACAACACGGAAGAAAATGAATCAAACATACAACATATAGCAGAAGACTTAGGGGCAGAAGTATTACCACTCTCCTACCCTGACGAATGGAATATTACAGGCGCATTAGAAGGAAATTCTCCTGTACACCGTTTCTTCCCTCACCAAACGAAAGGGGAAGGGTTTTTCCTCGCCGTTCTTCGTAAAGAAGAGGGAGATTGCAACACGGTCAAAATAAAAAAAGCGAAAGACAGAAAAAAAGAATCGATCCCGGCAGAATTTCTTCGCTGGCTGAAGCAACCGGAAAACTTCTTTCTGAACAATCACAACGGAACTATTGAAGCTTTCCCCATTATTTATAAGGAAGATTACACCTTGCTGACTGAAAAACTTAAAATTATTTCAGCCGGACTAAGGTTGGGAGAAAGCAAAGGAAAAGACCTGATTCCTCATCCTGCATTAGCTTTAAGCTCTGTTTTAGACAAAAACCGATTCAATCAAACAGAAATATCTTGGGAAGATGCGATCCGCTATCTTCGAAAAGAAGCCATTAGTCTGGATCCAAATTCTGAAAAAGGCTATCATCTTATCACCTATCAGAAATTACCGATAGGCTTTGTCAAACAGTTAGGCCACCGTTCCAACAACCTCTACCCTTCAGAGTGGAGAATACGTTCTACTTATACTCCCGATAATGTAAAAACGCTAAAAAACGATATTATATAATACGTTTGAAGATAGAAACGTATTTACAAACTTGAGAATTCAAGAATAAGAACCTCGCGAGGGGCAATACTCAGAGTATCATTAGCCAGATTAAATTGTTGCTTGTCTATTACGTTGACCGCGTTTTTTGCAGGGATGATTTCGCGATAAGGTAGTAAAGGCAGTTCTGCTTTAGTGTTACGTCCGTTTAACAGAACGACAACTGACTTGTTCCCGTATTTCCGTTCATAAACATACACTCCGGTAGAGGCTGGTGAGAAATGTTTTAAGGTTCCTTTTGCAATTGTTTCGTTCCCCCTTCTCCAATTAAGAAGAGTACGTAGGTAATTGAAGGTCTCATTTTCTTCGTCTGTACGCCCCCTCTCTGTAAAAGCATTGCGTTTATCGTCCACCCATCCTCCGGGAAAATCAAGTCGCAACATGCCGTCACCATCCGCTTTATCACCTGTCATACGTATCTCCGTGCCATAATATATTTCAGGGATACCGCGTGTTGTAAGCAAAAAGGCAAAAGCTTGTCTGAATCGTTTGAAATTGGTCGCCAATTCTTTCGTTCGCATAAAACGAGACGTGTCATGGTTGTCCAAAAAGATGAGTAGATTCATCGGGTCAGGAAAGATGATGTCCTGACTCAGGTATTCATACAACTGATTAAATCCACCGGTTCCTTCGGTTTCCTCATCAAAAACTTTTGTCATACTATTCATCAGAGGAAAATCCATAACCGACCGCAGATAAGAATTTTTCGGAGCGGCCAGTTTACTGCCTTTCTGCCAATAAGAAATAGCCGTATTGTTGGAATACCAGGTTTCGCCAACAATATTGAAATCAGGATATTCTTCCGTTATTTCTTTACACCACTCGGAAATCATATCGAAATCCACATAAGGATGTGTATCCTGACGTATTCCGTCTATGCCGCTATATTCTATCCACCAGATACTATTTTGTATCAGGTATCGGGCGACGTGTCTGTTTCTTTGGTTCAGATCAGGCATACTTTTTACAAACCAGCCATCAACAGCCATTGTTTTGTCATACGTCGAATGATAAGGATCATATTGCGGGATGGTGTTATAGGAAGTTTGTTTGTATCCTTCGGAGAAATTAAACCAATCCTTAGAAGGGCGATCCGTGAAGAAATAATGTTCGCTTCCGCAATGATTAAAGATCATATCCATGACGATTTTGAGCCCTTTATTGTGTGCTTTGTCAACCAGTCCGACAAAATCGTTATTTGTCCCGAATCGACGATCCACATTATAATAATCCGTAGCGGCATACCCGTGATAAGACCCATAAGACATATCATTTTCCAGTATGGGATTTAGCCAAACTGCAGTAATTCCCAGATCGGAGATATAACCCAACTGTTGTTCAATTCCTTTGAAATCACCACCATGACGAGCGTATTGATCCTGACGGTTTACTTTTGTGTCTCGCATACCCTGAACGAAATCATTTTCGGGATTCCCGTTTGCAAAACGGTCGGGCATAATCAGATAAAGCACATCTCCTGAATTAAAACCCTCTCTTTCGCGTGAACCTTCTTTACGTGCCTTGAGTTCATATGGAATCGTTTTCTTTTCCTTACCGGATTGTAATACGATATTAAAAGTCTCGGGCTGCGCACCCGCAATATCTAAATATAAAATCAGATAGTTACTATTCTCAAGTACTACTGTCTCTTTGAGTTTTGCAGCTTTAGCAGTAATCGAAACCTCGTATTTTGCTATATCATCCCCATAAAGGAGTATCTGTAATTCTGTATTCTGCATTCCTGCCCACCAGAAGGCCGGTTCCACTTTCTTGACTGTTGCGGATAAGGACATAAAAGATGTCACCAAGCATAATAAAGATATCAGATGTCTTCGTTTCATGATTTTATTCGTCTTTTATTGGCTGATATATAGGCGGTATTCACCCGGTTGTATTTCTATTTGTTGTCTTATTTCTGTTACCTGAATTTGTTCTCCAGTGAAAAGCTCTTTCCATGAACCGGTTTTATCAAATAAAACGGAGGCCTGCTTGATTGATAGTCCCAAATTAGCGACTGTTGTGACATAACCGTTTGCACTACGAAGTAATACTTGTTTAATATCACCTTCTCCAGTACTAACCGTAAAGTCATCAGAAGAAAATGCCGGATTATTCTTTTTCAGGTCAAGCATAGTCGAATAAACATCCAATAGTTTTTTACGTTCTGGAACCGTGACATAATCCCAACGGACAGGCTTTTTATCTAAACGCCCTTCTTCTGCACTGCTGCCGAGTTTAAAATCATAACCTAACTCTCCAAACTGCCAGATCATCTTCGGTCCCGGAAAACTAAGATAGATTACCGCTGCGGCGGCACTACGCTGTAAGCCTGTCGATAAATCCTGCACACGATAAGAACCGGACTCATTTCCCCACATTTTATTTTTGTACATAAGTCGTTCTTCATCGTGGCTTTCCATATAAGAAATAAGTTGAGGCCGAGTCCATCCCCTATCCTTGTATGACGTTCCGTTGAAAGAATTATTTTCCCATCCCATCGTTGCCTGACAATAATTATAATTCATATTACCCCATAGATAAATACCAAAGTCAGCCAATTCTTTCTCTTCTTTATTATCTGCAAGATGTTCAAATATAACCACTGCATCCGGTTTACGTTTATGAATCTCTTCTGTCATTCTCTTTAACAAGCGAATACGTGCGGCATCGTATGCCCAACCATCACCTGGAGTATTAGTAAAGCCTTTTGTAAAATCAAAACGAAAACCATCTATCTTATATTGTGTCAACCAATAACCGCATACACTATCTACAAACTGCTGTGTATATTGGCTTTCATGATTGAAATCGTATCCCCAGGAATAAGAGGAATTGGGAGAGTCAACATTATACCAGGGATTGTCGGAGGTAACTTTTCCATCCGAACCCTGATACATCCGCACCATAGGGCTTTGTCCGTAGCTGTGATTTAGTACGATATCCATAATTACAGCAATCCCGTTTGAATGGCACGCATCAATAAACGCCTTATAATCCTCTGATGTTCCATACGCTTTATCGGTTGCAAAATAGAACGAGGGATTATACCCCCAACTGTCATTCCCTTCAAACTCACTGAAAGGCATCAGTTCGATTGCATTGATTCCCAAATTTTTCAGATAGGGTAATTTTTCTCTTACGGCATTGATTGTTCGATCTTCAGTAAAATCGCGGATAAGTAGTTCATAAATGAGCAGATTCTCCGGATTTTCTACAGTGAAGTCTGCGGTTTTCCAATCATACTCTTTACGATCAGTAGATACCACCATCGCTATTTCAGTTGTCTTTCCACTTGGATAGGCAAGGATGTCAGGATATACGCTTGATAATATTTTACTGTCAAATTCCGGATCGGATATTTTGTTTGCGTAAGGATCTGCGATTCTGATTGTTTCATCAATCAGGTATTGACAAATGTATTCTTTCTCTTTGTTCAGTCCTCCGATCTTTAACCAAAAACGATCTCCGTCCTTATACATTTTGTAAGCATCCGAAATCTCCCAATTGTTGAAATCCCCGATCAACTGTACCGATTCTTTGCCCGGAGCAAACAGCACGAAAGCTAAAGAGTCATCCGTCAGCGGAGTGATCCCATCCTTCAACCCGCCCGGAAGAGGAGATTCTTTCGGTGTCTCCGGATCGATAGTTATTTCATCCGAATCTTTATCGCCACAACCAAAGAGCAGGCCGGCTAATAACAAACTGTATAGTCCTGTGTTCTTCATTTCTTCAGAGGATTTAGGGGTTGTTTTTATTTGTCTGTTTCAATAATGCTGATAGCGTAACCACCTCCCGGAGCAAGTTGTTGTTTCAGTCTGGACTTATGTGTTACTTTCATTTTACGGATTGTATAAGATTGCGGATTCGTTTTATAATCGGCATCTTTCCCGTCTGCATAAATTGTTGCCAGATATTTTTTACCCGGTTCTAAGAAATCAAAATTTATTTGGGAAAGATAACCTTTTTCTCCGGCAACACTACCCACAAACCAATTATTCGTACCCTTAGCCTTACGGGCAACCGTGATATATTCACCCGGCTCAGCTTCTAAATATTTACTCTCGTCCCAATCAATCGCTACATCTTTAATAAACTGAAACGCATCCGGAAAACGATCATAATTTTCCGGCAAGTCCGCCGCCATTTGCAACGGACTGTACATTGTAACGTAAAGAGCCAATTGATTAGCGAGTGTGGAATTTACGTGCGAATGATTATCCGGATTTATTTTACTTATTTCCATCTCAAAGATACCCGGCGTATAATCCATCGGACCTCCGATTAATCTGGTGAAAGGCAGAATGGTTACATGATTCGGCTTATTACCGCCAAAAGCCTGATATTCCGTTCCGCGAGCTGATTCATTACCGATCAGATTCGGGTAAGTGCGGCAAAGTCCGGTTGGACGTACAGCCTCATGGGCATTTACCATGATTTTATGATCAGCCGCTTTCTCAACAGCGTATTGGTAATGATTTACTAACCATTGGCCATAATGATATTCTCCACGAGGAATCATATCACCTACATAACCACTCTTTACAGAATTATAGCCATTGTCAGACATAAACTGGTAGGCATTCTCCATATGGCGTTCGTAATTACGCACTGAGGAAGAAGTTTCATGGTGCATCATCATTTTCACACCTTTGCTTTTGGCATAATCACGAATTTCTGCTACACGGAAATCATGATAAGGGGTAACAAAGTCAAAAACATAATCTTTCGATTTAGCAAACCAATCCTCCCAACCGATATTCCAGCCTTCCACTAATACTGCATCAAAACCATGCGTTGCTGCAAAATCAATATATTTTTTTACATTTTCAGTATTCGCCCCATGTTTCCCGTTTGGTTTTGCAGAAGTAAAATCAGTTTTCCCTAACTGAACCGTAGGAAACTCGTCCGTATAAGCCCAAGAGCTTTTTCCTGTAATCATTTCCCACCATACGCCAACGTATTTTACCGGTTTAATCCAGGATGTATCTTCTATTTTACAAGGCTCATTCAGGTTCAATGTCAGGTTTGAAGCCAGGATATCACGGGCGTCATCACTAATAATTATTGTACGCCAGGGTGAATGACAAGGAGCTTGCATATATCCTTTATTTCCAACAGCATCAGGCGTAAGATGAGACTGAAAAACCATCCGTTTATCATCCAGTTCCAAGTGCATACAGGAGTAATCAACTAAAGCTGCTTCATGTAAATTGAGATACAAGCCGTCGTCGGTTTTCATCATCAGGGATGTCTGTACTCCGGTCTGTGAAAATGGAGTCTGCGAAGTATTCGGAGTTATAGCCGAACGCATCAATCCTCTTATCTCAGACAAACGAGAGGTGGTATAATCATATTCCTGTGTATCATAATCGCCCGGTATCCAGAAAGCAATATGGTCACCTGTCATTGCAAATTCTGTCCGTTCTTCTTTAATAACGAAATAAGTCAGATTTGCTTGCTGGGGGAATTCATAACGAAAACCTAATCCGTCATTAAACAAACGAAAGCGGATCACCATCTGACGTTGTGTATTCTGCTGGTCTAACGTTACCTCAAGTTCATTATAATGGTTTCTGATATCTTTGGTTTCACCCCAAACCGGTTGCCATACTTCATCAAAAGAGTTTTCCTTCGTTGAAACAACGGTAAACGCATTATAGAGTGATGCCCTTTCAATTAACTCCTCTTCATTCACGTCTTGTTTTACATCAAAATCATCGAAATCAGCCGGAGATCCTGTTTTTTCTTTTTTTAGCTCCAATCCTAATCGACTGGGTTTAATTACTTCTTTCCCTTTATAAACTAAATTATATACGGGAGTCCCTTCCTGAAGAGTAAATGTCATCTGTAAATTTCCATCAGGAGAAGCGATTTGTTGCGCTTCTGCCTGATGAAATAAACAACTAATACCTATTAAAAACACAAATGATAACCTTTTCATACAACTAACTAATAAAAACTACATCTAATTTTATTCAATCTTGCCTGTTCCCTCATTAAAATCAAGTGACACTTTCATACCGGCATCAACAGGTACGGAAGCCTGATCACCTCCATTGCCACGGAATTCTATGGCACCATCATACACATTAAATTCGGCCTTCCACCAGTCGGATAATAACGGATGTTTGATTGCCATGCGTAGATTACCGCCTTGTGCAAAAACGGGTGAAACCAAGGATGTACCTTCTGCTTTGAACTTATTTTCTTCTTTATATTCCCATGCTCCTCCGTTTGCATCACCAAACAAATAAACATTTGCTTCGGTTACCGAGATCACATCTTCTTCCAGATTAATATAAATCAGGTAATATCCCGGCGTTTTAACGTTGATATTATTATTGCCTTTGGTGTATTCGCCGATAGCGTCCGTGTTTTCTTCTGCAATACCGAAGTCATCCCCCCAGCCTAACTTAACCGTCATCTTGAAACCACCTTCTTTCAAATAAGCAATCTTCCAGAATGAACTTGGCGTTCCGTTAACGGGAACAAACTCTTTTGCATCTGTTGCAGGTTCCCAGCCATTAAACGCATCTCCGACAAGGAAAAGTTGTTCCGGATATGTAGGCGGTATAACCGGATCTCCCGTAAGTACATACCGTGCGGAAAAATTACCGGCGCGGATGTCATATTTCATATAGATGCTGTATTCGCCACCAATATTGGTAACAAGATTACTACCTCCGGTTTGAAGGTCTGTATATCCTTCAGTCAACACGTTCTCCGTACCTTCTTTAGTCCCTGTAACGTCAGTGAATAGTTTTACTTTAGAAGTGGCATCGTAGGGAATCTCATATCCCCAATTACCACTATAACGGAATTTGTATTCACCGGCAGATAATGTGGTTGACATAGTCCATTCTACGGAAGTACTCGTTTCATTAAAAAGAGGCTCATTAAACGGGGTCTCTTTATCCCATCCTCCGGCAGTTGCCGCACCGATCACTCCCCAGCTAACAGGTAAAACTGAAACCTGATTCAGGCTTGTGTTAACAATGACATAATACAGACCGTCTTTGGCTACTTTGAAAGCTGCAGCACTTGCATCTAATTTGCTGATAGTAATTACATCTTCTTTTTCTTCTACCGTTTCACCTTTACCATAGCGCACAGGTTCTTGTCCGGCCTCTGTAGCTATGGAGATATTAAATTCTCCGTCTGCTTTCAACCAGGTATAGATCCCTATTACATCGTTTTTTGTTTTCTCATCCTGATCCAGACTCACTGGTTTTAAGGCAGAAGTAGAAGCCTCTCCACTGAATATTGTTGCCGTCCCTACAATGTAGGTTCCGGGTTGCGCTTCTTCAATAATTCTCCAATTCTCATTGTCTTCACAACTTGTTGCCATTCCTAATAGAAGCAAACAGGCAGACAAATAATATAGTATCTTTTTCATCTTGTAATTTCTTTACGTATTGATTTAATGTTTTATTCGTATCCCTCGTTTTGTGTCAGATTCTTATTAAGCAGGATAACATCATGAGGAATTGGAAATACATTCCTGAATGGAGCAGACGTACGTCCATCTGTTGTAACAGTTGTTGTATATTTTCCAAAGCGAACCAAATCCTGACGGCGAACAGCTTCCCAGGAAAGTTCACGGGCACGTTCATCAAGTACTTCGCTCAGACCTGCATTCGAGAAAACGTCAGCTCCAACGCGTTCGCGAATTTCATTCAGTTCGGCATCTCCATTTAATCCCTTCCGTATTTTTGCTTCCGCTTTCATTAGTAACACATCGGCATAACGGAATAATACATAGTCGATACTTTGTAGTTTCCCGGCCTGTTGAGCAGAAGGATCAATTGCATATTTTTTCCAACGTGCACCGGCTGTTTTTTCTTCGGTAGCACCAGATACGTCAACGGCAATAGCATCGGGTTTGTACTCCAACTCTACATCCCCGTCCATAACAGGTTGTCCGTCCGCTCCATTTACTTTACCCGTATAAAACGATAACTCTAAGCGTGGATCATTTTTACTTTTACGAAATGCCGTTAGCAAATCTTTCGTTGCCGAAGCCCCGTTCCATCCGTCAATAGAATAGGCTTTACCATGCGCATAATGCACGGTACGGATGATATAGTAAAATTGAGCGTTATATTTTGTAGGATCCATTGGTATCGTAAAGATATTCTCCGGAGAGGTTTCATTTCCTACACTAAAGTTAGCTGAGAAGGTAGAAGCCAGCTTATAACCTAATGCGGTGATTGAATCTGCATAAGCAATAGCAGCATCCCAGCAAACCACATTTTGCCCGTTCATCTCAAAATCCGTGCTGCCGTTCGGAGCTCCGTTATTATCCGTCCAGCTATTATCCGAATAAACCTGTGCATTCAACGCCAATTTAGCCAATAAGAAGTAAGCAACCGGACGCGTCATACGACCATAATATTCACCTTCCTTAGAACTGTTTGACGCACTTAATAAAGGAGCAGCTTCCTGCAGTTCCTTACGTACAAAATCAAATACGTCTTTACGTTCTGCTTGCTTTACATCAGAGATCTGAATATCCGATTTCTCAACGATAGGCACGCGACCGAAACAATCCAATAAATAATAATAATACATCGCGCGGATTGCTTGTACTTCAGCCTTATATACCGGTAAATAAATATTTTCCGGATCAGCCTCTATTAACGAATTCAGTTTATCAAGTGATTGATTGGACAGTCCGATAACACGATACAGATAATCCCACGTGCTCTTGAACGGAGCTTCCGATTTATCCCATTTGTGTTGATACAAACGTTTCCACAAGCCGCCGTCTTCCCAGTCACCACCACGAATAGGAAGTATGGCTTCGTCTGCCGTAAATGTTTGTATGTCATAAAGACCTCTGTCCGTTCCACCTAATCCATTACCACCATCACTTGCACCGATCTGGGTATAAAGATTAGCTACGGTATTGAGATAAATCAGTTCCGGACTTTTATATGCTTCTTCTTCGGGCATCTGATCCTTCGGGTTCTCGTCTAAAAATGAGTTGCAGGCAGAAAAACCGATCAAGGAAAATGCCAATAAGCTACTATATAATAATTTCTTTTTCATGTCTTTAAAGTATTAGAAAGTGATATTCAAACCAAGTGAATAAGTACGTGAGAGCGGGTAGAAACGTTTGTCGTCCACACCAAGATCATTACCGTCACCCTTATTTACAGAACTATTGATCATCGGTGATAAACCGGAATAGTTAGTAAATGTATGCAGGTTATTTACCGAAGCAGTCAGACGAACATTCTTGATTGCTCCGCCCCAGTTTTTAACATCAAAGGAATAACCGAGTGTAAGATAATCCAGATTCAGATAATCTCCTTTTTCCAACCAGTAGTCGGTAACGGTATTATCCTTAATATTCGTTGCGGGAGCATCCGGTAATACGTTATATGTAGGAAACGTATTCATGTTCATATAAGTCAGAGACGTTCCATTATAAATCTTGTGTCCGAAAGCACCATTCATTTGCAGTTGAACATCAAAACGTTTATAGCGGAAGCTAATGTTCGATCCGAGATAGACCTTAGGCATTGCCTGACCGGCGATATAACGGTCGTTCCCGTCATTAATATCAACAGTTCCATTCTTATCTAAATCTTCGACCTGATAGGTGTAGCTACCTAAACCATCGTTAATCAAACCATTAGAATGAGGAAGATAAAATACACCTAAGGGTTGTCCTACGATCTGATACGTCACTCCGGTATTACCACCAATAAAGCCTGCCCCGTTGATGCTAACTAAGCGCATGTATTCAGAGGTAGATAAATCCTGCCCCATGTATGTACCGCTCAACGAACGGATTTCATTTTTCTGATAGGCAGCATTTGCTCCGATCTTGAAGTCGATATCTTTAGAGCGGATCACTGCTACATTCAATCCGACTTCGATCCCGTCATTACCCATTTCCCCCAAGTTGGCCAACAATCGGTCATACAGGAATGGAGGCACAGGCACCGCATATTCATAAAGCAGACCTGTTGTACGGGAATTGTAATAGTCCACCGTACCGGTCAGACGATTTTCAAACAGACCAAAGTCCACACCGACGTCGAACATCTTTTTCTTTTCCCATTTCAAATCCGGGTTTGCATTACGCGCATATCCATAAGTTACGGTTTGTTGGCCGTTGACTGTCGTAATCCCGGTCGGCTGCATTAAAGAAAGCGAGTTATAAGGAGAAATAGCATCCTGATTACCCGTAAGACCATACCCTACCCTTAACTTAATATTCGTGATTTGTTCCACATCCTTCAGGAAGCCTTCGTTACTCAATACCCAAGCTGCAGAAGCAGATGGAAAGAATCCCCATTTATTGTTTTCCCCCAACTTGGAAGAAGCATCCGTACGCAAGTTGACTGTAGCTATATAACGGTCGTCAAACATATAATTCAGACGAGCCATAAACGAAGCAATATTATAAGAATTAGAATAAGAAGAAACATCTCCGTATTTCACATTTGCTCCGGATTTCAGGTTATTGTAGCCGAAATAGTTTGTGCCGAAACCTCTTGCAGCCGCCTCAAAACCATTATACTTATAGGTCTGTCCTTCCATCAATCCCAAAGCATCAAAATGATGTTTCCCGAATTCTTTTTTATAAGTTAGCGTAATATTACCCATAAGAATATCACTTTTCTTTTCCGATTGAGAAGCTTTACCATCTCCTTCGCGAATACCGGCTTTGATATTATTAGGAATATATACCGAGTTGTTCTGATTATTATACGTGTAAGAACCGAAAGCACTTAGAACTAAATCTTCCGTAAAGTTATACGACACTTTACCGTGTACATTAATATAAGCATTTTCTTCTTTATCCTGGATTGTTAAACGTCCTAACGGGTTATCAATTTCATTGGCATTCGGATCTTCCGGCCAGGTACCGTCTTCGTTTTGTTCAACCGGAAATGTCGGATTAAATGAAGCCGCTGAATAGAAAGTCTTTTGATGATCGTTTACATAATGATTGATCTTTTTAGAACCGAAAACACCAAATTCAATCTTCATCTTATCATCAAACATTTTTTGAGACGCATCCAATTTGGTGGTGTAGTTCTTAGAATCACTCCCCTTTATAACACCCTCATTGGCAATAACTCCTAAAGAAGCGCGATAATTAGACTGATCATTGCCTGCCCCGAATGAAATGCGGTGATTTTGGGTGAAACCGGTACGTTGCATTTCTTCAATGAAATTCGTGCTGGCTCCGCGATCAAGAGCATTTCCGTAACCACCCACCTCAACAGCTGCGCGATAACCGGCAGCATCTAACATGTTTATGTTTTTATAGACCGTTTCAACTCCGAAAGTACCATCATAGCTCAAACTGACTACACCCGATTTTCCTTTGGCAGTAGTAACAACAATTACCCCGCTCGCTCCGCGCGATCCATACTGAGCCGTCTCTGAAGCATCTTTCAGGATTGTAAAGGTTTCAATATCCTGAGGCGATAAAGCATTTAAAAGACCAAGATCTCCGAAAACTCCATCAATGATAACCAAAGGATCGTTCCCTCCCGATAGCGAAGTCGTACCACGAACGCGGATAGACGGACCAGCCGTTGGGTCACCACCGGTTTTATTAATAACCACTCCGGCTACTTTACCTTTGATAGACTCTAACGGATTATTGATAATCCCCATGTTCATGTCTTCTTTCTTTACTCGTTCAACCGCACCTGAAATGGTTCGTTTACTACCTGTAGCGTAACCTACCACAACCACCTCTTCTAAGGCCTCTACATCTTCATTGAGGACTATCTGCCAAGATGTGTTGCTGGTTACCGGCATCTCTTGTGTGATATAACCGATATAAGAAATAGAAAGAACTGCATTGGAAGCTACGGACAATGAAAAATTACCGTCAAAGTCGGAAACAATTCCGTTCGTTGTTCCTTTTTCAAGGATACTGGCTCCGATAATCGGCTCGCCGTATGTATCCTTTACATTACCTTGGATTGTAAGATTTCCCGTAGTCTGGGAGAATAGGGCGGAATGAATTCCGATTCCTAACATGAATAATAGGAATAGTCTTAGCCATCCCCTCTCTTTCGTTTTTTTTCCTTTCATGGTGTGTAAATATTAAATTTAGGTTTTACTTCGATTAACAAAATGCAAAAGTTACAGAAGTGCTTCAACCTGTTTTGTGTGTCGCTATTATAGAAAGCAAAGATAATGGCTCCTATGCCTATGCCTTTTTGAGGGTAAACATATAAAGTAGATTTTTCAAAGGCCTGTTATTTCATAACACACTATATATTAAATCATTAAAAAATAACACGCGTAGAATAAAAGTAAAGTTATTTACAGGATTAAGGAGATTGTTTTAGATCAAAATAGCATTGGACAGATAAAAAATCCTATCTTCGTTCTTATTCTAATCAGATAATCAGGAAAAATGAAACACCCTTTTGCACAGTTTAAATATTGTCCTCGTTGCGGCTCTGACAAGTTTGTTGAAGTGAACGAAAAAGCAAAGAAATGCGAATCTTGTCAATTTGTATATTACTTCAATCCATCAGCAGCGGTGGCATGTGTCATCCAAGATAAGCACAATAACATCTTAGTTGTAAGGCGCGGAAATGAGCCGGCCAAAGGAACACTTGATCTACCTGGTGGATTCTCTGATATGTTCGAAACAGCCGAAGAAACTGCCCGCCGAGAGGTTAAAGAAGAAACAGGCCTCGATTTAGTTTCTCTCCAATATTTAGTTTCCCTACCTAATATCTATCCTTATTCCGGCTTTGAGGTACATACAGTAGATATGATCTTTCTTTGTAAAGTTGATTCTTTTGATGGTGCAACGGCAGGCGACGATGCATCGGAAATAGTTATCATACCAAAAGCCGAACTAAATTACGAAGCATTCGGGCTGATTTCCATCAGAAAAGCCATCAAAATACTTTGTTCCTAAATTTCCAGGCGCCTCAACTTTCATTACCAGGCGCTTCAACTTTCGTTTCCAGGCGCCTCAACTTTCGTTTCCAAGCGCCTTAAATATAAAATGTATATAACAGGACTGGAACTTTTTTGTATTTTTGCTTTGTAATCAATTGTTTTTATGTGATATGAGACAAACAGGACTGTTTTTGTTGTTTTGGTTAGGCGTGGTGGGCAATCTTTTTGCTCAAAGCGGAAGTAAGCGTGTCAATCTGAAAGATATAACCGATGGTAAATTTCGCCAGATTACAAATGTTGGAGAAATGCGCTCTTTACCGGATGGAGAACATTATACGGCAATGAACAAGGAACATACGATGGTGATAAAATTCGCCTATCGTACGGGGAATCCGGTAGATACGTTGTTCAACGTTGAGAAAGCCAGGGAGTGTACTTTTGATAAGTTCGACAATTATATGATTAGTTCTACAGGGCATCGTATTCTTTTGTTTAAAGACACAGAATATGTCTATCGTCGTTCTTCCAAGTCCGTAATTTTTGATTATGATGTTCGCCGTAACTTTGTAAAGCCTCTTACCGAGGCAGCAGAGAAACAGATGATCCCGACTTTCTCTCCTGATGGACGTATGTGTGCTTATGTACGCGGGAATAATATCTGGGTGAAGAAATTCGACTATGACACAGAGGTACAGGTAACCAAAGATGGTGAAATCAATAAAATCCTTAATGGAATAACGGATTGGGTTTATGAAGAAGAATTTTCGGTAACCAACCTGATGGCTTGGTCTCCGGATAGCGAATATCTCACCTATGTACGTTTTGATGAAACGGATGTGCCTGAATTTTCCATGCAGATTTATGGGGATGAAACTTATCCCGGCTATTATAACTTCAAGTATCCGAAGGCAGGCGAGAATAATTCGAAAGTCACCGTTCATTCCTATAGTATAGAAACAAAAGATATCAAGGAATTAAAGGTTCCTATGGATGCAGACGGCTATATTCCCCGTATTACTTTCACAAAGAATTCGGATCAGCTGGCAGTTATGACCCTGAACCGTCACCAGAATGTATTCAGTATGTATTACGCAAATCCGAAAAGCGGTGTATTCCGTTTAGTTTTACGGGAAGAGAACAAAGCGTATATTGATTCGGAATGGCTGACTTCTATTCATTTCACCAATGATGCTTTTACCTATGTGAGCGAGCAGGATGGATATGCTCATATCTACCTGTATTCACCTACAGGCGTGATGCAACGTCAGGTAACGAAAGGAAACTGGGATGTGACTGACTTTATCGGGATTGACGAGGCTACGAAGGCTGTTTATTATCAATCGGCTGAAGAAAGCCCTCTTCGTCGTGCTGTTTACCGTATTGATGCCAAAGGGGTTAAAACTAAACTTTCTGCTTCAGAGGGAACAAACCGCGCCGTATTCAGTTCTAATTTTGCCTATTACGTAAACTATAATTCCGATGCCGATAATCCTTCGCGGATAACGGTGAATGAGACCAAGTCTCAAAAAGAACTTCGTGTATTACAAGATAATTCGGCACTGAAATCTCTGTTAGCAGAATATGCCTACAGTCCAAAAGAATTTATGACAGTTCAGACAGCTTCGGGTTATGACCTGAATGCCTGGATTGTAAAGCCGGTGAACTTCGATGCTTCCCGCAAATATCCGGTATTAATGGTCCAGTATAGTGGCCCCAACTCACAACAAGTCTTAGATTCGTACGACTTCGGCTGGGAACAGTATTTAGCTTCTGCCGGCTTCGTTGTCGTAAGTGTGGACGGTCGTGGAACCGGAGCGCGTGGAGAGGCGTTCCGTAAATGTACTTATTTACGTTTAGGAGAATTAGAAGCAAGAGATCAGGTAGAAGCAGCCCGCGCTTTAGGAGCATTACCTTTCGTGGACAGCAAACGAATCGGCATCTGGGGATGGAGCTTTGGCGGTTACACCACATTGATGTCGATGAGCGTAGGAGACGGCACATTCAAAGCAGGAATAGCTGTGGCACCTCCTACCGATTGGAAATATTACGACACAGTTTATACGGAACGTTTCATGCGTACACCTAAAGAAAATTTCGAAGGCTATGCAGCAACTTCTCCGATAAAATTAGCAACCAAACTACAGGGTAAATTGTTGCTTATACATGGTACAGCGGATGATAACGTCCATTTCCACCAGACGCTGGATTATGCGGAAGCATTGGTACAAGCCGGGAAACAGTTTGATATGCAAATATATAAAGACCGCAACCACAGCATTTATGGAGGAAATACCCGTTATCATCTTTATACTAAGATGTCGAATTTCCTATTAGATAATTTATAAAATGGCAGAACATGTGAGAAAGCCGGATTGGTTGAAGATCCGGCTGGGAGGGAATGAAAAGTTTACTCAAACAAAAGGGATTGTAGAATCTCATTCATTACATACAATTTGTACGAGTGGTAAATGCCCTAATATGGGGGAATGTTGGAGTCGGGGTACGGCAACATTCATGATTGGCGGAGAGATCTGCACACGCTCATGTAAGTTTTGCAATACACTAACCGGAAAACCGTTACCTTTAAATCCAAAGGAACCGGAAAACGTGGCATTAAGCATCCGCCTGATGGAACTCAAACATGCCGTAATCACGTCGGTTGACCGGGACGATTTGCCTGATCTTGGGGCAGACCACTGGGTGAGAACAATTGAAACCGTAAAAAAAAGAAATCCGGGACTGACTGTTGAAGTCTTGATTCCGGATTTTAAAGGACGTAAAGAATTGGTTGACAAAGTAGTTGACGCAGCTCCGAATATTATTTCCCACAACATGGAAACCGTTCGCCGGCTGACCCCGAAAATACGTAGTGCAGCAAAATATGATGTAAGCCTATCCGTCCTTCAACGTATAGCTGAGCGCGGAGTCGTAGCAAAAACCGGCATCATGGTGGGCTTAGGAGAAACAATAGAAGAAGTTTACGAACTCATGGACGATGTATTGACGACCGGATGTAGCGTTCTGACTATCGGTCAATACCTCCAACCGTCACGAAAGCATGTTCCCGTATCCGAATATATCCATCCTGATCAATTCGATACGTACCGCGAAGTGGCATTAGGAAAAGGTTTTTCAAAAGTAGAGAGTGCCCCTTTAGTCCGATCCTCTTATCATGCGGAGAAACATGTTTAATGTTTAATCTTTAACATTTTTACAGAACCAATTGTTATTAGAAAAAACACAGGGTTTACGATATGATGAAACGGTTAAAAAGGGGAACAGACAATCAGGCAATAGGGCTATTACCATTATTACTTTTTGTTTTTATGGGAAGCCTTATATCTTATATCCCCGCTTTCATTATATCTGTTTTTTTCTGCTTTGCCCTGTATGTTTTTTTTCGATGGTGGCATTTAGGTGAGATGTTTCAGTTTATTCTGTATTCGGTAGCCTTATCTCAAGCAGCCTTTTCCATTTTTTTTCTGTTCAACAGCAATGATCTACTCACAGAATATTCAGCGTTGATCATAGAGATATTATTTGTGATCATCATTTCTTTATCTATTCTGCGAAGACGTGCCATCATGAAAAAAGCAAGAAGCGTTGAGATGGCTTCCGACAAACAAAGCTACCTGAATGCCTCGTTAAATGAATATTTCTTTACAGCAAAAATCATTCAAAGCCTTTATGGCTTCCATCTTTTTATCGTTTTATTTTATTTTCTATTACCGGAATCAGCCCAGAAGACGATTTATGAACCGTTCTTATTCCGTCATTTATTCCTTATTATCGGTATATCGGTAATGGCATATGAGCATATCCGTCTGACAATCATGCGTGGGTATCTAAAAAATGAAGTATGGTTGCCGGTATTAAACGATAATGGAAAAGTTATCGGCCGTATTGCTCATTCTATAAGTTCCGCCTCAACAAGAAAATTCTATCATCCGGTAGTACGTATTGCTGTTGTATGTAACGGAATGCTTTATCTGACCAAACGGAGCCGGGATTCGTTGATTTCTCCGAACGCACTTGATTATCCTTTTAAGTATTATGTTCGTTTTAAACAAGGAATTGAAGAAGCTGTTTATGAGGCATTATCATGTAGTTATGCGCGTGAACAGGTTTCTCCCCGCTTCCTGATCCGCTATAAATTTGAAAACGAATTAGTCAAACATCAGGTTTCGGTTTATGTCGTTTATATAAACTCTGAAGAGAAACTAACGCACTGCAAAGAAATGTCGGGGAAATTATGGACAGCCAAACAAATCGAAGAGAATCTTGGAACCGGATTATTCAGTGAATATTTTGAAAAGGAATTTACTTATCTGCAAAACACCGTATTGATGGTAGAAAACTACTGCTGTCATCCGAATGGTTATGAAGTCGATATCTGATTTATCGTTGGCCAAGCTCGATAACTTCCAGATCGTGTATTTTTTCTCCGTTTATACAAAAGCGAATCAAAGTGCGCACCTGATGAAAGCCGCTTATGCCGGCAGCTCCCGGATTGATATGTAAACAATTTAATGATTGGTCGAACATGACTTTCAGAATATGCGAATGACCGCATACAAATAAATCAGGGCGCGTATCATACAACTCTTTTCTGATTTCCGGAGCATATCTTCCGGGATATCCACCGATATGGGTAAGCATAACTTTTACGCCCTCCGCCATAAATACAGCTGTTTTAGGGTATTGAATACGTATGTCCTGTCCATCAATATTTCCGTAAACCGCACGAACAGGTTTTAGTTCCGCAAGCCGTGTTATCAGCTCCAGAGAACCTATATCGCCTGCGTGCCAGATTTCATCACAATCCTTAAAATGTTCGGCATACCGATTATCCCAATAACCGTGTGTATCGGAAAGAAGTCCAACTTTCATCTTGTCTGTTTCATTTATACTACAAAAGTATCTATATTTACGTACTAAGCGAAAAACCATGGAAAATTCATATAAATACTTTAAACGGGACATTAGCTGGTTATCCTTTAATTACCGTGTTTTATTAGAAGCAGAAGACAAATCTCTCCCTATATACGAACGAATAAAATTCCTGTCTATTTACTCTTCTAATCTGGAAGAGTTCTACGAAATACGCGTTGCTGAACATCGCAGCGTTATTATGAAACGTAAATTTATTGAGGAAGAGACAGAGGAAGCTGAAGAAACGTTGCAAGCCATTACGGAAGAAGTAAACAGGCAACAAAAGGTGTATTATCGCATTTTTGCCAATCAGATTTTACCGGAACTGAACCAACATCAGGTTTTCCTGTACCAGAACTGCCAACCGAAGCCTTTCCATACCGATTTTGTCAAAAATTACTTTGAAGAAGAGGTCTTTCCTTTCCTGGCTCCTGTTATGCTCGAACCGGAAGCTATCCGGATATTTCTTCGTGACCGGCGACTTTATCTGATTGTCCGCATGTATAAAAAGGGAGATACACCGGAAAAATATTCGCTTTCAATGATTAAAATACCTTTTGCGAAGGTACCCCGTTTTATAGAACTGCCTCCACATGAAGGGAAGCATTATATTATGTTCATCGACGATCTGATACGCGCAAATCTGTCTGCAATCTATCCCGGATATGAGATAGACAGTTGTTATAGTATTAAGATTTCGCGGGATGCGGACATCTATTTAGATGACGAGAAAGGAAACATCGTAGAGAAACTGAAGAAGAAGGTAAAGAAACGTAAGATCGGCGCGTTGAGCCGGTTTATGTATGATGCGGAAATGCCGGAAGATTTTCTGACAAAAGTACGTAAAGCATTCGAAATAGATACGGACAGTCTTGTTCAGGGAGGTCGTTATCTGAATCTGCAAGATCTGATCAAACTGCCGAATCCTCTTGGTCGGGACTTTGAATTGCAGCGCCCTGTTCCAATAAATCTGCCTGTATTAGATCGGAGCGATTCTGTTTTTGAACGAATCAGTAAGCAAGATGTATTATTGCATTTCCCATATTATTCTTTTGATTATATGCTTCGGTTTCTGACCGAAGCTGCAACAGATCCACGTGTTGAAGAGATAAAGATTACTCAATATCGTGTTGCCGAAGATTCTGCAGTGATTAACACGCTGATCCGGGCGGCTAATAACGGAAAAAAGGTAACCGTTTTTGTCGAATTGAAAGCTCGTTTTGATGAAGAGAACAATATGCAAACTGCAGAGCGAATGAAACAGGCCGGAATACAAATTATATTTAGCATTCCCGGTCTGAAAGTTCATGCAAAAGTAGCCGTTGTCCTGTTAAAAGAGCCGGAGGATAACGCGTGTCCGGTTAATTACGCTTATCTCAGCACAGGTAATTTTAATGAAAAAACAGCTACCGTTTATTCAGACATGGCCTTGTTGACGTCGGATCCAGTAATAATAAATGATATACGGAACGTATTCTTTGTTTTGGAAGGACAAATTGAAAACCCGAAGTTTGACTGTCTTTTGGTTGCCCGTTTCAACATGGTGGACGAACTTACTCGTATGATCCGAAGAGAAAGCGAACATGTTTGTGCCGGAAGAAGAGGACGAATAGTTCTGAAGATGAACGGACTTCATGATCAGAATATGATTGCGGAACTCTACAAGGCCAGCGAAGCCGGCGTGGAAATTGATCTGATTGTCCGTGGAATCTGTTGTCTTGTTCCCAATCAATCATACAGTCGTAATATTCGCATTACTCGTATCGTAGATATGTTTCTCGAACATTCACGTGTCTGGTATTTCTACAATGACGGCCGGGAGGATTTGTTCATGTCGTCCGCTGACTGGATGCGCAGAAATCTGAGTCGCCGGATTGAAACAGCTTTCCCCATTCTTCAGCAAGAAATAAAACAGGAAATAATCGACATATTAAAAATTCAGTTGCAGGATAATGTAAAAGCCTGCTTTATTGATGAGAATCTGAACAATAATTTCAAGCATGATAGCAATCCCGTAAAGGTACGTGCTCAAACGGCTATTCATAATTATTTAAAGAAAAAAGCTGAAATGTCTGCCGACTAAACACAACACGTCTCATTGGGATTTTATTTATCTTTGCAGCCTCAAAATGAATGATCAACAGGACGAATGTATCTAAGTAAAGAAGAATTAATACAACATATATCAACCAAACCTTTTCGTTTGGTATCAGAAGCTGCTGAAGAATTAGGAGTAGAAGCCTATGTGGTAGGAGGTTATGTCAGAGATATTTTTTTATGCCGCCCATCAAAAGACATTGATATCGTAACCGTAGGAAGCGGAATTGTACTGGCTGAAAAGGTTGCTGCAAAGATTGGGAAAGGGGCATCTTTATCCGTATTCAAGAATTTCGGAACAGCATTAATCAAAACCAAGAGTTTCGAACTTGAATTTGTTGGTGCACGAAAAGAATCTTACTCGCATGATAGTCGTAAACCTGTTGTAGAAAACGGAACATTGGAAGACGATCAAAACCGTCGTGATTTTACAATCAACGCTTTAGCAATCTGTTTAAACAAAGACCGGTTCGGAGAATTGGTAGATCCGTTCGAAGGATTGTACGACATGGAAGATAAAACTATCCGGACACCGCTTGATCCGGATATAACGTTCAGCGATGATCCTCTGCGCATGATGCGCGCTGTCCGGTTTGCCACTCAATTAGGTTTTGATATTGAACCGGAGACTTTCGAAGCAATAGAACGAAACAAAAACAGGATAGAAATCATATCCAAAGAGCGGATTATTGACGAATTAAATAAGATTATTCTTTCACCCAAGCCTTCTATCGGATTCGATTTGTTAGATAAATGTGGACTTCTGTCTCTAATTTTCCCGGAGTTAGATGCATTGAAGGGAGCGGAGACGAAAGAAGGAATCGGACATAAAGATAATTTCTCACATACTTTAATGGTACTTGATCGTCTGGCTGCTACGTCTGATAATCTTTGGCTCAGATGGGCTGCTTTACTGCACGATATTGCTAAACCGGCCACAAAACGTTGGGATCCTAAAGTTGGGTGGACGTTCCATAATCACAACTTTATTGGTGAACGGATGATTCCGGGAATTTTCAAACGAATGAAATTGCCGATGAATGAAAAGATGAAATTTGTTCAGAAGATGGTATTGCTTCATATGCGTCCGATTGCATTGGCGGATGATGAGGTGACAGATTCTGCCGTACGTCGTCTTCTCTTCGATGCCGGCGATGATGTGGACGAACTAATGAAGCTATGTGAAGCAGACATAACAAGTAAAAACCCCGAAAAGGTACGTCGCTTTTTGAATAACTTTAAGAGAGTTCGTGAGAAACTGGCTGTTATTGAGGAGAAAGACCGGGTTCGTAATTTTCAACCTCCGGTTTCCGGTGAAGAAATTATGGAAACATTCGGACTTCCCCCCTCCCGCCCTGTCGGCGAGTTGAAAGAAATCATAAAAGAAGCTATTTTAGACGGTATAATCCCCAACGAATATGAAGCTGCGCGCATACTTATGCTGAAAAAGGCTAAAGAAATGGGATTACACCCTGTAAAATAGCGTCTTATAAAGTATTCAGACGTTCCACCGCTTTAACCCCTTTTACTGTCTTGATCTTCTTAGTCAATACATTCAGAGACGTCGTATCACGCACCATTACGGAGAAATTACCTTGGAATATACCATCCACAGAGTCAATATTCAATGAACGAAGCGTTACTCCGTTCTCTTTACTGATCACGGAGGTTATATTCGTTACGATAGTAATATCATCCCTTCCCGTTACGCGCAATGTGACAACATATCCGCTATCTCCTTTACCGCTCCATCGTGCACGAATAATACGATAGCCAAACCGGGTAAATAACTCCTGCGCATTGGGACAGTCGGTACGGTGTACTTTAATTCCTTGCGTAGAAACAAACCCGAACACATCGTCTCCATAGATCGGATTACAGCATTTAGCTAATTTATATTCAATTCCTCTCAAGTTCTTATCGATCACAAGAACATCCTGCTGGGTTGACCTTTCCTCTACTTCGGTGGTCGTGATATAATCTTCAGCGCTCCGCACCTCCGTATGTTCCATTGCCTCTTTTTCCTTTTTATCCAGTTCAATGTATTGGTCAATAATCTGGTTCGGATCAAGGCGTTCTTCGGATATATCTAAATAAAAATCAGTAACCGTCTTATAGCCTTTCTTTTTGATATAACGCATGAGGACGGGTTCATCCAGGTCGATTTTCCGATTCTTAAACCGACGCTGAAGCATCTCTTTTGCAAAGTCAACTGTTTTAGCGGCTTCTTCACGGAGCGCTTGTTTAATTCTTGCCCTTGCCTTAGTGGTTGAAACAAAGTTCAACCAATCTCGTTTTGGAGATTGCGTAGGCGAAGTGATAATTGTTACTGAATCCCCGTTATTTAAAATATGCTTTATCGAGACATTTTTTTCGTTTACTTTAGCCGAGATACAACGGCTTCCGATTTTGGAGTGTATAGAGAAAGCAAAGTCCAGTACAGTTGCTCCTTTAGGCAACTTGATCAGTTCACCAGTAGGTGTAAAGACATAGATTTCATCTTTATACAAATCCATTTTGAACTCTTTCATCAGGTCCATCGGATTGTTATTGTTCGCTTCTAATGCCGCACGCACATTGGTTAGAAATTCATCCAGGCCGCTTTCTTCTTTAACTCCTTTATATTTCCAATGAGCAGCCAGTCCACGTTCAGCAATCTCATCCATACGAACAGTACGGATCTGTACTTCCACCCATTTGTTCTGCGGGCCAAGTACGGTTATATGCAGACTTTCATACCCATTTGATTTGGGAATGGATATCCAGTCTTTCATTCGTTTCGGATTGGGCTGATACATATCCGTTATGATGGAATATACCTGCCAGCAATCAGAGCGTTCTTTTTTGATCGGGGTGTCTAAAACGATGCGAATCGCAAAAAGGTCATAAATATCCTCAAATTCTACTTGTTGTTTCTTCAGTTTATTATTTATGGAGAAAATAGATTTTGTCCTGCCTTTAATATCAAAATGAAGTCCTGCCTGAACTAATTTCTCACGTACCGGACGGATAAACTCTTCAATATAAGCATCACG
>NZ_JAQWCQ010000093.1 GCF_028705895.1 Massilibacteroides sp. | reverse complement strand
CAGACTTGGTTTGCTTGAAAATACCTTTTTTAGCCTTCTTTTGGGTGCATATCTGCCGGAATGGCAGACTTTTTATCCCTTTTTGAAGACTGTTATACTGGATGTTTAATCCGGATGGATGGGTGGGGATGATCCGGATTATCTATATTGCCAGAAAATTATTGGTCATTATATGGAATGTGTTGACATATAAAGAACCATATAGGGCATAATTTATTCGGCAATTGTTCAGGTCCATATCTTTGTGGTGAAAGAGTATCCCGATTTTGCAAACTGATTAGAAACTATTGCCGATTTTAGAAAACAAGTCTAAGCCAAGAGCTTGCAGAGGAAAGTAAGTATTTTTAATCTTTTCATCTTATCTTCACTGATGAGACCAATCCTTGTACCAATATTTCTACAGGAATTGAAAGAAAAGGACATAGAGACAACAACAAGAAAATCGATTATAGAGGAAAGATAGCGGCTTTTTATCAATTTCCACTTACCTTTCCTCTTTTTTCCATTCTTTGTTTTTCCGCTATTACTCCCTCACCTCTATCAAATAGCCTTTGTTCTTAATGGTTATGATAGCTATCTGTTTGTCTTTGTTAAGATTTTTTCGTAATTTCGATATTAAGTTGTGAATACTTGCCTCTAATGTCTTTGCATCTTGTTTTCCCCATAGCGTATTGATCAATAACTCCTGGGAAACCACGTTGTTTTTATGCTTCAAGAATAGCGACAAGGCATTTTTTTCTAAAGGACTGAGTGATTTCAACAAGTTGTTTTTGTAATATAACTCATTCGATAGCTGATTCAGAGCATATAATCCGAATGAGGTAATTGGATCGTCCGCATCAACTTCTTTTTTAGCAAAACGAACAATATAGGTTTCCAATTCCTTTAGATCGAAAGGTTTACGGATATAATTAAGTCCACCGGCAGAGATACCCTCTGAGATATTAGATATGTCGGTGTGAGAGGATACAAATAAAACAGGAATTGTCGGATGTTCAGCAATGATTTCACGCGCTTTTTTGATACCGTTATCTTGTCCTATTTCTACATCCAATACTATTATAGAAGGAGAGAATTCGTTGATCACCTGATCTATTCCGTATAATGAGTTCTGAAAATGCATCTCGTATCCTAATGAGGTAAATGCCGAACTAATCAGATTGCCTAAATCCGTATCATCATCAACAAATAAAACTTTTATCTTATCTTTCATTTTCTCTTAATTATCTTGTCCGGTTATTTCTTATTTTTATAGGGAAGCATTATTGTAAAAACGGATCCTTTTCCAAAAGTGGATTCTAATACGATTCTTCCTTTGTGATTTTGGACGGTTCTCCGAACAACGGAAAGTCCAAGACCATAGCCTTTTTCCGAAGAATGAGTTTCCGAACGATAGAACGGTTCAAAGACCTTCTTTCTGTCTTTTACCAAAATTCCCGATCCGTTATCAGCAATTGAGATTTCTATTTTATCTTTTATCCGTTTTGCAGAAACGCAAATAACCGGCTTGTATCCTGAGTACTTTATAGCATTCTCTAATAAATTGTATATACAACTGTCAAAGTAAAAAGGATCTACATAGAGTATGTTTGCGTCCGAATCTATTCCTAATTCAAAAGTAATAGTTTTATCTTTATATACTTCCTGAAGTTCTTTCACTATTTCCAAGGAATGAGATCTGAGATTGTATGAATTGTATTGCAGGATTGCTTTATCTTCGGACAGTTTAACTTCAGACAGCATTCGTTCTATATTGCCGGTCAAGCGTTTTGTCCTGCTTTTAGCCACCAGCAGTTGTTCCTTTTTTACGCTGTTTGTTTCTCCCGATTCAAATATCCCCAGCATCGTATAGAGGTATGACAGAGGGGATTTTAAATCATGTACGATTCCTCTTACCCGTATTTCCTGTCGTTGCAGACGTTGTCTTTGTTGTTGCAACCGAGCAAACAGTAAAAAAAGGATCATACCTACGGCTATTACCGCTATCCCCGACAACCATACTGGAAACATCAGGTTTCGCGTCATAGAAGAAGGTTTAAATACGAAATGCGAAACAAAACGGTAAGTTCCACTTGTCCCTAATGGAATTGATAGATAAACACCAGTGGTAGTGTCGGATAACTGTCGGAAAGCATTTTTTCCATAATATAGTGAGTCAGTAGTCTGACTCTTATTTTGCATCTTCAGACCGTAAGTAGAGACTTCTTTATAATGAGGGAAATTATTCAGAAGAAGGGAATCTATCGCTTTTAAATCCAGAGAATCTTTCTCAAAAAGCAGCTCGGTCATGGCCGCTTCTAAAAATTTTGAAAGAGACTTATCTTTATTATAAGACGTATTCTCTAAACTTCCGTACGATTTCGTATTAGAAGGAATAGAGTCGGGATTAATTTGTTCTAGGCTCAATTGTAAATTACCCGCTTTTTCTCCATAAATCTTATATGTTTGTTTTGTTGCCTGATGTTTGACGATCTCATTCAAAGAAATACCCAGTTCTTCTTTAAAACGGCTTTTATCACGCTCAGCGACCTGCATTATCCAGACTATCTGCGACACAACAAGCAACAGCAGTACCCCAAAAGATAATATGGCTAAATGCTTTTTCATTTGAAGAGATAAATGATTGTTTCACAAATATACTTTATTTATATAAAAGCCTGATTTTCTTTGGCTATAAATTAAGTTCTCAACCTAATCAAATGATTAGATTGAGGTGCTGAATTTCGTTCAGGTTGGTTAGATAAATATTAGATATTGGTTAGGGGCTATTAGTGAAAAGATATATTTCTTTGAAAAAAAGAAAATCTTATTTATAAAAGTAAAGCTACAATGAAAAATCAAAAAAGAAAATACTCCAATCTTGCATTGATCACAAACAATGATTTATCAACTCTTAAAGGAGGTAGTCAGGATGACGAAGAATATATAATCGTTTATATTGAAGGGATACCTTATAGAATAAAAATAGGTAAAAACGGTGAACGTAATTCACCCCCTGAAAGGATAGTTTAAACTCAAACAACAGAGTATTCTCTATTTTAACAGAACAAGAGATTTAGTTGACAAATCCATAATAAATTATCCTCTTTTTGCCTTTTCTTTATCATAAAAGAGGGAATAGCTTGATAATAATTGACTCAAAATCCTCATAATAACGTCTAAAACAAAACCTATGATACTGTCTGATTTTTTATATTCAAAAAGATCACGAATACTGCCTTCAGTTTTAAAATTGGAGAAAGTTAAATATACAGAGACATATGCAAGAGAGTTATTTGACACAAACCCTCGCAATTCAACGCTATTTGGTGTTTCTGAAATGTTAGATAAATATAATATTGAAACAGACTCTTATCAAATAGAAGAGAAAGAAAAGATTAATAGAATACCTACTCCATTTATTGCAGGAACAGAGACAGAGAATGTTCTTGTATTAAGTTGTGAGAATGATATTGTAACTTATTTGAGACAAGGAAAAAAAGAAATAATGTCTAAAGATTTTTTTATTTCTATTTGGGATGGCTATATTTTACTCTTTGAGAGTAATAATCAGTCAACGGAATCTGATTATCTAACGAATAAATTAAAAACCATTTTGATTGATGCATGTCTATTGTTTCTTACGGCATTAACTCTTACTTTTCTAATATTATATTTCGTCTCCATTGAAAACAAAACATGGTCATTTTATCTCTTCTTGCTTAGTAATCTTTTGGGTGTATATATAAGTTTCTTGCTGTTTTTAGAATTATTTGAAAATACCAGGGAAAAAGCAAATAAAATATGTAAATTAATTAATCAAAAAAGCAGTTGTGGAGAGATAACAAACTCAGAACAAGGAAAACTTTTTGGGGTTATAAGTTGGAGTGTAATTGGGTTAACCTATTTTGTCTCTAATGTTCTATTAATAATTAGTTATCCTATATCTATTCCTTCAATACTCTTTATTAATTCTTTTGCTCTGCTTTATACTTGTTGGAGTATTTGGTATCAGCAGAAAGTTGGAAAGTGGTGTGCACTCTGTTTATTAGTACAATCGGTGTTTGTTTTCAATTTTATTCTTGGATTAATCGGTTTTGAATCTGTTTATTCAGAGATCGAGTTTCAGTTAATTTGTTTTGTTTTTCTTACTTATGCTGTTCTGTTTGCTTTTATATATCTTTCAAAATATCCAATAAACTGGTTTTTTGAAAAGAACAATCTTGAAAAAGAACTTTCTTATCTTAAATCAGATAAAGATGTTTTTTCTGTATTGATGGAGAGACAACCTAAGGTGCTTCAGTCTAATTTTGAATCTTCTGTATATAAAGGAAATCAAAATTCATCTTTTGTCGTAACAATAATTACGAATCCTCGTTGCAAGGCTTGTGCTGCTTTACATAAGAGACTTAAGAGAGTTGAAAAACAATTTGATCGTATTTGTATTCAATACGTTTTTGCAGTAAATCATAATGAACGCGAAATAGATGCGCGTTTTTTAATAGCTGCCGCATTGAAAAATGACAATAGATTAATTGATCTGTGGTTCCAAACAGAAGATAAGGCAAGCCTACATGAGAAAAACAAGTATGATTTATATACCGACGAGATTAATAAGGAATATCTTAAACATAAATCTTTTGTAAAAAGGATAAATCCGAAAGGAACGCCAACAATTTTAGTTAATGGTGTTTTTCTTCCGGATTATTATAGCATAGATGATATAATAGAATCAAAATTAATACCATTATAATCCCCGAAATAATGGGCTATTTTCAGGGGTCATTTAATACATAATAAACATGAAAACAAGTATGGATTTTGGGAAAAAACTAAGTAAAGAAGAATTGTCAAACCTTAGAGGAGGAAGTATGAAATGTGTTTACACCACTGACTATAAAAAGCCAGGAGGGACTTGTCTTGAACATGGAAGTGCAGCAGGGGCAGAATTTATGGCAGGAGAAAATGGCTGGTGGTGTTGTAATTGTGCAGAAGCTGAAAAATGTAATTAACTCAAATCTCTTGGAAGATTAATTCTTTCTTCCAAGAGATTTGTAATATTAGAATTATGAATCGTTTGAATATTTTTTTGAGTGGAGTTTGTCTTGTGTTTTTTTCTATTAGTTGTAATAACAATAACCCAAAAGTACAGGAAAGGGTTAGTATAATTGAAATTGAAAAGTCATTAGAAAACTTTCATATTGAATCATTGAGTTCCTATTCTTCCCAAATTCATTATGTGAAGCTTGAAACAACCGAAAAATCGCTTGTTACTGAGGGGATAAAACAACTATTTATTGAAGATAATAAGTTTTTTGTTTGGGATCAGGATGCGTTTTTAAAGGTTTTTGACGCCAATAACGGGAAGTATCTTTTTAATATTGGAAAGTATGGTCAAGGCCCTGGAGAATTACCCTATCTATCTTCTGTTGATATAAACCCTAAAGAAAAAAGAGTTTTATTATGTTATGGACCTATTGTTAATGAGTTTAACTTTGAAGGCGTTTTTTTATCTAGAGTTGAGAAACCTATAATTGATAGTACAGAAACTGTTAGTTATAATGTTGTACTTTTAGATAAAAACTTATTTGCGGCAGGAATAAGAGCCCATACCGAAAAACAGAAACATGCGATAGTTATATTTGATCGGAATAAGCAAATATTGGCGTCTTTGAATAGTTTTGACGATCCCAAGCAGCACCATTCAATCAAAGTATGGGATTCATTCAAGCAAACGGGACACTTCTCGCGTGACGTAGCGGATATTCGTTTTTATCGTGGAATAACAGACACAATCTACCTCTACAATCCAGTAAAAAAGAACTTTCAAGCAGACGCCGTATTTTCTTTTGGAAAACATAGAAGTACCCATAGTTTTACCCCCGGAACTGAAAATCCGGATGTAATTGAATTAGCGAGTGCACTTATTCCTGAGAATAAACAATATGCCTTTTATGAATTCTTTACAAAAAGAGCATCTCCAGAACCTTATAAAACAGAAGTGTGGTTTAACCAACAAATGCATAGCGTTCTATCCAATAATATATTCGGTATCTATGACAAGAAAAAAAGTGAGTTACGCTACCTGTTACAAGCAATTCCTGGTATTCCCGGACTAAAAAATGATTTGGACAACGGCATTCCTTTTTGGCCTCAATATATTTCATCCGATGGGAGTATGATAGATTATTATCAGTCATATAAATTTATAGAGTTAACTCAGAAACTGGATAATCCGGATAAATCATTTTTAGAGTTTGTCCAAACCTGCTCGGAAGAAGACAATCCCGTGGTTATCATTGTTAAATAGATCTTTTATGATTAAACCCTTCCCTCACTACCGCCAATTGACGCTATGGATTGTGGGCCTACCTGTCTTCGCATGATTGCGAAGCATTACGGGCGCAGCTACACTTTGCAATCTCTTCGTGAGCGGTCGTTTATTACCCGTGAAGGGGTATCCCTGTTTTTGTTTTCACCAAACAGGTCATTAATAAGTCACAATTTTATTGCGGGAAACCGCATTATTCTGGGTCAGTCCGAAACCCCGGTTGTTATTACACTTGTATTATGTCGTATTTAATGAAGTTACCTCTATACGTTAGAACAGATTGTGTACAGCGAATATAAGAAGGTGAAAGAAAAAAACAAAAGAATAGCGAACTTTGTCATTTTCCGACAAATTGTCATCAACCCCAACAGAGCTGTTTTGCCGCATTTTATTAATGAAAAGGATAAAAAAAGTAGCTATTTGTCAAAATAAAATAGGGGAAATCAAGATGACTTTAATATATTATAAATCAACAACATGAACGGGATTGATTTGTTAGATGCCTCTGCTCTCCGTAGTCTCTAAACCTGCCAGTTTAGAGTATAAACGTATCGCGATGGATTATTATCAAAACAACGGATATTTTGCCTGACCCCATTATTCTGCTTTTCCCTATGTTTCAGGGAATAAAAAAATCTCTGAAAACCGTTTGATTTTCAGAGATTTGTAAAATTTTGCTCTTTCGAGCAGTGCGGCTGAAGGGACTCGAACCCCCACGCCGTGAAGCACCAGATCCTAAGTCTGGCGTGGCTACCAATTACACCACAGCCGCTGCTGATTGCGGTGCAAAGGTAGAGTTTTTTTATTCAAATGCAA
>NZ_JAQWCQ010000048.1 GCF_028705895.1 Massilibacteroides sp. | reverse complement strand
CTCCTACTCGTTAAGAATAGGCCAAACTTGTACCAACTAACCCCAAATAGGATAAGACTTGATCCTACTCGAGGCTAGTTATATCAATTTGTAAAGAACTGCAATACGTGGTTTACCGGAGGCTTACTTAAAAACGACATAATCCAAGTGTAATAACAACCGGGTTTTTGGACTGACCCGTCTTTTGCCGTCTTCAAGTGTCCGTCGTGAAAAAGAAAAAAGTCTGCTAATCTACTGACTAACAGACTTTATGTCTTTGTTTGGCTTTTATTGTCTTTCGACCTTTTTGCCTTTCGGTGGGCGTTGACGGAACTTGTTCAATCAAACAAAGCCCTGTATAATCAATGTGTTAACTTTCTCGTGCCTTTCTTCACACACAGATTGCACACACTTTTTTGAGGCGAAATAGATGCGAATAAATCGCTTTAACTATGACACAAAAATAGCTGTTTTTCGGATATTTACAAGCGATTTTTTGAAAAATATTCAACTCGTTTTCAATTTTCCGGTTTGTCCTGTCTGCCTTCAAGACGCCTTATCTCCTTGTCGAAATCGGATTCAAACAGACGGTCTTGTACTATACGATATTTTTCAAATTCGCTTTCCGCAAAAGATTTTGCTATTAATGCAGTAACCTTTCCGCTGTTCTGTAAGATTTCACGGTCGTCTGCTTCCAAGAATCTATCCAAACGTTTTGCCCAATCTTCCATTGTCATCGGTATATGTCTTTTTGCTCGATCTTCTGCCAAATCCAGATAAGCGTTGACGATACGCCCTAATGATTCCAGTTCAGTTTCAGTCAGGTAGTTTTTAGCTATGGAAACATCTGTTTTTACTATTTTTCCATCAGGAGCTTTCTCCCACGAAGTTAAACCCATATGTTCCTTTTCAGCATTAGCTCTCGATATAATGAGTTCGGCAGCGGTATGACCGTGTATAGCATAATGCAATTTATTTTGGACTTTAGCAAAAAACTCTTTTGTGGTAACAGCATCCTTGTTGTAATCCATTGCCGTAGCATAAATATCCGTTATCTTTTGGTAGAATCGGCGCTCACTCAATCGAATTTCCCGGATTTCGGCAAGCAAGTGTTCAAAATAATCCTCATTGAGGAATGTACCGTTTTCCATTCGCTTTTTGTCAATAACATAGCCCCGAATAGCATAATCTCGCAAAACAGATGTTGCCCACTGACGAAAAGTTGTTGCCCGTTTGGAGTTGACACGGTAGCCGACGGCAATAATCGCATCCAGATTATAGTGCTTAGTTTTGTAGGTTTTACCATCTGATGCAGTTACCGAGAATTCCTCGGTAACTGAACCTTCATCCAATTCGTTTTCTTTGAATATGTTTTTAAGATGCAGCGATATATTGTCTGTCGAGCAATCAAACAAAGTTGCCATTAACTTTTGACTGAGCCAAATCGTTTCGTCCTGAACTCGGACTTCAATACCGTCCTCCTTTGCTTGATTTGTGAAAATGAGGAATTCGGCAGTGCTGTTACGGATTTGTAAAGGTTTCTTTTTTGCCATGATTCATTCTTTTTTATCTGTCGCGATCTCTTCTCCCATCATCATTTCGTAATGTTCTTTACCGATAGTTTTAAAAATATCCTTAAATACATCAAATAGAACTTGAGGCTGTTCATTGGTTATTTTTTGATAGTAAGCACTATCGTGAGGTGAAACTTTATGGCTTTCATCATTAATGGTTGATATAAAGGCGCATTTGATGTAATATTTGGGAGAATCTGTGTTTTCATTAAAAACAGCGCCCCACGAATCACGTCCCAGCCCTATGAAATTTACATAAGAATCTACAATTCTCCTCATCAAATTAGAAATCGTAATATTATGGGATTTATCAACAGGTATATTTTTACTTATGCTTTGTAGTGTTTTCCACATTAAAGTGTAATCATCGAAAATCGTCTTATCTTTACCTCCTTCAATTGTGGTTTTATTATTGACCTTATAAACTTTATAATGCCACCAGTCCGTACATATTGGACGATATCCAAGAGCTACTTCTTTGTAAAAATATAAGTTGTGAGTTAAAATAAAAACCTGTTCTATAGAATCTCTTTTTAATAGCTTCCTATTTGCTTTATCACTACCTTTCTGCCAAATCAGTTGATGGACCAGTGTTGATACTACAAATAAAACCTGACTGTCTAGACTTGAAACAGGGTCATCTATTATAATAATTTTTTTCTTTGCACTATTTTTTTCAATATCATCACTTCCAATACATAGTTGGTAAAAGTAAAGGAATGATATGAAGTTTTTTTCACCTTCACTTAAACTTTTAAATACAGGTTTATTACTTGTCATCCCATTTCTTTTTAGAAAATAGTGAGATATGTTATTGATCTTTTCTTTTTCTGCAATTTCAAATCCACTAACCCCTGCATTTTTAAGAATCTGATTAATATTGCTAACCGCTTCTTTTGTATTGACAGTTTGTGTTCTCCAAGTCTCTATTCTCTGTTTGGAATCTTCGACTTTTTCTTTTGTTTTTACAATTAGCAGATTTGCTAATGTTTCAACTCTTGCATATTGGTCATTTCGTTTATTAAACTTTTGAATTCGTTCTTGGCATCTTGATGACATATATATCCAAATGTTTTTCATCAGAGCTTTTTTCCGTGTATCGATTTGGGTAAAGTCATTATTATTGGCTTTTATCTGACTAATAATAGTTGATAATCGAGTTTTGAAAGATGCTAATGAAATAATGTTTTTTTTCTCATTAGATTTCAAAATTTTGTCGTCAATTATATCTATGTTTTTAGTGAGCAAGGTTTGTAATTCAATGTATGTATTTGAAACAATATTATTTGGATTATATGTATTTTGAATTTTTAGAATGTTAGAGAAGAATCTGCTCACAGATTGTCTGTATTGCTCTTTTAATAGTTTAATTTGCTCAATTTTTTGTTTATATGTCTCGTCAAAGTATTTGCTGAACTGTTCTTTCAAATCTTCTGTTATTGTTTTTTTTTGACAGAAAGGACATATTCCATTGGTTTGAGGTAAAAAATCGACTCCAATTTCGACCCAACTTCTTGCATTAAGAGAATTTATCATTGCCGCAATATTTACATCTTCATTGCCGATTATGATTTCTGATAATAATGGAACTAATTTGCTTTCTATTGCTCGTATCTCTTTGTATAATTTGCTATTAACCTTTTCTTGTACTTCAAATAAATCTTTTTCGTAAAGTGAATTGTAGCTTTCAGTTAAAACTTCTATAGATGGAATATTTGAAATTCCGGCTTGTAGAATTGTTTTTATTTCATTAAAATGGTTGGCTTTATTTCGGCTATATTTGATTTCTAATTTAGAAAATGAATCAAAAACGCGCCTTTCTTCAAAACATTGATTCTGTAAATCCAATTCTTTATGAGCTTTATCGGATTTTATAGAATCAATCAGATTAGCTTTATTTGAGATATACTTCTCATACTCTTCAACTATTTTTTCTTCATCCTTAATTTGCCTGTCTATCGTTTCATTTGTTTGGTTTAATGAGAAAATGCCTTTTTGAATAGGGCTATTGTTGAAATTTTCTTCTACAAATACATCATCAAATACTAAAATTTGATGTTTGTTTTTATCATAACCATTTTGAGAACAATCTTTAAAATCATCTTTTCTATCAGTGTTTTCTAAACCTATATTATAAAGGTACTTTGCAATGGTTGATTTTCCTGTACCATTGTATCCAAAAAAGAAGTTAACTTTCTTTAAGTCCTTAACTTCAGCCCCTGTTACAGAGTCATAAGTTGCTACATTCTTTAGAATAATTGATTCTATCATAAAAAGATATTTTAATTCCCTTTCGTGTCCACAATCAACTCCCTCACGTCCACCTCCAACGCCTTTGCAATTGCAAACAAAGTTTCGAGTGAAGGTTGAGATACATTCGCACACCAACGGGAAACAGTAGCTTCATTCTTACCAAGTTTTTCAGCTAACCATTTTCCTGTGCGTTTTTGTTCTACAAGTACAACTTTCAATCGATTCAGTTCCATTCGTCAAATTATTGATGTGTTTTGCAAATGTAGTGATTTAATCTAATAATCTTATCTTTGCTTATCATTTAGTTTTCAACATAATGCTATAATGTCGCTTTATTACCCTGCGACAGTAGAAGTTATTCTCGTGTCGTTGGTTATTCTCGCGGGCTTCCGCCTTCCAAACGGCTGGGAAGCCATAAGCGGGAAATAACCGACATAGGCACGGGAAATAACTTCGGAACCAACCGCACTACCGCCTGAATCCCCACTTGGGCTTCTTCTTTATTTTCTTTTTCTTCGGAATTGGTTCATCTTCACTGTTTCCTGTTTCGGGAGTGAGTAACCCTAATACAGATGATAGACCTAAATCGGAAGACGTGGAATTTTGTTTATTTTCAATCTTGTTTGAAAGGTTGGCTTCTTGTTTATATGCAAACTTGTTTTCAAAACTGGCAACCTGTTGATTTTCTTGTGTATTTTTTCTTTCATCGGAAATCTGTTGTGCCTGCATGTTAAATTGCTCGGAAATGCTTCCGTTCTTCATCGTATTGTAGTATTCAAAGGATTCGGTTAATGGTCGGTTGTAGCCGAACAGCTTATCAAATCCTTGTTCCGCTTGTCGGAATAGGTTTGTCCTGTCAAATCCTCCTTTAATTGCCCCTTTCTTGGTGTTTTTGTGATTAGTTAATGGCGATAGCTTCTTTTTATTGGTCTGGTCTTTACGGATGACAATCAAATGGCAGTGCATATTCAGTTCATTGTTTGACCTGTCCCGGTTGAAATGTATTTTACCGAAAAACTTTATATCTTCTGCCGATAATCCTTTGTTGAAGTTCTTGGCATATTCAGGAATAAACACTTCACGGATATACCGTTTCATGGCTTCTGCCTGTTCCTGTTCTGTACTTCCCATCCTTTGCAGTTCTTTTTCGGATGGGCTGACGTGGATAGCATAAAACTTGGCATCGGTTTTCATCAACTGCCCAATATTGGTGTCGATATCCTTTATTACATCGACTTTATACAGGCTATCATCTGTCAGGTTGAAGAAGCCTTCGGTATAGATTCCTTGCTCCATGCGTTCCATATCTTCGTGCTCCAAATAGCTACATAGCCTTCGGCTACTGCCTGCATTGTTATATGTGCCTTTGGACGGTGGCGGGAAATCTATATTCATTCTTATTTCTCGTTTATCAGGTTCATTATTTCAGCTTTTAGATTCTCTTTCCGCCTACCTTCCATCACTCCACAGGTAGCCAATTCCGAATAAAGGCTAATCAATTTCAATAGCTTTGTATTATCATTCTTCTGCAACTGATATAAAGACCCTATTTGCTCGCCTTGATTGTTGATGACATCGGCGTGTTTGCTGAACTGGTCACTGATTCTGTGTAATACGCTATTGTATTTCTCTTGGTTCTGCTCCAACTGTGAAAGAATAACTGTTTCCAATGCTTTGACAATCGTATCAAATTTGATTGCTATCGAATGGCTTGTGCGTATCATCGGATTTAGTTGTGTTTCCTCATAGTTCCGTATAAAGCGGATAATATCATCCTGTCGTTTGTTAATCTTGGCGAGTTCCGATTTTACAGATTCGGGAGCATCGGAGGGATTGATATTTGCTTTCACCAGATACTGAAAAGCCAATTTTACTATTTCCCCTTTTTTCAGCGAATAGCGTTTACATAACTTTTCGATAAGTTTATCCGTTGCATTCTCTATGGCAATGGTGGTAAATACAATATTCCGATTCTGTTTTGTCATAGTTATAACTATTTTATAGCTATTTATATATTTAACTTGCTTATATTGAATTGTGTAGCAATTCGAGTTATAGCAAGTGTTATAACTGTGCTTTAGGATAAAGCACTAAAGCCGAAGGCTTTGCCCCGCAGGGCAAGAGGAAAGAACAGGACTTGTTCAGTTCCCTCTTGCTTAATTCAGCGAAACAAACATAGCCGTCGGGCGTTGTTGTTTCTGCTGAATGCGGAGCCATTAACAGGAGGCGTAAACTGCAAACAAGCTTCCTTCATTTACTCCATTCTGTTTAAAGCTTGGAAAAGCAGAATCATTCATCAGTTTTATCCTCGTCTTTTGCTTTCGGGTGCTTCCTTTCAAAATTCCTGTAAGTCTGGACATCCGCATGTTCACGGACAAACTCCCGGACATCATTTACCCGGTAATAAGTTTTATGGCCGATCATAAAATAGCGTAGCTTTCCATCTGAACGGTATCGTTGCAAAGTACGCTTGGATACTTTAAGAAGAAATGCCATATCCTGGTTGTCGAGAATCTTCTCGTCTTCATCAAATACATCGGAGGTGTTAATCAGGGATTTCAGATCCTGACCTATTTCCGTTAGCTTCTTGGACAGCTTCTGCATCCAAGTTTCAAAATCGTCGTTATTGATATACATATTGCTTCATTTTTTTAATTAAACATTCTTGTTTTCAATCGATTGATGAAGCAAAGGACAGCAGAATGGGGAAACGGAAAAAGAGGAGTAGTTAACTACTCCCCCGAAAGTTCTCCACAATAATCTTGTATTCAGGCTATTGAAAAACGGTTATTTTTCATCTTGTTTGTTTACGACTTCCTTATCCTTTCGGAGAATGAGGCTGCGTAGGAAGTCGAGGGCTTTCGTCCGGTTGAAAGGTTTACGGTCGAATACTTTTACTTGTTGATCGTAGATGCTTCCAAAATTGCAGTTGAACATCTTTTGAAAAGCGTCTGCAATCTGATTCAGGTGTGCGGGTTTCCCGTTCTGTTGAAATACCTTCTTTGACAGGAAAAGGGCGATTACAATCTCACCCAAAGCAACAATCCCCAAATCTTTCGACTTGGGGAGAATATAAAGGTCGGATTCGAATGTTGCCGGTTCTGATTGTTGGAATTGTTCCGGGTAACGGATTTTTAGATTAAGAAGTTCTAATTCGGAATTAAGAATTGCCAATGCCTTTTGCAGGTAGGTAAATTTAAGCGCATTTTTCCCCCTGCCCGTACTGATAAAGCGATTCTATGAATACTAACTCAATACGAGTAATATTCAGTATCCGAAAGGTTTCAGAGTAATTCTGTTCGGATTGGCTGATTGCTCTTACTTGTTCCATAAAGCACCCATAGGCATTTTGCATTTCTTCGTTTGTAACTTTTAGTGAGGATTCAGATAATAACCTGAATAACTTTAACTTTAAAATTTTGTCCATAAGCCACTATTTTATTGTTTAAACTTATAATATGAATTTATGATTGCTTGCTCCTTTGGATTTTTTAGTGGCTTTGTTTTTATTTTTAAGAGCTATCCATAGGCGTAATATTTAAATTAATGAATAAATTGAGTAGTATGTCAAAACATATGTTTTGCATCAAAGTGATTATGTTTCTTAGATTTTCATTTTTCTTGCGCTTGACAATGCAAACGATAACGAAATAATTGTCGTTATGGAAAAAACAATAATGGCGATATTAAAAAACTTAACATCAGATGTTCCCGCCAATAAGTATCTGCACCCCTCTAAGATATATGTAACCGGATTTCCCCAAGAAACAGTTAATAGCCATTTTGCTGTAATTAGTCCTTTGGCAAAAAAGTGGTACTGAGGAAAAGTAATGGGAATACAGCATTTGTAATAATAGCAGCACTTTGGGGTTGTCCTGTCCGAATCATTATGCCTGCTGAAAATCCGGATAGGGTCACAGACCATAATAACGATAGTAATAAAATCCCCAATATGGATAAGATACCAAACCTGAATGTTATTCCGAATATAGCGCCTATACCAAGTAATGTAGCTGTAAAAAATAGTGACGATAAAATGTCGGCAATCATTGGAGCTATCACGAGAGCCCAACGTGAAACAGGTGAAAAATAGAGACGTTTGAAATATCCCGATTGCATATCGGCATTGAGTGTTTGTCCTGCTCCTGCAGAAGAACCCATCGCTAAAGAGATTATCGCTATCGGGAAAAGAAAAGACAAATATCCTTTACCTGCAAAAGCATCTAAAGCACCGATCCCGCCGATCCCGGCATTGTATACGACCAGAAAAAACAGACTCATTCCAAAGCCCATTAATGGTGCTGATGGTTGTTTTATTAACTTTATGATCGCTCTCTGTATCAATAATATATTACTATTCATTTTTCCTATTTTGAATTGTTGTTGTGATTTACTTTGAGAATGATTGTATAAATTTCAGGTAACTGTCGTCTAAAGATGTGGAATCTGATTGTGATACAAGATTTTTAAACCCGGAAATAGTACCATCGTATTCTATTTTTCCATCGAGGATCAGTGCCATAGCATTAGCATGTTTATCTGCTTCGTCCAAATACTGAGTTGTGAGGAAAATAGTCGTATATTCCTTTTGATTCAACAGATTAATAATTTCCCAAAAGTTTGCCCGAGCCTGTGGATCCATACCTACAGTGGGTTCATCAAGAAAAAGTACCTGAGGACGATGTACCAATGCAAGGGCGCAATGCAATCTACGCTTGTTCCCGCCAGATAATATTCCCGCCTTTTTTTTACGCTGTTCCGACAATTGAAAAGTATCCATCAGTTCTTCGGTTCTTGATTTGGCATCTGCTGTAGATAATCCGAAGAGCCTGCTTTGAAAAGTCAGTAGATTTTCAACTTTTTCGCCCGGATCAATCTCATTGTCCTGAGACGCGACTCCAATATAACGCTGAATTTTCGATTTCTCATGCTCAGGATTGATTCCGTCAATAGAAAACAGCCCTGCATCTTTTTCGAGCAAAGTCGTTAATACTTTAATAAGAGTCGATTTTCCTGCTCCGTTTGGGCCAAGCAGCGTAAAGAATGCCCCCTTTTTTACCTCAAGATTAATGCCCCGAAGTGCTTCTGTTCCGTTAGAATAACATTTTGTTAAGTTTGAAACTACGATTTCTGCTTCCATTTTTATATACTTTATATTTTGGGAGCAAAAGTATGGAGAAAGCAATCGTTAGACTTGTATAAAAAGGACGAATTCCCTTTATACAAAATAATCAGAGTAAGGAGAGCAGATAGATAGGTATTCGCTCGGAGAATAACCCGAGAAATGTTTAAACTCTCTCACGAAATGTGGTTGGTCGTAGAACCCACAATCAATAGCCAGATTAGTCAGAGTAATTTGAGGAGATGTCTGCATAAAATATAATGCACGTTGAAAGCGTATGATACGCAAAAAGTCTTTGCTATTACAGCCAATATACTCAGCAAAAATGCGACTGAATTGCTTGTAACTTAAACAACAGATTTGTGCCAATGAGCGAATATTTGTTTCTCCCTGATTAATAGATTGTACAACCGCCGCCATCCTTCTGAAATTGTATTCTTTAGATAATGGTAAGTATTTCAAAAGAAACGACTCAATATGAGCAACACAGATTTGTGTATTGTGAGTGTACAACAACCTGTCATTCAACTCTTTTAACTTAGGCGACCCCAACACATCAATAGCTATTGATCGATTGAATAGTTCATTCATAGGAAATTGAAAGAACATTCTTGCTCCGTGAGGTCGAAAAGTGACGCAAATCATATCTGTCTTCCCCGTTCGAATAAAATCAGAATATCCTACGGACTGTCCACTTAGAAACGCTTTGTCTTGCAAAGCATTGTTAGAAGCAAAATTCATTTGCTCTCCTCTGTGAAAAACCAAAGATATATACCCATCAGAGATAATTCGTTGTTGTGTGTCGTCACTTACTTCTGCTTTCAAAAACCAGTAGTGTTTGATGTACGGAGCTAACAGCAAAGAAGGAGCTATGATTTTAAATTCTTCCATATTTTACAAAAGTACAACTTTCTTAATATCAGGCAAAGTTAGATTTACTTTCATTAATATAATTGTAAAGAAAGGACATTTTTGATATTTAGAAATTAATTCACTGTTTATAATATTTCATCATATCATCGAATTCCCCTCGAACTTTATTGACTTCCGTAAAGATTTTCTGATTCAAAACCTTTGCGTAAATCTGTGTCGTAGTGATATTTGTATGCCCCAGCATTTTTGAAACGCTCTCGATGGAAACTCCTTTAGTCAGCATAATTGTTCCGAAGCTGTGCCTTCCGCAATGTGTTGTAAGTCGCTTATTTATACCGCATAAAGCAGCAATTTCCTTCAAATACTCGTTCATCTTTTGATTCGTGTGAATAGGCAATTCTAATCCCTCATACTTTTTCAGAATAGACAAAGAAACGTCTAACAATGGAATATTCGCCTGAACAGAAGACTTTTGCCTTGTCAACTGTATCCACTTCTGCCCGAACCCATCTTCGATGATATTTTCTTCGGTCAAATTTGCGGCATCGATGTAAGCTAATCCCGTGAAAATCTGAAATAAAAACACATCACGGACTTCTTCTAATCGTTTCGAGTCAAATTTCTTATTCATCAGCTTTTTGATTTCAGGCTCAATCAAAAATTCTTTTTTTACCGGTTTATATCCGAGTTTGTAATCATCAAAAGGGTCTGTGGATATATACTTATCTTTCAAAGCCGTAGTTAATACTTTCTTCAAAAAACGTAGATGCTTTACTGATGAATTATGTCCGCAATTACATACAGATTTGAGATATATCTCATAATCGGAAATAAATTGATAGTTAACTTCTCTCAAAGGCATATCTTTTTTGCTGTATTGGTGAAGAATAAAATCTTCTATCCGTTTCCTCGTTGCCGTATATTTTGATAGGGTGGTACTTCGGATAGCTTTATCCACAAGATTGCGCTTTTGTTCCACCAAACTATCATACATTGACAATAAGGTATATTTTTGAATATCTAAGCCAAGATAGGCATCACGTAATTTTTCCGGAGTAACAAATCCGTCTCTCTCATAAATCTCATGATAATGATTTTTTAAGTCGGAACGGATTTTATCTATAGCATCATTTATTTCTTTTGCCTCTTTAGTTCTTCCTTCCGCTCGTCCGATTGGATTCCAGATTAAGGGATTTACAAACAACTTTGGATTAAACTCAATAGATTCTCCATCAATTGTAATACGAATTGCAATTGTTACTAAACCGTCTTTGTTAGGTCTTGTTTTTCTAATGTAGAACAGAACACGATAGGTACTTTTCATTTTTTCTCCTTTTAATTCGACAAAATTATAGTTTATCGCTAAAGGATTTATCGCCCTGAAAACGCCAAGTTAGGTCATTGTAAGACGCTTAATACCAGTCGGTTATTTCCCTATTCGTGTGCAGGATTTGAGGTTGTTTTTCACACACGGTTTGCACACGAACCCACTGTCTTAATCTGTCTTTTTCCGTCCTGTTGTGTCTGTTGTGTAAAAAGAAGAATCCTGTTAATCTATTGACTAACAGGATTCTTGTCTCTTAATTGAAGTATCTGTCTTTTGTTGACTTCCACCAATTTTATGTCTCGGTGGGCGTTGACGGATTCGAACCGCCGACCCTCTGCTTGTAAGGCAGATGCTCTGAACCAGCTGAGCTAAACGCCCGAAATGTTTTCTTGTTTTTGTGAAGGTGGTGGGCGTTGACGGATTCGAACCGCCGACCCTCTGCTTGTAAGGCAGATGCTCTGAACCAGCTGAGCTAAACGCCCTTCACTTTTATGTCTTTCTCTTAAGACGGTGCAAAGATATATCTTTTTTATTTACATCCAAGTTTCATCGGGATAAAAATAAAAAAAGATTACCGATTATGTGGAAGTAACTCTTCTTTCTGTTAAAATGGATCACTTTGCAGATTTGTTTTTGCTCATCTGTTTTGTAGTATATATATCAGATTGATTCTAAGTCGTTTACGCTTATGATTGGAATTAAATAGTAATTTTGGAAATTTTGAGGCGCTTCAACTTTCGTTTCCAGGCGCTTCAACTTTCAAAACCAGGCGCCTCAACATTCGTTTCCAAGCGCTTTTAAATTTTCTTATATCCTAATATTGACTTATCCTAAAAAAGGTTGACAGATTTGTTTTAATGGTCGTAGAGGAATAAGATGTGCTACGGGGTGTGAATATGAATGAATATTATGCTGTCGTTTCGAAAATTATGTTTTTTATCCTGTTGTATTGGATAAATAAATTATATTTGCAGTCTTGTATAATATTGTATATATGATGCTTTCAACACTAACTGCCATTTCTCCTGTAGATGGACGATACAGGAACAAAACTGCATGTTTAGCTGCTTATTTTTCTGAGTATGCGCTTATTAAATATAGGGTTCGGATTGAAATTGAATATTTCATTGTTCTTTCGAAATATATTCCTCAGCTTCGTAATGAAGGACTTGAGGGTGTGGAGAAGGAGTTGAGGGATATTTATTTGAATTTTTCGGAGGAGAATGCTTCCCGCATTAAGGAAATTGAAACTATTACAAATCATGATGTAAAAGCGGTTGAATACTTTATTAAGGAAGAATTTGATCGATTGGGTTTGGAGAAGTATAAAGAGTTTATTCATTTCGGACTTACTTCGCAGGATATTAATAATACATCTGTGCCTTTGTCTATTAAAGAGGCTTTAAATGAGGTGTATTATCCTAATTTAAGGAATGTAATCTCATTATTAAAAGCTTATGCTGAGGAGTGGAGCGATATTCCTATGTTAGCGAAGACTCACGGACAACCGGCTTCGCCTACCCGTTTAGGGAAGGAGGTTATGGTGTTTGTGTATCGGTTGGAACAACAGCTTGTGTTATTAGAAGCAGCTCCGGTCTCTGCGAAATTCGGAGGGGCGACCGGTAATTTTAATGCGCATCATGTGGCTTATCCGGAACAAGACTGGAAAGCTTTTGGTAATCATTTTGTGAATGATATTCTGGGATTGAAAAGGGAAGAATTCACGACTCAAATTTCGAATTACGATAATCTGGCTGCTGTTTTTGATGGGATGAGACGTATCAATACGGTTTTGCTTGATTTGTGTCGCGACTTTTGGCAATATATTTCCATGGAATATTTTAAACAAAAGATCAAAGAAGGGGAGGTAGGTTCTTCTGCGATGCCGCATAAAGTGAATCCGATTGATTTTGAAAATGCAGAAGGAAATTTAGGTATTGCAAATGCGATACTTGATCATTTGGCAACGAAATTGCCTATATCGCGCTTGCAGCGTGACTTAACGGACTCGACTGTTCTGAGAAATGTGGGTGTTCCATTTGCTCATATAGAAATTGCAATTGCCAGCTTAACAAAAGGGCTTGGTAAATTGTTATTAAATAAGACAGTATTATATAATGATTTGGACCAATCCTGGGCAGTTGTTGCCGAAGGGATACAAACCGTATTGAGAAGAGAAGGTTATCCAAAGCCATACGAAGCCTTAAAAGCTTTAACTCGCACAAATGAAGGAATAACAGAAAACTCGATAGCGAATTTTATTAACACATTAAATGTTAGCGATAAAGTAAAGGAAGAACTGAAGGCAATAACGCCTCATAATTATACAGGTATTTAGTGTGAAACATGTAGGTGACCGTGAGGTTGCTGAGTTAGTTAATTTATTTAATTTAGAAAAATGAGTACAGAAGAAAGAGATGAATCTCAACCGCGTCCTAGAAAAGTGATACCGAGTATCAGAAGGGAAAACACAGAATCAGAAGGTGATAGAAGACCTTACAACCAAGGGGGGTATGGAAGACAGGAAGGTAATAACTATGAACGTAGGCCCTACAACCAATCTCCAAGGGACGACCGAGGAGGATACAGATCCTCAAACTATGGTGATTATCAGAACAGACCTCGTCAGTATGACAATCGCGACGGAGGGTATAGCAGACCTCGTCAATATGACAACCGTGATGGGGGAGGATATAACAGACCTTCATATGGGAACAACTATGACAGATCTTACGGCGGAAACCAGTACAATAACCGTCAGGGAGGTGGATACGATAACAGGCCGGTAAGGGCTTATTCTTCAAATCCTTCCGGTGAGGGAGCTTCAGGGGATATTAAGAAAAGAAGACCAAGAGTGGGGGATGCCCGTACAAGTTCGTACGATAATCCTCAATATGGAAATCGTCCGTCCTATGGAAACAATAATCGCCAAGGTGGTTACGGAAATAATAGTTACGGAAATAATCGTCAGAGTGGTGGTTATAATAATAATCGCCAACAAGGTGGCTATGGTAATCGTCCTCCTCAAAGACGGACTGGTAATTATAACCCGAATGCTAAATACAATTTCCAGAAGCAATTAAAGTATAAGGAAGTATTGGCTGATCCGAATGAACCGATCCGTCTTAACAAGTTTCTTGCTAATGCAGGGGTCTGTTCTCGCCGTGAAGCCGACGAATTTATTCAGGCTGGTGTTGTGAAAGTAAATGACGTAGTCGTTACTGAATTAGGAACTAAGATTACCCGCCAGGATAAAGTGGAATTTCAAGATCGTCAGGTTCAGATCGAAAGCAAGGTTTATATTGTTTTGAATAAACCGAAAAACTGTGTGACGACATCAGATGATCCACAGGAGAGGCTAACTGTGATGGATTTGGTTAAAAACGCTTGTAAGGAGCGTATTTATCCTGTAGGCCGTTTAGACCGCAATACAACAGGGGTTCTTTTACTTACAAATGATGGTGATCTGGCATCTAAACTGACACATCCTTCTTTGAAGAAAAAGAAAATCTATCATGTTTGGTTAGACAAGAATGTTGCGATTGAGGATATGGAAAAAATCGCGAATGGAATCGAACTGGAAGATGGCGAGATTCATGCCGATGCTATCAGCTATGCAAACGAGATGGACAAAAGCCAGGTTGGTATAGAAATCCATTCGGGAAGAAACCGTATTGTTCGTCGTATTTTCGAATCATTAGGTTATCACGTCACTAAACTTGATCGGGTGTATTTCGCCGGTTTGACGAAAAAGAATTTAAGTCGCGGTAAATGGCGTTACCTGAACGAAAGAGAAGTAAACGCACTTAGAATGGGTGCTTTTGAATAAATAAGTTTTAGGTTAGCCGGTTCGTTTAAGCCGGCTAACTTATTTGAATTATAAGTTAAAACAAATCATGGAAACAATTACCAGAACAAAGATTGCAGACCTGCTGAAAAGCAAGTCCTTTGGAGAAAAAGTGAACGTAAAAGGTTGGGTTCGTACCCGCCGAGGTAGTAAAATGGTAAACTTTATCGCTCTGAATGACGGTTCTACAATAAATAATGTTCAAATCGTTGTTGATGTGGAAAAACTGGGTGAAGAGTTTCTAAAACCAATAACAACGGGTGCCTGTATCAGTGTTAATGGTGTTTTGGTGGAATCTCAGGGGAAAGATCAGAGTGCGGAAATTCAGGCTACTGAGATACAGATATATGGTACTGCAGATCCACAAACTTACCCATTGCAGAAGAAAGGACATTCTGTGGAGTTTCTGCGTGAGATAGCTCATCTACGTCCAAGAACGAATACATTTGGCGCTGTCTTCCGTATTCGTCACCATATGGCAATGGCTATTCATCGATTCTTCCATGACAGAGGATTCTTTTATTTCCATACTCCGATAATTACAGCCTCCGATTGTGAAGGTGCTGGCCAGATGTTTCAGGTAACAACAAAAAATCTGTATGACCTGAAGAAAGATGAAAACGGAAGTATTCTCTATGATGACGACTTCTTTGGTAAACAAACCAGTCTGACTGTTTCCGGTCAGCTTGAGGGAGAATTGGCAGCTATGGCGTTAGGTGCAATTTATACTTTTGGACCTACTTTCAGAGCGGAAAATTCAAATACTCCGCGACATTTAGCTGAGTTCTGGATGATTGAACCGGAAATTGCCTTTTATGAAATTGAAGAAAACATGCAACTTGCTGAAGATTTTATCAAATACTGTATTCAATGGGCGATAGATAATTGCATGGAAGATATTCAATTCCTGAATGGAGCCAGAAAGCATCTTTACAAAAATGAAGAAACAGACGATCTGATTGAACGTTTGAATTTTATTTTAGATAATAAATTTATTCGCCTGCCTTATACTGAAGGGGTTCGTATCCTTGAAGAAGCAGTTGCTAAAGGACATAAGTTTGAGTTTCCTATATTCTGGGGAGCTGATCTTGCCTCAGAGCATGAACGTTATTTAGTGGAAAAACATTTTAAATGTCCTGTGATTCTTACCGATTATCCGAAAGAGATTAAGTCTTTCTATATGAAACAGAACGAAGACGGCAAGACCGTTCGCGCAATGGATGTTTTATTCCCTAAGATTGGTGAAATAATTGGAGGTTCACAACGTGAAGAAGACTACGACAAATTGTATAAGAGAGCTGAAGAAATGGATATCCCGATGAAGGATATATGGTGGTATTTAGATACACGCCGTTTTGGAACAGCTCCGCACTCCGGATTTGGATTAGGCTTTGAACGTTTGTTGCTGTTCGTGACCGGTATGGCTAACATCCGGGATGTGATTCCATTCCCACGTACACCGAATAATGCGGAATTTTAAAAAGAGATAAGTTCTAATATGACGAGGGTGGTCAATTTTTGACCACCCTCGTTTGCGATATACCTATTATAATATTAACACTTATGTTTTGCCATCTTATATTCATTTACTTGTTTAAATCAAACTCAGTTTGTATTTTCATGGTCTATTGATACTAAATACTAATACACATGAACAGACTCGTTAAAACCGGAGCATTATTAACTCCTGCAATTCTTCTTACTGCTTGCTCCGCAAGTAAGGGTTCGGAGCCTAATCGTCCATTGAATATTGTTCACATAATGACGGATGATCATTCTTTTCAGACAATCAGTGCGTACGGACATCCTATTTCTCGCTTAGCTCCAACGCCGAATATTGACAGGCTTGCATCAGAAGGTGTCCTGTTTCGGAAGGCTTTTGTGGAAAATTCTTTATCTACGCCAAGCAGGGCATGCCTTATGACAGGTTTATATAGTCATCAAAACGGACAAAGACGACTCGGTAAAGGGATCGACACGACAAAAGTGTTCTTCTCTGAATTGTTACATGAGGCGGGTTACCAAACGGGGGTAGTCGGTAAATGGCATATGCAGTGTGAGCCTAAAGGGTTTGACTTTTATCATGTGTTATGGGATCAGGGAGAGTATTATAATCCCGAATTCAAGAGTCCGGAAAGCAATGGAAAGTACGTAAAAGAAGAAGGATATGCAACTACCCTTACGACTGATCACGCCCTGCGCTTTTTAGAAGAAAGAGATAAAGATAAACCTTTCTGCCTATTAGTACATCATAAAGCTCCGCATCGCAACTGGATGCCTGAGGGCAAATATCTTGATTTATATGAAGATGTGGAATTCCCGTATCCCGAAACGTTTTACGATGATTATGCAACGCGTGGAGAAGCCGCTCACAAACAAGAGATGCGTATTGATGATGATATGACTCTGGTGTACGATCTGAAAGTAGATGAACTAAAACAAACAGATGAATATAAGAACGAGTGGGGCAACAAGATGTGGAATTCAATATTAGCTCGTATGACTGACGAACAACGTGATGCGTGGATGGCCGCCTATACTCCCTCTAATGAAAAGTTCATCAAACAGAATCTGAAAGGCGACGACTTGCTGAGATGGAAATATCAACGCTATCTGAAAGACTATTTGCGCTGTATAAAAACGATTGATGATGAAGTCGGACGGCTGATTGATTATCTCGAAAAAGAAGGATTGATGGATAATACGATCATTGTCTATACCTCAGATCAAGGTTTCTATATGGGTGAACATGGGTGGTTTGATAAACGTTTCATGTATGAGGAGTCTCTGCGGACACCACTGATTATCCGTTACCCGAATGCGGAAAAAAGAGGAATTACCTGTGATGCTTTAGTTCAGAATATTGATTATGCCCCAACCTACCTGACCGCAGCTAATGTGCCTATCCCTGAATCAATGACAGGCCGAGCCTTGATTCCGCTGCAAAATGGAGAAAAACCCCAGAATTGGCGTGAAGATATCTATTATCATTATTATGACTATCCTGCAATTCATCAGGTACAACGACATGATGGTGTTCGGGACGATCGTTATAAATTAATCCACTTTTATGGTGAGAAAGGGGAGGCAAACAGTAATGAACTGTATGATCTTCAAAAAGATCCCAACGAGGTGAATAATATCTATGGACAGACGGAATATGCAGATGTGCAGGCCAGATTGCAGAAACGTCTTGATCAATATCGTTCTAACCTAAACGTTGACGAGTTCTAAGAATGAGAAACTCAAATAAAAAATCGAGAGATTCCGGTATGATAAACATACTTAAATCTCTCGATTCTATTTTTGTTCGGATTTGAGAACTTATTTCAATGCAGCTAATGCTTCTTTAATTCTTCTGATTGCCTCAATCAGATTTTCGTCTGAAGTAGCATAAGAAAAACGAATACATTCAGGAGCACCAAATGCTGCACCTCCTACGGTGGCTACATGACCTACTTCAAGCAAATACATAGCCAGATCAGCCCCGTCTGCGATCACTCGATCGCCTGCTTTCTTTCCATAATAAGAACTTACTTCAGGGAAAAGATAGAAAGCCCCTTCGGGAACATTTACCTTTATACCGGGAATTTCCTTACTTAGCTTGACAACCAAGTCACGACGACGAAGAAAGGCCTTACGCATGTCTTCTACGCATGTCTGATCTCCGCTAAATGCTGCAACAGCTGCTTTCTGAGCGACGGAATTAGGACCTGACGTATATTGACCTTGTAGTTTATTGCAGGCCTTCGCAATCCATAATGGAGCAGCTATAAAACCAATACGCCATCCCGTCATTGCATACGCTTTGGAAACCCCGTTTACCACGACAACACGGTCTTTTATTTCGTCAAACTGCGCTATGCTTTCGTGCTTTCCTACATAATTAATATGCTCATAGATCTCATCTGCAATAACAATAATATTGGGATATTTGGCAATCACGTCAGCCAAAGCCTTTAATTCTTCCTTGCTATATACACTTCCGGTAGGGTTGGAGGGAGAGCAAAGAATCAGCGCTTTTGTTTTAGGTGTAATTACCGACTCTAATTGAGCCGCAGTAATCTTGAAATCCTGTTCGATACCTGCTGATACGACAACATTTGTTCCCTCTGCAAGTTTTACCATTTCAACATAACTAACCCAATACGGTGCCGGAACGATTACCTCGTCACCTGCTCCAATAATACTAAGCAGAACGTTGCATACAGATTGTTTTGCTCCATTAGAAACAACAATCTGGTCAGCAGTAAAGTCTAAATTATTATCACGTTTCAGCTTATCAACAATTGACTTTCGTAAATCCGGATAACCAGGAACCGGAGAATAGAAAGAAAAGTTTGCATCAATAGCCTTCTTTGCCGCTTCCTTAATGTGATCTGGGGTGAAAAAGTCCGGTTCACCTACACTTAAATTGATTACGTCGATACCTTGAGCTTTTAGCTCATTGCTTTTTTGAGACATCGCCAGAGTTTCCGATGGCGACAAACTTGCTAAACGTTCTGAAACTTGTGTCATGTCGTTTCTTTTGTGTGGATTGTTTTTAATTTGTCGATACAAAATTAATCAAACAGGGTTATTTTAAAAACATTTTGTTCATTATTTAATATTGTGAAGAATGTGTCCCATGCGTTCTTTCTTTGTTTTCATATAAAAAGCATTATACTTGTTAGGCGTAACTTCAAGCGGGATATTTTCAACAACGGTAAGTCCGTAGGCTTCAAGCCCGACACGTTTTATGGGATTGTTAGTCATCAGGCGCATTTTTGTTACTCCAATATAACGCAGTATCTGAGCACCGACTCCGTAATCACGTTCATCAGCATTGTGTCCTAAGTGAAGATTTGCATCAACTGTATCAAGGCCTTCTTCCTGTAATTTATAGGCTTTCATTTTCTCCATTAACCCGATACCGCGACCTTCCTGATTCAGATATACAATGACACCCTTGCCTTCTTTTTCGATCAAACTCATGGCCTTATGTAATTGTTCGCCGCATTCACATCTCATCGAACCAAAAATATCACCTGTAGCACAAGATGAATGAACGCGTACAAGTACAGGGTCGTCTTTTTTTATTTCTCCTTTTATAAGTGCGATATGTTCTAATCCATTACTCTTTTGTTTAAAAGGAATTAAACGGAAATGCCCGTACTGAGTAGGCATGTCAACTTCCACTCCTTTTTCAACTATCGATTCGTTTTTAAGTCGGTAAGCAATCAAATCTTTAATACAGATGATTTTAATACCATGTTTTTTAGAAACTTCCATTAATTGGGGAAGTCGTGCCATGGTTCCGTCTTCATTTATAATTTCTATTAAAGCACCAGCAGGATACAGTCCGGCCAGACGTGCCATATCTACGGTAGCTTCTGTATGTCCACATCTGCGAAGTACACCTTTTGAACGCGCACGAAGCGGATTAACATGTCCCGGTCTTCCCAAATCACTTGGTTTAGTATTCGGATCAGCCAAAGCCAGAATCGTTTGTGCCCGGTCATACATTGATACGCCGGTAGTACATCCACCCCCAAGCTTGTCAACTGTTACCGTAAAAGGAGTTTCCAGAACAGATGTATTTTTACTTACCTGCATTTCCAGTTCAAGTTCCTGACATCTTTCTTCTGTAATTGGAGCACAGAGAACCCCTCTTCCGTATTTCAGCATAAAATTAACTTTCTCCGGAGTAATCTTTTCAGCAGCAATAATAAAGTCGCCTTCATTTTCACGATCTTCATCATCAACAACAATAAGAAATTTTCCCTGGCGAAAGTCCTCTATCGCTTCTTCTACAGTATTTAATTTATAATCACTCATAATAATTATGGTATTGTTTATTTTTTCTTTCAACAAAATTAGGAAATAAAGTTTATCCCGATAAACCTCAACTTACTCGGTCGGTGAAATAATCTTTGTTGCCATTTCATTCAATTCAGAACTAACCCGCTTTGTAACTTGTATGTCGTGTAATAAGAGTTTGCGTTGATACAATGCTCCTAAATAAAGAGGAATGCCTAAAGGAATGAATATACCTAAAGCTATACTGATTTTTGAAAATTTATTTGATGCTAATAAGGTGTATCCACTAATAAACGGATAATCCATTAGCTTGTTAAGTACGAGATTATGTTTAGAGTTTCCTAATTCTTCAACAATCGATTCCATCTTTTCCGATAATTCCGGAATGCGTTGATCTTTCCCGAATCGTTGCCAGTACGCAATGTAATTAATACGCTTCTTATTCTGCTCCAGATACGTCTTGCACAGATCTTCCAGTTCGGACAGTTTACCTATCACCGATGGGTAATCAGGATCAAAGATAATAACCTCTTTCTTTTCCACTTTGCGCGTAGCGCGCTTCCCAAACAAGTTTTTTATTGCATTCAGATAAGTGTCTGCATTTAATATAACAGAATCGTTTACTGCTTTATAGGTAAGGAAAATACCCATTGGTGCTAACACGAAAGAGCTTAACCACATTCCTTCCCAAGCCGGCCAAACGCCATCTCTCGCCATTTTTAATCCAATATTGTTTATCATATAGTAAAAGATGAAAAAGAATACGGAAACTACTACCGGTGTTCCTAATCCTCCTTTACGGATAATTGCACCGATCGGTGCACCGATAAAAAAGAACACAAGACAAGAAAAGGAGAGTGTGAACTTTGAGTGCCACTCTGTGATATGACGGCGTAAATTATACGCCTCATCTGCAATATTAAATGATTTAAAATAATATTCGGCTTTAATATTATCTATAGCCGATTTTACACGCCCCAGTATAGCCGCTTTACTACTTGGCGCTTCTGCCTGATATAAACTATCAATATTGATGGTCGGCATATCTTTTGGAATGATAACCTCGGTCAGTGTTGACACTTGACTGGAATCATTGTTGCTTTCTGTGGGCACATGAGGTACTAAAATCTTTCTGTATGACTGATCGATTACAGCCTTTGCATTTAAATCACTTATGCTGTCCAATCGAACACTCATAGAATCAATCGATAATTGAAGATTCTTCAGATTTTTCCCCATGAAGCGATTCTGAAGAAAAGATTCGTCCGTACGAACGAAATTTGCATCAAACTCAATGAGAAGCTCTTTTTCAGAGAAAGATTCACGTTTGTAAGGTACATTCTGGTCTCTTTTGTCTGAACCCGGCATATTTTGAAAAGACTCACCACTATATAATGTAAGAACAAGAAATAATTTATCCGCAGACGTTTTTAGTCGCCCGGAATCGGCAAGCGTTACGTCTATTCGTTCAAAACCTTCGGAGTAATTATAGATCATGATATCCTTGAGCAGGCCGGTCTTGTCTTTTTCTCTGACATATACGTTGAAACCAGGTATCTCCTTGGTGAAAACCCCTTCCGAGATATTTAATTCCGGAGATTTCTGTCGCATGGAATAGAGTAACGAATAAAGCTTTACCTGCGCGACCGGCATCACATTATTCTGGAAGAAAAATGCACCGACACTGACAAAAGAGATAAGTATAATCAGAGGACGCATAATGCGTAACAAAGATACCCCTGCAGATTTCATAGCCAGGAGCTCAAGTCGCTCCCCTAAATTGCCGAAAGTCATTAACGAGGCGAGCAAGATAGAAAGAGGCAGAGCCATTGGAACGGAGAAGAGGGCGGCATAGAAAAGCATTTCTCCCAGCACAATCATTTCAAACCCTTTCCCTACCATATCATCGATGTATCTCCAGATAAACTGCATCAACACGATAAACAAACAAATCCCGAAGGTCATAATGAACAACGGAAGAAATGTTTGCAGCATGAAGGTATATAGTCGTTTTATCCTAAACATTAGCTGTCTGATTGAAGAAGCAAAGGTAATCCAAAAAACATTAAGACAGTCATCGTATTTTGTGAAACAACTCTAAATACCCAATGTGCGTTTGAGCTCTTCAATCTGTGTGTCCCAAAGATCTATGGCATCTTCTTTCTCGTCGGGGTCAGCAAAGTCAGTAATTTCCAGGGCGGTAGAACCTGTAAGCTCAATTGTATGAATAATAAATTCAAAATACACAGGCGCTTCTTCATCAATCCATTTATACCGAATACTTATTTCCGGTTTCTTTGAAATAACTTCTGCTTTTTGTTCTTCCTTATCCCATTTAAATACATAACAGTCTCCATTAATTGTTACATCATCCGAAAACCAGGAAGAAAGTCCCGGAGGAGTGGTTAAATGATTCCACAAACTTTTTCTTGAGACCTTATCAAAAACATATTCGATATGAAACTTCTCTTTACTCATCACTCAAGGTGTTATCTAATGTGCAGCAAGTTACGTAAAAGAAATCAAACAGACGAAAATATTCACATAAAAACAACTCTGACTAAGCCACTTAGTTTGTAGTTGGCTTTAAAACAATGTATTTTTCAGATTGAATAGTTGCATAGTATAAAAATAACATCTACTTTTGCAGCGTCATTTTAGAAAAAGATGAACATGGCGAGATAGCTCAGTTGGTTAGAGCGCATGATTCATAATCATGAGGTCGGGGGATCATGCCCCCCTCTCGCTACGAAAAGCATTTATGGTATTCCATGAGTGCTTTTTTTGTGTCCAATTTTTGTAGTGGAGATTACGCTGAGCAGAGGCTTCCAACAAAATCAATCCCGTTCATGTTATTGATTTACAATACATTAAAGTCAATCGAATAGTTTTGATTTTTTGTGTTTTATTTTGACAAATAGATATTTTTTTCGTCCTTTTACTTACGCGTAAAAAAATGTCCATCCTTGTTTTTTGATTTATGGCATCGTTTTAGACCAATAAATATTGTATTTAGACTAAAAATAGCCCGTTTTTACCGAAAATATAAAGGTTATTTTCTGAAAAATATCCTTTATATTCAAAAAAAGAATAGAATCTTTTTCCAAAAAGAATAGGGAGATTTTATCCATTGTCTTTTTTTGTTCAATTTTGACAATTCAAAAAAAACGGGCATGCCGTATCGTGCGTTTTAAGTGTGTTTTTTCGGTGTTTGTTTTTCAGGTACATACATTGTCATTTTATTTAATAAAGCGCGTTAAAACAACGCTGTTGAAGCCGATGACGATTTGTCTGAAAATGACAAATTTTGCTATTATATTGTTTTTTATTTCACTTTTATATTTTCGGGGCTGTTTTATCGTTGATTTTCAATGCCTAAAAAATGGGCTATTTTTAGGTAATCAAACCTTGTTTTATCCACTATAAATTGTTTTTTTTGTTCTGATATCATATACTTATATAAAACCGACTGAAGATGATAAGAAGATTTGTTGTATTGTTAACCTTTGCTTTTGCGTGTATATTGGCAATTGCACAGGATAGGGTAGTGGTGAAGGATTCCGAGAAAACATTAGATACCCAATGGAATGGTAAACATGTGGCCTACTTAGGGGATTCAATGACGGACCCGAACACATCTGTTACTACATATTGGTATTGGCAGTATTTAAAAGAGCTTTTAAATATTGATTATTCCGTTTATGCGGTAAGTGGTTACCAATGGAGCGATATTTACCGTATGGCTGAAAAAGTCTATGCCGAGAAGAAAGATTCTATTCACGCTGTTTTTATTTGGGCTGGCACAAATGATTACAACAACAATTTACCGATTGGTGATTTTTTTACAGAAGAGATAAAGCAAACGAATCATAACGGTAAGTTTGTAAACCGGAAGCACCGTACATTTATTCTTTCTGACAGCACGTTCTGTGGCCGGATAAATAAGGTCTTGTCTTTTCTGAAAGAGCATTATCCTACAAAACAAATTGTTATTCTTACGCCAATTCATCGTGGGTATGCTAAGTTCGGTGCGCAGAACATACAACCGTCCGAAGATTTTGCTAACGGACAGGGGCTTTATCTGGATGCCTATATAGATGCTCTGAAGAAGGCCGGTTCTTATTGGTCGGTTCCGGTAATTGATCTGTATTCAATAAGCGGTTTGTATCCTGTGGCGGATTCATTTACTCCTTATTTTACGAACGAAAAAACTGATCGTCTCCATCCAAATGCAAAGGGGCACTATCGGTTAGCAAAAACAATTCAGTATCAGTTGTTAACTCTTCCTTCCGAATACTGATTTATAAGATAGAATTCAAAAAAAGGTCGGGAACAATAGTGATTTCCCGACCTTTGGTAATAATTTAAAAATTATTATTGAATAGAATTTAGCAAGTCAACTTTACCTTCATTTACTAATTTGAGAATTAGCTCTCCGAACAATGTGTTCTGCCATGCAAACCAGGCACGTGTAAAGTTCTTTGGATCATCCTTGTGGAATGATTCGTGAATAAAGCCTGTCTCTGCGTCAGTTGCGAGAATCATCCGGATACATTCTTTGATCTCCTGATCATTCTGAGATGTAAAAGCTTTCATCATGATACTCATTGGCCATACCATATCATAACCAATATGCGGGCCACCGATACCTTCACCGGCTTTTCCTTTAAAGAAATAAGGGTTGCTTTCGCTCCAGACGAACTTGCGGGTATTCTGATAGATAGGATTATTAACCTTCACATCACCTAAGTAAGCCAAAGAAAGTAAACTGGGTGCGTTTGAATCATCCATCAGGTATTGGTTTCCAAAACCATCTACTTCGAATGCGTAAATCTTTCCGTATTTCGGGTGATTGTTTATGGCATATTTCTGAAGTGCAGTCTCAACCTCGTCGGCCAAAGTAGTGCATTCCTGAGCTAAGTCATCGCGTTTTGAGACAATAGTCAGTATTTCTGCAGCTTTACGCAAAGAACTAACGGCAAAGAAATTTGATGGGACTAAGAAAAGAAACGTCGTTGCATCGTCTGAAGGACGAAAAGCTGAGGCAATCAGCCCAACAGGGTTAACGGGGTTTCCTTTTCCTTCGTTGTTCATCGTGTCCAACTGACGTTCCGTTTTACGTTGGAACTGATATGGACCAGGTCCATCTTTGCGTTGTTGCTCTCTGAATGTTTTCAGAATATTCTGGATTGCGCCCAACCATTCTTCATCAAAAATACTGGCATCGCCTGTTGTCTTCCAGTAATGATACGCTAAACGAAGTGGGTAACATAAGGAGTCGATTTCCCATTTACGTTCGTGCAACTCCGGTTTCATCGCAGTATTATCAGACATCCATTGATGATCCGGATTAGGATCGTGCGGGTCTAAAAAAGCATTGGCGTAAGGATCCAGAATAATACATTTGAACTGACGGCGGATAACACCAGCCAGCATTGCTTTTAGCTCCGGATCTTTGTTTGCTAATTGTACATACGGCCAAACCTGAGCTCCGGAGTCGCGAAGCCACATGGCATGGATGTCACCGGTATAAACAACCGTGTCGTCTTTCCCGTCTGTTTTGCGATAACGAACAGTCGTGTCGAGCGTGTTCGGAAAACAGTTTTCAAACATCCAAGCCAGCTTCGCATTTTTCAACATCTTTGTCACTCTCAGGATTTCCTGTTCCACAGCCTTTGATGTGAATAGTCTGTCAGCTTTTGCCGGACGATTCGTTTTCGTATAGATAGAACCATTTTCTATACGCGTATTGTCTGCGGATAGTGATAAAAACTCTGTTGAGGCAAATGCCTCATTCCCTGATAATAGCATGAGAGCTACAGTAGAATAACCTAAAATCTGAACTTTTCGCCTTTTATTCATATCAAAAATCATTATTATAAAAATGCCAGTCTGGCATACATTTCTACCATTGCCGCCTGTGTGAGCAGCCATTTCTTATCATCCTTTTTCTGTCCTGTCCAATCGGTATTGAATAAACCATTGTTTTCACGCATTGCGCTCCATGCCTGATCTAAACTTCTATTAAATTGCTCCAGATAAGCCCGGTTGTTGTCTATAGTATATAATTCTACAAATCCTCTTAACATAACAGCCGTAAACCAAATATCTCCATTTTTAATCAAACGAAAATCTTCCTGATTCTCGTCTTTAAAATCAACAAAGAAGTAAGACGAACAACTCTTTGCTATTGCTTGTGCATCGTTTAAGTATTCTTTGTTTTTAGTTAGTTTGTATAGGAGGGAGGCTGCTTGCAACATTTGTCCGCTATTGTAGGCATATTTGGTCTTCTCTACTGACCCATCTAACCGAATATTGTCAAAGAAAAGATAATCTTCAGTATCCTGAAGGTGGGCTTTTGTCCAGTTATACAACTCCAGTCCCTGATGAAAATAGCTGCTGTCTTCAGTCGCCATAAAAAGTTTAAGTGCGTAAACAGATCCGGGAGCGTTGGAGCAGGTATTTTTAGAACCTTTTTTCTGTTCACACCAATAAATTCCTCCTCCCAGCTTATCATCTGTACCACTTTGAATAAATTTCCAGATTAATTCAGCTTTGTCTAAGTATTTCTTTTCGTTAGTGAGCATATAAGTATCTGTAAAGTCAATGCCCAACCAGATATTATCATCGTAGAAACGATCAGAAGCCTTTGCATTGCTAATATAAGAACTATAGGCTGCCGGCTCTCTTTTTGTGTCAAAATACTCTTCTAATCCCGTAAGAACTTTGTCGTCTAATATCCTTTTATACTCCGCATCTTTTGTCGTTTCAAATAATATATTCACTGCTGAAAAAGTACCGGAGAAAGGCCATAGATAAGAGTATTGATTGGGTAGATCTGCTTGTTCCTCTGACGCTAAATAAGTTGCTTTATGCTGATCGTCAAAAGGATATGTTTCCCTCAATAAGGAAGTACCTTCTACTCCATAATGATGATATAAAGAGTCAAGAGTTTGAGCTGCTCTTTCAAGATTCTTATTCTCTGCATAATCTTTTCCGTTGTCAGAGCTTTTGCTCTGACAACTGGATAAGACTGTGATACAAAGTATAATAGATATACAATTTTTTATCATTACTAAAAATTATTTTAATGCGTTCTCGTATGCTGCTCTCATTTCAATTGTCATACAAGCACTGGCCTGAGCTGTCAATTGAGTCTCTCCCGCAGGAATTTCATTCCAGGAAGGGCCGAACAAAAGCACTTGCGGATAACATCCTTCTAACCACAATGTTTCTGTATTCTTTTTAAACGCCGTCAAATAAAGAGTATGGTATGCACCACTTAATTCTTTATCTTTTACTAACGGCAGATAATACCGCACAAAGATACCTTTAAATAGTGCATTATCTCCACTTCCTTCATTCCTAAGAATGCCACTGTTGGTGTCAATCAGTTTTGAAATAGTATAAGAAGCTACTTTACGTGCGACATTAAGATACGCGCCATCATTCGTTATATTATAAAGTTCGATGGCAGTTCCCATAAACGTGCCCTGATTATAGGTTAATACAACCGTATTGATCAAATCAGTCTGGCCGTTAATATTATCATAAACTGCACCTGTTGATGGTTCGTACAGAGTGTTTTTCTGCCATTCAAATATTTTGATAGCCCATTCTTTATATGTGTCCTCTTTCGTTACCTGATACAATTTAGCAGCAAGCAGACTCGCAGGACCATTAGAACAAGCATTTTTACTATATAACTCATCCTTATTCCAGGCTACACCTCCGCCGGCATATTCATCATTCCAGCCATTACTAATATCTGTCCACAATTCCTTCGCCGTATTCAGATATTTTTCCTCTTTTGTGTTATTGTACATGCGAACTAACGTTAATCCTATCCATTCCATATCATCATAGAACTTATTATAATAGGTATTCCCGTTATATTCTTTGATGCCACTGTACCATTTATCAAAATAGGCTTTGTATTTTTCATCGCCGCTACGTTCGTAAGCATCAACGACAACATCCATTGCATGTGCATTCGGCCAATACTGGAAACCTGTATCCGATTCGTTGCTACCATAATTGAAATAGCCGGCTTCGTTCCAGAAATTCGAGATCAATGAATTTGTAGCCTCATTGGCAGCTGTATTCCAATCTATCTCTACTGTCTCTGTTCCCGGATCATAAGGATAGTCTTCATCGCAAGAGAAGAAAAGGAGCAATAGAGGTAATATAAAAAGCTTTTTCATTTGTTTTTTTCCATTTAAAATCCAAGCAACTCCTGGATTATTGTTATTAATTAACTTTCATATTCTATCTTTATACCAGGGCGTTAAGAGGAAACAGGCTCTGCTGGGGAGCAACCTGTCAGCAATAAACAC
>NZ_JAQWCQ010000092.1 GCF_028705895.1 Massilibacteroides sp. | reverse complement strand
TATATTTTCGGTAAAAAACGGGCTATTTTAGTCTAAATACAATATTTATTGGTCTAAAACGATACTGCAAATCAAAAAAAAAGGATGGATATTTTTTACGCGTAAGTAAAAGGACGAAAAAAGTATCTATTTGTCAAAATAAAACACAAAAAATAAAAACTATTCGATTGATTTTAATGTATTGTAAATCAACAATATGAACGGGGTTGATTTTGTTGGAAGCCTCTGCTCAGCGTAGTCTCTAAACCAATGTCATCAACTTAAGCTATACAGTTTGGTTTTAAGGCTGAAAGCCTGATATATACTCGGCTTTCAGCCGGAATTATTCGATGAATAGTAAGACTAAAGTGGAGCAAGAAGTTTGAGTTGATGACATTGGTCTCTAAAATGCCAGTTTGCAGTATAGACGTATCACGATGGATGATTACCATAACAACCGGATATTTTGCCTGATCCCTTAATTGCCCCTTTATTTTCTCTTTCGACAGTGATGAAAAGAGAGAATAAAGGGGCAATTTAAGTATAAGTCTGTAACTTTTTTTATTTACAGAAATAGGGTAACTTATAAGGATTCCTATATTCGTACCAATACAGGCGATGAGCTGCAGCTTCTTTATCGTTTGCAAAAGTGAGTGTTGCCGGATCCCATTTCACCGGACGATTCAACTCGCGGGCGATATTAGCAAGACAGCAAAGCGTATTTGTGCTACAACCTACCTCAACCGGAGCAATAGGATTTTCACGTGAACGAACGCAGTCAATAAAGTTTTGCATATGAGGAGAGCTTGTTTCATAACTTCCGGCCATACCACCTTTCGCTTTTTCGTCTCCTTTTTTCTTCTTTTTCTTGCTTTCCTCCTCTTGTTTTTTCTTGTATTCTTCCCACATTTTCATTTGTTCCTCTTTACTCAAAGGACGTTTTCCGGCTAGTTCCGCAGGAACTTTTGAGGAATCAGAGCAAGCTAAATAACCTCGTGCAACTTCTATCCAACCCTTCGTACCAATAAATTTAATTCCTTGAGCGCCATCATTATCATCAAGAAAAGGTTGCTCTGTCATAATAATACCATTTGCATATTTCATGGCTGCATATTGCGCTCCGTTATATCCCTGAGGGATATATTCTACCGGACCTGAGCCATCCATACCAATAGCAGCCTGGGCAATATCAAACATATGTGCGCCCCAGTCTGCGGTATAACCGTTTCCTGTTTCCTGATACCAACGCCATGCTCCCCAAAGTTTTTCGTTCTGATCCGGATCTAACGAAATAGGTGGACATAAATCCGGATGATAATGTATTTTAGGATCATTCAACGGCCCCATCCATTTGTTGAAGTTTAGGTTAGAAGGGACAGGCATTTCCGGCAAATCCAAAGGTTTTGGAGGTGCACCAACACGTGCATATATCCTCTCGATATGTCCTATAGCTCCCGAACGAACTAATTCTATTGCCTTTTGAAACTCTTTACTTGAACGTTGTTGGCTTCCTACCTGAAGTACGCGTTTATTCTGCCGTACGGCTTTCACCATCGCCAGTCCTTCTGCGATTGTAAATGCTAACGGCTTCTGACAATAAACATCTTTTCCGGATTGACATGCATGGATTGTATTCAACGCATGCCAGTGATCGGGTGTAGCAACTTCAATAGCGTCAATATCTTTGCGCTCTAACAATTCTTCATAGAATTCGTATTTATCACAACGGGCATTCATACCTTTTGATTCCTGCCACGCAGCAATACGCCTTCTGAAACGTTCCATTTTAATTGTATCCACATCACTACAGGCAGCTACCTGCACTCCTAGACAGCCGGCAAAACCGGCAAAATCAGATAACGCTTGTTGTCCCAGACCGATAAAGCCCAAAACAACGCGATCGCTCGGAGCAATCCGGACACCGTTTATCGCCCAACTCGGAAGGATCGTTAATCCCGCCAATCCCAATGCAGAATAACTGAGAAATTCCCTACGATTGATTCCTTTTTTATTTTCTTCTTTTTTCATGGTATATTTTAATATTAGACATGAGTCAAAATGTGGCTTTCACAAAAATCACTTTCAAAGATAAAAAAGAATTTAATATAAAAATTAGTGGTCAATCAACATTTATTCTTTTATTTGTATGAAACTGAGACCTATCGTATGAGAAAATGATTATTTATGAAACGAATTGTCTTTTAATAATTTTTTTATAGAATAGAAAAACCATGACAACACGCAGAGATTTTATTAAGCAAGCCGGGCTTTTAGGCGCCGGGCTCACCATGAGTCCTTTTTTAATAAGAGCAAAACAGTCAATCAGTTCTAACGACAAAATTGCGGTAGGATTAATTGGTTGTAATGGTATGGGATTTGAGAATTTAAAAGCATTTCTTCGCAATCCGGAAGTTGAATGTCTGGCATTAGCCGATATTGATCAATCCGTACTTAACGCCCGGGCAGGAGAGACAGAAAAGATAACCGGGAAGAAAGTGAAACATCTCTACAAAGACTGGAGACATTTAATAGACAATAAGGACATTGATGTCGTTATCGTTGGTACGCCTGACCATTGGCACTGCCTTCAGATGGTAGCCGCCTGTGAAGCTGGCAAAGATGTCTATTGTGAAAAACCTCTGGGTAATAGTATTGAAGAATGCAATATTATGGTACGTGCTGCTGAAAAATATAACCGGGTAGTACAAGTTGGGCAATGGCAACGCAGCGATCCTCACTGGCAGGATGCTATGGCGTTTGTACATAGTGGTCAATTGGGAAAAATCCGTACCGTACGCGTCTTTTCCTATCAAGGGTGGTGCCCTTCCATTCCTGTAAAACCGGACGAAGCAGTTCCTGCTGGTGTAGATTATGACATGTGGCTCGGCCCGGCTCCTCAACGCCCATTTAATCGTAATCGTTTTCACTTCACCTTCCGTTGGTTCTGGGATTACGCTGGCGGATTAATGACAGACTGGGGCGTACATCTATTAGACTATGCATTGTATGGCATGAATGTTACCGCTCCCAAATCCATTATGGCCTCAGGAGGAAAATTCGGCTATCCGGACGACGCTTGTGAAACACCGGATCTGCTTCAGACAATTTACACATTCAAGGACTTTACAGTCATGTGGGATCACGCAATCGGCATTGATGACGGCGCCTACGGACGCAATCATGGATTAGGCTTTGTTGGCGAAAATGGCACTTTGGTGCTGGATAGAGGTGGTTGGGAAGTAATCCCCGAAAAAGTAAGCGGAAAACTACGCATGGAAGCCGTTTCTCTCAAAAAATCGTATGGAGAAGGAGGACTAAACCTTCACGTAAAGAACCATTTGGAATGCATCAAAAGCAGAAACAGAAACTGTAACGCCAGCGTAGAAATCGGAGCTCATATCGCTAAATTCTCTCAATTAGGAAACATAGCCTACCGGACAGGAAAGAAATTAACATGGGACGGAACAAGCTTCCACGACACAGAAGCAGACAAATATCTGACAAAGCAATATCGCTCCCCCTGGCAGTTACCTAAAATATAAGAAGCGCAAATTCACCTTTAAAGAAAATATTCTTCAAAAAAGAAAATCCCTGAAAGTTTTAATTTTCAGGGATTTTCATTGTTCCGCTCGCTATTAGCATGATTATTATGACATAAGTTACAAAAACATCTGTAAGAAAAAAGATTTATTTCATTTAAAACACAGTATATTTGCAAAATAAACTACCAACAGCACGTCGATATAAACTAATATTTGCCCGTCGTTAAAAACTAATAATTACACGACGCAATAAACTAACAATACTGATGTAGTGTTAGTTGAATATATACAAATAAGAATAGAATGGCTACAATTCAGGAAAAATTAGCAGGATCACTAAAGATATTACAGAGGCTGCAGAATGAAAATGGGTTTGCTATAGTGAAATCTTCAAAACTCACAAGAATTCATTTGGAAAGATTAGTTGCAAATGGATTTCTTCAGGAAGTCATGAAAGGGTGGTATATTTCTTCTCGTCCGGATAGTACTCCTGGCGACACAACAAACTGGTATACCTCTTATTGGTATTTTATTACTGAATACAGTAATTCGCGTTTTGGAAAAGATTGGTGCTTAACTCCCGACCAATCTTTATCCCTACATAGTGGTAACTGGATTGTACCCACTCAGGTTATCATACGCTCTCCAAAAGGATCTAATAATGTAACTGAACTCATTCATAATACATCATTACTTGATATTAAAGCATCTTTAGCAAATCCGATTTACATAGAGTCTCGGTTCGGCTTAAATTTATACTCTTTACCCGAAGCACTAATCGAATGTTCTCCTGATTTCTTTCGATTGGATAGTATTACGGCACGTACTTGTTTAGCTTTGATTCCGGATGCCTCTGATGTATTAAGAATATTGCTGGAAAAGGGACAGACAATAAAAGCCGGACGGCTTGCCGGAGCCTTCCGCAATATTGGACATGAGATAGTGGCAGATGAAATTGTGGGTACAATGAAGAGTCTTGGGTATGATATTCGGGAAGAAGATCCATTTGAAGATAAGACAAGCATTTCTTACTCTCGTATAACATCACCCTACGTAGCTCGCATAAAACTTATGTGGAGCAAAATGCGGGAAGTAGTAATGGCAAATTTTCCCAAAACTGAGAATGTGCACGCTGACATTGAAGCGTGTATGAAAGATATTGAAGCTCAATATAAGCTGGATGCTTACCATTCCCTTTCTCTTGAAGGGTATCGGGTTACTGATACCTTAATAGAGAAAGTAAAAAGAGGAAATTGGCAACCTGATGTGAATACAAGTGATGCGGAACAAAAAAATGCAATGGCTGCACGCGGTTATTTTCAAGCTTTTGAAGCTGTTAAGAACAGCATAAAGCGTATTTTGGAAGGTGGAAATGTTGGGGAAGTGGTAGAAGATAGCCATAGAACATGGTATAGAGAGCTTTTTGCCCCAAGTGTTGTAGCCGGAATATTGAAACCGACAGACTTAGCCGGATATCGTACAGGACAGGTATATATTCGAGGCTCATTACATACGCCATTAAATCCCGAAGCAGTACGTGATGCAATGCCTATCCTTTTTAATTTGCTTAAAGAAGAGCCGGATGCCCGTGTTCGTGCAATATTAGGACATTTTATATTTGTATACATCCATCCCTATATGGATGGCAATGGAAGAATGGGACGCTTTTTAATGAATACGATGTTAATATCTGGTGGGTATAATTGGACAATAGTACCTGTTGAAAGACGTCAAGAATACATGAAAGCCTTAGAAAAAGGAAGTGTTGAAGGAAATATTACTGACTTCACACTCTTTATAGCGTCATTGCTAAAACAATAAGGACGAAAACGTAATTTCATAAAGAAAAAAGTTTTGCTAAAAATGGTGGGTTTTCTGGAAAAAGAAAAATCCCTGAAAGTTTTAATTTTCAGGGATTTTCTATTTTCTGATTTTCTTATCAGTGGTGCCACCAGAAAGAGAACTTTTACACTCTTTCAACTGACTACCAATATTTTATATTTTCTTAAAATTGCAAATCCACACGATTTAGCACACGATTTATTTTCATTGTTTCGCTCGCTTGTTGCAAAACTGCTTTTACAAATGTAAGAAAAATATTAGTTGTCTTTAGGTTAATCATCCAAATCTATTCTATTTTCGTTTAGGAATCCATTAAACATTTCTCTAACATATTCCATCGTTTTGTAATCAGGCACAATCTCTTTATACCCATCAATGGATTTAAAACGTACTTTTTCTCCGTCTCCATATTTGAGATAGTTTCTTATAAACTGACTAAAATCATGTAAAACAGTATAGTAATTGTCCACATTCAACATCTTCTTTAATTTTCTTTCAGCATCAGGATCGTCAAGACTGAATATTAAGGTAGCCTGTTGATTTGACATTTGAGACGAGATAACTTCATCAACTATTTTGTCTATATCTTCTTTTAATTTATTATCCATATTGTCTTATAGCTTCATGGGAATTATTAATAAGCAATCTTAAAATAGTCAAGTATAGCCTTGTATTTATCTTGGGCTGTCAGGCACGTATCAATTAAATAACCATGTGCCTTTTCCCATTCCTGCAATCCACGATAATAAAACCATTTCAAATCTTCATCAATTATAAAAGGAGTCAAGTTATTCGCTAGACATTCTTTAAGCATGATGAGGCGACCTACACGTCCGTTGCCATCTTGAAATGGATGTATACACTCAAACTTGTAATGAAACTCAATAATATCTTCAACCGTTTTATTTTTCTTAGAATGATAACTATTGAGTAATTCTTTCATTGTATTTTGAACTTGCTCTGGAGAACACGTTTCCATCCCTCCTACTTCGTTAGGTAGTTTCTTATAATCGCCTACCCTAAACCAATCTTTTCGGCTATCCGAGGTACTGGATTTAAGTACATAGTGTAACTCCTTTATAAACGACTCTGTAAGTTTTGATTTTGCTTTCTCAATAATCAGATCAATACACCGAAAGTGATTAGATGTTTCGATTATATCATCTACATTAATAGTTTCGTTGGTAACTCCTATTGTATTTGTTTCAAAGATATAACGAGTCTGTTCCTCCGTAAGTTTACTACCTTCTATACGGTTGGAATTGTAGGTTAATTCGATTTGTGTACGATGATAGATCCCTCCTTTTAGCTTCATATCCTTTTGCTCTTTTAGGATATTGAGCAAAGGATTATCACTAAATCGGCTACTACTCTTTTGTGGCAAAAGGGCATCTTCGGGTATATTCCATGTTTTACCTGTTAAGAAAGCTCCTTTTATTCTTCCTGTCGCACAATAGTTGCGAATGGTTCTTTCAGGTACACCCCATTTCTCTGCAAATTGACTAACTGATAAATATTGCATAAATCTAATATGTTGCTGTTATCGGCAGATTTCACACCAAATACGGCTCAAAGATAGTTGTTTTGCCGATATCGGCAAGTGTTTGTGGCTTATAAAATCCTCAAAAAAAATCACATTTCAAATATTATGGAAAATCCATAGCGCATTGACCCCGTTCGCCAGTCGTCGTTGACCCTCTTGACCATTTTATCATTGACCCTTTCCGCCAAAATAAAAATGCCCCTGTCAGGTTTAATACTTGACAGGGGTTTTTATGTAATTTCGGTTTCCGTCCTGGC
>NZ_JAQWCQ010000047.1 GCF_028705895.1 Massilibacteroides sp. | reverse complement strand
TGGAATCCAGCTTAGGCTGGCTTTATAAACAGGGGGTAGGGTTTCGAAAAAAAGAAATATAACACGATACAGACCGTGTAATTAAACAAATCCGACTGTCTGGAATTTTAGTCGGTTAATAGTGTTTATGAATATTCGAATCATTAGTATTATATTTGTTTTTTCAGTGTTATTGTTATTGATTTTTCAATCTGTGTGGCTTTATAATACTTATCAATTAGAAAAAGAAAGAATCTATATAAACCTTAATAGTTTTTTGGAGAAGAGTGTTAAAGATGAGATGTCTATACGCTTCAAAAAAGAAATGGAGGGTAATAGTGAAGAAGATAAGGGGCTCTATATTTCTACCGAGGAGATTAAAGAAAAAGATCTTTCTAATGCTTCAATGATTACTCTTGATATAGAAGATAGTTTTAATGACAGCCCTTTACAACACGTATTGGTTCTTGCTGGTTTTTATTTTGATTTAGGTCAGTTAGATAGTTTGTTTCAAAAAGAACTGACACTAGCTAATTATCAATTAGACTATCAGATCTGCTATAAAGACTCTACGGGAGTTCTTTTGGAAAAGGTGGGTGGAGCCGGATTACATGATAAAAAGGGACTTTTTGTATCCGAAACAATCCCCATTGTTCATAAGAATTATGTACAACTAATTGCAGACATTTCAGTTCCCGTTGTTTTAAAACAAATGATTGGCTTGACGGTTGCTTCCTTTATCATGCTTCTTGTTTTAATGATTGCTCTTATTGTTCAAATTCGCTTTGCCTACAACCAATACCGTCTAAATAAACTCCGTGAGGACTTTAGTCAGGCGCTTATTCATGATCTGAAAAGTCCGTTGAGTACGATTCACATAACGCTTTCGAATTATGCCAATGGCCTTTTTGAAAAGAATCCTGAGTTTGGAAAACAGGCTACTTCAATTGCCATTGACCAAGTGCTGAACATAAAGACGTTGGTCGATCGTATTCTTAGTATAGCCCGTTTTGAAGAGAAAAAGATGGAGGTGATACGAACGGAAGTAGATCTGCCTGCCATTGTGCGAAAAATTACGGAGACTTACTCGGTGTCAGCGAAGAAAAGGGTCGAGTTTAAGACAGCGTTCTCCCTCTCGGATAATCCTTTGTTGATTGATGAAACATTGATTAGTCAGTCAATCAGTAATCTGGTAGATAATGCGATCAAATATTCTGGAGATTCTGTTATTGTCCGTATTACGTGTGAAGTGCGAGGTACAATGTTGTATATCCGGATAAAAGATGACGGTTTTGGCATTTCGGAAAAAGAACAAGAAAAAATATTCAATAAATTTGAAAGGGGAGGAGCTATCTTTCGTAGAGGGGCAAAAGGATTTGGATTAGGTCTTAACTATGTGAAACATGTGGCACTGGCACATCAGGGTACGGTTGCTGTTTACAGCAATAAGGGAGAAGGCAGTGAATTTACGATGGTTATTCCATTGCTGGTGAAAGTAATTGGAAAAGATGAGTTTAATAACCTGCAAGATGAATTGTGAAAAATAAACACCCAGGAAATAAATTAGTTTTTTGGGAGTATTGGCCTTGATTATTCTTCATAATCTGTATGATTGTTGAAAAAAATAATTAAATTGCAAAGACAGTTTTTCTTTACTGTTCACTTCTGTTTAACAATTGTAAATGAAAGAAAAAATGGACATGATTAAGCTTTTACTTGTTGAAGATGATGATTCGCTGTCTTTTATGCTGAAAGGTAGCCTTGAATTATTGGGAAAATATGAAATACATACGGCTACAAATGGTATAGAAGGGATTAGTGTATATAATAAAATACATCCGGATATCATTGTTGCCGACGTGGAGATGCCGCAGATGAGCGGATTCGAGATGGTGAAGAAGATCAGAGAAACAGACGTACATACTCCGATTATTTTTGCATCAGCCCGCAAGAATCCCAAAGATCTGATTGACGGTCTTAATCTTGGAGCCGATAATTTTATCCGGAAGCCTTATCTTCCTGAAGAGTTGAATATCCAGATTTTGGTACTGTTGAGAAGAATAAAAGAGAATCAGGTGACAACGCACACCGATCACAAATATACTTTCGGAACATCTCAATTAGATACGCAAATACGATCTCTTGAGTTGGGAAACGGGAAAAAATTCAGTTGACGGATCGTGAAGTAAAGATATTAAAACTTCTGATCGAAAAGAAAGGAGAGGTGGTCAGGAAAGAAGATATACTCACCACTCTTTGGGGGGATAATAGCTTTTATACCGCGCGTAGTCTGGATGTTTTTATTGCAAAAATACGGAAATACCTGAAAGAAGATATTTCCGCAGAGATACAAACGATCCGTGGCGATGGGTTTCGGCTATTAATTACTAATGCCCCTTCAGAATCCTGATTTTTTCATAAAAGATTCTGTTTAACTTTTTCTGTTTCGAAAGAAGGCGATGAAACCGACTATTGTGAAAAGAATAACCCCACCGGTTACTATAAATGCCCAGATATTTGATGCTCTGTATGTTGCTGTTGCAGTATAATCATTTGTCAATAGTCTCAGTCCGTCTATTTTCCACTTTATATTAGTGCGACTAACATTATTCGTATTCGCATTTAAAATAGTGTACGGAACATTCAGTTCGTAGCATAAAACGATATTGATGGCATTTACTAAACTTGTTTCAGTTTCGAAGTCTGCGTCAAATTCTTCTTTTTTAGCTTTATACAGTTCGGAATATCGGGTTGTCTTATAATACTGATCCAAAGCAATACAGACATTTCCCGGCTCAATATCGTCTCCGTTTTCTCTTTTCCGAATATCATTGAACAATTGATCTTTATCTACGTCAGAAAAATCGTTTTCGTTTGATTTCTCATTGATAAGAGTCAGGCTGACCTCAAAACAATTCCGATGAAACCAGTCAATAAATTTGGTTTCGATGTCGCTTAATATGCTTGTTATCTCTGATCCGTTATATCCTTTAAGAGCTTCAATATCCCCCTGTGTCCAAAGTCTCTGTTCCTCTTTAGTTAAGTAGTTATCAATGGAAACAGGTATCTCAGCCTCTAATTTCTTGTAAACGGCTTTAAAAGAATAGTACGTGTAGAACCACCTAAACTGTTTGGTTAATGACTCAACAGGAGAGAAAAATGAACGATTTATTCCCGTTATGCCCCCGTTTTCTGAATAATCGGCTAAACAAATCGCCTCTTTACTTGCCATGATATTGAACTTCATCTCGTGTCCCATAAATTTGTTTGAAACAGTCGAATCCAAGTAGGTTAACGTCCAGCCGTTATTAACATTAAACAAGAAAGGGGTTGCTGATTGATCTCCCTTTAGAAAAACCGAATCTGCAAGTGCATATACTTCCCGTTGCGTATGCGACTCTTTATCAATCGTTGTGACTACCTTATAGTAGGTTTCGCAAGATGACATGGCTAACAGGACGATGAGAATCGTCAGAAATATCTTCGTTGTTTTCATAATCTTGACCATGAATTAGTTATTCTTTATTACTCGTATGAAATAATGCTTTACGCATCTCCTTTTTTTGCTCTCTACTTCTGATTAAGCAGTTTAATTGACCCAAAGCCGGAGTATCTTGTCTGATTTCGTGCAACTGCGAGAGTCTGCTGAAATTGGGTTCAAACTTTGCCTGACTTTGGGGTATCCCTGCTTTCGTTTCACTGTATTGAGAATAGAAAAGGACAGCAAAAAAGAAGCAGGCAACTGAAGAAGCCCATAAGAAATACCTGGCTAAAAGTCTGGGCTTTCTGCTGGGAGCAGGCAAAGTCATATTCTTCATTATTCTTTCGGTCAATGCAGACGAATCTATTATTTCCGGCTGAATGCCCCTGATTTTACTCAGCAAATCATTGTATGATTTATCTACTTCATTCATAAGGCTTAAGTTTTGATTTAATATACTTTCTGGCTAAGTATAGATTACTTTTAATCTGAGAGGGAGACATTTGGGTGATAATACTTATCTCCTTAATATCCAATTCTTCAATATCGCTAAGTATAAATACTTGCTTTTGCTTCGGCGTCAGACGTTCTGTTGTTTGTAGAATCAGCGCTTTTAGCTCTTTGTTATGTATTGAGCCGAGAATATCCGTGTCCGAATTAATCGTTAATCCGGAGAGCCCCACCTGCTCTTTGTTTTTGACAGATCTGAGTCTGTCATAGCAGAGGTTTGCGGTGATTTTATATAACCAGGTAGAAAACTTATATGTGTTATTATATTTCCCGATATTCTGCCAGACCTTTATGAACACATCCTGCGTTACGTCCTCAGCATCCGTCTCATTACAAAGCATCCTGAAGGCAAGCGTATAGACCATCTGTTGGTATTCAGATAAAAGATGTCTGAAGGCATTTGTGTCGCCTTGCAGACATAATTTGATATATTGATCTATCTGAATAGAATTCATTGAGCATCTTTTCTCTATTATACGTACCTAAAGATAAAAAGTCGAAAGTTAATACGTTACCCATGCGCCGGCCTGTGTACATACAAAAGCAGCTGTCTTAACTGCTTGTTCATGTGCTTCTTTAACATTCATTCCTGTAAGCAATGAATAGATAAATGCGCCTGTAAATGAATCTCCGGCTCCTACCGTGTCCAAGACCTTGACGCGTGGAGTGGGAATTGTGGAAACAATATCGCTTGTGTAAACAGTGCTGTATTCGCTTCCGGCAGTAAGTATAAGGTGTGAGAGGCGGAAGGTGTCGAGTAGGAAACGACAAGCTTTCTCATTGTCGCTTCCCAGACAGAACAGGTCACAAAGTAGAACCAATTCTTCGTCATTTATCTTAAAGACGGAGGCTTTTCTCAGTGAAGCCTCAATCAGTTCTTTAGAGTAATAATGCTGACGTATATTAATATCAAAAACGCGCAAAGCCTCAGCCGGTGTCAGACCGATCAAGGCGTTGATTGTCTCACGTGATGTCTTACTACGCTGTGCCAATGTTCCGAAACAGATCGCATCCGCACGTTTTACCAGACTGACTGCTTCTTCTGTCAATGGAATATAATCCCAGGCTACGTTTTCCGTAATGACATAGGAGGGTATCCCGTCTCTAAGTGTGACGGGCACATACCCTGTCGGAAAATCCACTTTAGGCACCCAATAGTTTATGCCGTTTCGTCCCAGTTCCCGAATTATTTCCTCTCCATCATCATCATTGCCGACAGCACTTATCGCATGCCCTTCCGCGCCAAGACATGACGCATGATATACAAAATTGACAGGTGCGCCTCCCGCTCGTCGTCCCCCCGGCAACATATCCCAAAGCAACTCACCTATTCCTATTACAACCGGTTTTTGTGTTTTCATGTTATATTATTCTGTATTTGATTTAAGAGCATTACCATCCTGCATTCTGCGAATATAACTTTTTGCTAACATTAATTAGTTGCTTTGGAACAGGAAAAAATTACTGCTGATTAAAGAACAATTCGAAAAGATAGCTATCTAAATTATCGTCCTTCTCCAGTCCGAGATCTCTTTTGATATTTGATTTATGCTTTCTGATAGCGTGGTCTGTAATATTATAACATAAAGAAACGTGTTCCTTTTTCATGCCTATTCCAAAACAAATACAGTATTGTATCCGGAGATCACTTATGTTTCTTTTCTTTAATATGAAAAGACTGTCTTTATCTATTCGTTGCAGTCTCTCCAGATATTTATCCCTTTCCTCAGGGTAAGCCAATAGATTTTCTTTTACTAATGTGGTTACTTTATCAACCAATTCATCTCGTTCCTTCTTTATTGTCTTTGTCTCTTTTAGCCCATGCATTTGTAATCGCGCCTCTGCCTTTTGTAATTCAACAATTTTCTTTTGCTTATGACTCAGAAGCAATAGGGTACGTTTCCATCGTATAATTAAAGAAATGGTAACGATGGCTAAAACACATAAAGTTGATAAAAATATAAGGATCTGCCTTTGTTGTTGAATTAGACTTTCTTTTTTGTCAGTTTCGTATTTAGTCTGCACATCCGATGTTTCCTTTGTCTTTTGTGATTTTTCAATAAAACAAATATAGTCCTGCGCATTTATATCATGTGCTAGATAAAGGGATAGTGTTAATAAAGTTATCAACAATAACTTGAGTCTGATAATCATATACAGGGTTGTTGGTCGTTCTACATTAAATAAAGTTAGCTTAAGCAAATATATGAAAAATGATATAAAACAAACGTATTTAGTGAAGAATGAAAACTTACTTTGACTGAGTATAATTATGACCTGTTAAGATATGTATTTGAAAGAGAGGCAAAAAAATAAGAAATTGTATATAAAATAAATTTAAGGCTCTTGGTTTAGTTTGCCGAGGCTCTTCGGCAAACTAAACCAAGAGCCTCGGTAAACCGGTCAAACCTTTTCGGCAAACTGAATTATAATGACGTTTGTTTTTTACGTCGTTATATTGGTTTAATTATGTACTAATGTTCCGATATTTTCTCCGTTCATAACCTTTTTGAGATTGCCGTTTGTGTCCATGTCGAAAACGATAATTGGGAGATTGTTTTCTTTACACATGGTGGTGGCGGTAAGATCCATCACTTTTAGTCCCCGGTTGTATATTTCATCGTATGTGATTTCATTGAATTTTGTAGCCGTCGGGTCTTTCTCCGGATCGGCAGTGTATATACCGTCAACCCGGGTACCTTTGAGCATAACATCTGCTTCGATTTCGATGCCACGCAATGATGAACCGGTGTCTGTTGTAAAGAATGGATTGCCTGTTCCACCGGATAGGATAACTACATTGCCTTGCTCAAGAAGTTCAATCGCTTTCCATTTGTTATAAAATTCCCCGATAGGTTCCATACGGATGGCTGTCAGTACTTTTGCTTTTACACCTTGTGCAGTAAGAGCAGAACTCAGGGCAAGGCTGTTGATAACGGTAGCAAGCATACCCATCTGATCTCCCTTCACCCGGTCAAAACCTTTGGATGCACCACTGAGGCCACGGAAAATATTACCTCCTCCGATCACGATACCTATCTGTACGCCCATTTCCGCTATTTCGCGGATTTGCGTTGCATATTCGTTCAGTCTGTTTTCGTCTATTCCGTATTGTTTACCTCCCATTAAGGATTCTCCACTTAATTTCAGTAGAATTCGTTTGTATTTAGCCATGCTTTTGTGTGTTTGTGTGATTTACAAATGTAATATAAGTTCGTGATACTGTATAATGTTTGTTGTCGCAATGTAATTTGCTGCATTTATTTTTGCAGTGTAAGAAGACACACATACAAATCAGAAACCAAAACCGCATTCCTAACAAATCAGCGGCCTGCTTTTTCGGGAGAAAAACAGGCTGTGTCATTTTATAGCGACCTCTTTGAATGCGTAACAACGGGTCTCTCCATTGGCAAGTTCTAAAACTAAATGCCCTGTCGGCATGATCTCTTTAATCCTCGCTTCAAACGAGCCGTCTTTATCAGAATAGCTGTGAAATCCTTTCCCTCTGTAAAGAACGTCTTTATATTCTTTTCTTATTTCCTCTTTCTTCTCCTGTAGAAGTTGCAGGTAGAGGGCATAGAAGTGTTGTTGAAAGAGATGAAGCATTTCTCCAAGATTATATTCTTCTCCTGTGATTTGGGTGAGAGAAACAGGATTGGGAGCATCACTAAAGAATCTCTTCTGATTGATGTTGATTCCGATTCCGCAGATTGAGCAATGAATCGTTTTACCTGCCAGATCGTTTTCAATCAGCATCCCGCAAATCTTTCGATCGTTCCAATAAATATCGTTCGGCCATTTTACCCAAATATTGTCCGTGAATGTTGCCAAGGTTCTCTTAACGCTTAGCGCACAGACTTGTGAAATAAGAAATTGTTCGTTGGCTGCTACGGTTTCCGGATAAATCACCATGCTGAATGTCAGGTTTTTCCCTGCTTCGGACTCCCATTTGTTACCGGTCTGCCCCCTTCCTGCTGTTTGAGACATAGAAACAACCAGACTGCCTTCCGCCAACTCTTTTTCAGAAAGAATTCTCCGTAGTTGACTATTTGTTGAATCTGTTTCTTCCAGGTAAATAACCTCCGGACTGTCTTCGAATGAACTATTCTGCATAGAGCTCTCTGATCTTCTTCGGTAGTTTAGCGATCACTTCCCGGAAAGAGTGATCAATCCATTTTTTTATCTCTTCGTCCGGCATATCTCTCTGTAGAAAGATTGAATTCCAGTATTTTTTGTTGAAGTGATAAGCCGGTTCAACAGCGTTGTATTTTTCCCGGAGCTCCTCTGTATAATCAGGATTACATTTGAGAGAAATCTTCGGCTCTTCAGCATCCAACGGCAGAAGGAGGAACATTTTGTTTTCCACTTTGAATACTAAAGAAACGTCATCAAAAGGAAAATTCTCTGTTACATTCCTGAAACTTAAACAGTACTCTCTAACTTCTTCAATATTCATTTCTTGCAGATTTAACGATTAATGGGAGCATAAAAAGCATCTTCTATATGATCTATCTGGTGGCCGTTCTTGCCTTTTATTACAATAATAACATCGAAACGAACGTCAACATCTAAATTATGAAAGCGGATGTAAGCATCAGTAGCAGATACAATCCGTTTGATTTTCGCTTTGGTAACCGCCTTTTCAGGAGGTAGCAGGTAGTTTGCAGAACGGGTTTTTACTTCAACAACGACCAATTCGTTTTCCTGCATAGCGATGATGTCTAATTCGTAATGATGCCAACGCCAGTTGGTCTGCAGGATACTAAACCCGTTTTTCTTCAGCCAGGCACTTGCCTCCTGTTCTCCTTCTTTTCCTGTCTCGTTGTGTTCCGCCATGCTATCTGTTTGCACAAATATAATGAAATTCTTTTTTATTTAACTGAACGCGTGTACATTTGCAATAGTATGAAACCTGTTCGTAAAAAATCGCAAGCATTACCGAATCAGCCCCGAGTACATAGGGTTGCTTTCATGCTTAATGACGATGAGTCTAAAGTTGTAGATCGTTATTTGCAGAAATACAAGATACAAAACAAATCCCGTTGGTATCGGGAGACGATTCTTACGCATATTCTTCGTACGCTTGAGGAAGATTATCCTACTTTATTTAAAGAAACGGAGATGAGACGATGAGTTTGTTGGGTGACGATTATTTTATGAAACAGGCTTTGGCGGAGGCGCGTCTTGCCGCTGAAGAAGGTGAGGTTCCTGTTGGTGCTGTAATTGTATGTAATGACCGTATTATTGCCCGTGCTCATAATCAAACAGAACGTCTTAATGATCCTACCGCTCACGCGGAAATGTTGGCTATTACTGCAGCTACCGGGGTGTTAGGCGCTAAGTATCTATCGGATTGTAAATTATATGTAACAGTAGAACCCTGTGTAATGTGTGCAGGAGCAATTGGCTGGTCTCAGATCGGAACAATAATCTACGGTGCATCAGACGAAAAACGAGGTTTCTCTACATACGCTCCATTAGCCATGCATCCGAAAGCGGTTATAAAAAGCGGGGTGTTAGAACAAGAATGTGCCGGTGAAATGACCGTTTTCTTCAAAAAACGGCGGTAGTTCTCTTCAGGAATATTTACTTCACTTCTTCGTAGTCAACATATTCCCCTTCATCTTCTGCAATAATCTTTTTGCGCGGAGCTTCGTTTTGATGAGCTTTTGATGATTGGCTTTGTCCGCGATTAGAAGACGTTGTCTGGCGTCGTTGTCCTCCTTTGTCTCCGTTACTGTTTCCTTTCCCGAATAAAATATGCTTGAATGTGCGTAAGACGGAGAACCCCAATAAAGAAAGGAGTAACAGAAAGAAGAAGAACAGAACAAATAAAAACTTAAACATAGACGTTATATTCTTTTTTATAAAAAGTTTGAATCACAAATATAAGCAATCTTTGTGTTCATTTTTTGTTAAAAATAGACAAGATAATATATAGTAATATAGCACCGGCAAGTCCTAATAGTCCCCAAAGTATGATGAAAATGGCGGAACAGATGATCAGAATATAGCGAAGTTCGTTTCCTTTCCAGGCAAGAGACTTGATCTTTAATGAAAACATCGGTATCTCTGAGACTAATAAATAGGATGTTGAGAAAATGACCACAAGAGTGCAGATCACAAATAAAGATTGGTTATTCTGTATTATCGGTAACGCCGAATAAGCGGCAGATGACAAAAACAGGGCATGCGCCGGAACGGGGAGTCCGATAAAAGAAGTTGTCTGTCGAGTGTCAATGTTGAATTTTGCTAATCGTAAAGCGGAGAATACCGGGATGACAAAAGCCAGATAGGGGATAAGAGCGTTTAATGTGCTGAAAGGCAATGCGGACGAAGCCTGATTTAACAGAGTGAAAATAATCATACCCGGGGCAACACCAAAGCTAACCATATCGGCTAAAGAATCAAGATCTTTTCCTATCGGAGAGAATGCATTAAACGTACGCGCTGCAAATCCATCAAAGAAATCAAATACGGCTCCTGCGATAATCCAGAGCGTAGCATACAAAATATTGCCTTGTAATGCTTGCACGCAAGCAACACAACCACATACAAGACTTAAACTGGTGATTGTATTGGGAATGTATTTCGTGATGTTCATATGTGTGGGAATATTATTGGTATTTGCATTTTCCCAAACGCGCAATCGGAGTCTGATTACCTGTTACCTTCTGGTCCATTTCCACTAATACTTCCGTATCTACAGGAAGATATACATCTACACGAGACCCGAATTTGATGAAGCCCATCTGTTCATCAACGTGACATTTCTCTCCGACTTTAGCATATGTGACAATTCGGCGCGCCATGGCTCCTGCAATTTGCCGAGCCAGAATGTCTATGCCGCTGCGTGTTGTAATTATAACGGCCGATCGTTCGTTTTCCGTACTACTTTTGGGTAGGTAAGCAGCCATAAAACGACCGGAATTGTGTGAAACGTGTTTTACTGTACCATTTACAGGAAACCAGTTGGCATGTACGTTAAAAACGGACATGAATATGGAGATCTGAAGTCGCTTTTCGTGAAGAATTTCATTCTCCATAACTTCTTCAATCGCAACGATTGTACCATCTGCGGGAGCAATAACTAATCCTTCGGAATCAAAAGGGAAGCGCCGGAACGGACTGCGAAAAAAGTTTAGAACTAATAAGAATAATATGGATGAAATACTTAAGACAGAATAAAATAATAATCCCTTGCCAATTAAATGATAGATGGCAAGATTGATAAAAAACAAGATGGTAAATAAAGATAGTAATAATCCCGTTCCTTCTCTGTGTACTTTCATCCCTTAATTTACTGAGTACTTATTGACTATTATGAATGCGCAAAAGTATTTAATTTTATGGAATATAAAAAATATATTACTCTTTCACACACACTAACTTATTTAATTCTACATACCAAATATACCCATAAACCTGTTTATAGCCTATTGCTTTGATCAAATCAACGTATGATTTAATTTGTTTGCTGTATTTTTTTTCTTCTATTTCACCGAATTTATAATCTACAACAACGACTTCTCCGTCTTTAATCATTACCCGGTCGGGACGTTTTGCCAGACCTTTCCCGAAAAGAATGTCGGTTTCGTTCAGCGTATGAAATGAACCATCGAACCAGGAACGGACTTCTGTTCCATTTAAACTTCTGTTCAACTGTTTTTGAAGTTGTTCAACTTCTGTTCGATTGATTATGCCGGCTTGATAATAACTTTCAATGGCGGGAAGAATATCGTCATGCGTATAGATCAGGCTTAAAAGATCATGCATTAATGCGCCGTATTTTCTCTGTTCGTCATCAAAACGCAGGTTCTTTCCACGTAAACGTAGATGTAGTCTGTCTTCCGACGATATAGAATGAAAAGAACTTGCGGAGAGCTCTTTAATGTCATTCGGCTTTTCAGGGTAGGACGTGGTATACCATTTACCGGTTTCGAAAAGTCCTTCTTCAGGTTGGAACATTGCGGAGAGCTCATCTCTGCATAGGCTTATCCAGAGTAAATCTGCAATGCTATTTGCACGGTTTACTCCCTCTCCGTTTGCTTCCGCTTTTTTGGGGCGAGGCGCAAAAACGATCAATTCCTCTTTTGCCCGCGTAAAAGCGACATACAATGTGTTCAGATTATCGATGAAAGCGTGTAATTTCTCCTTGAAATAGTCTTTTGCAAAGTAGGTGTTTGCTAAAATCTGACCATATCTAACCGGTACTAAATGTAGTCGGTCAAAAGGTGTAATGGTAGGATGACACCATAAGATTACTGATTTCGTCGGTTTGTGATCTATTTCCCAATCTCCGAAAGGAAGGATGACGGCTTTGAATCCAAGACCTTTTGATTTGTGTATCGTCATGATCCGAATTGCATCCTGCTCGTTAGGTGTCGCGATTGTCTTTTTTATCCCCGAATCATCCCACCATCTGAGGAAGCTTCCTGCATCTGCACTTTCCTTTTGCGTAAACTCCAATACCAGATCAAGAAATGCCTGAATAAAAACATGCTCATTCTCCGGAAACCTGTCGGCAAACAACCGGTAAATTCCTTCCGTCATTTCGTAGAGAGAACTTCGGGAAAGAGCCTGTAACGCTTTCTCTGTTTCTTCCGGAAAACTATTCTGTATTACTGGCTCTTCAAAATTATGAACCAGTGCAATATAAGAGAATAAAGCAAGCTGTTTATGCGTTTGATCATCCGGGTGCTTCAGGTGTTTCAGAATAGAAATAATAAAGCGAACAGCTGGAGAGCTATTTACAAACAATGAATCGTCTGATATAATATCATACTTATAGATCGAATCGGGATGCGCTTCTTTGTACTCCAATAACATTTCCGCAACAGTAGCCCCTTCTCTGTTTGTGCGTACTAATATCGCTATGTCTTTAAGTTGATAACCATTCTTTTGCAAATGCTCAATCGTCTCCGGTAGCCTGCTTAATGCTTCCTCTTTCCAATCCGTTTCTTCATTTTGCGGCAGAAAGGCAATTTGTACATGCCCCACATCACCTGAAAGTATATCGGGAACTAATTGTGTGCTTTCGCCATATGCTTTGTTTATACGAGTGACGTATTCAGCTCGTTCGTCCTCCGACAAGGTTGAAGCCTCTACTTGCTCGTTGTATTGTGCCTGTAGTAATGACGGAGCAATTGAAAAGAAGGAATTATTAAAATCAACTACATGTTGGAGGCTTCGCCAGTTTTCTTTGAGCGTTTCTTCTTCTAACTCTGAAGGAGAAAAGTCTTGTTGTACCTGACTGTCCAATAATGTCCAGTCAGAATTCCGGAAACGATAAATACTCTGTTTCACGTCTCCTACAATCAAATTCGAATAAGCCTGCGCCAGACTTTCTTTCAGTAGTGGACGGAAATTATCCCATTGCATTTTGCTCGTGTCCTGAAACTCGTCGATCATATAATGATCCACCCTTGTTCCTGTCTTCTCGTAGATAAAAGGCGTATCGCTTCCGGCGATTATTTTATTTAATAATTCAGTAGTATCTGCGATTAAAAGGATGTTTTTTTTTTCTCTGTACGCTGCAATCTGACGTGAAATATCAGTCAGAATACCCAATGTATAATAATAACGGGTGATTTCGCGCGCTGTATAATAAGCCGAAAGGTTTCCAAATAAAGAAAGGATGGACTTTATGCAATCATTTAAGCCTTCATCCATAACGCAAGCAATGATTTGCTGCGTTGCTACAGGAGTAGTTTTCGTATAACATCCCTCCGGATTATCCGCAAAACCGGAAAAAGTAGCCGTAGGTTCTTTCATCTCTCCGTTTGCCAGCTTTTGGAAATAGAACATGGCCGAACGACTTCCTCCTTTGAAATCAGCAGGCTGAAGCCCGTATTGATCCATCAGGGCAAGCCCTTTTTCTCCTAATTTCTTTGCCTCAGCTTCAACAGAACGTACAATCTTTGACAACTCTTCCTTGTATTTTTCAAGAGCTTCTTTGTTTTCTAAATCCTTTGTAACATCTGCGCTTAATGCTTTATAGTTTTCTTTGAATATTTCCTGCGCAAGGATCATAATCTCACGACGCAGATTCCATTCACCGCCATTTTCTATTTTATCTTCTGCAAAACGAAGAAGCCAGTTCAATAAATCTTTATTTTCCGGTCGCTCCAGATCGTTCAATAAATTATCTACAGCTTCAGTCAATACTAAGTTTTGATCCATTTCAATGCCGTATCCCCCCTGTAAACCAATTTCACGGGTGAAAGCTCGCATAGTTTGTTGGAAAAAACGATCAATCGTACTGATGTTGAATGCCGCGTAATCGTGAAGGATACGGATTAATATTCGTTTTGCTTCTGTGCGGACAGTTGCTTCCTGTAGATTATTCGCGTCGGAAAGCATTTTGAGGAAAGAGGATTTTTTTCCGGACGCAAGAACATGAAGTTCTTCTACAATCCGGTTTTTCATTTCGTCGGTGGCCTTGTTTGTAAATGTCACCGCGAGAATGCGACGATAAGCAGCCGGATGAGTAAATAAAAGTTTCAGGTATTCACCGGTTAGTTTATGTGTTTTCCCGGCTCCGGCGGATGCCCTGTAAACAGTCAACATAGGATTTATATTATACGACTCTTTATATAGCCTTCTTTCTGCAGTATGTCTAATACTTTCTTACGAAGATCTCCCTGAATGATAATTTCCCCATCCTTGGCCGAACCCCCTACACCACACTTTACTTTTAATAATTTTCCAAGCGTAGTCAAATCATCGGAGGTGCCGACGAATCCGGTAATTAATGTGACCATTTTACCACCCCGGTTTCGTTTGTCCAAGGAAATGCGTAATAATTGTTTCTCCACAGGTCGCGTTTCCAGCTCCTCTTCTTCCCCCGTATTATACTGAAAGTCGGGGTTTGTAGAATACATTACGCCGAGGCGGCTTTTCCAGTCGTTGTCTTTCATGTTTCAAAAGTAAGATTTATTCTTTACCTATCAAAACGGTAACGTAAGCGGCCATGCCTTCTTCACGTCCGGTGAACCCTAATTTTTCAGTTGTACTTGCTTTGATGGAGATATCCTCTTCGCTTACACCCATTACTTCAGCCAGACATTGTTTCATTTCCGGAATATGAGGGTTTAGTTTGGGGCTTTCAGCAGCAACAGTTGCGTCTAAGTTGCCGAACTCATAGCCTGCATTACGTATTAGCTTCATCGTGTCGCGAAGTAATATCTTACTGTCTATGTCTTTGTATTCTCCTGCCGTGTCCGGAAAATGGTAACCAATATCCCGCAGGTTAGCTGCTCCTAATAAAGCATCACATATCGCATGGATCAATACATCGGCATCACTATGCCCTAACAGGCCACTTGTATGTTGAAGTTTAATCCCGCCTAACCATAAATCACGACCTGCTACTAATGCGTGTACATCAAAACCGAATCCAACTCTAATTTTCATCGCCATTATCGAACAAGACCTTTAAGACCATCCATATCAAAAGAAAGAGAGAATCGCAATGTCTGGTCTAACGGATTACTCTGTACTGTACTGATCAGATAAGCTGCATCTAATTGGAATACACTCATACGGAAGCCTGTCCCGATGGAAAAGTACTGACGATTTCCTTTGTTTGGATTTTCGTAGTAATAGCCACCACGGATAAAAAATTGTTCGTTGTAGCTATATTCTGCACCTATCGAAACATTAACCTCTTGCAACTCTTCACTGAAGCCCCCCGGAGCGTCACTGAAAGAACGTACCATACCGGAAATTCCGGACATGTCATTGTACTTTTTCTTTAGTTCTTCATAATGTTCTTGCTCTTCTGCTGTACTTCCTTCACTTTTGGGAAGTGTGGGGACTAAATATTTACTTAAATCCAAGTAGAATCCAATGCGGTTGTATTCATCCAATGGATACAAAAGACCCGTTCCTAATCGAAGTGTTGTTGGGATAAACTGGTTTGTTTCCCCTCCATCATAGGATATCTTCGTACCGATATTAGAAACATTGAAACCTAAACTCCATAGCGCTTCCGCGTTACCCATAATTACATATTTCTCCAAATAACCCGCTACGTCAGCAGCAAAGGCATTACCTGCAGTTTGTTCTTCGGTCTCCTTTGAACTCATGTCCGAACGTATATAACGTAAAGCAACAGCCATAGAATAATATTCAGATAGTTTTCGGCTATAACTAACATCCAATGCCATTTCATAAGGATTAATATAGGTCTGAGGAGTAGTTGAATTCCCCTGATATTCTCCGGTTGGAACATCTCCTAATGAGAAATAACGAAGAGAAGCTCCGATTGCTTGCAAGTCATTGTCTCCAATCTTATAATAACCAGCAAGATTTGCCAAAGCAACATCGTTTACTAATTTTCTTAACCAAGGAGTATAAGAAAGGGCTACTCCTGCTTTACTTGTCATAAAAGCATATTTTGCGGGATTCCAATACTGTGAGTTTTCGTCAGGCAGGGTAGAAACGCCATTATCACCCATACCTCCACCTCGTGCATCGGGAGCTATAGATAATGAGGGAACTGCTGTGTTGATCGGAGCAAATTCCTTTTTATCTTGAGCGGTTACCGGAATATATGTCAATGACATTAGGGAAACCATAATAATAACGGGAAGGATTGACCTACAAATTCTAATCATATTTTTTGTAATTATAAACACTAACTAATAAACTGTTTTTTGAATGGCTTATTGTGCTAGAATTATTAATTTCTTTGCACCCGTAACTTCTTTTGAGCCATTTGCGCTGATAGCAGCGCGATAAATATAGATGCCGGGACGCAAACGTCCTCCTGCTCCATTATTCAAATCCCATTCCACAGATATGGGAACTCCGTAGTTTGAATAACCTTCCGTTTCTCCTTTCCAATGCAGACGTCCCATCATGTCATAAACCATAATGTTAACTTTGACCCGTGATTCCGGACGGTTGTGATAGAGGTAGAATGTTACTGTTTCCCGGGCAGGTGATGGTGACGCTGTAAGCTCAGATAATCGGGGTTTTAACCCTTCAACTACCTCAAACGAAAAGTTCTCTGTAGTTGCATTGTTCAGTATGTCCCATACTTTTAATTCCGCCGTATGTACTCCGGAGGTAAGTTCCGGGATTGGAAATTGAATGAGTCCCTCTCCTTCTGAATCTGATATGTTTGTATAGTAAGAGTTTAATGTATAGGTAAGAGAGGACTTTCCGTCTATCGTTAACGTAATATCATGTCCAATACTGCTGCCTGTTATATTTACACCCGTTTCGTCCCATAATCTGACAATCAGTAAAGGAGTTACATTTACCTTGTCTCCGCTGTTAAACGTAGAATCATTCAAATATAACGAGATAATTCCAGGTCCTTCCTTATCTTCCGAATCTCCCCCTGTTCCTCCAACAGAATAGTTCGAGAAAGCGCCATTTGCTTCTAAACCTGTGGAGGAATCAACCGCGTAAAGATTCATTTTCCCGGCCTGTCCTGAATAAGAAATATCTTTTGGCACAGTAAACGAGAATTCAAAATCACCATTTGCAACCTTGTCGTTGCCAACAAAGAGTTTATAAGGATGATCTCTGAACTGAAAGGAGGAACCTCCGGTATTATTAACTAATGTGGTGATGATTTCCTGACTGTCAAATACAGTTGGATTTATCTCTCCGTTAAAGGACTCGTTTTTACTACCGTCATTATTTAATATTTCTCCTTTAATCGTTATCTTCTCCAATGCTTTGAACATAACGGGCTCTTCGGAAACCGCCTCACCGTTAATTTCAGTAACTCTCATACTCTCTGTTGGGTAGTTCAGCCTTAATGCAGGGTCTCCGATTAATATGAAATTAAGTTTCTGATATAAAAACGATGACATATCATTCTTCATTCTTTGGATAACCTCTCCAAGAGTCGGATATTCTCCATCCGTCTTTTTGAATAAATGATTGATGAGTAAATTATTGATTCTTTTGTTAGAATTTGCATAAGCAACACGCATTGTCGTTAAGAGTGCTATACCTCCACTTTGTTTATTTAGGAAAACATCTTCACCGGCAGAGGTCATTAATGCATCGAAAGGAGTGAAGTCACATGTTGCTGTGATCCAGAGAGGTAATTTAGTGTAGGAGAATAAATTTATATCCGCTTGCGTGAGTACTTTTTCATCACTCCAGGAATCTTTACTTCCATGACCTACGTAGTTGATTAACAGAGTTCCGTCTTTTAGTTGATGCTGAAGACCGGATTTGATTGTCGGATAAGTTGCGAAACCTCCGGTATTATCCTTCTTGTGCGCATCAAAATATAATTTCTTTGTTATGAATTCCGGATGATTGCCCACAAGCGATTCTGCCATTTCATCAGCCAACTTCACATGTTCTATTGAATGTCCATCTTGGCTGTTTCCGTCATCAGCAACGAATGTAACGATGTTTTTCCATGATCCGTAGTCTTTGTTATCCATATAGGTTATAACTTTATCAACTGCGCTTTTAGCTTGACTGATAGTTCTCACAGGAAATCTGCCGATACCCAACCTTAATGTTGCTGTCGTTATGTTGCTTCCTGAGTTATCATCAAGAAAACCAAAATAATCATCTGTGACATAAGTTCCATTCTCTATGCTGGCTCTGATGGACTCTTGAGATTGAAATGTAAGTAAGAAATTACTCATATCAACCTTTTTCCAGTCAGATGTTAATTGCCGGTTGTCGTAACCTCCATCGCCAAACAATAATAAATATTTAGGAGCATCTTTCTCCGAAGTACTACGATCATAAAACATTTTCATGAACCGGCGATAAGCTGATGCATCAGGTGTCCCACTCGAAAACTCATTATAGATAGTTTGCGGATCAGCAACGAATACACTTAATCCGCTGCGATTCCGGTGTTCTTCCGCTAATCGTTCAGCCTGAGTTGTGAAAGCCGTAGGAGCAATGATGACCATATCTTGCTGTTCTAACCCATGAAGATTCTGGTTGTCGATTTCTCCAACCAATTCAGGTGTCGGGATTGTTCCGTTCGTTTGCACTAACGCATATTCCCGCACGCCAAAAGGACCCTGATTAAAACTTAATTCATTATTACTTAAAGATGTTTCAACAACTTCCGGCGTTTCAGGTTCAGAAACATCAAACACAACCATATTGGCTGTTGCTTGCCGGATAACAAATCGCGATTTCAGAATCCCACTATCCAAATCTCTGAAAAGAGTCACATCTCCATACGGCCGAAGCTCCCTTTTCATCTGAATACGTATATAATCTAAATATACATTCTCATGAGAAGATGCGCCGGTGTAGGTTAGGCTTATCTTAGTTGATTCCTGCTTATCTCCATACCAGCTTTTCCCGGAAATAACAACCTCCGTTGCCGCAGTATATTGTTCTGTGTTTGTATAGAAGGTGTTTTCAGAAAAAACAGTACCGTCAATGTTGGTTGATAAAGTTCCCTGTCCTGAAGTAGCCTTTGCTATGAACCGGACAGAAATTTTACCCTCATCATTCGTAATGCCCGTAGTCGGAAAAGTAAAAGATTGTGTTCTCTGCGTTTTAAAAGATTCGCCAAACAATTCACGCCCGGAAGAGTTGGGAGAAACAAGTTCTTCCTCATGTAGCATGTAATCATCGTAGGTGGATATTGTATTTAAGTCATTCGAGGTATAACTTTCTTTCGCCTTCATACGTAATGGCTCCGTTGTTTCAGACAAAAAATAATATCCTGCAGTAGAATATGGGTTTTGCTCGTGAGTGATGAATTTATTTTTTGAGTCGGGGTATTTCCACCGAATAGGCCCTTTAGCATAAAATAAGATGAAATCACCGTCTCCTTTCCATGTCGCCACTTCCGGTAAATCATCCGTGTAATTGTTTTCCGAGAAATACTCATCCAGCATCCATCCTCCGTAGCCAAAGACACTTACTTTAGAAATGTCAGAGAATCCCATTTTCTTTAAATCAGCTGCTGTCAGTTTGTAAATTCCGGTTTCGTTTACCTTTATTTTTACCCAACGCCCTTCTGATAAAACAGATTTTTGCGTATAACGATTACTATTTCCCGAAACAGAAGAAACAGATGTTATACATATAATAAAGAGTAAGCAAAGAAGTCTTAACATATCTATTAAAATAACTACCGTATATAGAAATCCAGCAGTTTGCGATTGCCTATGTATCCTTGCAGATGGTCATCAATATGAACCTGTCCCACACCTGCCGGCGTTCCGGTATATATTAAATCTCCGATCTTGAGAGTGAAAAAGCGACTGACATAAGCTATAATCCTGTCAACCGAAAATAGCATGTTTGTCGTATTACCCTCCTGCACGATTTTTTCGTTTATGCTCAGATGAAAAGGAATTTGTTTTATATCTCCTACTTCAGCGAGAGAAACGAACTCACCAATTGCTGCTGAATTATCAAATGCTTTACTAATCTCCCAAGGCAGTCCTTGCGAACGCAGTTTTGTCTGTAAATCTCGCGCAGTAAAATCAATCCCAACTGTAATCTCATCATAATACCGATGCGCAAAACGTTCAGCAATGTTTTTGCCTAACCTGTTTATTTTTATGACTACTTCCGTTTCGTAGTGAATCTCAGACGAAAAATCCGGAATGAAAAACGGTTTCCCGTCTTTCAGTAACGATGCGTCAGACTTCATAAAAATAGTCGGCTCTGCTAATTCTAACGAATGATGAAGCTCTTTATTGTGAGCTGCATAATTCATTCCTACAGCAATAATTTTCATTTTTATTTATGTTCGATTGAGTTTAGCCTGTTAAACATAACAGCTAAATGGGCGTACATAGATGTGTTTTGTACGACGATGCCTTCAGGTACACGAATGCGGAACGGAGTAAAATTCCATAATGCTTTGATCCCGCCGTCAATGATCTGCTCGGTTACTTCTTGCGCTTTTTCAACAGGAACAGTAATTACACCGATTATTACGTCGAGTTCTTTTTGCTTTTTAGGAAATTCACTCATATGGTAAACCGGAATACCATTAATCTTCTTCCCTGCCAATTCCTTACGAACATCAAATCCCGCCACGATCTCTAAACCATATTGTTTCAAACCGGAGTCTTGCAGGAGGGATCCGCCGAGACTGCCTACGCCGAAGAGGAACGCTTTATGTTGCGCAGTAAAACCTAAGAATTTCTCTAATACATTAATTAATGTATTTATTTCATACCCAACACGAGTTTTTCCCGACACATTAACAAAAGAAAGGTCTTTTGCCACCTGACTGGCATCTACACTTATTTCTTTTGCAATCTGAGTAGAAGAGACAAAAGCTTCTCCCTCGCCTTTAAGTAATTTTACAAATGCAAGATACCAGGGGAGTCGCCGTAATGTCGGCTCCGGTATTCTGGGAGTTCCTTTTGTAAAATTGTTAGCCATTGTTCTTTCAGACATGAAATTTTTGCAAAGTTAAGAACTTTTCTTGCGAAATAATTAAAATACAAGTAGAAATACAGTTGAACAAAATTGTATTACATAACTTATACCTGTTTTGTTTCATATAGAGCTGTTTTCTTTGCAAATAGAAGTTCTAAAAATTTTGAGGCTCTTCAACTTGTTTGCTGAGGCGCCTGGAAACGAAAGTTGAGGCGCCTCAACTTTCGTTTCCAGGCGCCTTTAATTTTTTTTTGAAAAGACAAATTTTTTAACCGGTTTTGCGTATATGAGTTTCCGACTAATTATTTTTCATTGACATATAGGATGGTTTCTTATACCGATTCGTGCTGGCTGGGCGTTCTCGGATTACCTGATGTTTGGGATAAAAGATGTTGTTTTCTATAATTTTTATTGTGAGATCGCAATAATTCGCACAATTAAGGTAAAAAAAACGGTATGCATCAGAAGTTTGATTATTTCATATTTGTATAATAATATTATGAGACCAGGTCTATTGTTGCTTGGCTATTGTTGATTTATAACCGTACGTTTTTTTTTATATGACTTCTTTTTTTTGAGGAAGTTGTTAAATAGTGTTTCGAGGGGTTGCTTGTCAATGTTGAATAAGTTAAATTCGCATCGCAAAAAGAAAAAAGTATTTCTGTATTTTATTAAGAGGCAAAAATATGCCTGAGAAAAAACGCGCTACTCGCCCCTCCCCCTGAAAAAAAGCGCAGGACATTACTCAATAGTGAACAGGTAATAACAAGTAAAGTCGTTTTGACAGAAAAAACGGTCTCGTTTTATGCTTTCTCAAAGTCATAAAATTTGGAACTGATTAGATCTGGACTAAACTAAACAAATTAATGGAATATGCGAATAACAGTTATTAATGAGCACGAAACGTGTCCTTATAATGGAAAAGGAGAAAAGCCCATTCTTGAAAAATTTGAAATTGTTTCAGAGCAGGAGATAAATATTCAAACGAACTCTAACAAAATTATTCTCGTGATGGAAGGTGAGATAGATACTTCAATAGGTATAAGTCGTCCGCAGAGGGTAAAAGCTAAAGAAATGTTTTATGTTGCAGTAGAGCAACGACTAATTATCAGAACGCATTTACATGCTGATTTTTTAGTATTCAGAATTCAAAATAGAATAAAATTCTGCAGTTGTTTCTTGCTTGAAAAACTTTCCTCTTTTTCAAAAAAGTACAAAGATCAGCTGATGAATGAAACAGGATTAAAAGTTTTACCTGTAGATCAATCTATAATCGAAGGCATGAAGACTGCTATAGTGTGCTTAAATGAAAATTTTATTTGCCAGCATTACTATAATCTGAAATTGAATGAATTGCTTTTTCTTATTGGAAAGTTTTATACAATTGAAGAATTGGTGTTGTTTTTTAAGGACTCGTTAAGCGGTGATATCATGTTTTCTGACTATGTAAGAGCGAATGCACACAAATATAAAACGATGACTGAATTAGCGGAAGCTATGAATTATACCATATCTGGTTTTGAAAAACGCTTCAAAAAAATATTTAAAGCGACTCCGTATCAATGGATGAAAGAAAAAAAGGCTCAACGTATTTTCTATGATTTAAGTATGACGGATCGCTGTTTAAAGGAAATTGTAGATATCTATGGCTTTAAATCAAATAATTATTTTATCGATTTCTGCAAGTCAAATTTTGGTGCTTCTCCAGGAGTTATAAGGAAAAACAGGGGGAATGGGCAAAAAACCTAACTAAAAGATAAAGGCTCTATTTGGGTCGGCTTATTTTTTTTGGTTTTCTTCTTTCGCAGTGTTCTTTTTTGTGAAAAAACAAAAAAATACCCTATATGTGGTATTTCCGTAGAATAAACGAACATTTATTTTTGCACTGTACTACTTAAAAGAATGAAAAATGGAAAGTTTTGTGTTATTTGATAAAATCAGTTTACGTGTAAATGTTTTTCCTCTTCTTTGCGCACTACGAATGCACATGCGAATGTGCTGATACTACTTCTCTTCTTTCTCTTTAATCTCTGTTTTCGTTATTCATATTAAGAAAAGTGTCCCTTTACACCGACGGCAATTGGCTTCAGAGACACTTAGATACTAACATTATTATAGCATCATGACAAAGTTATTAATTCATTATTTAAAAAGGAAGCATTACCTGCTATGTTATGCAGCAGTGTTCTTTTTCCTCTCTTTTTCTGCCTTTTCTCAGAAAACAAATACAGTTGAGGGAACGGTGTTAGACTCCAAAACCGGTGAAACGATTATTGGAGCAAGTATTTTACTAACCGGAGCAAGTATTGGAACCGTAACTGATCTTGACGGGACGTTTAGTCTTCCCGTGAAAAGCTTTCCCGTTAATTTAGAAGTAAGCTATATTGGTTATAAGGAGGCAAAGATTACTGTTTTAGATTCTTCTCAACCTCTGATTGTAAATTTAAGCGAGGGCGAAAATCTTTTGAATGAAGTTGTCGTTATTGGCTACGGGACTCAGAAACGATATGAGCTGACAAGTGCTATTTCTTCAGTATCCTCAGACCGTATTCAACAAGTAACGCCTTCTGTTGAAGCTATACTGGGGGGAGCTGTGGCCGGATTGAATGTAACGCAAACGTCAGGACAACCGGGAGCTGCTTCAACAATTCGCATTCGTGGAGGAAACTCAATTACGGGAGGAAATGAACCGTTATACGTTATTGACGGTTTTATTGTTTACAATGATGTAACAGCTACACGTACAGGAGCCGGTAGTAGTGATGCAACATTAAATCCCTTAGCTTCAATAAATACAAATGACATAGAGAGCATTGAGGTCTTAAAAGACGTAAGTGCAACAGCTATTTACGGAACGCGTGGAGCAAATGGTGTCATTATTATTACGACAAAGAAAGGTCGGAAAGGTTCTAATAATATCAATTATCAGGTGAGTTTCGGTTGGCAGACTATCCGCAAAAAAGTAGAATTCCTCAATGCGAAACAGTGGACAGAACTATACAACGAAATACGTATTGGTGAAGGTCGTGAGGATGATGTATTGCCTGTGCCGGATGAAAATTCAGGAACAGACTGGCAAGAAGCTGCTTTGCAGACAGGATTTACACAAACACATCAGCTCTCGTTTACCGGGGGAGACGAAAAATCAAGATATGCTATATCCGGAAATTACACTTCTCAGGAAGGAATAGTAATAGGAACAGACCTGAAACGTTATGGTGGACGCGTAAATCTGGAGCGTGATGTATTCCCTAAATTACGTATAGGGTTAAATGCGACAGGTAGTTTTACACAACTAAATGGGCTAAACAACAGAAATGAAAATAACGAACCCAACTCATGGGTAGCAGCGATTAATACTCCTCCAATCATCTCTGTGTATAAGGCAGACGGATCATTCAATTACGAACCGAATGTCTTAACAACAGTTACCTACGATGGTAAAATTACCAATCCGATTTCAGATTTGTTAAACGTAAAAGCCTTGACTGAAAATACGCGTGTTCTTAGTATCTTCTTTGCAGAATATACTGTTCTTCCGGAACTACGCTTGAAGGCAAATATTGGAGCTGATTTAAATAATACTAAACAAAGTAATTACGCTCCTTCCTATACCGCACCTGGAGCGTCATTGAATGGAGTAGCCTCAATCGGACAAAAACAGGTTTATGCTTGGCAGACTGAATACACATTAAACTATAATAAGCTATTTAATGAAATACATTCTGTTGCCGGACTACTTGGATTCACTTCTCAGCGCACAGATAGAAAGGCTTTTACCGCCGGGTCTTATGGCTTTTCCAATGACGCAACCGGATACAATAATTTACGTAGTGGCGAAACTGCAGATTGGCCAACAAGTGCATCATATACGTCAACTTTAAATTCTTTTTTAAGTCGTGTCAGTTATTCATATAAAGAAAAATATAATATAACAGGGACTTTTCGTGCAGATGGCTCTTCGCGTTTTGCGAAAGGACATCAATGGGGCTATTTTCCGTCTCTTGGCCTTTCTTGGAATATAGATAAGGAAGATTTTTTCAACAGTGATAAGATTAGTCATTTACAAGTCAGGTTGAGCGGTGGAACAGTCGGTAATCAGGAAATAGGAGACTTCCGGTATATAAGTAATGTAGTTCCGACAACTTATTATTTTAACGATAAAGCATCTACTGCATATATTGTAGAAAATATTTCAAACTCAGATTTAAAATGGGAAACGACGGCATCTTATAATTTAGGAGCTAATCTTGGTCTTTTTGACGACCGTATTCGTGTTACCGCAGATGCATATTATAAGAAAACGTCAGACCTGTTACTCGAAGTGCCGGTAGAGGATGTGACTGGTTTTACAACAGCAATGCGTAATGCCGGTAGTGTATCCAATAAAGGACTTGAAATTGAAATTGCTGCAAAGATCATTGATACAAAAGATTTCAGATGGAATGCCAATCTGAACTGGGCTCGGAATATAAATAAGGTTGAGAGTTTAGGAAATGCGGACTACTTTTTACCTTCATTTACCGGTGTAGGCACATTGACTTATTTGTATCCCCTGATCGTAAAGAAAGGCGAACCATTAGGTAGCTTTTATGGGTATAAGTTTGCGGGGATTGTACAGACGGATGATGATATCAGTCAATTACCTCCTCAGACAACAGAGGCTTTGGCTCCCGGTATCGCGCGTTATCAAGACGTAAGCGGCCCTGATGGTGTGCCTGACGGACGTGTGACTGAAGCTGACCGTGTAGTGTTAGGAAACAGTCAACCGAAATTCACCGGAGGCTTTAACTCGACATTTGCATATAAGAATTTTGATTTGTTTATAGCTTTGCAGGGAAGCTATGGAAATAAACTGTTTAACTCCTTGCGTGCACGTTTCGAAAAAACGAGTACTTCTTATAATTCTCTTGCCACAGTAGCAGACAGGTGGACACCAACTAATCCATCGAATACAATAGCAAAAGCGACGAACTCAACTTCGATCGTAACCGATGATCGTTTCATAGAAGACGCTTCGTTCCTGAGAGCAAAAAACATAACATTGGGTTATTCTATTCCAGTAAAACAGATAACCAAAGATGCCAAACTCCGTCTTTTCGTCTCTCTACAGAATTTCTTTACATGGACACCTTATACGGGATATGATCCAGAGTCAAACCGTAACGGAGTGGATGAAAGCAGTAGCTTGTATCAGGGCGTTGACTTCGGAACGTATCCTTCTGCCAAATCGGTATTGTTGGGCTTAAATATAACTTTATAAATAGACTGAAATATGAAAAAAACAGGATATGCGATAATTATTATTATCCCTTTATTATCGGCATGTGCCGATCTGGATATAACACCGGACAGTTCAATAGACAAGAATCAGTTTTACCAAAGTGAAGCAGATGCTTTGACTGCAGTAAATGGTATATATGCAGAGCTTACTCCTCCTTCAGGATTTTATGGAATGTATAACAATCAGACGGTGTATCTTGGTGATCTGGCCTCAGAATATGTTAAAGCCGGAGCCAATACAAACTCAGCCCATATCAGGGAGATAGGCAACTTTACTATATCCTCAAATAATGATTTTATGAGATGCGCCTGGAGCGAGGCATATACTGGAATCAATAGAGCGAATATTGTAATTGATAGATTGTCTGAACCATCATCTTCAATTTCTTCCGAAATACAAAATCGTTTAGTGAATGAGGCAAAGTTTTTGAGAGCCTTATTCTACTTTAATATCGTGAGATGGTGGGGGGCTGTTCCCTTGATTCTGCATGATGGCGAGGGAGAAGGACAAGAAAGAACGCCTGTAGATGAGGTTTATTCCCAAATTGTTAAAGACCTTGAGGATGCAACAGCTTTATCGCAGGAATATCATTCGGAAGGACGTGCAACCGGTGGAGCTGCATTGGCAACACTTTCTAAGGTGTACCTTACCTGGGCACAAACAGACTCGCCCGAGGGTAAGGCAAAACAAACAGATTTTTATCGTAAGTCTTTGGAATATGCAGATCGCGTGATTGATTCGGGCAACTATCGTTTGGTGCAAAACGTATGGGATCTTTTTGCCACAGATAAGAAGAATGGAGTAGAACATATTTTTTCTGTTCAACATGCGCAATTAAGCAATGTTTCCGGACATTGTGTGTTTGCAATGGGGTGGAGTGATTCCGAACCTGTGTTAATTGTAAATGACGTAAAATATTATAATCAGATAGACGATGCTGATCAACGTAAAAATGGCGCTTTTGCAAAGTCTTTATGGAATCCGAATACAAATTCACGGTTCACCTATAAAGTTCCGTTGTTTCGCAAGTACATTGATACATTGAATTACGACAAAGACCAATTTGCCGGTCGGAACATGAATTTTGCATATATCCGTTATGCGGAGGTTTTGCTGATAAAAGCGGAGGTTGAAAATGAATTAAACGGTCCTACAGCAGTTGCCTATGACGCCATTAATCAAGTTCGCAGACGAGCTTATAATCAGCCGGTTTCATCCGCTTCGCCATATGACTTGTCGGGATTGACAAAAGATGAATTCCGAGAAAAATTGCAGGCAGAACGTTTTACGGAATTTATTCTTGAGGGAACTCATTGGTTCGATCTTGTTCGCTGGCGCAAACTAATTCAGACCGTAAGGCCACAGAAACCTAATGTGACAGCCAAACACTATCTGTTCCCATTACCCCAGCAACAACTCAATCTGAATCCTAATCTTACACAAAACTGGGGGTACGAAAGTGAAGATGGGACAAATCCATACGCTTCGTATGAACCGGGATACTCAGAAAATTAATTTACTATCATATAAAAAACAACACAATGAAAAAAAGAGATTTTTTAAAAAGCGGACTTTACGCTATCGGGGGATTAGGTCTTTATTCCAGTTCAGTAACATCTTGGGCATCGTCTAAGCCTTCAGTTAAAGGAGAAAAACCTGTATATCTTTCAAGTACGAGAAATAAAAGAGAAAAAGTTCTTGCCGTATTGGATCAATCTAAACCCAACGAGTACGTTCCTGCGGCCTTCTTTCTTCATTTTGACAAGAAATTAGGACAAGGAGCTATTGATAGACATCTGGATTTCTTTCGTGCAACCAATATGGATTTTGTAAAGATCCAATATGAAATAGTTCTTCCTCGTTTGGAAAATATTAAATCGCCAAAAGACTGGTCTAAGATTCCTGTATATGACAAAGACTTTTTTGAACCTCAACTTGCAGTAATTCGTGCATTGGCGAAAGAACTGAAGTCGGAAGCATTAATTCTCCCAACGGTTTATTCTCCGTTAAGCCTGGCTGGCCAGACAGTTGGTGAAAAAACACTGGAACTTATAATAGAAGACCCGGAAGCCGCCAAAAAAGGATTTGAGAATCTGACACAAAGTATATTGAACTTTTTGCATGAATCCCTTCAGCAAGGTGCAGACGGATTTTATATCTCCTCTCAAGGCGGAGATGCAAGTCGGTTTGGCGATGGACCAATATTTAAGGATCTGATAGCCCCATTTGACAAAGTTATTTCGCAAGAGGCAAGTGACAAAGCATTGTTGAATATTCTTCATATTTGCGACTATGGGAATGCGACTTATGACGATATTAATCAATTCGTCTCTTATCCGGGAAGTATCATTAATCCGCCAATTCACAAGACAGACGGTTCTCATATCGACCTTAAAGAGGTGCAACAAACCTTTAAACGTCCGATGTTTGGTGGATTAGATCGTTTAGGGGTATTGGCTAAAGGAACTTCAGAACAAGCAAAAGCAGAGGTGGATAAAGTTTTAAGTAATGCGCCGGCGAATTTTATCTTGGGCGCAGACTGTACAGTTCCAAGTGAGACCTCCTGGAAACATTTAAGAGATGTGATTGATTATGCTCATACTTGGAGGACGGATCATCAGAACTAATGCACGAGGCCTATATAAATGACTAAGCTCAGTGCAAAATTAGCTTGATCAAAACAACCCCTTTTAGGTGTTAAAAATCAAAATGTCTTTTCCGGAAAAAATTAAAGGCGCCTGGAAATTTCCAGAAGTACTATTTGCTAAATTTCGCTTTTGAAGTTCTATACTTTTTACAGTGTACTCATCCTTTATATTTGGAATAATATCCTTTATGTTTTTTATTCATTCTATAGGTCTGAAAAAGAATAACGGGAAAACCCATTTTACCCGATTTTTTTATTCCTTATAATTACCTTTTCTGTTGCATTATATTGTTTCAATCGGGGGATACCAAGCCGGTTTTTAATAATGTAGTACGACGAATGAGATTAATTTGAACTGAAACTTTTTGAGTAATACAGGTGAAACCAACTATTCTTAAAACTTTGATCAAGTCTATGATATTGAATTATAGAGACTAAGTGCAAAATAAACAAAAGGTGATCCTTTTCTTCTCGTTTTTTTTTGAAAAAAGTTCAGAAAAGATTTGTAATCTATCGTCTGTAGTACTACTTTTGCATCCGCATTTGAGAGAAGATGCTAATCGGATTTGGTTCTGATTTTTTTATTGAATTATTTTTTCAGATTTTATCTCGAAAAATTTGGATGATAAGAATAAATGATAGTATCTTTGCATCCACGTTCGCTAAAAAATAATAGTGAACTTGAAGCGAAAGCGCGATCTTTGAAAGATTTACATAACAACAAAAAGTAGTACAATATCTCTGTTTGTAAGAATAGAGAAGGAAGGGAAATTGAAATAAGATATCCCGTTCAATAAATACAGGTACATTACAATAAATCAAGGAAGTAAATAGCTATCCAAAGAGCAA
>NZ_JAQWCQ010000046.1 GCF_028705895.1 Massilibacteroides sp. | reverse complement strand
TGTTTATTGCTGACAGGTTGCTCCCCAGCAGAGCCTGTTTCCTCTTAACGCCCTGGTATAAAGATAGAATATGAAAGTTAATTAATAACAATAATCCAGGAGTTGCTTGGATTTTAAATGGAAAATAACGTATGAAAATAGCAGTGCCAACAAAAGAAAGCAAAGTAGATGACCATTTCGGTCATTGTGAAAGTTACACAATCTACACGATCGAAGATAACTCCATAAAAGGAACCGAATCATTACCTTCTCCACAAGGATGTGGCTGTAAAAGCAACATTGCTTCCGTACTCCAGGAAAAAGGCATTACGGTTATGTTAGCAGGCAGTATGGGTAATGGTGCACTCAACGTACTTAGCAATCACGGCATAAAAGTTTACAGAGGATGTTCAGGAGGCACAAAAGAATTAGTTCTCGACTTCCTTTCAGGAAAGATCAATGATTCTGGAGAAGCCTGTTCCGCTCACGAAGACGGACATGTTTGTAACCATTAATACCGTGTTTTTTGTAAGCTTATTTCAGGCAAAATTATAGACATAGTATTTGAAAAAAAAATATAAAGGATATTTTTGGAAATATAAAGGATATTTTTGGAAAAATATCCTTTATTTTTTCAAGGCATTTTATTCCTTGATTTTCAACACCAAAAAAAACAGGCCTTTTTCAGGTAATCAGACCTTGTTTTTATCCTTAAAAAAAGAAAAAAAATACGGACGGAGTCTTCACAGATTCCGTCCGCCCAATTTTCAGAATGCGGTTGCCTTAGCGGCAACTCTATTTATTCATGTTAACCTAATGATTCGTTCCCTCAAACAGATCGTGTGATCCTCTTGAATCACCGCCTGAGAATTTAAACTGATTGAAAGTATAGCTGACCGAAAGCGTTATTAAAGGATAATCCGGTCGTATCCGTGTGTAAGACTTCAATGTAGGTGTGGTGATATTGCTTACATAACGCGCGGTGTTGAATATATCCCTGAACGCTAATGTAGCAGTCAGTTTCCTCTTCAATAATTGTTGGCGTATTGCCAGGTTTATATACCAGAAAGAATCTGTTCTACCTTGTGTTGTCACAGATGGCCCCACAAAATTTCCATCAAACTGAATACGCGTAGTCTTTCCGGCATCAAAGGTGTTATACCAACCTATTTCGTAATTAGTACTTGTTTCATCTTGTCCGCCGGTCTTATATTCATTTTCTACTTTATAAGCATAAAGACTTCCGTTCACTTGGGTATTCCACCATTTTAATGCCTGAAGAGAGGAAGTCAATTCTATTCCGGCAGAATAATCATGACCGACATTCGCCATAGAATCCAACGTAACTCCTGCAGTGTAAGGAACACGAAGACGTTCTATCTTATCTTTTCTGTTACGATAAAAAGCTGTGGCTGAAACTGATTTTTGTTCGTCACTCCACGCGTAATTTAATTCAAATGAATGGATATATTCGGGACGGATATCGGGATTTCCGATTTCAGCAGTGTAATAATCCCGATAGGTAATATACGGTTCCATATAATAAAGTTGTGGGCGATTAGTTCTTCTGCTGTACGAAAGCAATATTTTTTGGTTTTGAGGTAAGTTCAGTCCGAGATGAGCAGAGGGGAAAAGTTCAAACCTTTTCTGCAAACGGTTTGCCCATTCTTTGGAGCTTTCAAGAACCTGACGGGTATGCTCTCCTCTTACGCCGACTTGAAATTCTAATGCACGATAGCTCTCACCAAGAATCGCATAGACTGAATTAATTTCTTGTTGGAAAAAGAACGTATTATAAATATCATCTCTCCAATAAAAATCTTGTATTTCGGGATTCCAGTATTTCATTTTATAATCTCCATCCTCGATATAGGAGTAATACTGATAACCGGCCTTGAGTCGCCCCGTTTCGCTATATGGAAATTCATAGTCCAGATTTCCACGTACATTCCAACGATCTTCGGCTTCCCATGCACGATGTCCCTGTTCACGTTCGTTGTTCAGATTGTAAAGATTACTTTCAAAATATTCTAATGCATCATCTCCATATTTCAGAAAGAAACGTCCGTTAATAAAATGTCCCTGATCATTAAACTGATGTTTTATACTGACATTCCCCTGATAGAAGGTTTCGTGTATATCAAAATCATCACGACTATAAAGTTCTGCATTAGTAAATATTTTGCCGGATTCTGATTGCGTTTCGGAATAATCCAGATCGCCCTTACGTTTCAATCCACCGTAACCGCCTTCCAAATCCAGCGAATACGTAGTGCGAGCCGTAGAATAATTCCACCCTCCTTTTAACCAATACATATACCAGGTACTCTCTCTTGGTCCTTTTGAAAAAGAAACAGTCGTTGTATCATTCACCACCGTCGTTTTCTCCTGTTCAAAATGACTTTTACGGCGATGATTTACTGCTCCTCCTCCAAAATACCATCGGGAAGTTTTATTCTGTTTTGTAATCAGGAAATCAATACTTTTACTTTTCAATTTGCTCCCACTGATATTGATAAATCCACTCAGGCCACTGTCAAATTTCTTTTTTGTTATCACATTAATAATACCAATATCTCCCTGTGTATCATATTGAGCTGAAGGCGTAGTAATAATCTCAATATTCTCGATCTGTCCTGCCGGGATTTGTTCTAAAGCTTGAGATCCGGAAAAAACACTTGGTTTTCCATTAATATACACCGTAAAACCACTACTGCCTCGAAAAGTTACTTCGCCTTCAGCGTTCACACGAATGGACGGCGTATTCTCTAATATATCTATCGCACTTCCTCCCGCAGAGAGCAAACTTGAAGAAGCCTCTACCACTCTTTTATCTAATTTATAAATTACCTGTTTTTTATTGGCTACCACTTCAACTTCTGCCAACCCTACTTCTAAGGTTCGCATAGATATTACGTTCAAATCTTTTACAGTATTGCCCACGACAATCCGACTATTAAAGTAGGGATCGTAACCTAAAGAACGAATCTGCAGTTGATATTCACCTTCTGACAATCCCGTAATAATGAAAAAACCATTTTTTCCAGTCATTGCTTCTTTTATTGGTTTCTCATTTTTGTTTATGATAACGTGAGCATATTCTATCGGTTTCTTTGTTGTCTCATCAATGACAACTCCTTTAATACCTTGCCCCATTACCAAGAAAGAAGATGTAAGAAAGAAAAGAATAAGATTAAGTATTTTCATTACACTGCGATTAATTACGTTAGTCTTGCAAATGTAGAACGTGATAGAAAGTTCGGGCAGGACAGATGTTTCAAAAAACAGGACAAATAGCTCAAACTATTGATTAATATCATCATATCCGATCTCTATTCAGTATATTTGAAAAGAAATACAATTCTAAATGAGAAACTTTTATCTTATTTGCTTTTTGTTCCTTGTCTTTTCTTCCAAAAGCGAAAACAGAATTTTCAACCGTCTCAGCACAGAGTCGGGACTTTCTTCTGTTCGTATTACTTCCATTTTACAGGATAAGAAAGGATATATATGGTTCGGAACCCCAGAAGGATTGAATCGTTTTGATGGATTCGACTTCACTACATTCTATTCTGATCCTGAGAACAAAAACAGCATCCAGAAAAACACCATCGAACAACTTCATATTGATTTAAGAGGTAATATCTGGATATTCTTTTTTAGTGGAGATTTTAGTTTTTATGATCCCGAGACAGAAATCTTTGTCAATTTCGGTCGTAAGGAACTTATTCAGCAACACCGTATATATGGAAAAACAACTTGTTTTGCAGCAATTAATGAAAATATTATCTGGATTGGTACGGAGAACGGACTTCTATCTTATGATTATAGATCAGGCACATTAGAAAGAATAAATAACTATTCCGTTTTAATTAATAATATATCGGTAGCAAAAGACAATAGCATCTGGATTTCTACTTTATCCGGTTTTACACAATACAACTCAATAAAAAACATTTTCATAGATCATACCGTACAGACGAAAGATAGTTGTATTACAACCGGAGCTACAACAGTTTTAAAAGACAGAAATGGATATGTGTGGGTGGGAACAAGTAAATATGGAGCTTTTAAAAGCACAGAGGCAAATCCATCGCAACCTATCTTTCAGGCGATCGGTAAAAAGGAGACCTATGTTTATCAATTTATGGAAACGTGGAACGGAAATATCTGGATCGGCCATAATCAGGGGGCATCTCTTATTCAATCCCCCAATGAAGAGGAACCTTGTATTGAACATTTTTTTGATCAACCGACAGATCTTGCGCCATCCGGAGAATGCCTGATAAAGAGTATTCATGAAGACAGATACGGAACGGTATGGTTTATCGACAACAGAGTCAATCAGGGGCAGTTTTTTTATTCTCCGCAAACACGAAAAACAGGACAAATACAGCATATTCCTGAAAATCCCTATTCAATTGCAAGTAATCAGATAAACTGTCTGTACATTGACCGGTTTAATAACCTATGGATTGGGCATGATAATTATGGCATTAGTTTTTGCAACCTGAATAAACCTCTCTTTAACTACAGATTCGGTTATCTGAAGCAGACAACCGACCTCTCGTCAAATCATATTTTATCTGTTTATGAAGACAGCAATCAGGATCTTTGGGTGGCAACCATAAAAGGATTGGATAAGATTGATTATCATTCGGGAAAAATAGAAAACAGATATACTTTCTCTCCTTTTTCGTCCTCTTCATCTTTATCTGGTAAAATTATCAGTTCTATTGCAGAAGATGTGGATAGCAAGTTGTGGATTACTTATTTAGATGCAAATCCGGATCAAATAGATCTCAAGACGTTAAGCATCTCTTCTTTTGATATCCGAAGGAAAAACGAGTTAGCTTTAAAATGTATTGTCGATAAGAAAGAAAATATTTGGCTTGTAACCAAGACTTTAGGATTGATAGAATACAATCTTAAAAATCAGAAAACTAATTATTATTCCTCCTCCGTCTCTTACGCAGAACAAAATGAAGTGATTTACGGCAAACTTTATTCTATTTGTGCAGATCGTGAAAATCATATCTGGATTGGAAACGAAGGAGAAGGACTCAAACAATTCGATATGTCTGAGAAATCATTTATTAACTTCAGGCATACAGAAAATGATCCAGTAAGTTTAGTTTCTGATTATGTAAAGGTTTTGTTCTGCGATCATCGGGGTAGTGTGTGGATCGGAACAAATGCGGGATTAGACAAGTATAATAGATCAGCCAATGATTTTCAACATTTTACGGTACAGGATGGTTTAGCCGGAAATATTATCCAGAGCATTCAGGAGGCTACTCCCGGCATCCTTTTTATAGGAACGAATAAAGGTTTATCCCGCCTGAATACGCAAACGGGCGAAATAGTAAATTACTCAACAGATAATAAGCTTCTTACAAATGAATTTACAGCGGGACTCAGCTGCCTCCGAAAATCGGGAGAATTAGTTTTCGGTACTAATAATGGAATACTTAGTTTTGATCCGCAGATTTTACAAAGTGAGCAAACAGATATATCCTTACTTATCTCTACTGTATATATAAATGGAAAACGAATTCATGAGAACACGATTAAGACCGCCTATCAGGATTCCAAAGAGATACGAATTGATTTTCTATCTTTCAACTATGCGGATCCTCTAAAAAACAAGTATCAATATAAATTAAAAGGATATGATTCCGAATGGCGTAACACGGACTCAAGATATCGTTATGCACAATATTCGGCATTGCCAGCAGGGAAGTATGAATTCTTAGTCCGGGTGTCTGAAGTCGGCAATAGCTGGAGCTATCCGGTTCCTTTGTCAATAACAATCCTGCCAGCTTGGTGGCAAAGTTGGTGGTTTATTCTGCTCTGTATTCTTGTGACTATTTTATTGCTCTATATACTATATAAGAGCAGACTTCATATATACAGGGTGAGACAACAGGCACTCGAAAGGAAAGTTGAGGAAAGAACATCGCTTCTTTTAGACGCAAAACAAATAGTAGAAAACAAGAACAAAGAGACTGAGAAACTGTATAATAAGTTAAAGATACTCGATGAGCAGAAAACAAACTTCTTCACAAATATCTCACACGAGCTACGTACACCTCTGACAATAATCAAGGGTATGACTGAAAATCTGGAACAGCAAGGAAACAAAAATCCGGACACCGGAGAATTACAAAAGGCCGTTCATACAATTCAACGCAACACGCAACGTCTGATCCGTCATGTAAACGAACTTTTAGATCTTGCGACGATGGATAAGGGAAACTTCCACCCACATATCACCTATACTAACCTGAAAAAGCTATTGTATGAAATTACCGAAATATTTCAACCGTTAGCAAAAAAATATGCAATTTCATTTGATTCGAATATATCTACTGAAATTGGCAATGCTTTTTTTGATCGGGAAATCATAGAGCAAGCCTTATTTAATATTCTCTCCAATGCATTCAAATATACTCCCGATAATGGAACGATCTCCCTCTCTGCAGAAATTGCAGAACAAACTGAACAGACTATTCGTATAATCGTACAAGATAATGGAATAGGTATTCCATCGGAAGTGCTTCCTCATATTTTCGATCGGTATTATATGAATAAACAGAATTCTTTCCAACGGTTTGAGAGTTCAGGAATAGGGCTTGCTCATACCAAAGAGCGTATAGAAAGTCATTTCGGAATGATATTTTGTGAAAGTGAAGAAGGAAAAGGGACTAAACTAACTATGCTTTTTCCGGTATCAGAAACAAGTTTTCCTACGGAGTGGGTAGAGCTTAAAGACGCAATCTCACAATCAACTATTTTCAGAACAGAGTTAAGGCTCTCGTCCATTACCGAAAGAGAAAATACAACAGAGCTTATATCAAAAGATAAATACACGTTATTGTTTATCGAAGACAATCAGGACTTACTAAATTATCTGGCTAATCAATTTAGGCATGAATATAATGTAATTACAGCAAAAAACGGACTTGAGGGACTTGACAAAGCTTTAGAAGCAATACCGGATGCGATAATTTCAGACATTATGATGCCCGTAGTAGATGGTTTACAGCTCTGCGAAAGGTTAAAAACAGAAGAACGAACGGCTCATATTCCAGTGTTACTATTAACAGCTCGCGCTGAGGAACAACAACAATTGGAAGGATATTATGCCGGTGCGGACGATTATATACTTAAACCATTCAATATTGAAATTGTTAACGTCAAAATAAAATCGCTTATAAAAAGGACAGAAAAACTTCAGACTATCTTCAAAGAATCATTCGATTTACAGAAACCGGAAGAACATATTCCCGAAGTTGAAAAAGCATTTATCTGTAAAGCGACTCAGGTGGTTTTAGAGAACTTACAGAATCCTCAGTTTGGTGTAGAAGAATTTTGTTCGGAAATGGCGATGAGCCGGGCAAACCTTTTCCGAAAACTAAAAGCAGCAACCGAACTATCCGCCTCTACCTTCACGCGGAATATCCGGCTAAAGAAAGCAGCAGAGCTATTGGCACAAAAAAAATACACCGTAAACGAAGCAGCTTCATTAGTCGGATTCGCTGATGCAAACTACTTCGCCCGGTGTTTTAAAAACTTTTATGGGGTAACCCCAAGTAATTATTTGCCTTAAAGAAACACTGTTTGTAGTGCAAATTTATCTTTTACCCTTAATCGTATGCATTGATTTCGTGATAGTCTTATTTTCAGAACTCTGCGCCCATCTTTCTTCAAAAACACGTTTGTAACCTATGTCTTTTATCAACCAGCGTCCATTCTGTTTTACGTAACTTTCTTTATAGAAAGCCGCCCCTTGTACACATAAATCAACATCCTGAGCTATAACATAATCATGCAATGCCCAAATACCTTCAGCAGTTGTCTCGCTTGTCAGGGTTATTTCGGGTGTATGACAATGATGCATTGTGATCTCAGTTTCTACCATATTATTTACAAAGTAATCAATCAGGTCATCCGCACTGTTAAAAGAGAGTTCGCCATCAGCAAGACTGGTTGTTAAGTCATCAGCAAAACAAGAACGTATTTCACTCCATAATTTTGAATCAACACAACGAAGATATTTGGCCTTAAGTTGTTTGATAGCCTCAATATCCATCAATATTTGTAGTTGCTTCTCTAACTCATTTATTTTTCTCTCTATAGTCATACTATTCCAATATTATCTATCAGTAATTGTTAATCCGCCATCTGCCATAATCAGTTCACCATTACAGAACGCAGATTTATCACTACTTAGCCATACTGCTATATTTGCAATATCCTCAGCTGTTCCAAAACGTCCCGAAGTTTGTTTCTTTATCATTTCAGAAATATATTCCTGAGGCGTTTCATCATAGAGCATTGGGGGGGGCAATAACTCCCGGAGCTATCGCATTAGCCCTTATTCCCTGTTTGCCATATTCGACAGCAATACTTTTTGTAAATCCGGCAATTCCATGTTTGGCTGCAACATAAGGGGAATTTCCAAATGCCGCTATTCTGGCCATCATAGAAGCTGTATTAACAATTGCTCCACCGCCATTTTTCAACATTTCCGGAATTTGGTAATGAGCACAATAAAAAATACTGAACAAATTAATCCTCACACATTTTTCCCATGCCTCAATAGGATACTCTACAATGGGAATTGTTTTACTCGCCATGCCGGCATTATTAAAAGCCACGTCTAACTTCCCATATTTTTTTATGGTTTCTTTAACCAAACGTTCTATTTCTTCAGCCTTGGAAACATCTGTTTTAACGAATATAGCTTCTCCACCATTATTTATGATTTCATGAACTACTGCCTCCCCTTTTTCAACAGCAATATCTGCCACTACTACACAAGCTCCTTCCTGAACATACAACTTAGCCGCAGCTTCTCCTATACCGGAACTTCCTCCGGTAACTATCGCTATTTTATCCTTTAATAATTGCATAATTTCTTTTTGTTTAATAGGTTATTCCAATCATTTATCTTGTTCCATACAATCACGGGTTGTATTTCTGATCCAGGTCTCAATACTATCCCTTTTATATCCTAAAACAGGACGAGTTGCATCTAAATCAACGAAAGTATCCCTTGACAGTACCTTTGCCATAGTTACCATATGTATTCCTGCCTCTCTTCCTTGTGAAGCAAAACGATCATCTATTTCTTTCATTTGAGACATGTATTGCTCTTCAGAAAGAATCTTGATTTGCGTATTACTCTGTCCCATTTCGTCAAGCATAATCTGAGTTGCTTCAGCAAATTTCAGATTTGCATCACCGACTAAATAGGCTTTACCATGTTCCCCATTTTCCATAGCACCGACAAGCACTTCTGCAACTTGTTGAACAGTGACCATTGTTGATCCTCCGGCAGGAACTTCAATAACATCTTTCCCTTTTATTTGATAATAAAAATCCATCCAGGATCCGGATGGATGTCCGTTCATTGAGCCTAAGATATAAGGAAAACGAAGAGCAACCACATCCATAGCCCCTTCTCCTTCAAGAAATGCAATCTGTTCCTGTAAAATTCTGGCTAAAGGATAAGCAGATTTCTCAAGCACTAATTCAGGCCACTCTCTCCAAAAATGACAGAAGAAAGAACCGCACAGAATAAATTTTTTCATTCCGGCCTTCCGGGCAAGTCTAACCAAACGTTGCAACGAAAGAGTAACTTCTGTGTAAAAGAAACGATTGGCTGGTTTGTCAACAAAACCATAATCTCCCTTACCTGCAGCAAAAATAAAAGCATGTTTACCGGTTAACATTTTAACGACATCATCATCAGACATGTCATTAATATTGCACAATGTTATCTCCACATTGTTCGGAAGAGATCCTTCCTGAAGAGGAGGTAGAGCCGCTGTTGATACGTTGTACCCTTTTTTCAATAATTCAGAAACAGTATAAGCTCCAATAAAACCTGTTCCCCCCAATACAAAAACTTCATTTTTCATATTATTCATTTTAAGTTATATATTGTTCAAGCAAAATTAATGTGTACGGTTCGTTTATATGTGTGCATAAACGCTTAAGAAACAGTCCAAAAAGAGGAATCTTAAATAAGCATCCGTATCAGACTGTTTTTTTGACTAAGTTTGTACAATAGAAAAATCAAGATTTTATGTTAGAGCCTTCAGAAAAATACAGTAAAAAACGAAGTAGAGTTTTAACAGCAATGGGTATTATTATGCTTGTTTGCTTAGTATTTTTAGGCTTTTTCGCATTTCCGACAGGTATTCTCTTGTGTGGTTTGGTGGGAGTTATTTACGGAATAATAAACAAAGACAAACCTTTTATAAAATGGTCGGCTATAGCGCTGACTATCGGGCTTGTCTTTGTTCTTTATACATTATTTATAGTTGATTCTATGTAATTCTTGTCTGTATTCTCATATAGACAAGTCTTTACAATACTTTTAATTAGGGTTCATCCTGATACATTTTACTCTTCTTTGGGCGAATAAAAAGACGAAGAGACAGGTCATAATTGAAATAATTCCATGCCCAATCAACTAAGACAGAGACACGATTTCTCATACCCACAATCGACATGATATGTACAAAAAGCCAGAGCAACCAGGCAATACGGCCACCAAAATGGAATTTGCCAAGATCAGCAACTGCAGCATTTCTCCCGATTGTCGCTAACGAACCTTTATCTTTATAGTTAAACGGTTCCTGAGTACGGTTTTTCTTTCTGTTATTTAAATTTTTCGCCAATCTTTGCGCCATCTGCAAAGCAACCTGTGCAACCTGAGGATGTCCTTTCGGTGTTTCATCGGTTAGTAGTAAAGCTGCATCTCCAAGTGCGTAAATTGTATCATATCCTTTTACCTTCAGGTATTCATCAATCAGAAGACGATTACGCTGATAAGCTGTTTCCTCAATTCCCGGAATCATTTTAGGTGTTACCCCTGCTACCCAGAATACGTTTCGGGAACGGATTTGTTTACCATCACTCAATTTCACAAAGGGTTTATCATACCCTTCCACATGTATGCCTTGATGCAACGTTACTCCTCTGTGGGTCAATGTCTCCTTAACTTTTTCAGAAGATTTTTCGGACATTGCCGCAAGCAAGCGTGGAGCAGCATCTACTAAATGTATTTGCATCTTTTTAAAATCAAGCTCTGGATAGTCCTTAGGCAAAATACCTTTTTTCATATCAGCTAAAGCTCCGGCTAATTCAACTCCCGTTGCTCCGCCTCCAATAACTACAAAACTAAATAACTCACCGAATTCATCTTTATCTTTTGCGCTAAGTGCTTCTTCCAAACTTAGCAGTAAACGGTTTCTGATCAACAAGGATTCGGACACTGACTTAAGGGCAAAAGTGCTTTCTTTTAAGCTATCATTTCCAAAATAATTTGTATCACAACCGGTTGCTATCACTAAATGATCGTAAGTAAGATAACCGATATTCGTTTCTACCTTTTTTTCTTCGGGGACAATGCGCTTTGCTTCACACATCCTGACATGAAAGTCTTTTTGGTTCTGAAACATTTTCCGTAAGGGATAAGAGATGGAACTGGGTTCCAGGCCGGCCGTAGCTACCTGATAGAATAAGGGTTGGAATTGATAGTAATTATTTTTATCTATCAGCACTACCTGATAGTATTTCTTACTTATTTTCTTGGCCATCTCAAGTCCGGCAAACCCGCCACCTATGATAACCACTCTTTCTTTTGCTCCCGACTCCGGGATATTGGATATTTTCATCATGTTTAACTACTTATGGACGTTCTTCTTTTTCTCCGTGACGATAACTCGCGAAACGAGGAGAATCAACAGGATTAATCGGGTCATTTCTATCCCAAGGCCAGCCGCCGAATTGCGTTTCTTCATACTCCGCAAAAGCTTCTTGTATTTCTGCCCTCGTATTCATCACAAAAGGGCCATAGGCTGCTACCGGCTCATTGACAGGTTCTCCTTCTAAGAGTAGCAACTGGCTTTTAAGTAATCCGTTTGTTATTTTTATTTCTTCATTTCCATCTAATTCGGCATAATGTCTAACTTCTACTTCTGTTCCTTCGATGGAAATATCTTTTCCTTCACTAAAATAAAGCATCCTGTTTAATGTAGGAGATACAGACGGAAGTATGAACTCAGCTCCTGGCTCCAGGTCAATTAAGCAAACACCTACATGGTTTTCGGCCGTAGCAGCCCACGATGCAGGTGGAGGAGTCAAAGCAGAAGTGTTTTTATAAGAACCTGAAATTATTTTCACGCGCGCTTTTCCATCTTCTACAACCGGAATCTGTTCATTCCAGAACATTTTATAATCAGGTTCAACAAATTTTCCGTTTTTAGGAAGATTTAGCCATATCTGGTATAGCTCCATAGGGTTTTCTTTTTCAGAAGAAAGTACCGGAAACATTTCAGAATGTTGTACACCCGCTCCTGCTGTCATCCATTGTACATCTCCTTCTCCGTATCGACCCTTAGAACCTTTAGAATCAAAATGATCTGCAAAACCTGCCATCATAACAGTGATTGTTTCAAATCCTCTATGAGGGTGAACAGGAAATCCTGGCACCTTATCTCCATAGTACATACGCCAGGGAGCCTTATGATCAAAGTCCTCTCCTCTCCGTCTATCCGTTAGGTACTGAACAGGTTCACCTTTACCGTTACCTTTCGGAAAATGATCTTTATGATGAAAACAAACAATAAACGGAGACTTAACGGGCAGTTGAAACTCCATTAGTCCTATGTTTTTTACTTTCATAATCTTATGTTTTTTAATCTATTTAATAAACAAATGAATCCGACATAGGTTGTGTATATGCATGATTGATTTTATTTATCTTTGCAGGCATGGAAAAAATCTATCAGTTTTATAATGAAAAACACAATGCCTGTAAAAGAGAAGTAGCTCAACTATCGAGACGTATTCATTTATACGGCACCATTCGTCTAATCCTTTTTATCGGGTTATTTATCACCTTATATATATTTAGTAATAGTGATTGGCAAGTCTGGGCTCTCATTACGACTCTTTTTACTATACCATTTGTTCTATTAATGGTCTATCATACCCATTTATATAACCAAAGAAAATGGAAAGAAACACTCCTATTGCTTTGTGAGAATGAGTTAAAAGGTCTGGATTATGATTTCAATGCGTTTGACGGATCAACGGACAAAGTAAACAGCGGACATTCATTCAGTATCGATCTGGATTTATTCGGAGACCGCTCGTTCTTTCAATCAATCAACCGTACTTCTACCTATATAGGAAATGAACGTTTGGCCGAATGGTTACTTGAGCCACTGAACGACAAACAGAAAATCATCGAACGCCAGCAAGCTATACAGGAACTTTCCTCTCTTACGTCATTCAGACAGAATTTCTACGTGGAAGGATCTTTAAAACCCGGAAAGAAAGAAGATTACAAACGTCTTTCGGAGTTGACAGATACACTTTCTTACTTTTCAGACAGTCTTCTCTGGAAAATACTTTTATGGGCATTTCCTATAGTTTGGACAGCATTGATCATAGCTGTAATCATTGGCCTGATCGATGTCTCTATTCTCTCCTTTGCCATTGTTCTTTCGATGGTTATTGCGTATAGTCAAGCGAAGAAAACCACCCTACTTCACAACCAGGTTAACAAGTTGGAGAATTTGTTTGTAACCTATTCTTCATTGATCCATCTGATCGAGGACACCCCTTTTAAAAGTGCGTTATTGAACTGTCAGAAAGAACGTTTTGGTACAGAAACAAAAGCGTCTCTTGCCATTCGCAGGTTATCTCGTGCAATCGGCGCGCTCGATCAGCGATTAAGTGCTGCAGGATTGATTCTTCAAATCTTTACCTTAAGAGACGTACGTACTTCCATACGTATAGAACGCTGGATGCAAGTGTATAAAGACAAGATGCCTTTATGGTTTGACGCTTTAGCTACGGTAGATGCATTGAACAGCATGGGTGGTTTTGGCTTTAATCATCCCGGGTATATCTATCCGGAAATAGCGGATAATTATTTCAAAATGGAAGGAAAACAATTGGGACATCCGTTAATGAACCGCGAGAAATGCGTCAAAAATGATATTTCAATCAAAGAAACGCCTTCATTCCTTATTATTACAGGAGCAAATATGGCTGGTAAAAGTACCTATCTGCGTACAGTAGGACTAAATCATGTATTGGCTTGTTGCGGCATGCCCGTTTGCGCAGAATCATTAACAATTTACCCTGCGAAATTAGTAACAAGCCTACGTACTTCAGATGATTTAATGAGTAATGAATCCTACTTCTTCGCTGAACTGAAACGACTCAAAATGATCATCGACCGTCTGCAATCCGGAGAAAAGCTTTTTATTATTCTGGATGAGATACTGAAAGGGACAAATTCTGTCGATAAACAGAAAGGTTCTCTCGCTCTCATGAAACAATTAGTGAAATTGGATAGCTGTGGTATTATAGCGACACACGATCTGGTGTTAGGGACTCTGGCTGATGAATTTCCTAAACAGATCAGCAACTTCAGGTTTGAGGCTGATATCACAAATAACGAATTGACGTTTTCCTATCTCCTTCGTCCGGGCATTGCGCAAAACATGAATGCCTGTTTTCTGATGCAAAAAATGGGGATTACGATATAACCCCCATTTCAGAACAGAAAGAATCACTTTTATTTATCGCGATACTTGCAACAACCGGGTAGCGCATCATAAACACTATCTTTTGCACGATAATGCTCTGTGTCATGTCCAACAGCGGCAATGGCTTTCTCTATAATGTCTGTATTCGTCAGATTCTTATCGTATATCACATGTAAATTCTGCTTTTCTGCTGTCCATTCAGCAAAAGAGACTCCTTTCACGCTTTTAGCTGTTTTCTCAATTCGGTCTTTACACATATCACAATTTCCACTAACAGGAATATTTTTCATTTCTGTTTTTTTGTCCGATTGTTCTTCTATATCTTCATTCATCGGCATAGTCATACTTACCGGCATAGCCATTGCAGCATGTGTCATCATACTTGCTTTTCCGGCAAGTTGAGCTGAAGCATCCACCTCGAAAGTTCCTTTGACCACCAATTGTTCGCCGGCATTCAATCCGTTCTCGACAATCCATGAATCACCCAGTGAAGCCCCAAGTTTAATTTCGCGTAAATGAAAAGTAGGTTTATCAGCTTCCGGGTCTTTGACATAAACAATCGAACGTTCTCCTGTCCAAAGCACAGCAGAGTTTGGAACAATTAAATGTTCTGTTTTTCCCGTTTTGCTATCCAGAATACCAGTAACAAACATCTCCGGCTTAAATTGCCTGTTTGTATTAGCAAACTCAATCCGAACCTTAACTGTTCGGGTTGACGGATCAAGTACCGGTTCGATAAAAGAGACCTTTCCCTCAAACTCTTTTCCGGGCATTGCTTCAGCCGAAAAAGTAATCCGGTCACCTTTTTTAATCCATTGCAAATCGCGTTCATAAACATCAAATAAGATCCATACATGACTTAGATCTGATACATCATAAAGAGCCGAACCCTGTGTTACATAATCACCTTCATTAACCCGTTTTCCAAGAACGACACCAGAAAACTCAGACAAAACAGGAAAGTTAGTTATCGGTTGACCGGAATGTTCTATTTTACGAATTTGTTCTTCTGTCAGTTTCCATTGTTTTAATTTATTACGCGAAGCCTCAACCAGAACCTGCCCACTCTCTCCCATCTGAATAGCTTCTAACAATTCCTTCTGCGCAGTAACTAATTCAGGCGAATAGACTGTTCCGATCACCTGTCCTTTTTGTACAATCTCTCCGGTATAATTCAGATCAAGCCGCTCAATTCGTCCGGGTATATGAGAAGATAAGGTTTGTTTCGTACGTTCATCCGCTTGTACCTTTCCATATAGACGCAATCGTTTACTTGCCGTTCCGGATTGAACAACAACCGTTTCAACATCAGCCAATCGCATAGCCTGTTCAGTCATCACCAAAGCAGAAGGGTCAATTAAATTCCCGTCAGCATCCTCTTCCATAGGAACTAAGTCCATTCCACAAATAGGACACTTACCGGGTTTATCACTACGTATATGTGGGTGCATAGCAGAGACCCATACTATTTTCTTGCCCGAAGCAGCTTTCACATTTTCCTTGGATTGTTCAACGACCGTACTATCTGTTTGGTGAAATAATAACCATCCGATCAGTAAACCAACGACTAAAAATAAAGCAGGTTTACCATAGTTTGTTTTTATATTATTAAAGTCCATCTTATTTTTTATTTATTAGTTTGTCTATCCAGGCTTTTGCGATATAAGAATCGGCCAAAGCCTTTGCTGTTTTAGTATTGAAATCAAGAAGTTGTTGTTCTGCACGCAATACCTCATCCACATTACTGCTCGATGTAGCATAGAGAGTCAGCAACAACGATAAACTACGTTCTGAAAGCTGTCGTTGCTTCTTGTACAACGCAACACGACGCAGAGCATCTTTATACATTCTCACCGCCTCTCCCGATTCAGTTAACAACTGATTTTGCGTATCCTTCGCATTGGCCTCTATCGCTTGTCCTTTATAGCGAATCTTCCGTTGTTCTGCTTTATATTTACCTCGATAAAGAGGTATAGAAAATGATACCATAGGCATAATCATGTCTTTACCGTTCATATTCTCCATCACCATAGGGTTAGCCGATTTTTTCAACGGCATATATTCTATCCCTATGCCAATCGTTGGAAAACTCATTCTTTTCGCCATTTTTAGTTCAGCCTGATTTACATCTTTTTCTGCGGCATACATTTTCAACATAGAATTATTATCCAACACCTGTTCTGAAAGAAGTACTTCATCTGTCTCCGCACTTAGAATGACTAACGTATCAGGCAAAGAAACCGGCATAGTACCATCTCTGTCAAGTAATTTATTAAAAACATATGTAAGAGTCTCTGCCTGATCCTGAAGAGTGAGCAGTTTATTTTCTAATTCTGTCCGTTCAATCTGAATGCGAAGCACATCAGACATGGAGCTTTTACCCGAAGAAGCATTCGCATAACGATTAGTTGCCGTTTCTTCAATCGTCTGAAGCAATGCTATAGAATGTTTTATCTGATCGATCTCTGTTTGCAGGGCATATAGCGTATAATATGACTTCTTTGCATCAAACAACACATTCTGACGTAGATTATTATAAGCCTCCTGTTCCACGCGGGACATGTGAGTTGCTGCTTCTCTCTGAGCTTTCAAGGTTCCAAACCAGGGAAACATCTGCATCAGTCTGATTTCAGCCAGTTGATCCCCCATTAATGTCCCCATTGGCTTTGTATAAATCCCCGCTTCAAATTCCGGATCAGGCAAAACTCCGCTTTCTCCTATTTTTTCTTTTCCTGCAGCGACTTTGTAAAACTGAGCTTTCAATTCCGGGTTATTGGCTTCTACCTCCAACAAATAGACTGCTAATGAATCTGCTGGAAGCTGAGCCCATAGCTTATTTACTATAAGCGATAGTACAATCAGACTTCTTTTAATTTTACGAATTCGTTTCATTTTCATTCCGTTTTAGTTGTTTTCTCTCTTTCCTTTTAATCTCGCCTTCACGCCATACGCATTGAAGTATAGGCACAACAAATATGGTCATGATCTGTATCGTCATCCCTCCAAAAGTGGGAATTGCCATCGGTACCATAATATCCGAACCTTTTCCGAGAGACGACAGTACGGGCAACAGGGCAATTAGCGTAGAAGCTGTTGTCATCATAGCCGGACGTACCCGTTTCATACCCGCTTCAACAACCGCCTCACGTACGTCATGTATAGTTGCAGGCTTCCGTTGTTCAAATACCTGATGAATGTAAACTCCCATTAACACCCCATCGTTTGTCGCTATTCCAAACAGGGCAATAAAGCCGACCCAGACAGCTATACTCAAATTGATGGGGTGTATTTGGAAAAGTTCACGCATATTCATGCCTGCGATTGAGAAGTTCAGAAACCAATCCTGGCCGTACAACCACAGAAGAATAAAGCCTCCGGCAAAGGCGACAAATACACCTGAAAAATGAATCATTGAGGCAGTTACAGTCCGGAATTGAAAGTAAAGAATCAAAAAGATACTCAGCAGACAGATAGGTATAAGAATGGCCAGTCTGGTAGTAGCCCGTTCTTGTTGTTCATAATTACCAGCAAAATGGAACGAGACTCCGGCCGGAAGTTTCCATGCTCCTGATTTAATTTGTTCGTCAATATATTTCTGAGCCTGATGAACAACATCTCCTTCAGCCATACCCTGTTGTTTGTCAAACAACACATATCCCGTCAAAAAAGTATTTTCACTACGTATCATCTGCGGACCGGAAGTATAGTTTATGTTTACTAAATCACCTAAGGGAATTTGCGTTCCCGATGGAGTCGGTATTAAGATTTGTTTCAGTGTTTCGGGGGTAGAACGAAGCTCGCGGGCATAGCGAACACGAACAGGAAAACGTTCGCGTCCTTCCACCGTGCGACTTAGCTCCATCCCTCCGATAGCAACAGAAATTACTTCCTGCAAATCGGCAACAGAAACACCATACCTTGCCATAGCCGGACGATTCAGTTGCAATTCAAGATAAGGTGCTCCGGTTCCTCTTTCTGCGAAAACAGAAGAGTGTTGAACAGAAGGCACTTCTTTTAAGAGGCGTTCGAGATCTATCGAAGCTTTCTCAATTGTTTCCAGATCCGGGCCATACACTTTTATGCCCATTGGGGCACGCATTCCGGTAGAAAGCATCACTAAGCGAGTCTCAATCGGCTGTAATTTGGGAGCAGATGTAAGACCGGGCAACTGGGTTACTTTTACTATTTCTTGCCAGATATCATCCGGAGTTCGTATATGGTCGCGCCATTGCCTATGTCGTTTACCATTTTCGTCAATTATATATTCCGGTTTGTAATTGATTACATGTTCAAACATCTGAATATTGGCCGGATCAAGAGCAGAGTTAACCCGCCCCCATTTACCAACCGACATTTCCACTTCAGGTATATTCTCTAATTGTTTATCTAACATCCGAACATACTCAATATTCTTTTCCACTCCGGTATGAGGCATACTGGTAGGCATCAGCAAAAAGGATCCTTCATTCAAAGAGGGCATAAACTCACTGCCGATAGCCGGGAAACGATGAGTCATTCCGTTCCATAAAGCTGTCGTACGTATGTTCACACCGACTTTATCAAATCCGTTGGCTACAAAACCAAAAGTTCTATCCCAACCCATCCAGATTACTAAACCCAAAATCATGGTTAAGACAGGTATGGAAAGAGCTTTCACCTTATGATCTAAACACCAATGAATTATACGTACATAGTATTTCACCATGAGCATCAACACAACAAGTATCAATCCGATCACTCCTGCTGTAAATAGGAAATTTACGATAAATGGATTTTGCGGTCCTAAAGGCAGCCAACTCTTTACAAGGAAATAGAGCATAAACAATAATGTTATGGCTACATTCAGGTATTTTTTACGCAAAAACAGATTATTCAAACCAACAAAAGTAAGTGCAATTGCAGGCCATACACCGGTTACTGCGGAAACAAGTACCCCTAACACACAAAGGATATAATTCAACACCCGTTGAGTGCGTTCTTTCCCAATACGGATATTAAATACGGTATAAGTCAGAGTCGGGATAACGACAAGACCTAAAAATAAGGCTGCACCTAACGCGTAGGTTTTGGTAAAGGCAAGCGGACGAAACATTTTTCCTTCTTGTGCTTCAAGGAAAAAGACTGGGATGAAACTAACCAAGGTTGTCATCATTCCGGTAATAATTGCCCCATTAACCTCTACAACAGCCTCATATATAACCTTCAATAGATGTTTTCCATGCGCTCCCTTATTTTCCGGGAAATCCAAATGACGAAGAATGTTTTCTATGAAGACAATCCCCACATCAATCATCACGCCAATGGCTATTGCTATACCCGACAAGGCTACAATATTAGCATCTACTCCGGTATGTTTCATCAGAATAAACGTAGCAAGTACTCCAACGGGAAGCATCCCTGAAACAATTAATGAGGCACGAAGATTAAGTACAAGCATGATAATAACAATCACACAGATAATTACCTCATCCGTCAAAGCTCTTTCCAACGTACTAATTGTTTCCTTAATCAGATCTGTTCGGTCATAAAACGGAACAATAGTTACTTTAGAAACAGTCCCGTCCGGCAATACTTTCTCAGGCATTCCGGGAGAGATTTCAGCAATCTTATCCTTTACGTTATTAATCACGTCCAAGGGATTGGATGCATAACGGGCAGTAACAACGGCTCCAACTGCTTCTGCGCCGCCTTTATCCAAACCTCCCCTACGAGTTGCCGGACCAAAGTTTACTTGCGCCACATCTTTTATGCGTACCGGAACATTCTGTCTTACCGTAATGACTGCCTCATCTAAGTCTGCCAGCGATTTAATATATCCCAGCCCTCTGATGGAATATTCAACCTTGTTCAGCTCAATCGTTTCGGCTCCTACATCCTGATTACTTTTCCGGACAGCGTCCATAATCTGCATAATATTAACGCCAAAGGCCTTCATGGCTTCGGGATTAATATCAACCTGATATTCCTTCACGTAACCACCAACAGAAGCAACCTCCGATACGCCTTTTGCTGATGACAATGCGTATTTTACCTGGAAATCCTGAATGGATCGGAGTTCTTCTCCCGACCAACCACCGGCAGGTTTACCTGTTTGGGGATTTCGTCCTTCTAACGTGTACCAAAAGATTTGCCCTAAAGCCGTAGCGTCAGGCCCCAAAGCGGGTTGTACTCCTTCCGGCAACAAACCTTGAGGTAAAGAACTTAGTTTTTCCAGAATACGTGAACGAGACCAGTAGAATTCTATATTTTCGTCAAATATGATATAGATAAACGACATACCGAACATGGAGGTACTACGTATATCTTTCACGCCGGGTATTCCCAGCAGACTTGTTGTAAGTGGATAAGTGATCTGATCTTCTACATCCTGAGGCGAACGTCCCATCCATTCCGTCGCAACAATTTGTTGGTTTTCACCTATGTCGGGAATTGCATCGACAGGAACGGGATTTATTAATAAAAGCCCTGTATTCCAATTAAACGGAGCAACAGAAATACCCCAAACAATAATGGATAAAAGAAGCAGAAAAGTCACTAACCGATTTTCAAGAAAAAATCGAATAATTGTTTTCATTATATATGTGTTTAACGATTTGATTAAAATGTCCGGACATAAGTATCCCGAACAGTTCTATTAAGAAAAAACAGAAACGGCATACCCATTAAAGGCCGTTCCGACTCTTAATCAAATCAGAAAAACACAGATAAAAGAGAGTGAGACATCGTCTGTAGGCAAAGCACCGGGCGGTGCAAACTCAACAGCAGATTTTTGATCTATAGTTGCCTGTTCAAATGAAGGAATAAGCAATGAATGCAACAGACAATACATAGGCATAGGCGTCGCCGGAGAAACAGTCATCTGATAATCATCTGTATCAACAGAAATATAATCAGTTTCACAACACGATTGCTGATCTAAGGCAAAGGCATCAGAATGAGCTTCATCTTCTCCACAACAACACGCTTGCATTTGTTGGCCGCCAAACAAATTCATTTCAGAAATACGACCTCCACAATAATGCATAGCAAACGTTGGATGAACAATAATCATGATCATCAACAAGCTAAATATGATGGATAGTTTTCTTCTCATAAAAAGAACCTGTTCATTACGGGAACAAAGATAGTGATTATTTTGGAATACTGTTGTATTCAAGGAGTTGAGCCGCCTATATTTATTGATAGGTAATGATTTAGAAACTACTTAACCGCTTAGTCTCGCTTCATTTTTCATCAAATCAAATAACTCTTAATGAGTACAAAGCTAAGAAAAGGTTTTTGATTTCAAAGAGAAAATCTCCATTATGAGTTATCCTCTTTAAATAGCTTATGCAAAGTAGTGTTTAGCTTGTATCTCGCTAAAAAAACACTACTTTTGAGCATCTTATTTTAAACGAAATGATGGTGGAACCGCAAATGCTTCTGAAAGATCCCGGAGTATTCCCCTCAAATGAAGTGTTGAGGGAGTCTCTTGGGGATGATATATACAAAGTGTTGGAGTCTTTTGTCGAGACAATCACAAGTGAAGAGTACGGACTCGTACCCGAATGGAGATTCTACAACGACGGTAAGGCATGGCTTTGCAAGGCGGTGTATAAGAAAAAGACAGTTTTATGGCTTTCCGTTTGGGAAGGATTTTTCAGGGTCAGTTTCTTTTTTACAGAAAAGCATTTGGAAGGTATTACCGCGTTGGAGATTTCCGAAACGATAAAAGATGAGTTTGCCAAAGCAAAACCTGTCGGTCGCCTGATCCCGATGATTTTTGATGTGTGTAAAAAAGAGCAGCTGGATGATTTGTTAACGGTTGTCCGCCATAAAAAGAGTTTGAAATGAACGAACAAAAGCCGAAAACAGAGACCATAGACCAATATATTTCAGAATTTTCTGAGGATATACAGGCTATAATGCAGCATGTACGTCAGACAATCCTTGATGCGGCACCTGAAGCCAAAGAAACCATCAGTTGGGGAATGCCAACATTTAAGGTAAAGAAGATATTAGTACAGTTTGCCGGACACAAACAACACCTGGGTTTTTACCCGTGGCCGGAAACCATCGAAGCATTTAAAGACAAACTAACAAGTCATAAAACGAGTAAGGGAGGTATTCAATTTCCTTACAATAGACCGATACCGCTGGAACTTATTTCAGAGATGGTGCGTTTTCGTTTAAAAACACTCCAATTTTAACAAACCGTTTGCTATTCCCCAACGCGTCTTTCGGGACGATAACTGTTTTATAACCATACATTTCATAGATTTCCATCATCTTATGAAAAGTATATTCGGCTTCCGTCCAGTTTTGTTTGCGTTCGTTGTCCATATGGTATATTTCTTTCCATGGAACACCTTCTCCTTTTATCTGCTCTTGTTCGCGGTCCATATTTTTCCCAGTTTTTGGCAAATCGTTTGAATTTGTAACAAGGGAACGTTTTATATTCGCAACAATGCACGATACCTTTTTCCTTGCAACAGAGATGAAAGGATTTACAATTTTCGCACCTTACCCTATTTATTTAGCACCGGAGCAAGTTTTTTTCTCCCTGACATAAACCGGACAACCTCCGCAAAAAATACCACATGCCGGAACCCTTCCTTGATAATGTTTCATCCTATTTTCTTGTATAATTAATTCCCGCCTTCCGTGCCTGTACGTGTTGCAATCGACGGTTTATATCATATAATTTCCCGTCTTTGACAAACTTGGCTCCGGTTTGCTTAAACCAGAATGAGACATCTTGTTCGACACACAAGTTGTGCAAATCCATGACCCAATCAAAATCGCATGGACGAGCATAATATCCCGATTCTCCACCAACTACTACTTGCTCAACCCATGATCCAATATTGTACGCAGATAAATCAATCCGTTCCAACAACGGTTCACAGATAATGATTTTATGCTTTATCGGTGCGGCTTTGTAGAGAGGGAGCCGATAATCAACTCTATCCTGATTTTCCACCGTGCAGCAAATAGTAACATTATCGTATCCGTCTCCCCAATCTTCGGGCAGAGACTCGTAGAAGCGGTCGATACGTTTGGTTATCATCATAAATCGCAAATCGCTCCGAAGGCGTATCATCTCCCATGCTTCGGTGCGCCACTTATCGGCATTTTCCACAAAGAAATCAGAGGTGAAACAGGTATAAATCATCGTTCCTGAAAGGATTTTATATTCCCCGTTCCGTTTCTTCTGAATCGGCAAATCGAAATTCTTGGTTTTAGAAACAATGCTACTATCAATGCCTCGCTTCGAATCGCCCCGATAGACGTAGCAATGTTTGCAACCCGCGCTCAGCTTATGGCAACCGTGCCACAGGTTCCACATCTTGGATTTTCGTTCAATAGCGTTTGTGGCCATTTATACTTTCTTCAACTGGTATTCCTGTTTCAGCATCTGCTTCTGTTCTTCATTCAAAGAGTTCATATACCCTTTCCAGCCGGGACAGAAATTGATATGCCAACGCCAGAACCTACCAATCAATGACTTAGGAGCTTTATCATATTTTGCCCGTATTGAGCAGTTTTCGCAATTATGTTGTACCATACTATGCTTTATTGGGCAGAACAAAAGACCAATGAGTGTGTACTATTTTCCACTGTCCCAATGTTTCCAACTTATAAACTTCGGTACAGTGCATCCGATATCTCTGTCCATCTTGACGAGCCTCATAATCGTACATCAAAACAGCACACTCCTGAATGACTTGTACTATCGGTTCTATCATATCGTAGGAGTCAATCTTATTCTTTCCACGGAAACCTTCATAATAGTCTTCCAATGCCTTTTTACCTACAAATTTCTTCTCATAAACAGGGTCGAAATATACCACATCGTCGGACGACAATTCCAGAAAACCATCAGGATTACCATTATTCCACAATTCCAGCGCTTGTTTTTCTAATGCGATAATAGTTGTTTTAATTTCTTTTTCCATTTATCCGATCAGTTCTTTAGTATCATTCATGTGTAAATTCAGATGCCAGGGATAGCCTTTTATCATAAGAAACAAAGGTAATCAATTCATAACATCGTTTTATCTTATAACCATAAAAATATCTATTGATGAATATTTATCCGTATATACGCAAAACGAGGAACTATTCACCCGAACAGCCCCTCGTCTTTCATTATACACAATAAGTTCTTTTAATTCAATGTACCTTGTTGCGCTTCCTGAATCATTTTTTCATTCGCTAAAATAAGAACCTCTACTCTTCTGTTCAAAGCGCGGCCTTCAGCTGTACTGTTATCAGCTATAGGTTGATGAATACCTTTTCCTTCGTACGTCAAACGGCTATTAGCAACAGAATTAAGAATCAAATAGTCATACACGCTTTTCGCGCGTTTTTCTGACAATGTCTGATTATAATCTACCTTACCTGTACTATCCGTATGTCCAACGATCTTCACATAAGTATCCGGATTCTGTTGTAACGTTACAGCAAATTTCGCAAGTGCCGTTTTTGCAGCTTCACTCACTGTGCTTGAGTTGGTAGCAAAGAAAATACCGGAATCAAAAGTGACTCTCAACGCTTCACCGTCATTTACAGACTCTACTGTAGCATCCGGCACTTGTGATTCAATAGCTTGTTTTTGTTTATCCATTTTCTTTCCGATCAATGCACCGGCAGTACCACCGACAGCTGCCCCGATAACTGCCCCTAAAGCAGTATTACCAGCAATCGCGCCAATACCTGCACCAACAGCGCCTCCAGCGCCAACACCTATTCCTGTACCTTTTACTGTGTTACTTGCTCCGCAACCGGATAAAATGACAGCCATGCATAATAATGCGACTGACAATAATTTAACTTTTCCCATTTTGTTTAATTGTTTATCGTTTTAAATGTAATATTAAGCTGTTTCTAAATATAACAAAAATTAATCAAACATGTTTAAAGAGTCACAATAGGCCAATTCTCCCTGAACAACAAAAACGATGTCGTCCGGTTCAAAATTCCCCACTTCGTCTTTCTTTGCATTTTTCACGACAAAAGTAATCAATTCTTCTTCATCAAAATCAACAGTCTCTTCATCTTTGTGTAAATCTTCATTAAAAAAACCTTTAGATTCATAGAACTCGTCGATCAGATCAATAATATAGAAGATATCGTCATCACTAAATTTGTCTTTTAAATCCTGAGCCAAATAATTCCGTATATACTTTACGGCATCATCCGTGTCATAGCTCATTTCATTTTCATTGTTACTCATTGTTTTTTCTTTTAAAAGTTATTTTTCTATTCTGATACGGGCATCTACAGCGTATAGCCCTCTATCTGTCGATAATAATGGATTTATATCCATCTCTTTGATTTCAGTAGCAAAACGCAGCAAAATAGAAAGGCGGACAATTGTATCTGCATATTTTTGTTCATCTACCCCTTGTTGACCACGCGTACCTTTTATTATAGGATATCCTCTTAATGAACGAATCATAGAGAATGTCTCATCATACGACAATGGGGCAAGCCCGTAAGATACATCTTTCAGAACTTCAACAAAGATACCTCCGAGACCACAAAGAACCACATGCCCAAAACGTTCTTCATATTTTGCTCCTAAGAATAATTCCTGCCCTTTCAGCATCGGTTGTACAAGTATGCCCGTTACATCCGGAAGCCCCATCATCCGTTCTATTTCGAAAAGCAGATGTTCTTCCGTATTGATATTGAGAGAGACACCGCCGATATCACTTTTATGCACCGGACCTACCACTTTGGCAACTACAGGAAAACCTATTTCCTTGGCAAAGGCAAGCAGTTCATCCTTATCGGCAGAAACCCGTTCTTCCACCAAGGGGATATTCGCTGCTTTTAGCAATGTACGTACATCAACAGGATTCAGATAGCCACTTGGCAGATTATCAACTATACGTCTTACTTCTGCTACATTCACGCCAAAAAGCTGGAAATCAGCATTTGCAGGTTTTGGGGTATTGATTACCAGCGACAAGCCCGTACCAAGAGTTACTTCATCAGAGAAATTAACATGTCCTTTCTTTATGAAATTCTGAACTTCCGGGCCGGCAGTTACTATAGATGGCAGAATTGGGAAAATAGGCTTTTTGCATTCTGCCATTTTTTTGTGCAATACTTCGTAAGCATCGTATAGCTTCATCAGACCGGTACTACCAAAAATAACGATAATCAAATCGATTTCGTAAAACCGGTTTTCGCAATAATCAATGGCAGTAGCCAAATGTTCGGGGGTTCCGGTTCCGATAATATCAATCGGATTACCAACGGCTGCGCCCGGTAATAATTTGGATTTTAATTCAGCCGCTATCGGACCTTCTAAATTAGGTACATTCAAACGCCCTTTGGAGAGTGCATCAGCGAGCATTACAGCCGGACCTCCGGCATGTGTTACAATTGCACAGTTACGCCCTTTCACTTCCTTCATCGTGAAGATGCAGGCAACAGTGGTCAGTTCTTCACGACTGAAGCAACGCACAATCCCCGCTTTACGGAAAAGTGCTTCAACAGCGGCATCTGAACTGGCAATCGCTCCTGTATGAGACGAAGCTGCCCGTTTACCAGAATCGGATGTTCCGGCCTTTATAGCCGCGATACGACAACCTTTTCGAATAAGAGAAGACGCATGTTGCAGCAGCTTGTCCGGATCCCGTACGCTTTCTATATAAAGCATCTTGTATTTGGAATCAACCACAGGATCAAAATTGCGATCCATATATTCAAGGATGTCCTCAACACCATTTTGTTTGGAATTGCCTACCGACCAGACAGAAGAAAATTTTAATCCTTTAGTCAAAGCAGATTCTATTATATAGAGAGCTGTTGCACCCGAACTGGAAATGAAGTCAACTCCATCGGGGTGAAATTCGGGTATCGGACGGGTAAATACACCATGAAAGTTCATATTCATGACCCCTATACAATTAGGGCCGATTAAAGAAGCTCCGGCCTCATTTATACTTTTCAGTACTTGTTCCTCTAATATCGCTCCTTCTTTTGTTTCTTCTCCAAAACCAGCCGATATGATAATAAAAGCTTTTACATGCTTTTCTTTAGATAGGATTTCTACCACTTCCGGGCAGGCAGCTGCGGGAACAGCGATAATTGCCATTTCAACGTCCGGTATATCACGCACATGCGTATAAGATTTCACTCCCTGAACACAGGTTTCACGCGAGTTTACAACAAATAAATCTCCTTTATATTTTCCGTCTAACAAGTTCCTTACTAAGAAACCTCCGGGTTTATGAACATTATTAGAGCCTCCGACAACGACAATACTCTGGGGGTTTATCAACTCTCTATTTATCATAACACTTTGTTTGTTTTATTCAGTATGTATAGCAACAAATATAGTCTTTTATCCATTGCAAAGAATGTGACAAACTTATTTATTTACATTATGATATAATAAAAAATATCAATCGAACATCTTGTCGATTCCTCCTACATCCGTAGGGGTTTGCTGACGGACTTCTTTACTTATATTCGCACATGGATCTTGATATTCTTCCGGTACTTCAAAATTCTCATCCTCCGTATATCCGAGTGTTTTGTCAGCATATACTTTTTGCATAAAGAGTCCATAAATAGGTAAAGCCATAGCGGCTCCTTGCCCTTCATTAATCCGATCAAAATGAATCGAACGATCTTCGCCGCCTACCCAACATCCGGACACTAACCTCGGGGTAAAGGCCATAAACCAACCATCGGAGTGATTCTGTGAAGTTCCCGTTTTACCTCCCATCGGAGCTTTAATACCGTAACGGAAACGCACGCGGCTTCCGGTACCACCATCCATAACCTTCCGTAACATATGAAGCATTTTATAAGAGGCATCAAGTGTCAAAACCTCATTAAAGTGAGGATTAAAATTGGCGATTGTATTTCCGAACGAATCTTCTATACGGGTCACAAACAAAGGCTCTACTCTAATTCCTTTATTGGGGAACACGGTATAACCACTAACCATTTCTGAAACGGATACATCCGGTGTACCAAGGCAGATAGCCACAACAGGATCGAGCTCCGCCTTCAGTCCGAACGAACGCAACAAGCGCACAAAAGTATAAGGAGATAATTGTTTCATTAGATAAGCGGTTACCCAATTCGATGATTTTTGTAACCCCCACTCAATGGTAACCATTTCTCCCTCATTTTCCTTGTTCGAATTCTTTGGTTCCCAGGTCTTACCGTTTTCATCAATCAGTTGTTGAGGAACATGCAACATCTTATCACATGGACTTACTCCTTCAATCATCGCTAATGAATACAAGAATGGCTTCATTGTAGAACCGATCTGCCGACGTCCGGTACTCACCATATCATATTGGAAATATTTATAGTCAATTCCTCCGACATATGCTTTAACATGTCCGGTATGAGCATCCATCGACATAAAAGAAGAACGCAAAATGCCTTTATGATAACGGATAGAATCCCAAGGAGACATGATCGTATCTATTGCTCCTCCCCAACCAAAGACGCGCATATCGATAGGTTTCTTAAATTCAGCTTTAATTTCAGCCTCATTCAATCCGGCTTTCTTCAATCCACGATAGCGATCTGTTTGCTTCATCGCCTTTGTCATCATTGTATCAACCTGACCGGCTGAAACATCTCTGGAGAACGGAGCATAACTCCTTCCCTTTTTTTCACGTGTAAAAGCCGGTTGAATATCTGTTTTCATATGTTGTTCCAAAGCCTCTTCAGCATATTGCTGCATACGGGAATCAATAGTCGTATATATCTTCAAACCATCCGTAGAGATATTATAATTCTCTCCGTTTGATTTTTTATTCTTATTACACCATCCGTATAACGGATCATTTTCCCAGGCAACTGAATCCTCTCTGAACTTCTGCGCCTGCCAGGACATATAATGCTTCTTTTCCGGTTTCTTGGCAGTCATTACCAAACGGAGGTATTCTCTGAAATACGGAGCCAATCCCTCCTTGTGATCAATTCTTCTATAATGCAATACAAGCGGCAATTCAGACAATGAATCACATTCAGCGGTTGTAAGATAACCGGCTTTTTCCATCTGTTTAAGAACGGTATTACGCCTCCCTCTTGTTCTTTCATTTTGTCTTAGGGGATCGTAATAAGACGGATTCTTACACATACCGACCAAAGTTGCAGCTTCTTCTATTTTCAATGTTTTGGGTGTTGAATCAAAATAAACGCGCGCAGCGGATTGTATCCCGATAGCAGTATATAAGAAATCAAACTTATCCAGATACATCGTAAGAATTTCTTCTTTTGTATAGAATCGTTCCAATTGTACGGCTATAACCCATTCGATAGGCTTTTGGAGCAAACGTTCGAACACATTATCGGCACTGGGAGAGAATAATAGTTTTGCTAATTGTTGCGAAATAGTGCTTCCTCCACCTCCGCTTTTTTGCATAAGGATTCCTCTTTTTATAATAGCGCGAAAAAGTCCCTGAGCATCGATACCACTATGTTGCGAAAAACGCACATCTTCTGTCGCAATCAGAGCCTTCACCAGATCCGGAGAAAGATCATTATAGGTTACACTTATTCTGTTTTCGGTACTCTTCATATACCTCCCCAGAATTTTAGCATCTGAAGAAATGATCTGCGAAGCGTATTTATCAATCGGATTTTCTAATTGTTCAACAGGTGGAACATAGCCAATAGAGCCATTTGCAATAGCGATAAAAGTCATCGCAACAACACCTAATCCAACCAAAAATATCACCCAACATAGAATAATGACACTCTTTGTCCATTTAAAAGTCATATCGTTCTGATTTCTTTTTCCTTTTAGTTTATTTATATCAAGGAACAAAGGTAATAAAATCTATGGGCAACAGCCCTATCCTATTATTTTTTAGAACTTGTTTACAATAACCGACTGTTAGAATACAGGCAATTTAAAAACACGCATAGAATGAAAAAAAAAATATAAAGGTTATTTTTCCAATTATAAAGGATATTTTTGGAAAAATATCCTTTATATTTTTACGCCGATTTTTTAATTGATTTTCAACACATAAATTTTACCCTTTTTACGGGGTTAAATTAGTATATAATTAATTCCGCCAACAGGGGTATTTCGTTTTTAATATCTCCATAGAAAGACATTCGTGTTTTCAAAGCAAAACTCATTTTGATATGGAAGAGAAAGGGGATTTGCACAAAGTTTTGTACTTTTGCCTCGTTA
>NZ_JAQWCQ010000045.1 GCF_028705895.1 Massilibacteroides sp. | reverse complement strand
CATAGGGTTGAGTATTTTATTCTTTAGACACTATAAATATACTCATTTTCAGTGATATATGAAAATCCCTATGCCTTTTTTATGCCTTAATAGCAACTCCTGTTTTTAACTTGCGAAACTTCAATTACCATATATATAAGCGAAGATACAATAAAATCCCTATTTTTGACTTTATAAGTACCACTTAATATAATGAATAACTATGGTTAGATTTAAAACACCTCATCTTTTAGTTAGAGATATTGAATCAAATGATCTGGAAACTTTATTACACTATTATAGGCAAAAAGTAAACATGCGGTTTATTTCAGATGGTAAATACGACTGGACGCTTAAAGAATTAGAAGAGAAATACAACAAAATAAATAAAGACTATCTGAATGGATATGGAGCTTTTGCTATAGAATTGAAAGAAACGGGAGAAGTTATCGGCGAGGCCGGACTGTTTAACTCATTCAAAGATCCGCAAATTCTGGAACTTGGTTATATAATAGATTCGCATTTCTGGAGAAAAGGCTACGGCAAAGAAGTATGCCAAGGTTTAATTGATTATGGTTTTAAGGAGCTTGGAATAAAAAGATTGGTAGCCCGGATGTATGCCAACAACACCGCGTCAGTCATGCTAAGCGAAATTTGCGATATGAAACTCACACATCAGGGAAGAATGCCAAACGGGGATGTTTATTTTCGATACGAAATAAACAACCCGGACTACCAACAGCATTAAAAAAACAAGTTATTTCTTTAAGAAACAGGTTTTAAGCACGATACTGCTTCCGTCAATTTTGCAATCCACCTCTTCTGGGTTGTCGGTCAGACGAATGCTTTTAACCTTTGTTCCTCTTTTTATAACCATTGAGGATCCTTTTACTTTTAGATCTTTAATAACAGTAACAGCATCGCCATCGGCAAGTTCAGCCCCATTGCTATCTCTTGCCATGTCATCTGCTACAGCTTGTTCTTCACTATCTGTCCATTCATGGCTACAATCCGGACACACATTAATCACTCCATCAAAATAGGTATTGTCCATATCACATTTCGGACAATTCGAAACTTCACTCATGTCAATAATTTAATAATAGAGCGACAAAGATAAGCATTATTGGGAGATACTGAAAAACAATTAATATTGCAGAACTTCTTATAAAAAGCTTGCCCAACTACCTCCATTGTAAAGATTAGAGAAGCCATGACTTTTCAATATATTCACAGCAGTTCTGCTTCGAACGCCACTTGCACACACAAGGATATACGTCTTTTCTTTATCAAACTGATTTATTGATTTACTTATTTCGTCCAATGGAATATTCTTCGATTTTTTTGCATGGCCAGCATTAAATTCTGATCGCGTACGTACATCTATTAATACGGCTCCATCAGCCAACAACTCATTCAACATCTCTGATGATGTAGAATTAAACAGTTTACTTAAAAATCCAAACATCGTTTTATTTCTTGCTTTTTGTTTCAAAAATAGTACTCAAAATCAAACTCCCTAATATTGCTCCCCATAAAACGCTCATGGAAGGAGATGAAGTTATCGGACATGTACCGGTACTACATCCTATGTATAACCAATAGAAATATCCCCCTACTCCACCTGCTATTGCTCCTATTATATAAGACCAATTCTTTTTTACTATACTAATAATTCTATCCATATTTTCTATTAATTCATATTAATTATGCAAAGATACGAAAAACATCATCAAGAATATGTTTCCTATAGAAAATATATATCACTTAATAAACAAGACTATAACCACTCCAACAACAAACACCACAAACAACTGTTATACAACAAATTATAGAAACATACGCTCTAAACAAAACAACAACATATATTCCAAAGGAAATTTGTTTTAAAAGAAATATTATTTACATTTGCAGCATTATTTCCAATGGAAATTAAAAAGCACAATTTCGAATAAATAAATACACTATAAATTATGAAAATAGAAAAAAGCAAACTGTTATTACTATTTCTGGGCATATCGTTGAATGTCTATTCTCAACGTTATCTTTCGGTTGAGGAAGCATTAATGTCAGCCAGAGAACATAATGCAAACGCAAAGATTTCTGATTTAGAAGAGAAAATAGCACATGCCAACTTCAGACAAACCGATGCCGTTTTCCTCCCGCAGATTGAACTGGGCTATTCTGCCGTTAGTACAAATAACCCGTTAAATGCATTTGGATTCTTGCTTAATCAAGCAAGTGTAACAGCTGCAGATTTCGATCCGGCTAAACTAAATGATCCGGGGTCTGTTCAGAATTACGGTGCTAAAGCTGAAATGCGCCTCCCTCTACTCAATTTAGATATGATCTACGCCCGAAAGGGGGCTAAATCTCAACGTGAGGTTTATCAATACAAAGCAGTTCGGACTAAACAGTATATTGATTTTGAGGTAAAAAAGGCATACAACCAATTACAATTTTCATATAAAGCAAAAGAAATTTTAGAAAAATCATTAGCTGATGTAAAAGCAATTCATAAGACAACTGAAAATTTCCAGAAACAAGGATTAATACAAGAATCTGATGTTCTGAATGCCTTAGTGCAAGTGAACACCATTGAAGCGGCATTAGCAAAAGCAGCCAGCAATATCCATAATGCATCCGAAGGGTTAGCTTTATTAATGGGAACGAATGAAAAAGGGTCTGTGTATAAAACTGATTCATTAATATTGCCGGAACAAACTCTTATTAATGATCCTACGCTATCTTTAGGACGAGCCGACATTATGGCGTTGGATAAGGCGATAGAGGCAACGGGAATGATGCAAAAATCAGCAATAATGAGTTTCCTTCCAAGAATTAATGCTTTTGGAACATACCAACTAAATGATTCAAAAGCATTCGGGTTTAACGCTGATTCTTATATGGCAGGTATATCACTAAGTTGGACTATTTTTTCGGGGAATCAGAATAGAAGCAAATATAAATCTTACACATTTCAAAAAAACAAATTAGAAAAAGAGAAAGAGCTTCATATACAACAAAGTAATTTAGAACTTAACAAAACATATCGTGAACTGAATGATCTTCAGTTGGAAATACAAAAACATACAACAAGTGTAGAGCAGGCAACTGAGGCTCTTCGTATTCTGAATAACAGATACAAAGAAGGTCTTGCCAGTACTACCGATCTACTTGCAGCGCAAGCGCAGCTGTCACAACAGGAATTACTTCGTTCGCAGGCAGTCATGTCTTATAATATTACAAATGCATACATACAGTTTTTATCAGAAGAATAATTATAAATAAGAGACAATATATGAAAACAATAGCTTTAGGTATTAGCGTAGGAGTCATCACTTTATTATCCGCTTGTTCATCGCAGTCGGCAGACAAGAATACGGAAACTCCAATTAATGTATCTGTTTATTCTCCGCAAACATCGCAACAAACAGGAATACGTGTAAGTGGGCAGATCACATCTAAACAAACGGCAACAATCAGCACTCGCATGATGGGTTATGTACAAAAAATTCATGTAAAACCAGGCGATCGGGTAAACGCCGGACAGTTGTTGATTTCCATAAATGGGAATGATCTTAAAGCCAAAAAGCAACAGGCTTTAGCTATGGTTACTGAAGCACAGGCAGCAGAGCAGAACGCTAAACGGGATTATGAACGTTTCACTACGTTACGTCAACAAAACAGTGTTTCTGAAAAAGAATTTGAGAACGTAGAACTGCAATATACGTCTATGAAATCAAAACTTAAAATGGCGCAAGAAGCTCTCAACGAGATTAATGTGCATTTATCTTATAGCGATATAACCGCACCATTTACAGGCACTGTTACACGAAAAATGATTGATGAAGGTTCTATGGCTAATCCTGGTATGCCTTTATTAGTAGTCGAACAAGCCGGAGATTTAGTTGTACAAGCATCTATTCCGGAAAGTGATATCCAAAATGTGAAAGTTGGCGATAAAGCAGATATCGAAGTTAAATCAATTGGTGAATCTTTCTCGGGAACAGTTATCGAACTAAGTCCTTCAGCTTATGGAACAGGAGGACAATATTTGATGAAAGTCAGTCCTGAAAAAGGAAAAGAAAAAGGAATTCGTTCGGGTATGTTCGCAAATCTTACAATTAAAAAGGATAAAAAAGGAGAGCTTACAGACCAAAGATTAATGGTAGAAAACAGCAGTTTGGTAAACAGAGATCAGTTAACAGGAGTTTATGTTGTTGACAAACAAAACCAGGCTGTTTTGAAATGGATCAGAGTTGGAAAAGAAAGTAACGGACGAACTGAAGTTCTTTCCGGATTAAACCCGGATGATAAGATCATCAAACAGGCTGATGGTAAATTATATAATGGTAAGAAGGTAACCCTATCAAAATAACGAAACGATGAAAGAAGGAATTTCCGGCGTAATAGCCAATATGTTTTTAAAGTCGAAGATGAGTATATTACTCATGTTGGCTTTCATGCTACTGGGTATTTTTAGTATTTCGCTTATTCCTCGCGAAGAGGAACCGCAGATAGAAGTACCTATGGCGGATATATTGATCGGTTATCCTGGAGCATCGCCTCAGGAGGTAGAAAACTCTCTTGCAGTACCGGTTGAAAAAATAGTATCCAACATTAAAGGGGTAGAGCATGTCTATACTACAGCGATGAACGGACAAGCCATGATCACTGTTCAGTTCTTTGTTGGTGAAGAAGTGGAAAATTCATTGGTCAAGCTATACAACGAGATCATGAAGAATATGGATCGTATGCCTCAAGGTGTAACGATGCCATTGGTAAAGTCTCGTGCAATCGATGATGTTCCTGTACTTGCCGTAACGATGTGGAGCGATACAAGCAGCGACTACGAAATACGTCAGGTAGCTGAAGTTGTAGGCAATGAGATCAAGAAGATTAAGGATGTAGCTCAGGTAAACATTATTGGCGGACGTAGTCGTCAGATCAGAATTGAGCCCGATAAAGACAAAATGGCCGAAAACAAAGTGGACTTCTTGTCTATCTCTAAGGCATTACAAGGGAACAATGTACAGATGCAGAGTGGAAATATTGTTGACAATAACGTTATTTACTCTGTCCTCACCGGCAATTTCTTTGAAAATGTGGAAGATGTCAAAAACCTGATTGTCGGGACAAACGAGCAACAGCCGATTTATCTGCATCAGGTAGCTTCTGTACAAGACGCACCGGAACTGCCGAAGAATTATGTTTCATTTGGTTTTGGAGCAGCTAAAGATGAATTACAAAATGCGAATCCGGATGATTATGCTGCTGTAACGATTTCTGTGGCCAAGAAGAAAGGGGCAGATGCTATGCATGTAGCTACACAGATACTGAATAAAGTAGAACATCTTAAGCAAGATGTAATTACAAACGATCTGAATATTGAAGTCACGCGGAATTATGGTGAAACCGCATCTGCCAAGGTTTCGGAATTATTATTCCATCTTGGGATTGCCATTATTGCCGTTACATTGTTTGTTATGCTGGCTATGGGATGGCGTGGCGGACTTGTCGTTTTCCTATCTGTTCCCGTCACATTTGCAATGACCTTATTTGCCTATTATTTCTTGGATTATACGTTGAACCGTATTACCCTTTTCGCGTTAGTATTTGTCGTCGGGATTGTCGTTGATGATAGTATTATCATTGCCGAAAATATGCACCGGCATTTCAAGATGAGGCGGCTACCGTTCCATCAGGCAGCAATCTATGCAATAAACGAAGTAGGTAATCCCACCATCTTAGCTACATTTACGGTTATTGCGGCTGTTCTTCCTATGGCGTTTGTTTCGGGAATGATGGGTCCTTATATGAGTCCGATGCCGATCGGAGCCTCTATTGCTATGATCTTTTCATTACTCGTAGCTCTAACACTCACTCCTTATTTTGGCTACTTATTCCTGAGACATAAGGATGAAAAAGAAGAAGAAGAGAACAAACCTGATGTACGTGTTGAAGATTCTAAAATGTATAAGGTATATGCCCATTTCATTACTCCATTATTAGAAAGTCGTAAGAAAAGATGGACTTTCATGATTGTATTAAGTGTTGTGTTATTGGGGTCATTGTCATTATTCTTTACAAAATCCGTTCCGGTAAAAATCTTACCTTTTGATAACAAAAATGAGTTCCAGGTGATTATCGATATGCCGGAAGGAACGACATTGGAGGAAACATCAAGTGTTGCAAAAGAATTGGCTTCGTACATCCGCCAACAAAAGGATGTAACCAGCTATCAAACTTACGTGGGAACAGCGAGTCCAATGAGTTTTAATGGTTTAGTTCGCCATTATGATTACAGATCGGGAGATAATATCGGAGACATTCAGGTAAATCTGACAGATAAAGGGGAACGAAGCAAACAAAGTCACGATATAGCTAAAGCTATGCGCGATACGTTACAAGCGATCGGTCATCAATATAATGCCAACATAAAAGTAGTTGAAGTTCCTCCCGGACCTCCTGTTATGTCAACTATGGTTGCCGAGGTTTATGGTCCCGATTATAAAGAACAAATGAACATCAGCGAACAATTGATAAAAATATTCAGTGAAACGCCGAATGTAGTCGATATCGACTGGAGCGTAGAAGCAGACCAAACAGAATATAAATTCGAAGTCGATAAAGAGAAAGCCATGAAGATGGGTGTTCCGTCTGCATTAATTGTTCAGAACATACAGGCCGCAGTATCAGGTATGCCGGTAGGTATTCTTCACCGTCCATCTACGGTCAATCAGGTTGCAATAACCATGCGTCTGCCGGAATCCGAAAGAAGTCGTGTTTCAGATATTCTAAACACGAAAGTCATTAATATGCAGGGAATGGCTGTTCCGATGATTGATTTGGTCAATGTACAGGAAGTTCTGAAAGACAAAAGTATTTTCCGGAAAGACCAGAAGCGCGTAGTATATGTTATGGCAGATATAGCCGGAGACCTGGAAAGTCCGATCTATGCGATGAACAGTATTTCTGACAGATTGAAAGAAGTAAAAGTACCCGAAGGCTTTTCTTTAACTGAAGAATATACACAACAACCTATGTTTGAAGATGATTACACATTAAAATGGGATGGGGAATGGCAGATAACCTATGAAGTCTTCCGTGATCTTGGATTAGCATTCCTGATCGTATTAATCATCATCTATGGATTAATAGTAGGTTGGTTCCAAAGCTTTATGACTCCTTTAGTACAATTAGCAGCAATCCCGTTATCTCTTGTTGGTATCGTTCTCGGACACTGGGTATTTGGTGCCTATTTCAGTGCACCTTCTATGATCGGATTTATTGCACTGGCAGGTATAATGGTTAGAAACTCCGTCTTGTTGATTGACTTTATAGACATACGCCTTAAAGATGGAGAAACACTCAAGCAGGCAATTATCGAATCAGGAGCTGTTCGTTCCACTCCGATCATTCTAACGACAGGAGCAGTAATCATGGGAACCGTTGTCATTTTGTTTGATCCCATATTCCAAGGCTTAGCAATTTCATTAATGGGCGGAGCCATAACGTCAACGATCCTGACCCTGTTAGTAATACCTTTATTATATTTCAAATTATTAAAGAATAAAGTAAAATAATCCCTCCTTATGAAACTATTAGTAGTATTAAGTATTGCAGATCTTGAGGATAAACACAAGAACCCCTTTCCTGTAAGAGTATATGTATTAAATGTTGAACAATTTTCAGAATAAACAGATGAAAGAAAGAATTGTAAGATCTGTTGCAGGTTCCTTTGTTTTAATAGGAATTGCGTTAGGGTATTTTGTTTCCGCTTATTGGTTTTTACTCCCGGCGTTTGTCGGTTTGAATTTATTACAATCTTCTGTGACTAAGTTTTGTCCATTAGAACTATTTTTGGACAAAATTAAAATAGAAAATAAAGATGAGTAAATTCTGGAACGAAAGGTATGATACTGACAAGTATGTATATGGTGTAGAACCAAATCATTTTTTCAAAGAATCCATTCTTCATTTACCGGCAGGAAATATTCTCCTGCCGGCAGAAGGAGAAGGAAGGAATGCTGTTTTTGCTGCGCAGAACGGATGGACTGTCGAAGCATTCGATCAAAGCGAAATAGCACAAAAAAAAGCATTCGATTTAGCGAAAAAATCGGGTGTCAGGATTAATTACCGTATAGATCGATTTGAAACTATAGATTATCCGGTTGAACAATTCGATGTCATAGCTTTGATCTATGCTCATCTACCTTCTCCCGAAAAAACAATTTATTTCCGAAAACTTCTTCCTCTTCTAAAGAAAGGAGGCTATATACTTTTTGAAGGATTCAGCAAAGATCACAGAATCTTTCAGGAGCAAAACAAATCAGCAGGTGGTCCTAAAGAGATAGATATGTTATACTCTAAGGGTGAGCTTTCTGAAATATTCCAAGGTACAAAAATAATTCTGTTAGAACAATGCCTCATTTCGTTAGATGAAGGAGTAGGACATAATGGATCTGCTTCCGTTATTCGGATGATTGCGCAAAACACTTCCTTTTAGTTATTGCTATTGAGTTATAAAATTTCTAATATTGCACATTTTAATGTGCACGTTCGCAGGAATAAGTTCAGGTATTGATATGGCACTAATTGTTGTTTCTATGCTTTATGGTGACGATGTAGCCCGATCCATAGAGCTGACCATGGAATATGACCCGGAGTATAAAAATAATTCTTCATACAATATAAGAAACATAAATAGGTCCTGTTATTTGAACAGAGAAAAGAGGGTGAGCCAAAACTCTGACAAATTCACCCTCTTCAAAAAAAATGTTAGAGCCTGTTTAAATTTTTATTCGTGGCTTATTTCGATTTATTTTTTGTTTAGTTGTATATCCGCATGAATGAGCATAGCGGGCTATGTGATTGAATGCGGAGATGCAGATAAGCAAAAAAGAAGACGAAAGAAGACCGAAACAAGCCCTCAAGAAATATCCTATAAAAATTAAAATAGGCTCTTAGATTATCTAAGAATCTCTTTTGAATTTATTCTCTATTTTTTTATACCTGATTTGGTATTTGGCGAAACACATGAAGACAAGACAAAAAGAAACTATTTTGACCATTTTGCTTACGCACTTCAAAAGCACTTAACTTCATTTCTCTTTCGTTTATATAGTTTCAAACCAATAAATATTCCATAATGACAAAGAAAGACCGTTTTTTCACCAAAAACACAAAGGTTGTACTCCAAAATATAAAGATTATCTTCCGAAACGTAAAGGTTATTTTTCGAAATATATCCTTTATCTTCAAAAAAGAGTAGCGTTATTTTGGATTTTTCTCTTTTTACAAATCTTAAAAAAACAGACATGCCGGATAATGCAATTTAAACGACATCTCCCGAATTCTGCTCTTCAGGCACATACTTCGTTATTTTGTTAGAGAAGTCAGCCCAAAAAGCCTCATTTGCGACTGGCATCAATCCGACACAAAAACAAGCGTTTTTCCAACATTTTGTTTTTTCCAAACCTCTAAATCAGTTAGCTAACTGCCGGTTCAACATCCGGGCAAATATGCCGTTTTGTTTTTTCAATTCTTTCGGCGATCCGGTTTCGACAACATGTCCGTTTTCCAACACCACTATTTTATCGGCATTTGCTATTGTACGCATACGGTGTGCAATGATCAGAACAGTTTTGTTTTGTACCAATTCAGAGATTCCGGCTTGTATCTTGGTTTCATTCTCTACGTCGAGCGAAGCAGTTGCTTCATCCAATAGAACGATAGGAGCATCTTTCAGCAGAGCGCGAGCAATTGACACTCGTTGACGTTCGCCTCCGGAGAGTGTTTCTCCGTTTTCTCCGATCACGGTATTATATCCTTCCGGCATCTTACGAACAAATTCATCGCATTGGGCAAGACGAGCGGCACGCATCACCTCCTCATCAGTCGCGTCGCGTTTTCCTACACGGATATTGTCCTTAATTGTCGCATTAAAAAGCACTACATCCTGAAAGACGACAGAATAGTTTTTCAACAAAGTTTCAGGTTCAATACCGCTTATGTCCTCTCCTCCAAGCGTAATCTTTCCTTTCTGAATATCCCAGAAGCGGGCGGCTAATTTAGCAGCTGTACTTTTACCGCTACCGGAAGGGCCTACCAAAGCCGTGATTTCACCTTGTTTTGCCGTAAAGGATACGTTACGCAATACTTGTTTTCCGGATTCATAGGAAAAATCAACCTGTACAAAATCTATGTCGAAATGATCAGGAGTATAATCTACAACGCCTTGTTGAATGGGCAAAGCTTCCATTTCGTTCATGCGATTTATACGGATATCCAGATAGAATAACGCGGCAAGATTATTCAATACTTCATTAATAGGACCGTAAACCCGCGATCCGATAACCATAAATATGAGGTAAGTAAACAAGTCGATTGTTCCATTTGCCAGCAACGTTGCACCAACGATTATTACGGTAGCTAATCCAAGTTTCAGAAGACTTTGGGAGCTATTGACCAATACGCCATTCAGCAATTCACCTGAAGTCTGACTTTTTTCATAAGCGCAGAGTTTCTCATCTAATCTTTCCAGATAGTCCTCCTCCTTATTGTACGACTTAATTTCCTGTATCGTCTCAAGCCCTTCCTGAATATGTTCACTTACCGCACGTTTATCCAAATAATGACTATAATGGTCATGATGCAGTTTCTTTTTAGCAATCAGTACGATAGCTAAAGACAAAGGAACGACCCAGAACAAAGCCAGCGTTAATTGCCAATTATAGAAGGCCATCCCCGTAGCAATCAGGATAATACTGATAATAGAGGCTATCAGTTGCGGTACAGCATGTGAAAATGTATGTTCCAGATCAGTACAATCATCCATTATTGTCGATGTAAGATCCGATAAATTCTTTTCTCCGAAGAAAGCCAAGGGTAGTTTCCGTAATTTTTCAGCTAAAGAGATTCGTCTGTTTGCGCTCTCTTCATATACCGAGCTATAGGTACTTCTATATTGCCACACAGCGATAAAATACATAACCAACATAAAAGCAATTCCAAGAAGGATATAATACCCAACTTCGTGAATAACCGATGCTGTCGGATCAAATACAGGACGTAGATAATCCTCAAGAAATAAAAACACCAATACAGCCGGCAACATCAAAGCAATATCTAAAGACACGGAAGCAAGAACTCCGACAGAAAAATCTTTAGCCCCTTTTGTTGAAAGAGCAAACCGTTTTTTTATAGTTTCAATCATGACAAACCTTCTTTCCTATTGTCCAGCGAACAGATTGCTGGTATTCGTTCCACATTTTCAAATAAATTCCTTCTTTTTCTAACAATTCACGATGCGTTCCTCGCTCTGCGATTTGTCCTTCATCAATAACTAAGATCTGATCGGCATCTGTAATACTCGTAAGCCGGTGAGCAATTATCAGCACTGTTTTTCCTTTAGTCAGGTGAGTCAAAGCCTGATGAATCATATCTTCATTTTCGGGATCGGCAAAAGCGGTTGCTTCATCCAACACGATAATCGGTGCATTTTTAAGAATTGCCCGAGCCAGAACGATACGTTGTTGCTCTCCGCCTGAAAGATAAGTACCCTCCGCTCCTATTTTTGTATTCAATCCATCCGGTTGTTTGTCGATAATATCACGGCATTGCGCCAAATCAATCACGCGATTTATTTCATCGAGTGTCGCTTCCGGTTTTCCATATTTAATATTTTCAAGCAAGGTCGTTTTAAAGAGACGTGTATTCTGGAATACAAACGAAACATGGCGCATCAGATCTCCGGGATCAATCTCTTTTACGTCCACCCCTCCTATTTTCACACGTCCTTCATTGGCTTCCCAGAAACGGGGAACAAGACGCGCTATTGTTGTCTTGCCACTACCCGAAGCGCCGACTAACGCAACTGTCTTACCTTCGGAAACAGAAAAAGAAATATTATTTACCGCTTTTTCGTTAGTTCCCGGATAAGTAAACGACACATTTTCAAAACAAAGATCAAAATCCGTAATAGGAATAGTCTTGTTCGATTTTGCGAGTTGTTCAAATGCTGTCAGATTATCCAAACGACTAATAGCCTCACGTGCCTGCCCTAAAGCTTGCTGTAAATACATACTCCGCATAATGCTTTGCGAGAAAACAGGCGTTACAAGCACATAAAGGAAAAAGTCCAGCAGCACGGTTGCAAAATTGCCGGAACTCCCAATCAGCAGAATCGTTGCAGGTATTAAAACATAGATAAAACTATTAATGATCACCGTATAAGCAGACATAGGATATCTCCATCTTTCCGTATAAGAAGAGACCATCTTATTATACTCCATGATACTCTTATGAAAATTCTTAAACGAATAGATCGTTTGCTGAAAGACCTTAACTACCGGAATACCTCTTACGTACTCCACCGCTTCCGTATTCATATCTTCCAATGAAGTCATGTATTTCTTCATAAACTCCATACTCTTCCCTCCCATCATGCTAATCAGTATTCCTAAAGAAAACACGATCGGTATCATACAGGCCAGTCCCAATCTCCAGTCAAATAAAAAGATCATCAATACAGCTGCAAACGGGATCAATATAGTAGCTGCAAAGTCGGGCAATTGATGAGCCAGAAAGCCATGTGTAACACTGGCATTATCATCAATAATCTTTCGGATTTTTCCGCTGGTATTCCGGTCGAAAAATCCCAAAGGCATATTTACAACTTTACGCATGGCTGCTCTCCGCATATTCGATTCAACCCGAAATGCAGCCAGATGCGATGACATCAAGGCCAGAAAATAAACAATAACACCCGCTATGGCTGTTCCTGCCGCCCACCAGGCATAAGTGCTAATATTTCCGGAACTGTCCACCCCGAACAATTCGCGAACGATAAGCCAGATAAAGAGAAACGGCATCATCCCCGCCAATGCGCTGAGAGCAGACAGAAGCATAGAAATGGGCAAGAGAATTTTACGGTTGCCCATGTACTGTCTGAGATTTTGTAATGTATTCATAAATTTATATTTAGTAGAATTGTCATTCTGTCATTTTTGCCAAACTTTAGAGAACATTTTTCGTTTTTGTTCACAAAAAAAGGAGGTTGCTTCCAACCTCCTTTCTTATACTCCAACGATCTCCCGCCATCCGGCTATTTCAAATCGAAAATATTCTTTAAAAAAATCCCGTATTCTGGGTTTATCCAGATTATGGGATATAATCTCGCCCACGATTGTCACCATCCAGGAAGACAAAGCGTGAATAAAAAAATCCGACAAATCATTCACATGCGGATAATGCTTTTTCATTACTTTCATATGGTCTATACTTACCTGCGTAATATAATCAGTCAATGTATCCCGAAAGTCTTTCAACAAAGAACCCTCAGCATAAAAAAACAAAAGACGAAGTTCATTTCTATATTTATCTATAATTCCGATATATTCTTCAATGACCTCATCCTGATAACGAAAGCTAACTAATCGTTTCACATCAATATTATCCTCAGTATGTTGTCGCCGGATAAAATTGTAGATCGTATCTTTCGCCGGTTTTACTACTGCGACAAATAGCTCGTCCTTACTACTGAAATAATTGTAGATATTGCTCAAACCGACCTTAGCTTCCTTTGCAATTACGCGCATGGAGGCCTCCTTAAATCCTTTAGTGAAGAATTCATTTCGGGCAGCTTGCAATATCGCATTATATTTGTCGTCTTTTAGTACTCTCATAGCAATAGAGAACAACGTTCTTTTATAATGCAAAGAAAACAGATAAAAGGAAATTCGACAATCCCTATTTTTGGGTATTTTGTCTGATTAAATCTAATGATAAAAAAGATACTCTTAAAAAAATCAGCGTTTGATCTTTTTAAGATCCGGAAGGAAGAACGTGACCAATCCTAATAATGGCATATAGGCACAAACATTATAAACAGCTTCTATACCGTATCTGTCCGCCATATTTCCCAATACAGCCGATGCAATTCCGGCAATACCGAAGGCTAAGCCAAAAAACAATCCGGAAATTAAGCCCAATTTATACGGTAATAGCTCCTGCGCATAAAGCAGGATAGCCGGGAATGCGGAAGACAATATCAAACCCACACAAAAACTTAATACAATCGTCCAAAGCAAATTAGCATGAGGCATAAGAAGAGTAAAAGGAGCAGCACCAAGAATAGAAATCCAGATCACGTATTTTCGTCCGATTTTATCGCCTAAAGGACCTCCTATCAATGTTCCTGCTGCCGTAGCAAATAAAAAGATAAACAGATAGAATTGCGAATCCTGAACGGAGACTCCGAATTTCTCAATAAGATAGAATGTATAATAGCTGGAAAGACTTGCCATATACACGTACTTTGAAAAGATCAGAATAAGCAGAATAGCTATGGCGAAAATAGTAGTCTTTTTAGGTAGCGGCATCTTCACATGTTTAGGAGCCGCCTGCTCTTCTATCTTAATAAGTTGCAATCTTCGTTTATACCATAAGCAAGCGGGTATCATAATAAGAATAGCAACAAAGGCTATAATTGAAAAAAACGCTATATTTTGCCGTCCATAAGGTGCAACAAACAACGCGACCATTAAAGGTCCTAATGAACCTCCGAGATTTCCTCCAACCTGAAACAAGGATTGAGCAAGTCCACGCTTCCCTCCTGAGGCCAACGATGTAAGGCGTGAAGCTTCAGGATGCAGAATAGACGATCCGAAACCGACTAAAGAAACCGATACCAATACCCAGAACAAGGTATGCGAAAAAGCAAGCGTACACATACCCGCTAATGTTGAACTCATACCAATAGGCAAAGACCAGGCTGAAGGACGTTTATCAAAATAAAGTCCCATTATAGGTTGAAACACGGATGCAGACATCTGATAAACAAGCGTTATCAAGCCTATCTGAGCGAAACTCAAAGCCAGATCATCCTTAAACAACGGATATACTGCAGATATTACTGATTGCAACAGGTCGTTAAGGCAGTGGGAAATACTTAAAATTAATAAGACTTTAAAAGCGGTACCGTTTACGGTCTGAGTTGTATTGTCTTTTGTCATTATTATTCCTCCGGCTTTTCGCCTGCTTCATGAAGTATAAATGTAGTAGCACCGATCGTAACTACGGCTCCTCCTTCTATGATAACTTGTTCTTTTTTTCCAAGGCAAGTATTGTTCAGAAAAGTACCGGTCAGACTCGGGAAATCGCGCAAAGTGTAAATATAAGTTCCGTTTTCTTCTTTCACCTGAATAATGCAATGCTTGCGTCCCATGCTTGGGTCTGCCGTAATAATTTCGACATTCACACCATCGGTATCCTTATTACGCCGACCGATTACATTATCTCCTAAGATTAAAGGAAAGTCTTGTTTAAAGCCAAAGGTGTTCTCAATTACATGTATATATCCACAGGTGAAATCCGGTTCTTTTACTTCTTTTAGTTCTCCGGAAGCCGTCATCACCTTTTTACGTCCCAGACGTATTTTAAACTGATGTCCACAGCGGGGACATACGAAAGCTAATGCCTTCGCATCCGGATATTTCTTTTCATCAAATGTCAACAGATCATCACATTTCGGACAGAAAATTCTCTTCATAACCTTAAAGACTCATTAAAAACGATTACAAAGGTACGTATTTTTCACGAATGCGAGGTATAAAAAAAACGAAAGCCGCGAGATTCACATCAGGCGACTTTCTACACTAACCCTTAACTTTAACCAATGAAAAACAATAATCTACATTGTTTTACTTAAGTGACGCTAACGCAGCGTCGTAATTGGGTTCCGTTGTAGTTTCGGAAACCAATTCCTTATATAAGATTTTGCCGTCTTCTCCGACTACGATTACCGCACGAGCCAAAAGACCTTTCAGCGGGCCGTCTTCGAACAGCAAACCATATTTATCTTCAAAACAAGAACAACGAAACGCAGAAAGGGGTACCACCTTGTCAATACCTTCCGTTGTACAGAAACGAGCATGTGCAAATGGCAGGTCTTTTGAAAGAGCCAGCACTACGGTGTTGTCTAATGAAGCTGCTTCTTTATTGAATCTTCTCACAGAAGCCGCACATACAGACGTATCAAGACTCGGGAAGACATTTATAACCACTTTCTTCCCCTTTAATTCGCTTAAAGACAATTCTGATAAATCTGTTTTTACTCCTTTAAAATCAGGAGCTAATGATCCCACAGCAGGTAAATCACCATTCGTGTGTACGTCGTTTCCTTTAAATTTTGTTGTTGCCATTATTTATAATATCTTTAATTTGTTGAGGCAGTAATATACCTCTTATTATTTTTTCTTTTATAAATAAAAACAAGAGGTCACTAAGATTGTTTTTCTTTTAACTCTTTTTAATTAAAAATACGTATGAGGAAATATATACACCTATCTACACTTTAATTTTAACCTACCTCTAAATCGTTTTTGACCTACCTCTAAACAGAATTAGACCTACCTCTAAATTTCATTTAATACGGAAGCAAACAAAACCTGTTAAGCTGGTTAAATTCATCAAGAGCAGGTTTATCTGATAATTTTATCAAAATGCAAACTCGGTATAGCTTCTGATTAAGCTCATTTATGTACTTTTGACTAAATATTGATTGTTTCTGATATGGAATGGTGGATTGTTTGTGGATTTGTTACGTTGGGGCTACTTCAGGTTTTTCTTTTTTTTCTTTTAAAGAATAAGCAGGAGAAGGCTTCAGAACTATCCGATGAAGTAGAAAGGGTATTTGCGCGGATCGAAAAGAACTTTCGGGAAGATTTTCATATCAACCGCGAGGAAAGCCGTCAGATCGCTAAGGAAAGCCGGGAAGAGTTATCCCGCTCCCTAAAAGAGTTTCAGGATACATTTGAACGAAATATTCTTTCCTTCAATACTCTTCAACGGGAAAAGTTTTCGATAATGAATGAGCAACAACAACAATTAGTAAGGCAAACGGAAAAAAGATTGGAAGAGATACGTGTGACTGTGGACGAAAAATTACAAAAAACGTTGAATGAACGTATTGGACAGTCTTTTCGCCTCGTTACCGAACAGTTGGAGAATGTACAAAAGGGGTTGGGAGAAATGCAATCGCTGGCGCAGGATGTGGGTGGTCTAAAACGGGTATTAAGTAATGTAAAGACTCGTGGTAATATCGGAGAAATACAACTAAGTATGTTACTTGAACAACTACTTGCTCCTGAACAGTACGAGGCAAATGTACGTACAAGGAAAGGTTCAGACGCAGTAGTTGAGTTTGCGGTTAAACTGCCAGGCAAGGATGACATGCGGGACTATGTTTACCTTCCGATCGATGCTAAATTTCCAAAAGATGTATATGAGCAGTTATTGGATGCTTACGATAAAGCTGACCCGCAGGGTATTGATGGGGCAGGCAAACTACTTGAAACAACGATCAGACGCATGGCTAAGGATATTTCGGATAAATACCTCTCTCCTCCTGCCACGACTGATTTCGGTATCATGTTCCTGCCTTTCGAGGGAATTTATGCAGAGGTGGTACGGCGCTCTTCTTTATTGGAAGATTTACAAAGACAATACAAAGTCGTGGTTACCGGGCCGACAACCTTAGCTGCAATTCTGAATAGTCTTCAAATGGGATTTCGCACTTTAGCAATTCAAAAACACTCAGGAGAAGTCTGGACAATTCTTGGCGCTGTCAAGAAAGAATTTGAAAAGGTAGGAGGAATGCTGGAAAAGGCTCAGAAAAATATTCAGACGGCGAGCGGGCAGATCGAAGAGGTTCTTGGAACACGTACCCGTGCCATTCAACGCAAGCTAAAAGATGTAGATACATTAAGCGATCAAGAAGCCCGGGCAATGATTCCGGATATTGGGAAATTAGACGCAGATAGTAACGATTCGGAGAATAATCATGAATAACTATACCATTCTTATCATCATTGTCGTTTATTTCTGCATTTTGCTGTTTATATCTTATATTACAGGTCGCAAAGATTCCGACAACAATGCTTTTTTTCGAGGAAATCGTCAGTCTCCCTGGTATATTGTTTCCATAGGAATGGTAGGGGCTTCACTTTCGGGAGTCTCATTTGTCTCTGTTCCGGGAATGGTGCGAAGTATAGATATGACCTATATGCAAACCGTATTCGGCTTTTTCTTTGGGTATATTATTGTTGCTAAAGTGTTACTTCCTCTATATTACAAATTAGAACTGACATCGATCTATACGTATCTGAACGACAGAATCGGCAGACGAAGTTATAAGACAGGGGCCTCATTTTTTATTCTGTCAAAAATTATTGGAGCAGCTGCACGGCTATACTTAGTTGTACTAATCCTCCAAACCTACGTTTTTGATGCATGGAATATTCCTTTTGCAGTAACCACCATTGGAAGCGTGCTTTTAGTCTGGCTTTACACCTACCGAAGCGGGGTAAAAACAATTATCTGGACAGATACAATTCAAGCTATTGCTTTAGTCGCCATGCTGATCGTCATTATCTGGCAAGTGGCTGATAAAATGGAGTTGAATATGGTTAGCATGACACACACGATAACAGAAAGCCCGCATTTCAGAATATTTGAATTTTCAGATTGGCACAGCACACAGCATTTCGTAAAACAATTTTTCAGTGGTATATTCATTGTCATAGTTATGACTGGGCTTGATCAAGACATGATGCAAAAAAACCTTACATGCAAAACCTTACATGAGGCTCAAAAAAACATGTACACTTATGGATTTGCCTTTACACCTGTCAACTTCTTATTTCTTTCACTCGGCATACTGCTAATCGCTCTGGCCGGACAAGAAAACATCCCCCTACCCGCCTTAAATGACGACATATTACCGATGTTCTGTACTTCAGGTATTTTGGGGAATAGTATTCTTATCTTTTTTACAATCGGCATTATAGCGGCCGCATTCAGTAGTGCAGACTCTGCGTTAACGGCTCTGACAACTTCTTTTTGCATAGATATTCTCGGGATTGAAAAAGAAGAAGCCGCAAAAGCAAAACGTATGCGGATAAAGGTTCATATCGTTATTTCTATTTTGTTTGCCGTAATTATATTGCTGATCAAAGCGGTGAACAACCGGAGTGTCATTGATGCAATTTATATGATTGCATCATATACCTACGGTCCATTATTGGGATTATTCATGTTCGGTCTATATACAAAACGAAACCCCATAGATAAAATCATTCCATACATTTGTATAGCCTCACCCATCATTTGCTTTCTCCTCTATCATTTCACCAAACAAATTGCAGGTTATACTTTCGGATATGAGATATTGATAATAAATGGAACACTTACATTTCTCGGGGTATGGGTTTCTTCTTATTTAAATAAAAATCAAGGATAAAAAAACATCACATCGGTTTTATTTCACAACCTAAGTTAGTCTATCACAGCGTTGAAGAGAATAAGAGTAAAAATCTTTTAACGTTAAAACAAAATCAATCTTATCCTGATAAGTTTTTTTTCGTATTTTTGTGCCTGATTTGTTTGAACCTATGTTATTCTAATCATATTGCAAGGTTCTTTTTAATGTTTAGAAAACTATTCTCTTTACTTATATATGAAACTTTTACAAGAGAAACTATCAAAGTACGATCTTCCTCAGAAAGCAATGGCTGCAGGAATCTATCCTTACTTTCGCATGATCGAAAGTGATCAGGATACAGAGGTTCAGATCAATGGTAAAAAAGTATTAATGTTTGGCTCTAACGCCTATTTGGGATTAACGAACCATCCCAAAGTGAAACAGGCCGCCATTGATGCGATTAAAAAGTATGGAACCGGATGCGCAGGGTCAAGATTCCTTAATGGTACATTGGATTTACATATCCAACTGGAAAAACGACTGGCAGAATTTGTCGGAAAAGAAGACGCTATTATGTACTCCACAGGCTTTCAGGTAAATCTGGGAGTAGTTTCCTGCCTTACAGGACGTGAAGACTACATTATCTGGGATGAACTGGATCACGCTTCAATTATTGAAGGACATAGATTGTCATTCTCTACGAAACTAAAATACAAACACAACGATATGGATTCGCTGGAAAAACAACTCCAGAAATGCGAACCCGACAAAATAAAGCTAATCGTCGTAGATGGTGTATTTAGTATGGAAGGTGATATAGCCAATTTGCCTGAAATCGTTGCTTTATCGAAAAAATACAATGCCAGCATTATGGTGGACGAAGCACACGGCATTGGCGTTTTAGGAAAACAGGGACGCGGCACATGCGATCATTTTGGAGTCGCAGACGACGTTGACCTGATCATGGGTACATTCAGTAAGTCGTTTGCATCTATAGGTGGATTCATTGCTTCAGACAAAGAAACGATAAACTATCTTCGTCATAACTCCCGTTCTTATATATTCAGTGCAAGTAATACGCCTGCTGCGACAGCTGCTGCGGGAGCTGCATTAGATATTATGCTGAACGAGCCTGAAAGGATTGAGCATCTTTGGGACTTGACTCATTATGCATTAGATGGCTTCCGTAACATGGGTTGTGAAATCGGGCATACTTCAACACCGATTATTCCTTTATATATCCGTGATAATGACCTTACATTCCTCGTTGTTAAAGAGCTTTTCGACGCTGGAATCTTTGTAAACCCGGTTGTTTCGCCTGCTGTTGCACCACAAGACACGTTAATTCGTTTTTCTTTAATGGCAACACATACAAAAGAACAATTAGACAGGGCGCTCAATTCGATCCAGACTATATTTAAGAAACATGGGTTGATTTGATAGTACTTTCTTTTGAGTATAATAACAAAATCCCCGGACAGCTTTAGGCATCCGGGGATTTTTGTTATTTATTTTTTTTAAGTTCAATCAGAACGACACCATTCCTCGCCTTCTCGCCATAAAAATCCATAGCCTTCTCGTCTTTAAGAATCGTAATAGATTCTATAGTGGTAGGATCAGGCATTCCACTTCCTTTTGCGTCGTATTCTTTTCCATCGACTATAATTAGTGGAGCATTCAGACTTTTATAAAATTCGTCTTGCTCTTTCTCAAAAGAGGTAGATAATTTTGACGCATCTGCACTACGCGTGGTAACAAGTATAACCCCATTTTTCTCTGTAATATTTTTAGACTTCAAAAAATCAGGAGTAGGTTCCTTCATTACTTCTATTTTTTTAATATCTTTTACATCAAGCTCTTTTATTTCTTTTGAGCTGACCGGCTTGTCGTTTAAGATATAACTAACAATATCCATATCGACCGTTTTCTCTGCCGATTTCGACACCTTTTTCTTGACGGTATCTGCTACCTGTACGATGACAGGTTGAGAAATTTTCACTTCCGGTACTATTTCTGCGATTTCAACAGAAGTTATTTTCTCCAACTCTTCAGAGATTTCGGGACGTGCGAAGGTTGCTACAGCAATTGCAGCAAGAGGAAAAACTCCAACGAATTTCAGTCTTCTCCACGGGTTTGATTTACGTTTTAACATCATAATGATTCTATTTTTAAGACTACTTTGATTTAAGCTATTTACAACAGAAATAAAACGGTGGGCACCTACAGCTTTTTTTATTAATAACAATTGGTAGTTTTTTGCATCAACACCTTGTTCCAAAACAGCCTTGTCTGCCTGATATTCATGCAATGCCTGAAGTTCCTTCTTCAACAACCATACGGCGGGATTGAACCATTGAAACAGTACGCAAGCATTAATCATTGCCAGATCCCATCCATGTCCGGCCATAATATGAGCTTTTTCATGCGCCAGAATTTCCCGGCCATTTACAGTCCAGTCTTTTTCTGATATAATGACATTGCGTCTCCAACTAAAAGGAGCAATATCATTATCTATTATGCAAACAGATACCCCCTCTACTTGTATAAAGCGTCCGGTTCTGATTATTTTCTTTATCTTCCTTGTTGCATTCAGCATCTGCCACAAAAAACAACAGACTCCAAACAGGTACGCGTAAAATATAAAAACATATGGAAAGTCTTTCGGCGTTTCCGTTTCAACCTCATTGGCCATCAGAAGTAAGGCTTCAAGATCAATTGCCTGCTGCTGGATTATCGTTGGCTGATTAGTCGTAAACTGGATAAATGGAATTACAAATGAAAGCAAGACCAATCCCAACAGAACAACCCGGTTAAATCTGTAAAACGTTTCTTCGGATAATAGCAAACGATAAAACAAATAAAAGATAACTAAGCAAAAACCGGACTTTAAGATATATACAAATAAATATCCCATCACTTATTCTTTTTATCAGCTTGTTCTACTTCATCAATCAATCGACGTAAGTCCTCAATCGAAATTTCTTCTTCTTTAATAAGTGAAGAAACAACTCCGAGGTATGAGTTATTAAAATATTTAGCGATGACATTTTTTAATGTACCCCGCTGATATTCTTCTTTCTCAATGACAGCATAATATTGATACGTGTTTCCAAAAGTTTTATGAGATAAGAAACCTTTTTCTTCTAATCCTCTTACGATCGTAGATAAAGTATTGAAATGAGGTTTAGGTTCTTCGTAATTCTCAAGTAATTCCTTCACAAACAATGGACCTTTTTCCCAGAAAAAACCCATTAATTCCTCTTCTTTTGTTGTTAGTCGTTTCATATCATTATTATTATCTCCACAAATAAACTAAAAGATTTAGTTGCAAAACTAATTTCATTAGTTAATAAACTTAAAAGATTGGAACTCATCCCCTGAATTAGGTTTTTTAGCATATGCAGCAGGGCAATTTTCTAAAAAAAGAGGTAATACAAATAAGTATGCTTACATTTGAAAATCTTATAATTCATAAAATGAACACAAAAGAAATTGCAAGAACAACTCTTTTCGCTCATATCCCTGAAAATGAGATAGAAAAAATACTTACCGATATTCAGGTAAATGAATCTGCGTTTCCTAAGGGAACCATTATGGCAATGCAGGACGAGCCTTGCAATCGGTTAATTCTTCTTTTATCAGGGAGCGTAAAAGCAGAGATGATGGATCCTTCGGGGAAAATCGTTAAGGTTGAAGATATTGAGGCTCCTAATCCGCTTGCTCCTTTGTTTCTTTTTGGGAAAGAAAGCCGATTCCCGGTTCAGGTAACGACACGAGAAAACGTCACTGCACTTATTATCCCCAAGACTTCCGTACTCAAGATCTTACGAATGAATGAGCAACTTTTGCAAAACTTTTTAGATATTTCGGCCTTTTATGCTTCAGCATTAACCAAAAAGCTTCATTTAATGTCCTTCAGGACAATCCGACAGAAAATTATTATCTATCTTCTGAATCTTCCGGAAAAGGGATCCGGTTCTGTAGATTTAGACCGCACTCAACATGCGTTGGCCGAATATTTCGGTGTTTCTCGCCCGGCATTAGCCAGAGAATTGCGTAATATGCAGGACGATGGACTTATTGAGATCGAGAAAAAAAGAGTGAAGTTTGTCAATAAAAATAAACTGATACAGCTTGTCAGATTCTGAATGGTGCGATCAAAAAAGAAGACCTAAAGAAAAGCCCATCATATTTAGTCGTTTATCAAATACAATATTCCCCGGCAGAGGAACATTGTCAACGACACGCGTAAAATTGGTTTCACGATGATTTATACCTACTTCGTATGTAAAATCAAAGAATAGCTGCCATAGGGTTACACCTATCCCTCCGATTAAGTTAACACGATAGGCCGTATCATCACTGGTATATTCATTGGCAAAACTATCCAGATTGGTTTTATAGCGTATCTTATAATTGTATTTAAACTTACCTCCCGCCATAATGGAAAGCCCGAAAGGTTTCTCTTTTACAATATTGTAACCAATCATTACCGGCAATTCCAGCGAATGAATTTTAAGATTCAACTGATCATTCAGTTCTCTTTTTAATGATGCTTTTAAGGGAGAAACTCCTTCCGGTACTGTAAAATAGATATCACTTTCGGTTCGGTTCCAGGAAATACCGGGTTGTATAAAAAATCGATCGAGATTTAGCCGACAAAAAACCGCTGCTGTATGACCTACAGAGTATTCAACGCGAGAACTTTCTACCGGTATTTCATCGATTACAAAAGTATTAATAACAGGTAGGATTGCATTAAATCCCACCTGAACTCCCCAATTGAATGACGCGCCCTGATTAGATTTTGTCTGAAGAGAATCTTTTTCCAAACAAAATCCATAATAAGGGAATACGGACAAAAACAATATGGAAAGCCATACTTTCATCTGATCAATCTTTTTTCTTTTTAACAGACCAGCCGAATTTCCCTACAATATCTCCCAATTCATAATACTTACCATGCGAGTATGCTAACAGGCCGGCTTGTTCCATATCAAAAGCGCCGGTCTCCTTGTCAAGGAACTTTTCATCAGCCTTTACATTGACTACATCTGCGATAAACATGTGGTGACTTCCCAAAGGAATAATTTCTTTCACACAGCATTCTATACAAAGAGGGGATTCCTCAATCAGAGGAGCACTTACTATCGTCGCTTTGCCGGGTGTTAGTTTCATTTCCTCAAACTTATTATACGCCCGCCCACTGTTTACTCCGCACCAATCTGTAGCAAAAGCCATCTCTTTTGTCGTAAGATTAATAACGAACTCCATGTTTTTTTTGAGAATTGGATAAGAATGTCGTTCCGGACGTACGGATATATAACACATCGGGGGATTCGTACATATAGTACCAAGCCAACTAATTGTCAGAACATTATATTCTTCGGGTATGCTTCCGCACGTTATTAACGCTGCAGGCAATGGATAAATCATGGTTCCAGGTTTCCAGTCTTGTTTCATTTCAATATAATATCTTCTTTATTTACTTTTCGTTCGCAATATCTGCAACGCAATGTCCCTTTTTCTTTATCTATCACATCAAAATGTGTAGGCATAGGCTCATTATTCGTTATACATTTCGGATTATTACATTTTACTAATGCCGTTATTTCATCAGGCAATGTCACCGTTTTTTTCTCAACCACTTCAAAGTCGTGAATAATATTAAGAATCACATTCGGCGCAATCAATGCAATCCGATTGATAACATCCTCTTCAAAAAACTTGTTAGAGATCTTTATAACGCCTTTTGAACCCATCTTATTACTCTTGAAATTATTTCCAATCGTAATGGTATTATTCATACTTTCTAAACCCAACAAAGAAGTAACTTTAAACAAATGTTCAGGAGGGATATGATCTATTGCCGTGCCGTTTTCTAACGCAGCAACCTGCATTTCACGTATTTTCTGTCTTGTCATATAATTCTTAATTCATTAAAGAGTGATACCTAAAACTTCACAAATAATAGCCTCGCGAGTAAATAGTCCGTTTCTGGCCTGTTGTATAAAATAAGCCTTGGGATTATCATCTACATCGTAAGCTATTTCATTTACCCGTGGAAGTGGATGCAATATCCTCAAGTTATCACGGCTATTATCCAACATATTATTACGTAGTATATACACATTTTTTACGCGTTCATACTCTTCCATATCAGTAAAGCGTTCGCGTTGTACACGCGTCATATACAGAATATCCGACTCATTAATCACCTCTTCTGCGAAAACACTATGTTCATAATATTTAATACCATGTTCATCACAGAAGTTTTTTTGCTCTTCCGGCATTTTCAGTTCATCCGGAGCAATAAAATGAAATGTAGGATTAAAATGAGACATTCCAACTATCAAGGAATGTACCGTCCTTCCATATTTCAGATCTCCCACCATCGTTATCGTCAGATCATTCAATTTTCCTTGCGTTTTACGGATAGAATACAAATCCAACAACGTTTGTGAAGGATGCTGATTAGCGCCATCACCCGCATTTACTATCGGAACATCTGTTATTTCGGCGGCATAACGGGCAGCACCTTCTAAATAGTGCCTCATAATAATCAAATCAGCGTAATTACTGACCATCAAAATGGTATCTTTCAGCGTTTCTCCTTTAGAAGAACTGGTGGTAGCGGCATCCTGGAAACCGATCACACGTCCGCCTAAACGGTTAATAGCCGTCTCAAAACTTAGCCGGGTACGGGTAGAAGGTTCAAAAAACAAAGTTGCTGCAACCTTTCCTTCTAACAATTTGCGATTGGGATTAGCCTCAAACAACGCCGCATTATCTAATATGCGTATAATATCCTCTTCCGTACATTGATCGATGGAAACTAAACTATTACTTTTCATGTTATACTTATTCTGCTATATATGCAAATGTATAAAAAAAGCGAAGACCTTTCAGCCTTCGCTTTTTTTTATTTCAGATAATCAACTAACGTTTGCGGTAAATAAAATGTGTTGTTTTTATCCACATAAACAATTACCGAGTTTAACCGGATTTCTTCTTTACCTTTCTTCCCGGCTTTTACAATATTCGTAAAAGGGGTTATCGTTAATTGTTTCTTTTTATTCTTAACTATCAGAGTAGGCCATCCTCCTTCTTCTTTTGGTTGCTTCAGCTCATACTTATATCCATTGAAAACATCTGTATGTTTTGCAAAATATTGAGCAGTCAACCCATCCAATTTGCCACTGAGCCCCATTACTGAACAAAGATATTTGTTAAGTTCCACATTCGTCAGCATACCTAAAGGAAGCGTTCCCTGTGGATGGTAAGCAGCTAAAAAGACTTCTTCGCCGGTATGTCCGCCTGTGGTAAAACCAAAACAAGTTTTCGATGTCATCAATTTTGCCATGAACGAAGTCAATGAGCCGCTATACATAGAAGGCTCAACACCGTCAGCAGAACGTTGTTCTTGAGGAATCGGACTGTTTTTATAGTCTTTACAGTTATTTAAGGCATGCAACTCCTGTTCGTTTAGTTCGAATCCGGCATACTCTCTGAATAAACGCTGTACTTCTGAATTAGGGATTTCATTCACTTTACGAGCAAAACCCTGAGCAGTCATTTTATATTTAGCGAATTGAGAGAAAAGCTGATCTTTAGTCAATTTATCATAACCTTTGCAACGATTCACCCCTATACTGATTCCACTATTACCATGGTCAGGCAATATTACGACAGCCGTTTCCCCATTCTTACGAGCAAAATCAAGAGCTACGCCACAAGCCTTATCGAATGCAAGAAAATCGGTAGCCATACCAACTGGATCATTTCCATGTGCTGCCCAGTCAATCTTACTACCTTCTACCATCAAAAAGAACCCGTTTTCATTACGAGATAGTTTTTCGATAGCCATAGTGGTCATTTCTTCGAGAGATGGTTGTTCATTTGGGTTACGATCTAAATCATAATCCATTTCCTTAGCACCGAACAAAGCCCACATTTTATCACCATTATCTGCGCGCATAGCTTTGAGGTCATCTTTATATACATTGTATCCGTTAGATTTCAGATAAGCTTCACTTTCTGCAGGAAGAAGAGAAGTACCTCCACCAATTACAACAGACAAATCATTATGTGCCATTTGCGGAGCAATCCATTCGTATTTTCCACGATTGTAACTATGTGCGGAACAGTCAGCCGGAGTTGCGTGTGGAAATTCACAAGTAAAAACAAGTCCTGATGCTTTATGATCCAACAATTTGGCAGCTTCAAGCACAGTGATTAACGGCTGATATGCACGTTCAGGATCCGTTGGATAAATATCATTATCAGGATCAGACACCGGATAAGTTGATACATAGCCCGTGCGACTGGCATACCCTGTCATATAACAAGAAGTAGTCGGTGCTGAGTCTCCAATCGGAGCATTCGAAGAATGCGTACGTACAGTACCACATAAATAGGGATCAATATTCAATTTCGGTTTATCCGGGTTAGAATACCATTGCAGCCAACGCGCTGTTGATACTGTAGCCAATGAAGTTCCGTCCGGAATCAGAACAATCAGATTTTTTACCGGCTTCACCTCTTTTGTGTCTGCTGCATTTGCAGGCAAAATTATCATCAGGAATAATAATCCTAACGCAAGAATCTTCTTCATAACACAATATTTATAAATTAATAATATTCTCTTCTGCAAGTGTTAACTTTTCAACACCTGTAGCAGTAACCAAATAGCTGTTCTCTACCCCCACAGCACCTACTCCGGGAATAACAAACTTCGGTTCAAGGGCAAATACCATACCTTCCTGCAATATATCTTTTGAACGAGGAGTAAATACCGGCAGTTCATTAATCTGAAGTCCGATACCATGCCCCACAAATTTAGCCTGTTGTTTTGTTCCCATAAAATAAGGCGACAAACCTTCTTTAGAAGCAATCGTTTCAGCCATAGTGAAAACTTCCGCAGCCGGTAATCCGGGTAAAGCTTTTGCCTCTATCTCGTGCTGTATGTCTATCGATACCTGATGAGCTTTATAGGTAAGTTCGGATAATCGTCCAACGGAAAATACGCGAGTCATATCAGTTATATACGCTGTATAATTACCCGCCATATCCACCATGATAGCTGTACCTTCCTTTAATTGCGTTCCGTTTGCCCCAATCGGACAAGAAGGATCTACTCCTGCTCCTCCAAGAGCGAAATCAAAAGGAGACGGAGCTTCAGCATTCTCTCCGGCAAGAATACTGCCCATAAATATATCCATATTTGTACCAAAAGACCGGAAGATACCCAAAGAACCATTTTTTCTCATCCTGCGTTCTATCTCGTATTGAAATTCGAGATCAATCATACCAGGACGGTAGCATTCGGGGATTTCCGCATAAGTTTTCGTATGCAAACGCCCTGATATTCTGAATTGTTCAATTTCCCATGGCGTCTTAATACGTCGTAGCTCGCGCATCATTGCGGTTGCATTCCCTGCTTTAGCAGAAGGAAACAATCCGCTCAACCTTACATATTCATTGTATGTAAGTTCGTCACCTTCTAATAAAAGTGTTTTTGGCATTTCAAGTCCCAGGTCTGCTAAGAAATCCGGAATCTGTTCCGGTTTGCGAACATAATAAACATTCTCTCCATCAAGTCCGTTCGGGCGTTTAACAAAAAACAGCGGTTTCCCCTCTGTCGGCAAATAGAAATAGCCATTAAAAATCTGTCCGGTTACATAATATAGATTTACATCCATCGTCAACAGACAAGCATCGCAGCCGTTTTTACACAAATAAGCCTGAATGTTTGTCCATTTGATTTTCAAATCATCAATTAAATCTTCTCTGATCATCATCATTATTATCTTCGTAGTGTGATCCAAAGGTATTAAATAATTTTTCTATACCTACGGCTATTGACTTAAAATAACACTCTGGTTTCCCTTCAAATAGCCGTAATAAAAGACTATTTAGATTTATTCGTCATTATATCCAAAACCATCTTATCCGTGGTTTCCATGCCGACAGAGCCTATTTGCGTAAGATTTCGGATGGTTCTATCCACATCTTCGTCAATTATTCCTTCTATCTCGGTCACCACCTTATTTTCCATCGCCATTAATGCAGACAGCATAGCTGTAGAAACACCGCTCGACACTTTCATTGCGCAACTGGGCTTAGCGCCATCACAGATCATACCTGTCAGATTACCAACCATATTTTTGACAGCAAAAGAAACTTGTTCACGATTTCCTCCCATCAAATAAGTAATTCCGCAACTTGCTCCAGTAGCTGCTATAACACAGCCACATAAAGCAGAAAGTCTTCCTAAGCTCTGTTTTATATAGATAACCAACAAATGACTCAACATCAATGAACGAATTAATTGTTCTTCCGAACACCGGATATCTTCAGCAAAAGACAGCACAGGTAGAGTAGCCGCGATCCCCTGATTTCCACTGCCCGAATTACTCATTACGGGCACCATCGCACCATCCATACGCACATCACATGCAGCAGAAGTCATGGACAACATACGTGTTAAAGAGGAATCACCCAAATATTGCTTTCCGTATTTTCCGGAAACAATACGACCTACAGAATGACCATAGTCGCCTTTTGCAGCTTCTTCCGCAGCTTTCTTGTTCAATTCCGCCGTTTCAAGAATAAAACGAATATCTTCTAACGGGACAGTCATCGCAAAATCATAAACCAAAGCAAAAGACAAACGGAATTCGTCTTCGTCAGAGTTATCATCCACGTTATTTTCTTCCGGTAGCAAGTCAACTAAAGCCACCCCATTTTTTTCTACAAAGACAAAATGAGTATGTTCATGAGCAATTATAACCTTGGAATAATCATCTCCATGCCGGCCGACAACTTCAATATACAACTTATCTACATTTTCTTTCAGATGAATAGCAATCCGTTTTTCATCTATCATCCTCTTTCCATCTGCAAGTCCCTCGGGAGTCAAATCTCTCAGCACTTCCAAGCCATAAGCCGACTTACCGATCAAGGCACCCAGTGCAACAGCAATAGGCAAGCCCACCATACCCGTTCCGGGAATTCCCACTCCCATTGCATTCTTCAGCACATTAGCACTAAGGAAAACATCAATAGACTCGGGTTTATTCCCCAACACTTCCGCAGCTTTAGCAGAAGCAAGAGCAACAGCAACAGGTTCTGTACAGCCAATAGCCGGAACAACTTCTTTATGAATCAGATCAATAATTTGTTTTATTGTGTTTCTTTCCATGTATAAATATAGTGGGACGTTTGAGTAACAATTCCTGCAAAGTTATATATTAAGTTTCTGAAAACAGTAGTACACAACAATAATATCAATAAGGCAGAAAAAACAGGATTTCGTATTTCATTGTTAATGAATGAGATCTATATAATTCAAAAAAAATATCCTAAAAATCCCTATCACCGACCAGATTATGTATAAAAATGTTTATATCTTTGCGCTGCAATCGGGATGTAGCACAGTTGGTAGCGCGCCACGTTCGGGACGTGGAGGTCGGAAGTTCGAGTCTTCTTATCCCGACCAGTTAAAGGTCAAATGATTTAAAACAGTCATTTGGCCTTTGGTCGTTTTACAGGAAATTTTTGTCCTGTAAAATAACGGATCTGCGGATTATAGTTCTTTTTCCATATC
>NZ_JAQWCQ010000044.1 GCF_028705895.1 Massilibacteroides sp. | reverse complement strand
TGCCTTGTGCTGTAGCTTAAAATTCGCTATTTGTTCTTTCAATTTGACAGAAGGACGAAAATGAATACCATTAATATGAACACCCAAAACGGTTTTATCCTCCGTCCGTTTGACTTTCGAGCTTTTCAATCCTAAAGAAAAAATACCCAGATCATCCAATTCAACATTGTACCCCTGAGACAGGAAAAAGTCAAAACAAAAGTTCAGAGAATCCAAGGTGGCCTTCACGTCGGCTGCCGAAATAGAACTACGCTCGCTGATCAGCTTGCACAGTTCATTGGTTTTAATTGTCCCGTTTGAATAAACACGTGCCTGATGCGTTTTCTCTTGTTCTCCACTTTGCAGGTCAGGCACTTCGTAAACACTGTAAGATACACTCATAATTAATTGATTTGATTGATGTTATAATAGAAATATTTTTCTCAAAAGAACAGAGTAAGCGCATCTAAATAATTATCCCCTTTCTAAGTTACTGTAGAATGGGGAAAGCATAAATATATTATTTGCTTTTTTGAGAATATTCATGAACAGAGCTACTGAGAGAGTGGTATAGAAATTTGATGCGTTTGCCCAGGCTTATAAACCTTCACATAATCCACGATGAATGTGTCTGGAGCACAGGCTTTTTTTATCCCTTCTAATTTTGCAGGAATTTCCATACTTAGGATCATATATTCATCCACATGAGATAAACCGGCTGTTTGTTCATGAAACTTTAATCCATCTATCAAAAAAATGTATTTTTCGGGAGTCCATTCTAATGCGAAAGTATGAAATCCTTCTGAGATCTCTTCGTATTGACTCACCATTTGGCCACATGATTGTTGATTAGGCCCATATGCCCAGTGCAAGCAATGGGTTAATACATCGTCTCCAAGTTCTTTAAAATATTCAAAAATGTCAATTTCAGTTCCATACTTTGCCGGGTCTTCCCCATCTGCTATTTGAGGAGATTGAAACCAGAATGCAGCCCAAGGGCCTACACTTTTCTGTAATTGTGCGCGACATTCAAAATAACCATATTTGGTCATAAACGTATTACCGGTACCAATCATACTCCCCATTACACTGTCTCCCTTGATGTCGTACATCAGCAGGAGATTTCCATTCTGGACTTTCACCATTGACGGGTCATTATAACCGATTCGGCGAGCTCCCATAGATCTTAATTGCCATTTTGTCGTATCTAATTCCGTACCATTAAAATTATCCTCCCATACAAGTTTGTAGCCATTTTTTTCGGGAAGAAAAATATCTTGGGAAAGTGCATTGTTTTTATTTACGGTTGTCTCTTCTTTTACTCTGATTGAATTACAAGCAACAAAGAAGACGGCTGTTAGAATGAGAATGTAATTTTTCATTATCAAACACGGATTAGTTGAATGAAAAGAGAGAAGAGGCTTTCTCAGACGCCCTTCTCTCTTTCTGACACATAATTATTTATATCGTTTCGTATCCCACCAAACACGAACATTCATACCATCACCTTGTCCTTGATTATTGTCCGAAGAAAGCGCGTTGTCTTTATTCTCACGACGTTCATCATCAACATATCTTAGTTTTTTGATAAACTCGCCATTCTCAGGATTAATCGATGGTTCCTCACTCTGGCTGATCGGCATCAGATCAGGATATCCGGTTCTACGAAATTCACTCCATGCCTCATCACCATTAGGATACATTGCAATCCATTTTTGTGTAATAATCTTTTTTAATCTTGTTTCAAAGTCAGCTGCTTCATCCCACTTCGCAAATCCTGTTGTGATGTAGGTATCATCTTTTGATGTGTCAATCACGGATTTGTCTTCAACCTGAGCTCTTCCTTCTTCAAAAGAAGCACGAATTCCAGCTTCGTAATTCTCCGCTGCACTACCAGCACCAGACCATCCCCGTATAGCAGCCTCCGCTTTTAAGAAACAAACCTCCGCATAATTCATCAGCATCATAGGCTTTTCCACAATACCCGACGGAGTACCGCTTTTTGATCCTTTTGCATTCAGATTCCATTGTTTATAGGCGTAAAATCCCCATACACTTGAATTATTAGTTGCTTTGTATTCATCCAAACCTAAATCAGAAGTAGATAATCCGTTGGGCGTCCCCTGAAATTGTATGTCGGACTCTCCGTTTACCCATCCGATAGTCTGGCCGAACCATATCGGCATACGAGGGTCTTCGACTGTACTGGTTTCTTTTAAGATTTTTTCCATTGTCTTACTCATGCGAAACTCGTTCCAATAGCTGATAATGAAAAGACAATGTCCTTCATCTAACGTGCTGTTACGAACAGCAGCATTGTCTGCATTACTGATCATCATTTCTTCCTTCAGGGCTTTTTCTCCTTCAAGTTTTGCTTTCTCGGGGTCAATGAAAGAGATTCTCAAAGCATATCTGAGACGAAGAGAATTTGCCAACTTTATCCATTTCGCATAATCTCCATTAAAAAATAAATCTTCTTCACCATAAGCTTTCTGATTTTCCATATTACTTTTCAGTACATCAACAGCCTCTCCCAACTCATTAAACACATCGTAATAGATGTCTTTTTGTGTGTCGTATTTGGGTTGATTAATACCAATACCACCCTCCGTATAAGGAATATCACCAAACACATCTGTGGTTCGTATTGCTCCCATAGCTGAGATAATACGCATTACCTGAAACATGTAGGTGTAGTCCGTACGGGTTTTTACCTGTTCTTTTACAATATTCAGATATTTGGGAAGATAGGTGTAGTATGATTTCCAGTAACCATCGTTGACCCAAGCGTTGTTATAACCGTAACGACCGGAATTAAAATAGGTTGCTGTATTAGCAAAATACTGTGAGTACAAATTCGTATGAAGATTTGGTCCAACCTGATATTCCCACGAATTATTGTTGAATCCGTAATCCTGCATTTTAGGTAACAGTAAACTCGGACTTACTTCATTAGCCGTCTGTGAATTTTTATTCATGTCCTCGAAACTATCCGTACATGCAACAAACATCAAAGAAGAAAAGCTAAATAAACAAAGTTTCTTTATTATAGATTTCATTTTTCTGAGGATTAAAATTTAACATTAAGCGTGAATCCAAATGATCTCGTAGGAGGCATAGAAGAATATTCAAATGCCTGTGCATAATCACTACGTGTGATCGCACTTTCCGGATCTACAGGAGCATCTTTCTTAAAGAAGAAAAGATCACGTCCTACAGCAGATAATTTTACTGATTTAATAGGCATATTACGCAACCAGGAAGAAGGAAGAGTATAACCCAAAGACATTTCACGCATCTTAATGTATGAACCTTTATATAAGAATGCTTCTCCAATACCATTCGGGCCGGCAATATTTGTATAATAGTTTTCCATACTAACCTCTTTCTGGTTTTGTTGTCCTGTTGATTCTACAATTCCGTCAACTACAATTCCGTTTGTTCTGTCTAACGTAGCAGCAGATGTTCCGGTTTGTTTTGCATAGTTGTCAGTCATGGAAATAAAGTCTCCACCTTGACGGATATCTACAAGCATATATAAGGAAAGATGTTTATAACGGAAAGTGTTTCCGATTGAGCCTGTCCAATCCGGTAAAATATTGCCTATTGTCTGATCAGAAGCTTTAATAGGGAAGCCATTATCATCAACTAAGATTCTGCCTGAATCATCTCTTTTGTAGCCGATTGAGACAATATCGCCAAACTTTCCTCCTTCATCAACCACTACGCTTCCTATACGAGTAGAACCTAATGTGAAACGTTTGATAGATCCGTCGAGGCTAATACATTTTGATTCGTTTGTACCCCAGTTCAGGTTCACATCCCATTGCCAATCTTTTGTTTGAATTGGTGTTCCTGTTACCATCAACTCAATACCGGAACTTTGTATTTGTCCCGCATTAATTCGTTTGCTGGTATAGCCAGAAGAAGCAGGCATGCCTACACTCAATATCTGGTTGGTCGTGTTTGATTTATAATAGGTGAAGTCAAGCCCTAAACGACCATCAAACATTCTTAGATCCGTTCCCATTTCCCAGGATTTTGTTTCTTCCGGTTTTAGGTTGGACAAAGGATAGGTTCCGGAAGTTTCTGCATTCAGGACATCTCCGATCGTCAGCCCTAATGAATACGGATTAGTCAATGAATACGGAGATGTATCATTCCCAACCTGAGCCCATGAGCCTCTTAGTTTCAAATACGTGATTTGTTCCGGTAATTTTACCATTTCCGATACAATCGCACTCAGGCTGACAGAGGGATAAAAATAAGACCAGTTGTTTGATGGAAGAGTGGACGACCAATCATTACGCCCTGTCACATCAAGATAAAGCATACTCTTATAGCCGATCTGCGCATTTCCCAAAACAGAATTCACTTGTTTCTTGCTGTATCCTTCACTAACTGTTTGATTTAGTCCATTTCCTAATGTTACTAATCCGGCTAAATTCAATAGTCCTGAAGAACCCGAGAGCCCATTGTATTTTACATTCATGGTTGCCGCACCGACATTCGCTGTAACAGCGAAGTCTCCGAACGTTTTGTCGAAGTTCAACATTAAGTCTGCATTGAACTCTTGGTTTGTACGCTGCGAATGTGTGTATTGTGATGCGGTTGACGATTTCTGTATATACGTACTGTAAACTTTCACCTGATCATTATACCAGTCCATACCTACACGTCCTGTTAAACTCAGATAATCTGTAATATGACCTGTCGCATATATTTGACCTATTATACGGTTACGTTCATCGTTATTTCCGTTTGCCGGTAATGTTAATGCGTATGGGTTCAAATATTCATTACTCGGTCCGCTCCAATTCTGAAGATATCCATCCGAACCTACAGGATCTTTCAGGTCTTCCAAACGAATACCGCGAGGCATTCTTACCAAAGACTGCATTACCCCATACTCTGCCTGTGCCGGACGATTACTTGCCTTTTGACGCATAAAATTAATTTTTGCGCCCGTACTAATATATTTATTGTTCAATTGAACATTTAGGTCGTAATACTGTCTGTTAATAGAATGATTCGGCGTAATACCATCATTTCTTGAATCTGTAAAAGATAACCTTGCAGATGCATTTTCTCCTCCTCCGGATGCAACCAAGCTATTATTATAACTAACTCCTGTACGATAAAATTCTGTTATATAGTCTTTTTGTGAAAGAAGTTTATAGTCAGAGTATCCCGATTCTCCATACTTCGTAGAACGCCAGTTTTGTACTGTCCTGCTTCCATCCATTAATTCTCCCCAACTACTGGTGGCATCAGCACTGTATTGTCCATTTGTTCCCTGACTATATATGTTCTGGTAGTCATATGAATTATAAACTTTGTTGAAATTGACACTCCCATTATACTCAATTTGTAAAGGCTGGCCTTTCTGTCCTTTTTTAGTTGTAACGATAATTGCTCCGCTCTGTGCTCTCGAACCGTATAGCGCAGCCGCATTAGCTCCTTTCAATACGGAGATAGATTCGATATCGTCCGGGTTGATATCTGCTGCAGCTCCGGAATAGTCCAAACCGCCCCATTGTCCTGCCGCCTCTGCCTGGCCATCACTAATTGGAATTCCATCAACAACCCATAGCGGTTGGTTCTGTCCACTTAATGAATTTAATCCACGCAACACGATACGCGTAGAACTCCCTAAACCTGCACCGGATTGCGAGATTTGTACACCCGCGATCTTTCCTTGTAGTAAGTTGGCAACACTTGCGGATTTTATTTCAGTCAGTCCTTCGGTTTTAACTTCCTGCATGGCATATCCTAAGGCCTTTTTTTCGCGTTTTATACCTAATGCCGTGACAACTACTTCGTCTAACAACTCAGTATCTTCCTTCATCACAACATTCAGGGATGTCTGTCCTTTAAGCGGTATTTCCTGCATTTTAAACCCAACATACGAAAACTCGAGAATAGAATTAGCATCAGGCACTGTGAGACTAAATTCGCCATCGATATTAGTTACCGTACCCTCTCTTGTGTCCTTTACAATCACATTCACCGAAATCAAAGGTTCGTTATTAGAGTCTGTCACGACTCCCCTGACATTTACTTGTGCATAGGAGACTGCACTAAAAAACATCAGAGCGCAAAAGCTCAAAACGAACGAGAAATGTGTTCTTCCCACTAAAGAAAGAATTCGCCCTTTTTTCATGAATTTACTTTGTTTTAGAGTTAATATTTATTTTCTTGTCTTTTGGCAATTATATCTGCCAGTTTACGGTATAATTCATTGTCTTTAGAATTATCAGAATGGAATAGTTTGTAGAAGGCATCTCCTCCCTGATAATAAGCTATATCCATAGAGTCCAATGCGCCAAACTGTTGGAATACATTGATGTAGTCCTCTAATCTGTATCCCCAGCCTTTTCTTTCTAAAGCATTTTCATCAAATTCCATTTCGAGACTCATCCCATTAGCAATTGCTGTCTGACAGGCTTCTTCAATCTGTGAAATGGGCCGGTCTTCTTTGAAGAAATAATTGGGCTGATAATAGGCTTTATCAAACCCGAATGTTTTCCAGTCAAGGTGCCCATCCGATTTAAAATAGGGAATCCAATAAAAATTAAGCCCTTTTTCATGTATGTACTTGCTTACATCCAGCGCTAAATCACGGCTGTTCGTTGCTTCCTCAGCAATCCAGTAAAAACCTGTTAGCTCAAGATATTCCGGTGATGCATCCCGAAAACATTTGGTTGCATAATCAATATACCACTGACAAGCTTTGAGTCGGTCGGTCTTATTCGAAAAATCCATCTGATCCTGATCAATAGTTCCCCAGTCTTTTTGATCAGGAATTGGTTCAGGAAGACATAAAACGACTTTTCGTTTTTCCGGAACTTGCAGGTTTGTTTCCTTGATAACTTTCCGGATTTGTTCATCCAAAGCAACTACGGCATTCCCCTTGCGGAAATAATTATTTACTAATGCTTCCCATTCTGTTTTACGCGCTCCTTCTTTTTCATAATAGGAGGCGAAACATCTGCCGTTTCCATCTTTGAATTCAAGAAAGAGAAAACCGTCAAATAACCACTTGTCACTTCCATCCTGATCCTTATACGAAACGTAAGGAGCGAAATGTTCATTTGTCCAATGAATATTCCGATGTGCACCTCCATCATAAATTAATACCATATCCTTAGGATGTTTGCCAATTACAGAATGTGTCTCTTCTACTATAGTCTTCTGTTTGGTTGTATTACTACATCCTGAAATGCCAGCCAGTAGAAGTATCATTGTGAATACTTCTAAGGCCACCTTCTGTTTATTCTCAAAAATCATTACTAAAACTATTATTTGACCTTTGTTGATAAATCTTCCAATACTTTCCAGCATTGATACAATCCTCTCGGAACATGGAAACAGCCTTTCCATTTCCCGCCTTTGAGTGTTAACAGAACTTCTCCTCTTCTATTCAGATAGCCGAACCATTCCGGATGTTCCGCGTCTTTGAAATGTGTCCAAACGTAAGTATGTATTTTTTCAAACCAATCTAAGCATTCCTGAGAGCCTGTCAGTTGGTATCCTTTCAATAAAGAGATAAGTGTCTCAATATGTACCCACCATAATTTCTGATCCCATTCTAACTGTTGCGGAGGAAAACCTTTTCTGTCCATATAATAGAAAATCCCGCCGTATTTTTCATCCCAGCCATATTTAATCATGCGCAACGTAATATCCACAGCTTTGTCAATCAGTTCCGGACGGTTCAGTCGTTTCCCAAGATCCATGATGAACCACATGGCTTCTATGGAATGCCCCGGATTAACTAAGCGTCCATCAAAACTATCTGATAATTCTCCGTCTGTAGTCACATTTTCAATGATGATTCCTCCTAATTCAGGACGATGAAAGACATCTATAACCTCATGAATGCAAGTCTCCATCAGATTTAATAGTTGCTTTTCATCCAATAAGTGTTCTATCTCAAGAGCAAGATTACACAAGATCATCGGCAAGGCAAAATTCTTTAGATTTCGCGTATTTGGATGAACTTTATTCCATTTGCCTTTCGGATTATCCGTTTTTGAAAGTATATTTTCAAAAGTCTTGAGGGCAATCTCAGCATATTCCGGATTACCGGTAGCTATGTTTAATTGTCCAAAAGCCATGGTTGCAAAAGTGTAAGAAAAAATATTATACGGTTCTATCAGCGGATTTCCTTCGCGATCAAGGGAGAAGTACCAATTGTAATTGCCATCATGGCCGTATTTCTTTAAGAACTCTGCACCTTGTATGGCACAATCTAACCATTCTTGCTTTTTTTCTACCTTATTATATAGCATGGAAAACATCCAGACTTCACGCCCTTGAAGCCATATGAATTTGTCCGTGTCGTAAACCGCTCCGTCTCTCTCTAAGCATGTAAAATAACCACCGAACTCTTTGTCCTGAGAGTGTTGAATCCAAAATGGAAGCACATTGTCTAATAGTTCCAGTTTGTATTGTTCTTTTAATTTTTTAAAATCCATCTTTATAAAATTGATTGTTTTGTATTTGCGTTAACTTTTCCAATATTTTTCTATTTCCTCTAAGGATTTCCCGGTTGTTTCAGGAACTAACTTCCAAACAATCAACATGTAAGGAATACACATGACTGCAAAAAGCATAAACGTCCCTTCCGGGCGTAAGGTCTCCAACAGGAAAGGAGTCGTCTGTCCGATCAGATAAGTACCGACCCAAAGAGAAAGACCGGCTATTGACATCGCCAGTCCGCGAACCCTTATCGGATACATTTCGGATAGCAGCACAAAAATGACTGCGGAAATAGAACCGGCACAGAAAAAGATGTATAATAGGAAGAAAACCAATAAGAAGACACTTGGAATGCCTAACTCTGCTCCTTTATAGAAATAGAATGCAATCAGCAAAAGGGAGAAAATCATACCTGTTACTCCAAAGTAAACCAAGACTTTGCGTCCGACCTTGTCTATGAAGAACATGGCCAGTACAGTAGTCAAGACATTTACTAATCCGACAATCACCTGGTAAAATAAAGAATCATTACCCGATAATCCGCTACTTTCAAAGATAGAAGGCCCGTAATACAGAACGGCATTTACTCCCATGAACTGCCCTAATATGGCAATAGCGGCTCCTATAAGAACTGCCTTGCGTATCCCAGGCTCGAAGAGTTCACGCCAATGGACTTTCGTTTCATTGCCAATTGTTCTCTGCGTTTCATTCATCTCAAAAGCACCGGTTTCCCTTGATCCGTAAATTCGGCTTAAAGTAGTGAGTGCCTTTTCGTTCCGGGATTTAAGAATAAGCCATCTGGGGCTTTCCGGAATAAAAAACAGAACAATAAAAAACAGAACAGAAGGTATGGCAGCCATTCCCAGCATACTTCTCCAAACTTCTGTTTGAAATATTTTGACAAATAAAGGGTGTGTATATTCCGAAAAGTCACCTTCCGAATAATGCAATAATCCGAAATTAATAAGATAAGCTCCTAAGAAGCCTACCGTTACAGCCAACTGATAGAGTGAAACCAAGCGTCCTCGATAGTGAGGAACAGAGATTTCCGAAATATATAATGGAGATATAATAGAAACTACTCCAATGCCTATTCCGCCTATTATCCGTGCTATAACCAAAGCATTGAAATTCGTTGAAACAGCACAACCTATTGCTGAAACAGAGAACAATATGGCGGCAACAAAAAGGGTATTTTTTCTTCCGTAATTGTCACTTAGTATGCCGGCGCACATAACTCCGAGAATAGATCCTATCAATGCGCACCCCACATACCATCCCTGAGAGATCACATCAAGCGAAAACTGGCTGGAAACCTTTATTATTGTTCCTGAGATTACAGCCGTGTCATATCCAAATAAGAAGCCACCTAAGGCTGCCACTAAAGATAGAAAACTAATGTACCGAATATTAACCGTCTTATTCATCCTTTAGTTCTCTTATTTGATGTCAAAATATTCTTTATATCTATTGTATAAATGTCCGGCTTGCAGGTATGCAGACTGAGGACTCATGAAATGAGAGAACTCAAACGTGATGGCTTTGTCATAGCCTGCACGTTTGGCTGCTTCGAGTTTCATTCTTAGTTTGTCGAATTTGATAGGTAAAAACTTGATCGGCATGTCGCGGTCGAATGTTTCTGCATTAGTCCAGCATTGCATACCGTATTTGTCTGCAAGTCTCTTGTTTACTTCGAAAAAGGCATCTAATTCATCATAATCAATATGCCCATCCTGAAAAGCACAAGCATCAACAGTTCCCTTTATACCATCGAATATTTCACCCCATTCTTTTTCGTGTTCCTGAACGGATACCGAATCTTTTTTTGATAATTCACCGGAAGCAGCCATAACCGCTTTCTTTCCGTCAATCCAGGGAGATATAAATGTAGGAAGACCGTCGGACACGTCTTTACATTGTTTTCCCATTTTGGAAAAAGCGTCGATCGCCCCTTTTGTTTTGCGGCTTATTTCGCCACTGATATACCAGCCTCCGAAGCTGTTATACTTCTTTCCGTATTTTTCCCAAACCTCGTCTATTACATACTTATTCGATTCTATTTCGTATGATAGATCGCCGGTGTCCCAGTATTTTCCGGAATCGTACAGACCAAAATAGAACTTCATTCCATATTTTTGCGCTAACCGGAGATAAAGATCAACCAAATCGACGGAAGGCATATAGCAACCTTTCTTCAGCAGATAAGAGGAAGGGTAGGTTATGAACTTTCTATATCCCGAACGAATCATAATAACCGTATCGATACCGATACTCTTCATATGCTTGAAATCCATATCCCATTCTTTCTCGCCCCAGTTTTGATGAGGTATGTCATGTGATATTTCATCCAAAAAAGTGCCTGTTATAGCCAATCCGTTTTTTTTAGGTACAATTAATTCATTTGAATGGAGGATCTCTGCCTCTTCGTCATTGCTTCTTGCCCATAAAGGCAAGGCAGTTGCAGACACTCCGGTGAGAAAAAACTTTTTAATGAAATTACGGCGGTTGTTCATATGCTTATTTTGTTATATTATTTGAGGTATATTCACGCAATCATCTGCAACAAATGTAATAACAGTTTTTTTAAACAATGTGTATTTAATAAAATATTTTACTATAGCGGCGTGTTAACAGAAAATATTTACTAAAAAGGTGCTACCTGTGATATATTATCACGTTATTCTTCTTCTTGATATATATTTATTACATTTCTTTAAAAATCTATTTAATGTGTTGTTTGGCTTAAGTAAGGATAATATGGTAGTTTTTCAGCTAATAAAAAATCAAAATGAATGAATTTTGTGATCTTGTGTGACTAAAACGATGTTTTGCAAATTGTTATTTATTCCTTGATTAATTAAGAAATCAAACATAATAATGTATATTTGTCTTAATACTGGATAGGATATTACATAGTTGAATATGAATACGGCACTACTTCAAGAGATAGAAAGAGGCACTAAAAACGCTCAGATAAAAAAAAATATAATAAATTATTATATTAAAAATGGAAGTTCTACATTAACTGAATTGTCCAAGGAGCTTGATTTAAGTGTGCCTACGGTGACAAAACTCATTATGGAAATGCATGATGAAGGTTATATCGACGACTATGGAAAATTAGAAACCGCCGGTGGACGATATCCTAATCTTTATGGCCTTAATCCTAAGTCGGGGTATTTTATCGGAGTTGACATTAAGCAGTTTGCTATCAATATCGGACTGATTAACTTCAAAGGTGAAATGGTTGACTTGAAGATGGGTATTCCGTATCAATTGGAAAATACGCAAAAGGCATTAGATGATTTGTGTTCTATTATTACTAAGTTTATTGATCGTCAACGGGTAGATAAACATAAGATATTAAATATAGATGTTAATATTTCAGGGAGGGTAAATCCCGAATCCGGTTATAGTTATAGTATTTTTTATTTTAATGAAATTCCTCTTAGTGATATTTTAAACGAAAGGTTGGGCTATAAGGTTACGATTGATAATGATACGCGTGCCATGACTTATGGTGAATACCTGGCAGGATGTGTAAATAATGAGAAAAACGTCATCTTCATAAATATAAGCTGGGGCTTAGCTATAGGTATTATTATTAATGGAAAGATATATACCGGAAAATCCGGGTTTGCGGGAGAGTTCGGGCATGTGAAGACTTATGATAACGAGATTCTATGTCATTGCGGCAAAAAGGGCTGCCTTGAGACGGAGGCTTCGGGAAGTGCAATGCATAGAAGGTTATATGAGCAGGTGAGTAAGGGGGCTTCTTCTTCGCTTTCTGCTCAAATTACGAATGAGGAACCGATTACTTTGGATGATATAATAGAAGCTGTAAATAAAGAAGATATTCTCTGTATTGATCTTGTTGAGGAAATCGGTCAGAAATTGGGAAGTCAGATTGCGGGACTTATTAATATCTTTAATCCGGAGATGGTCATTATCGGAGGGACAGTTTCCGCTACGGAGGATTATATTATGCAGCCGATAAAAACGGCAGTAAAAAAGTATTCTCTTAACTTGGTAAATAAAGATTCTACTATTGTTCTGTCTAAGTTGAAAGATAAAGCAGGCGTTATTGGCGCTTGTATGCTGGCGCGGTCGAAGCTTTTCGACAATTATTAAATTGATAAATCAGCCTTGCTCTTTATTCTGACCAAATAGATATGGAAAGCCTACTTGTTTAAGTCGCGTAAAGCGGTTATTTTTGTCTGCTGTAAACACTTAGTGGATGAAAAAAATCTTGTCTATTTTTCTGCTTATCATCATTGTATTTCAATCTGCAGCAGGTGAACGGAAAAAAGTTGCCGTTGTTTTGGGAGGTGGGGGAGCAAAAGGCGTCTCCCATATTGGTGCTCTGAAAGTTATTGAAAAGGCTGGTATTCCGATTGACTATGTGGTAGGAACCAGTATGGGCGCTATCGTTGGCGGACTTTACTCGATTGGTTATACTCCGGAAAAGATTGATAGTATTGTAAAAGCGCAAGATTGGACAATGTTGCTAAGTGACCGGATTGCACGCAGTAGTCAGTCATTCCCCGAAAAAGAAGTATCCGAACGTTATATACTCTCCCTTCCCTTTGGAAAAGAAAAAAAAGACCGCACAATACAAGGTGTGATAAAAGGACAAAACCTTCAAAATCTTTTTTCTAATCTCACGATTGGCTATCACGATGCTGTTGATTTTGGTTCATTTCAAAAGTCATTTGCCTGCGTAGCTGTAGATGTTGTGGATGGCAAAGAATACGTCTTTACCCAAGGAAGTCTCCCTCTTGCCATGAGGGCAAGCATGGCCATCCCCGCGGTATTTACTCCTGTCCGCTTGGATAGCATGGTCTTGGTAGATGGTGGATTAAATAATAATTACCCTGCCGATATAGCTCGCCGGATGGGGGCGGAAATAATTATAGGTATTGATCTTGGCACCAGTGATTTGAAGAAACTGAAGCAAATCAATACTCCCGGTGATGTTATCGGCCAGATTATTGCGCTGCACGGCAATGAAAAGTATGAAAAGAATAAGGAGATGACGGATCTGCTGCTTCGTCCTAATATGTCTCCCTATAATGCTGCCAGCTTTAACTCGATAGCTCTGGATACTTTAATAAACAGAGGAGAACAAGAAGCGCGCGCAAGATGGAATGAGTTGATTGCTTTAAAGAAAAAAATAGGTATCTCCGATGATTTTAAGCAAGAAAAAAGAGCGTATTCAAAAGACCCGACCTCAAATTGTGATGAAACATTCTATATCCGTTCAATAAGTTTTGCCGGCATTGATCCGAGAGATGAGAACTGGCTTCTTAAACTTTGCAAGTTAAAAGAGAATAGTTACACAACCATTGCTCAATTAAAAAGGGCAATGGATATAATTATTGGAACAGATCTGTATTCAAATGTAAGCTATAAACTATCCGGCCAGAATCAGGATGAATTGATTCTAAGTACAGAAGCAAAGGCGATGAGTTCCTTAAATCTGGGCGTGCGTTTTGACACGGAGGAGATCATGGCTATTTTGTTGAATGCAACATTGGATTATCGTTCGCGGTTTCGTTCGCAGTTTGCCATTACAGGGCGTGTCAGCGAAAGTTCGTATGCCCGGCTTGATTACACCATCGAGAACAATCCGCTTCGTAATTTTAATATCGCCTACATGTTAGATTACAAAGACATAGACATCTATCAAAAAGGGGAAAAGTTCTACAATACCACCTATCTTCACCATCTTGCCGAGTTCGGATATACAGATATGAACTGGCTGAACTTCAAGTTTCAGGCCGGTATCCGGTATGAATATTATGACTATAACAGATTCTTATATTCTGAAGGCTCGCAAGAATATCATCTGAAACCCGAAGATTTTATAAATTATTTTGCTCTGGCTCATTTCGAGACCTTTGATCGCGGTTATTTCCCAAACAAGGGTGTTTCTTTCCGTGCTCAGTATGAGATTCATACGGACAACTTTCTGAAATATAAAGGAAAGTCGCCATTTTCCTCCCTTTCTGCTTGTGCATCAACAGTCATTCCGCTCAGTTCACATCTAAGCCTGCTACCCTTTGTCTATGGACGAACTCTGCTTGGAGACAACCCCGCCTATCCTTATCTTAATGTATTAGGAGGAGAAGTGTTTAGCAAGTATTTACCTCAACAAATGCCTTTTACCGGCATTAACCGAATGGAAGTTACCTCCAATTCGATACTGATTGGGAAAATACAATTACGGCAACGAATCGGGAATAATCATTTCATTTCGCTTATCGGTAATTTTGGAATGCACCATGATCGTCTTGAAAACATAACAGATGGTAAGCATATCTGGGGCGGAAGTATTGGATACGGATTTAACAGCGTTGCCGGTCCGCTAAATGCCAGTCTTGGTATTTCCGATCAGACCGACAAGGTGCAGTTCTATATGAATCTTGGTTATTACTTCTGACAATATTCGTATGTTTGTGTATTAAAATCCGAAAAAAATGAATGCAGAAGTATTACAATTCCTTTCAGAATTAAAAGAAAATAACTACCGCGAATGGTTTCAGGAAAATAAATCCAGATATGAAGCACTAAAGGCAGGATTTATTGATGAGGTGCAGCAGCTAATTAATCGCATCTCTCTTTTTGATACGGATATTGCCGGATTAGAAGCTAAGAATTGTTTGTTTCGCATTTATCGGGACATCCGGTTTTCTCCCGACAAAACACCATATAAAACGCATTTCTCAGCCTACATATCGCAAGGAGGAAGAGGAAGCGAACGTGCCGGATATTATTTTCATCTGGAGCCGGGTAGATGTTTGTTGTCCGGTGGAGTATGGATGCCTCCGGCACCCTTATTAAAAAAACTAAGACAAGAAATATTTAATCAGATAGACGAATTTGTTGAAATTTTGGAAGATCCCTCTTTCAAGAAAGTATTCCCGGGCCTGGATGGGGAAGTGCTAAAACGTAACCCTGCAGGATATCCTGATTCTATTTATAATGATATTATTCGCCACAAGGACTTTGCCGTTGTGTCCTATAAACCCGACCATTTTTTTACGCAGAAAGATTGGGTTGAGAAGAGTCTTTCTGATTATCAAAAACTATATCGTTTTAATAAATTCCTGAATTATTTTGTGGATGATTATTTGGGTCGGGTGTAGATCCGGAATTGGATAAAATAGTCTTCAACTTACGATTCGTAATTTAATTGTTAAAAACATCATCTGTTGAAAAACATAGTCTTAATGTTGTGTTTTCTTGTTTTTTATGCGTTGTGGTTGACTTACAGCTTGAAACGATAATAAATCAACATTCGCGCATCTCTATTTTCCATAAAAAAGGTCTTAAATTAGTTAAATATGGATAATTAGGTGACAATTTGTAAACAAACTATTGCAGGATATCTAAACTACTCGTATGTTTGCATTACAATTTAATAAAAACAAATCGTCATGAAAAAGTCTGTATTAACGAAAAGTATTTTTGCTCTTGTTGCAATGTTTATATGCAGTCTTGCGATAAGCGCGTCTTCTCCACGTAATTATATTTATGATACAAAAGAAGAAAATGGAAAAGTAATTTCCAAAGTAGTATTTCTTCAGGATAAAGGCCTTTTGAACAAAGAGGTGAAATATGAATTTGCTTACAATGAAGCCGGAAAAGTAATGAAGAAAAAAGCCTTTCGTTGGAATAGCAAATCTGAGGACTGGGATCCTTTTTATCAGACAACCTACACATACAATGCAGATAGCAGTGAAATCCACTCTGTATATGCTATGTGGGACAAAACAAAAAAAGATTTCAGTCTGAATGTGCAGGAAATGAATTTGCCTGTATCAAACTACAACAATATTTTTCAATAAATAAACACAAAACACACAAAGTTAAAGAGAAGGGGTCGCCGTGAGGTCACCCCTTTTTTGTGTTTCAAACTATGGTGTTTAAATAATGAATCAACTCATTAGAATAAATAAAAAAATATAAAGGTTATTTTGGAAAATATAAAGGATATTTTTGCAAAAATATCCTTTATATTTTTAAGGTATTTTTATGTTGATTTTCAACAGACAAAAAACGGGCTTTTTTTAGACAATCAAACCTGGTTTTTGTCCACTTTTTAAGTACCTTTTTCTCTTGAATACCCCATCAGAATTTTCCATATCGACTCGGTTTTCTCAAGTTTGCGAATAAAAAATATAAACATCATTGCTATGTTTAAACCCGTTCTTAAGGTATGACTTACAAACGCTCAAGGGAAACAAACAAGTCTTATCTCAATAATGTTTTATCGAATATCAATATTTTTTTATCGAAAATATTTGGTTATTCAAAAAAAACTATTTTTATTTGCATATCGATAAACGATAAAAACAAGCCCTAAAACAATATAAAATAGTATCAATGAAAACAAGATTAAAGATATACAGTTTACTTCTGATGGTTGTTTTTACTGCAGCACTCGGTTACGAAATGTATAAGGGATCAGGAAGTTTCAGTCAAGGATTTAACGAAGGATATCATCATCGTGATCCGGATCATTTTACACAAAAAATAGGAGAACGTCATTCTATGACGCTTTTGCTTGATACTGATAATTTTATGCCGAAAGACTCGATTCTTAATAAAAGAACAGGACAATATTGTCCGGCCGAATATCATGAGATTATTGTTTATGCTAATGAGAAAGAACCTTGGTGGGCAGAAATAAGAACTCTTTTATTCGGTTTTCTGAGTCTTATTTCTTTTGTTGTGATTCTAATTTGTTTTTATAAAATAATTACAGCAATTCAATCGGCGAAATTTTTTGAACAATCGACAATCTTAAAACTTCGACTTATGGGAATATCGTTTTTTGTTCTTGCCTTGATGTATGGTATTGATCAATATTATATGTTTCAACGAACGCAGGTTTTTTTTGAATTTGACAATTATAAACTTGCTTCGGGTGAGTGGTTTCTTTCTTCGTACTGGATTTATGGATTGATTTCATTCGTTATAGCAGAGTCTTTTTCTATAGGCTTAAAGATGAAAGAAGAACAGGATTTAACAATATAATAACAATTAATAAAACAGATTTATGAAACAATTTTTTAAGAATGTTTTTGCATCCACATTCGGTGTATTAATAGGAGTAACTATTATGGTAAGTGTGGCTGTATTTGGTCTTTTTGTCAGTATTGCAAGCAGTAGTGGCGATTCGGAATACAAACCGAAAAAAAACACGGTATTCAAACTCTCCTTAGATGGTGAAATCGTTGAAAACAACGTTACCAATCCTTTTTTGGAACTTATGGGCGAGAAGGAGTCCTTGTCTTTGTCTAAAATCCTTCGTTCCATTCGTGTAGCAAAAGAAAATGACAATATTAAAGGTATTTATCTTGAAATGGGACAAACATCTGTTTCTCCGGCAACAGCAAGTGCTATACGTGATGCTTTAGGGGAATTTAAAGAAAGCGGTAAATTTATCGTTTCTTATTCAGATGCCTATACACAGGGCGGGTATTATATCGCAAGTATGGCCGACTCTGTTTTTGTTAATCCTTTAGGAAATATTTACCTGACCGGCTTATCGTCTATCGGCATCTTTTACCCTGAACTGGCTGAAAAAGTTGGTGTCAAATATGAAATTTTCAAGGTCGGCACATTCAAAGGAGCTGTTGAGCCTTACTTCTTAAAGAAATATAGCGATGCAAACAGAGAACAGATAACTTCTTTTCAACAAAGTATATGGAAGAATATGACTTCTGCTATTCTTCAAAGTCGTCGTATCTCGGAAGAAAGGTTGAATGAGTTTATTAATGACGGTCATTTTATAGATAAAGCTGAGACGGCATTAGAATACCAGTTGGTAGATGCTATTCGTTATCGTTACGAGGCAGAAAATGCTGTTAAGGCGTTAGCGGGACAGGCAGAGGAAGATAAATTTAAAACGGCCGATGTAAGTCAGATGAGCCGTATCAAAGATAAGACAAAAGTAAAAGAAGATAAAATAGCAATTTTATATGCGGAAGGAATTATCCAGGAATCTTCCGGTAGTTCTTCTTTCGGCATGGATGAACAGACTATTTCCGAGAAAATGGTTGACGAGTTTCGTAAACTTAATGACGATGACGAGGTTAAAGCGGTCGTTTTCCGTGTAAATTCTCGTGGAGGAAGTGCCTATATCTCCGAACAGATATGGAAACAGGTGTACGAACTGAAACAGAAAAAACCTGTTGTCGTTTCTATGGGAAGTTATGCTGCTTCAGGTGGATATTATATCTCATGCGCTGCTAATCAAATCGTAGCAGAACCAACTACACTTACCGGTTCAATCGGAGTCTATGGTATAATACCAAACTTTACAGGAACTGCTGAAAAAATAGGGGTAACCACCGATGTAGTAAAAACCAATGAATTAGCCGATTTAGGAAATCTTACACGCCCAATGACGGATCAGGAGAAGGCATTAATTCAGGCTAACGTAGAACGTACCTATGATTTATTCCTTACCCGTTGCGCTGAAGGTCGTGGAATGACTAAAGAGGAAATTGATTTTATTGCTCAGGGAAGGGTATGGACCGGCGAACAGGCATTAGAAAGAGGTCTTGTAGATAAATTAGGGAATGTTGGTACGGCCATTGAAACAGCCGCAGAACTTGCCGAATTAGAAGATTATAGTGTTTTCGCTTATAATGCCAATAAAGATTTCTTTACTGAACTATTGGAAAAGCAATTAGACGAAATGAAAATCAACTTAATAAAAAATACCTTAGGTGAAAAATTCGAACTTTTCAAAGTGCTTTATAATGCCAAACCTCAGGAAGGTATTCAGGCTTTAAGTCCTATCGAGCTACAAGGTATGTGATTAAAAAACAAGAAGAATGCCAATTATAGTAAATCTGGATGTGATGATGGCCAAGCGAAAAATTTCGCTCGGAGAACTGGCGGAACGTGTGGATATAACCCCGGCAAATCTGTCTGTGCTTAAAACAGGCAAGGCGAAAGCGATACGCTTTTCTACGCTGGAAGCGATCTGCAAGGAATTGGATTGTCAGCCGGGTGATATTCTGGAATACCGAGAGGATGATTCCTGAGTTTTTTAACAATAAAATAAAAAGAGACGCTCTAAAAAATACATGATGTTTTTTTAGAGCGTCTCTTTTTGTTTACAGAAAGTCGATATTACTTGTTTGGGGTTTCCCATTTTTTCGTATCGGTACATTGGATCATCAGCTTCTCATTTCCACAAGTCATGCGGAAGTCGCCTTTTTCAAGTATCCATTTCCCGTCATAACCGACAAAAGCGAGATCGCTTCCTTTCAGTTTCATAGTCACCGTTTTTGTTTCCCCGGGCTGAAGCGCAACTTTTTCAAAACCACGCAAACGAATATTATCCGGAGTTATACTTGCAACTAAGTCACTGGAATATAAAAGTACAGTTTCCTTTCCGGCTACTTTTCCCGTATTTGTCACATCAATACTGAACGTTAATTCGTTATCTGCGCTAAAATCAGAACGGTTTACGCTGAAGTTGCTGTATTTGTAGGACGTATAACTTAATCCTGCCGCGAAAGGCCATTGCACATCCATTATTGCATCGTAGTTGTAATTTCCGTCCATCTGCCCCATGTTTTCACAGGGTTTATAGTCGTAAGTAGCCAAAGAATTAATCAAACGAGGATATGTAAAGGGTAATTTCCCGCTGAAGTTAGCATCTCCTGCTAAAAGATTAGCCAACGCGTCGGCTCCGTAATTTCCCGGTAACATGATATGGACAACGGCTTGTACCAAAGGAACTATCTCGTTGATAATTCGCGGACGACCTTCGTTCAGCACTAAGATTACCGGCTTTCCAGTTGCGGCTAAAGCCTTTACTAACTCTTTCTGGTTGGCCGAAAGATTCAGATCTGTCAGATTACCCGGTGTTTCACAATACGAATTTTCACCTACGCAAGCGATAATCACATCTGCCGAAGCAGCCGCCTGTACTGCTTTTTCTATTTCCGGCTCATTCTCCTGCCACCATAGCGCACCTTTACCGGTTGCATAGGTTATACCCGGTTCATAGATAATGTTGCCTTGTCCGTATTTGTTACCAAGAGCTTCGTAGATGGTGTTATACGCCTGCGCACATTCATCAGCCCGGTCTCCCTGCCAGGAATAAGACCAACCGCCGTTCAGGCAACGCATGGAGTTGGCGTTAGGACCTGTCAGCAATATTTTTTTTCCTTTTGCTAAAGGGAGCACGTTTGATTCATTTTTCAGCAAGACCAAAGACTCTTCCGCTGCATTCAATGCGACTTGGGCAAACTCGCTACTGCCGAATTTATCGTATTCTTTACTATCCCAATAAGGATTTTCAAACAAACCCAAACGGTATTTCAGTCGAAGCACGCGTCGTACGGCGTCATCGATGCGCGCCATAGGTACTTCGCCTTCTTCAACCAATTCTTTCAGATAAGTACAGAAGCTCACTTCGTAGGGAACCATCGACATGTCGATACCGGCATTGATCGCTATTTTTATCGCCTCTTTCTTCGTTGCCGCAATATGGTCGCGCGTGCAAAGATTATTGATATCTGCCCAATCGGTAACAATCATTCCGTCCCAGTTCAGGTCTTCTTTCAGCCAACCGGTCAACAATTCTTTATTGGCATGAAAAGGCATCCCATTGTTTACTCCGGAATTAACCATGAGTGTCAGAGCACCGTTGCGGATACATTCAAGAAAAGGAGCAAAATGTTTTTCGCGCAAATCGATTGTCGAGATAGAAGAAGGAGTACGGTCTTTCCCTGAAACAGGAACGCCATATCCCATAAAGTGTTTAAGGCTGGTCGCCACATGATATTTCCCGATATTATTGGGATCATCCCCCTGGAAACCTCTGACCGACTGCGAAGCCATTTGAGCGTTCACATAACTGTCTTCTCCAAAACTTTCCCACATGCGCGCCCAACGTGGATCACGTCCTAAATCCATCACCGGAGCATATGTCCAGGGAATACAACAAGCCTTTGTCTCGTAAGCCGAGATTTCAGACGAACGATGCATAAGCTCACGATTAAACGTCGCAGCCATATTTATCCCCTGAGGAAAGAGTGTTCCATCCAGTGTGTAAGTCGTTCCATGAATCTGATCCACCCCATAGATACAAGGGATTCCGATTTCTTTTAATGATTTATCCTGAATCTTTTTGATCGTCTCCGCCCATTTCTCTTTTTTCTGGGCAACGCTAAGCGGAACATTCAGGATAGAACCGACTTTATACTTCCCGATAACCGTGTCAAGCTGCGCTTCACTCAGTTTAAAATCGTTGGGACTTTCAAAGTCGGTTATCACATCAATCGTGATTTCACACATCTGACCGACTTTTTCTTCTAAAGTCATTTTCTTAAGCAGAGCCTCAACCCGTTTCTCGATTTTCGGATCAGACGGGATGGCTGGTTTCATCTGGGCTTTTACTACAACAGTGGTTATACCACAAAATAATACAAGTGTTACTAAAAAATTTCTCATATGTTTACCTTAATTAAAAAAAATCATTTCACCGGTATCCGCATTTTATAAAACGAACGCCATACAAAATAAAGTCCGATTAACAGAAACGGTATAGCGATAAAAGCGGAATAGTCATGTCCGGGGTTCGCCTTCATTTCAATACAGATTTCAGTAGCCAATAACCCAAACAAGGTAGAAAACTTAATTATCGGATTGAGCGAAACAGAGGATGTGTCCTTGAAAGGATCGCCAACAGTATCTCCGATAACGGCCGCTTCGTGAAGCGGTGTGTTTCTCTCTTTAAGATCCACTTCTACCACTTTCTTTGCATTATCCCAACTCCCTCCGGCATTCGCCATATAAATTGCCTGAAATAAGCCGAAGACAGCAATCGAAACAAGATACGCAACAAAGAAATTCGGATCCATAAACGCAAAAGACAAGGTTAAAGATATCAAAGCTAAGAAAATATTCCACATTCCCTTTTGTGCATATTGCGTACAAATCTTTACCACAGATTTAGAATCTTCGATATCAGCTTCTTTTTTATTCATGTTGAACGTGCGTTTTATATATTCCACAGCTCGGTATGCTCCTGTTGTCACGGCTTGCATAGAAGCACCGCTAAACCAGAAAATAACCGCACCACCACAAATGAGTCCCAGTAGTACAGGTGCATCGGTTAGCGAAAGACTTAATAATCCGGCTTTTTCCAATAAGAGAATGATCGAAAAGATCATAGTCGTTGCTCCTACAACAGCCGTGCCTATCAACACAGGCTTTGCCGTGGCTTTGAATGTGTTTCCCGCAGAGTCGTTTGCTTCTAAATAGTGTTTGCCCGTTTCAAAATCAGGATTAAATCCAAAGTCTTTTTCTATTTCTGCTTCAATGCCTTGAATCTGTTCAATCTGGGATAGCTCAAAAACGGACTGGGCATTATCGGTCACCGGACCATAACTGTCAACAGCAATAGTAACCGGCCCCATACAAAGAAATCCGAACGCTACTAACCCGAACGCAAAGATAGAGGCATGAGGCCCTAATACTTCACTTAAACCTAATCCGGCAGTAAAATAAGCTAAGCCCATCAAACCAACAATCAATAATCCAGTCCAGAACGCACTGAAATTTCCGGCGACAATCCCCGATAATATATTTAATGAAGCTCCTCCTTCGCGCGAAGCTGTCACAATTTCCTGAACATGCTTTGACTTAGAGCTTGTAAATATCTTCGTAAATTCAGGAATAAGTACAGCCGCAAGTGTACCACAGCTTATTATTACCGCTAACTTCCACCACAATCCTGAAACAGCAATATCATCCAGAAGCAGATAACTCATAAAAAATGAAGCAGAAATACAGAGAATGGCAGCAATCCAGATCAGACGCATTAATGGTGCTTCGAAATCAAACGACTTCTTGTTCCCATAAAGTCTTTCCGATATAGCCTGGTTGATGAAAAAGGAACAACCGGAAAGGAAATCCATAAGAAAGCGCATTCCAAATATCCATACAATTAATTTCGCTTGCATATCCGGGTCTGTTACAGCCAGAGTTATAAAAGAGATTAACGCTACTCCCGTTACCCCGTATGTTTCAAAACCGTCTGCAGTAGGACCTACGCTGTCTCCCGCATTGTCTCCTGTACAATCGGCTATCACGCCCGGATTTCGCGGATCATCTTCTTTTACCTTAAAAACAACTTTCATCAAATCCGAACCGATATCGGCTATTTTAGTGAAAATACCTCCGGCAATACGCAGGGCGCTTGCTCCGAGAGATTCTCCGATCGCAAAACCAAGGAAACATATTCCAACAATTTCACGAGGAACGAAAAGCAAAATAAAGACCATCATCACTAATTCCAGAGAAATAAGAAATAGTCCTACACTCATTCCTGCTCTTAGTGGTATATTGACTACATCTAATGGACGACCGCGAAGAGCAGCAAAGGCCGTTCGCGCATTTGCATATGTATTTACTCTTATTCCATACCAGGCGACAGCATAAGAGCCGGACATACCTACAATAGAAAAGAGGAGTACTTGAATAACAACCGAGAAGCTTTCTCCTGCAAGTCCAAAAAAGTAAACACACAGAACAATGGCAACCAGACCGAATAGCATCAATAAAAACTTTCCTTGTTGAAGCAAATAGGTACGACAAGTTTCGTAAATCGTATTTGCCACCTTCAGCATAGAGTTATGAGAAGGCATTTTTTTTATCTGATTAAATAAAAAGAGGCTAAACCCTAATGTTCCTAAAATGATTAATGCTCCGTAAAAGAGAAAATCCCAGGCGGAAACGGAATTTCCCCAAATATGAAATGCACCTTCGTGTAAATCCGGAATCGCAAGGTCGGCTTCACTTGCATATAGGTTAGTAAAAGATGTCGTGAATAAAAATGTAAATAAGAATGCAAAAACAGGTTGTGTCTTTTTCATGGGATTAGCATATTATTTATAGTAAACCATTAATTCCTAATGTGATTAATAAAATGTAGCCCAAAATTAAACCAATTATCCCAGTTATAAGACCTGTTTTCACCATATTTTTTTGTTCTATGAGACCTGTAGCATGTGCTAAAGCGTTAGGGGGGGCTAATGATTCCCTTATCTATCGGTATATTCTTATGGTATAGGCAAACAAAAAAGCTGTTCCCTAAAAAGAAAACAGCTTTCTGTCTATTATTAATTATTAATCCTGTCTGCGTTCAGGGCGTGGTCCGCGATGTTCACCTCTTGGTGGGCGTTCAGTACGTGGTGGGCGCTCTTCGTATCCTTCAGGTTTAGGAAGAAGTACTTTTCGCGAAAGTTTAAACTTCCCGGTCTTACTGTCAACATCCACTAATTTCACCTGAATTGTATCTCCTTCTTTTAATCCGGCTTGCTCTACTGTTTCTAATCTCTTCCAATCTATTTCAGAGATATGAAGCAACCCATCTTTCCCTGGCATAAATTCCACGAATGCACCATAAGGCATTACTGACGAAATTTTACCTTCGTAAACTTCTCCTACTTCCGGCACAGCAACAATTCCCTTGATTGCTCTCATTGCAGCGTCAATCGTGTCTTTATTTGTTCCGGAAATCTCAATCTGTCCAAATCCGTCCACTTCTTCTATTGTAATAGTAGCTCCGGTTTTTTCCTGAATACCCTGAATGATTTTTCCACCCGGTCCGATAACTGCTCCGATGAATTCTTTGCCAATTGTAAGTGTTTCAATACGCGGAGCATGAGGCTTGAGTTCTGCACGCGGCTCTGCAATGCAATCAGTGATCTTCCCTAGAATATGCATACGGCCTGCTTTTGCCTGTGCCAATGCGTTTTCAAGAATTTCATATGATAAACCATCAACCTTAATGTCCATTTGTGTTGCCGTAATACCATCTTTTGTTCCTGTTACCTTGAAGTCCATATCTCCTAAATGATCTTCGTCTCCCAGAATGTCCGAAAGAATGGCATAGTTTGTCCCCTTGTTCTCTGAGATTAATCCCATAGCAATTCCGGAAACCGGCTTTTTGATTTTTACTCCTGCATCCATAAGTGCCAATGTGCCGGCACAAACGGTAGCCATTGAAGATGAACCGTTAGATTCAAGAATGTCGGAAATTACACGTACTACATAGGGATAGTCTGAAGGTATCATACGTTTTAATGCACGATGAGCAAGGTTTCCATGACCAATCTCACGACGACCGATACCGCGTGAAGCTTTGGCTTCTCCGGTTGAGAACGGAGGGAAGTTATAATGCAAGAGAAAACGTTCTTTTCCATGATTGAGTACGTCGTCAACTAACTTTTCGTCAGCTTTAGTACCTAATGTAACAGTAGTCAAAGACTGCGTTTCACCGCGTGTGAAAATTGCTGATCCGTGCGGGCCGGGCAAACAGTCAATCTCTGTCCAGATAGGACGAACCTCCGTGGTTTTACGACCATCAAGACGTTTCCCTTCATCTAAGATTGCACGACGCATAGCCTCTTTTTCAACGTCATGATAGTAGCGTCCTATCATTTCAGCTTTTGTTGCTAATTCTTCTTCAGACAAAGATGCTTTATATTCTGCAACTATATTTTCAAAAGCTTCTCCACGTTCATGCTTTCCTGTTCCTGAAGTGGCTACAGCATATGCTTTCGCATAACATTTATCGTGAACATCCTTACGCAACTCTTCATCGTTTTCTTCGTGACAATACTCGCGTTTTGTCAATTTGCCACAAGCTTCAGATAATTCAAGTTGTAGTTTACATTGTTCTTTGATGGCTTCATGAGCAATCTTGATGGCTTCAAGCATTTCTTCTTCCTGAACTTCGCTCATTTCGCCTTCTACCATCATTATATTGTCCATTGTAGCACCGACCATTATATCGATATCTGCTTTTTCCAATTGAGAGAAGGTGGGATTTATGATAAAGTTTCCATCAACACGTGCCACACGTACTTCAGAAATCGGTCCGTTAAATGGTATATCTGATACAGCAAGAGCAGCCGAAGCAGCCAATCCGGCTAAAGCATCCGGCATATCTTCTCCATCTGCTGAGAATAAAATAATATTTACATAAACTTCTGCGTGGTAATCATCCGGAAATAATGGACGCAATGCACGGTCCACTAAACGTGAAGTGAGAATTTCATAATCTGATGCACGGCCTTCCCTTTTTGTAAATCCACCAGGGAAACGTCCTAATGCTGAAAATTTTTCTTTGTACTCTACTTGAAGCGGCATGAAATCAACACCGGGATTTGCATCTTTTGCTGCACAAACGGTAGCGAGTAAAACCGTATTACCCATTCTTACAGTAACGGCTCCGTCCGCTTGTTTAGCCAATTTCCCGGTCTCGATGGTAATGGACCTTCCATCACCTAACTTGATCGTCTTGTTAATTGGATTAAGCATAATCTTCTTTTCTTATTTTTTATCTATAAAATTGTTGCAAATGTAATGAAAGTTTGCGCTAAATGGATGTAAATGAAAATAAAAAGCGCGCGATGTCCCTTTTTGAGGACAAAAGCCTGTCTGTTTTTAATAGCAGATATGACAGGTTTTCACAACAAAGCTTATATTCTATGTCTTTTTGATAATAAATACCGGTAGAGCGCTATGTATTTATATGGCAAATAATGTATATTTGCATTCATAATAAAATTTAAATAAATGAAACACTTATCTTCGTTGCTGTTTGTTCTGTTTGGCATATTGTGTATGCTTTTAACGGCCTGTGGTGATTCAACTAATTTCACGGTTAAAGGGGTTATCTCCGGAGGAGACAAGCAAATGCTATATCTTGAGAATGTGGGTATCTCAAATGTTACTTTATTAGACTCTATTAAACTTACAAATACAGGCAAGTTTAAATTTAAATCTCCCAAACCTGATTATCCCGACTTCTACAGATTAAGGCTAAACAATCAATTGATTAATTTTTCTATTGACTCAACCGAAGTCGTGAGTTTTGTTGCTGATGCAGGGACATTTGCAACCTCATATTCTGTAGAAGGTTCAGAAAATGCAAAAGCAATAAAAAGTATTACGTTAGCGCAGTTAGATGCAAATGTGGAAATCAACAAGCTCAGGAAGGAATATGAAGCAGAGCTGATTGAAGATAGTGTATATAAGGATAAAGTGATAGAAACGGCAAAAGCTTATAAAGAAGTAGCCCGCAAATATATTTATGGAGCACCGATGTCAACTGCGGCTTATTTTGCTTTGTTCCAACAAGTAGATGGATTGTTGTTTTTTGATTTATATGATAAGGATGATTCAAAAGCCTATAGCGCAGTAGCAACGAGTTATGATCACTATTATCCGAATAGCGCCAGAACGAAACATTTATATAATCTTGCCTTGCAATCTATCAAGGTTATTCGTAGTCAAAGACAAATTGATTTTGACGATATTGAGACAAAAGAAGTCAATTTTATTGACATTGAGTTACCTAATTTAAAAGGAGAAAAAGTAAAATTAGCGACTGTTGCTACAGGATCGTCTGTGATTGTTAATTTTACCGCTTATCAGACAGAATGGTCTCCTTCATTGAATATGCTTTTAGGGGAGCTTTATGAAAAATATAGTAATAAGGGGCTGAAGATTTATCAAATATCCTTAGATACAGATGAGCATCTATGGATGAATGTGTCAAGTAAACTGCCCTGGACTTGTGTCCGTGATCCGCAAAATGTTTATTCGCAAGCAGCCGCTATATACAATGTTAAGCAATTACCGGCATTGTTCCTTCTGGATAAGAAAGGTAATCTTGTAAAGCGTATAGAAGACATAAAGACATTAGAAGCAGATCTAAAGGCTGTTTTATAGTAAATAGATAAAACAGAACAATTTGTGTTATAAAGCATTGACCTCCGTTTGGAGAACAATCTGATATTATATATATTTGCATTGTATTAGAAACAACGAGAGTTCCGATCACAAGGTTTGGTCGGGATTCTTTTTTTATTGAGAAATTCACAAAATTAAGATAAAGGAGAATTTAATATGGCAGTTACTTATATGACAGAAGAAGGCTACAATAAATTGTTAGCTGAAGTGACATACTTAGAAACGGTAAAACGCCCTGAAATATCAGCTCAGATTGCGGAAGCGCGCGATAAGGGCGACTTGTCGGAGAATGCAGAATATGATGCAGCAAAAGAAGCCCAAGGCCTGATGGAAGCAAAAATAGCTCAACTCAAAGGTCTTATAGCGAATGCACGCTTTATAGATGAATCCCGTGTGAAAACAGACGAGGTGCAAATATTGAACAAGGTAAAAATTAAGAATACAAAAAATAATGCTGTAATGACTTACACGTTAGTTTCTGATTCGGAAGCCAACTTAAAGGAAGGTAAAATAGCAATCAGTACACCTATTGCTCAAGGTCTTTTGGGAAAGAAAAAAGGAGAGATCGTTGAGATAGCTGTTCCTTCGGGGATGATGAGTTTTGAAATCATGGATATTTCTATCTAATTCATATAGCACATGGCAACTATTTTTAGTAGAATTATTAATGGCGAAATCCCATGTCATAAAATTGCAGAAGACAGTGAATTTTTCGCTTTTTTAGATATAAATCCTATTGCTGCGGGACATACATTGGTTGTTCCTAAACAAGAAATTGATTATATTTTTGATCTGAATGATGATTTGTTGGGAAGAATGATGGCTTTTGCAAAGAAAGTCGCTAAGGCGCAACAAAGAGCCATTCCTTGTAAAAGAATCGGATTAACAGTCATCGGTCTGGAAGTGCCACATGCACATATTCATCTTGTGCCGATTCAAAAAGAATCGGATATTTATTTCGGTAAAGAAAAGATAAAGGTAACTCAAGAAGAATTAGCGCAGACAGCAGAAAACATACGGTCTGAATACAAATAAGCAGAAAACTTTTTTGTTGAATAAGAATTTATCTATCTTTGCAACCGTATTCGTGGGCTAAATCAGCTCAACGGATTTTTAGACGAAACAAATTGATTCATTAGTGGTTTTTACTCATAAAATTTGTTAACCTTAGAAAAAAGGCCCCTCTGAGACAGAGCGGCCTTTTTTATTGTTATTTGAATCCTTAAAATCTTAATTAAATTCCTTGCCGAACTTTAAATGAGCATCAGCTACAAATTGTTTGATTCTATGTTCGTCCTCTTTTTTGCAAATAAGCAACACATTGCCCGAATCAGCAATAATATAACCATCTAAACCTTGTACTACGGCCAATTTATCTTTGTCGCCTAAAGCAATCAGATTGTTGCTGCTATCATAAAGCATGGCATTACTCTTTAATAGCGCATTGTTCTTGTCATCTTTGTTGGCAATATCAAACAAAGATCCCCACGTTCCCAGATCAGCCCAGCCAAAGTCAACACCAAGCATATATACATTGTCTGCCTTTTCCATTATTCCATAATCTATGGAGATGTTTTGGCAATAAGCAAAGTTTTCGTCTATAAAGGTCTTTTCTTCCGAAGTATTAAACTTATCAAGACCTAAGTTGAATCTCGCAGTAATATCCGGTAAAAAACGTTCAAACGCACTTAGTATAGAAGATACATTCCATAGAAAGAGTCCTGAGTTCCAGAAAAACTCTCCACTTTCAAAAAACACCTGAGCTAATTCAGTATTAGGTTTCTCTGTAAAAGTTTTAACCTTATTGAAATTACCAATAGCCTCTTCATCACTTTGAATATAACCATATCCGGTTTCAGGTCTGCTGGGCTTAACCCCTAAGGTAACTAAGGCGTTATTATGCTTTACAAAATCTAACCCCTTTTTAATGTCTCTCAGGAAAACATCTTCCTTTAAAATTAAATGATCAGAAGGAGCTACTACGATATTTGCATTGGGATTACACGCTCTGATATGATAAGAAGCATAGGCAATACAAGGAGCTGTATTTCTTCTCGAAGGCTCAAGCAATACCTGTTTATCTTTCAGTTCAGGCAGCTGTTTCCTTACCAAGGGAGCATAAAGTTCGTTCGTAACAATATATATGTTCTCCATAGGGATAATCTTGGAAAACCGGTCAACTGTCATTTGCAACAACGAACGTCCCGTGCCAAACATGTCAAGAAATTGTTTTGGATAAGTCTCACGGCTGAATGGCCAGAATCTGCTACCAATACCTCCACCCATAATAACACAATAATTATCTGTCATGACTTCTTTTTTAGTGATCATACTACAAAGTAAACGAAATATTCCATCATTTATTTCCTAAAGAAAACCAATAAATCATAGAAAATAAGCAATGTCAAAAAAAAGAGCAGTAGCATTTGTGAGAACAAAAAAAAACTCTACCTTTGCAACGCATTAAGAAAAATGCCCAGATGGCGGAATTGGTAGACGCGCTGGTCTCAAACACCAGTGGATTCACTTCCATGCCGGTTCGATCCCGGCTCTGGGTACTTAAAATCCCTGATTTTCAATTGAAAATCAGGGATTTGCGATTTTGTGGGGTGTAAAAAAGGTGTAAAAGATAATATAAAGAATTTCGGATCAGCGGATTTTCTCGGTGGATATCCTTCCTTTCATAGGTTAAGAATATAACATAACTTTGCGTGTATGAACCCAGAAGAATTGCTTAGGGTAATACTCCCTGATGTATTGATAGACAAT
>NZ_JAQWCQ010000008.1 GCF_028705895.1 Massilibacteroides sp. | reverse complement strand
AATACCTTTTTTAGCCTTCTTTTGGGTGCATATCTGCCGGAATGGCAGACTTTTTATCCCTTTTTGAAGACTGTTATACTGGATGTTTAATCCGGATGGATGGGTGGGTATGCTCCGGATTATCTATAGTTAACTACTCCCCCTGTTTTTATATCTGTATATAGTCGACCTTTGCAACAAATTAAATAGTTGCCAATATGGAAGTAATCACAATTGAGTCAAAGGCTTACAAAGATATAGTAAGTAAGATAGATGAGATATCCCGATATGTAAAGGAGCATTCGGAAAGCCAGCATGAGGGTTGGATTGACAACCATGATGTCTGTAAATACTTAAACATAAGCACTCGAACATTACAGCGCTTACGTTCCCAAAAACTTATAAATTTCTCAATCATAAGAGGTAAGACTTACTATAAGCTAAGTGAAATAGAACGAATGCTTGATGAAAATCTTATAAAAAGCAGTCCTCAAGGATTTCAGGAATTATTAGATAATTATTACAAGAATGCTAAGTAAACAGACCATATTAGACAGAACTAACTCCGGTTTCGAGATTTTCCGCTTTTACATCCATACAAAGTGGCAGTTAGGTAGAAACTTTCTTAATCCATTATATGAAGATAAAAGAGCGTCCTGTAACATCTACTTTGATAGAAATAGCCGAACATATAAGATTAAGGACTTCGGTAACGATGAATTTAGCGGAGATTGCTTCTTTTATGTCGGCAAGTTGAAAGGTTTAGATTGTGGAAATGGGGTTGATTTTGTCGAGATACTTAAAATCATAAACAGAGATATGGGCTTAGGACTAGATAACGCAGAAAACTCATATAGACCGCAACAGGCATGTTTCGATACCCGATATATTTCTTTAAATATTTTATTTTTTTCGGGTAACAGATTTAAAACACAATTACTTACTACAACATCTATAGAGCTATCAGGTAAAGGCATATTTTCTATATCTCCCTCAATAAATTCAACATTGCTATATCTTCGCTTAGTTGCATTCTTTCGCGCTTTTTCTATCATCTGTGGTGAAAAGTCGATACCAATTATTTTTCCTGTTTCCCCGACTTCTGCTCTAGCTATAAAACAGTCGTTACCTGCACCTGATCCTAAGTCTAAGACTGTATTACCTTCTCTAATACCTGCATACTCAGTAGGTAATCCACAGCCTACACCTAAATCGGCATCGACTTCGTATCCTTTAAGCCCACTGTAATCTTCACTCATGATCGTAAAGACCTTTTTTGAAGGAATGGCAGGATTCGTTCCACAACAGCAACCGGATTTTAAAGCATCACTATTCAAAGCTAATTCACTATATCTTTTTTTTACCAAAGCTTTCTTTTCTTCGTTCGTGTTCATATTAAAAGTATTGTAATTATTTTATTTATAATATTTCTTTCTTAGCCAAAAGGCTATATTTACCAACAGTATAAGTACAGGTACCTCGACTAGCGGACCGACTACGCCTGCAAAAGCCTGTCCGCTATGCAAGCCGAAGACTCCTATTGCAACTGCAATAGCCAGTTCAAAGTTATTACCTGTGGCTGTAAATGCTATCGATGCATTTTTATCATAAGATGCACCCATTAATTTACCTGCAAAGAAGCTGAGGAAGAACATAACTACGAAATAGATTAATAGCGGTACGGCTATACGTACTACATCCAATGGTATTTGTACAATCAGTTCTCCTTTCAGACTAAACATTAATACAATGGTAAATAATAAGGCGATCAAAGTAATGGGTGAGATTGTCGGGATAAATTTTTCTTTATACCATTGTTCACCTTTGATTTTAACTAATATCAAACGGCTTAGAATACCCATCAGAAAAGGAATCCCTAAATAGATAGCAACTGTTTCGGCTATTGTACCTATGGAAATATCCACTATTGCACCTGCAAAGCCGAACAAGGGAGGAAGTTTTGTTACAAATACCCACGCATAGAAACTATAAAAGAATACCTGAAAAATACTATTCAGGGCAACTAACCCTGCACCGTATTCCGTATTACCTTCTGCCAGGTCGTTCCATACAAGCACCATCGCAATACATCGTGCCAGACCTATCAGGATAATCCCTACCATGTATTCGGGATAATCATGTAAAAAGAGAATGGCAAGTAAGAACATTAAGACAGGTCCGATAATCCAATTCAGGACTAACGAGACAGTCAGTATTCTGACATTCTTGAAAACTTTCGGCAGTTGTTTGTAATCTACTTTTGCCAATGGAGGGTACATCATCAGGATAAGTCCGATTGCCAGAGGAATGTTTGTTGTACCGCTCGACATGGAATCTATGTAGCTGCTGAAAGACGGGATAAAATACCCCAATCCTACACCGATAGCCATCGCAAGGAATATCCAAAGTGTTAAGTTCTTATCTAAGAAACTCATTTTCTTTTTACTCATGACCTTTTATCTTATCGGTGTATAATTCATAAAATGCTATTTTGATTTCATCCCTTACCCTGATGTACTCGGATTGAATAAACTCGGGTGTTCCCGTAGCTTCGGACGGATCATCAAAACCGATATGCAGACGGTTCTTTACTTTTCCTGAGAATGCGGGACAACTTTCATTTGCACCCCCGCAAACAGTAATCACATAATCCCATTTATCATTCATATATTGCTCCACACTATCGGATGTATGGTGTGAAATATCTACACCTGCATCCTGCATGACTTCTATTGCCTTTGGGTTTACCTTTCCGCTTGCTTTTGTCCCTGCGGAATAAACAGACAATGAAGGATCGAATGATTGTAAAAATCCGTGTACCATCTGGCTACGGCAACTATTTCCTGTACACAGAATTAAAATTCTCATATTATTTATAATTTCGCGTTTACACTAACAGTTCCTATTTCGTCGAATAACGAATGCTTATCTTAAAAAAATATCAGGATAAAACTTTTGACATTTTATAGTTTGTCATGGAAATACCAATGCAAACGGTCTGTTGTTCCAAAATAATATAGCCTTTTTTTGAGAAGAAAGGTTCGGCTGTAATACTGACATCAGCAGTTATTTCTGAAATATCTTTCAACCGTGCATATTCCTCAATCCTCTTAAGTAAGAATGATGCAACACCCTTTCCCTGATAGTCCTTATGAACAAACATAAAATTTAAATACCCTGACAATTTTAGGGCAGCAAATCCTAATATTGTATTATTCTTCTCAGCAAGTATAAAATATTGCTCATTTATCCGCTCTTCCCATATACTCGTATCCTTTCCTCTTGCAGCCCAACATTCGACCTGTTCGGAAGTATAATCTTTCAAATTGACTGAAAGGATAGTTGAACGGAACAGCTCTTCAATAGCGGGGATATCTTTCTTGGTTGCAAGTCTGATGTTCATAATTATATCAGCAAATCTCGTCTGTATTCTGTAATTGGGTAAAAAAGCCACCAAACAGTTCTTTGGCTTTATTCCAGTTCTCGCTGTGGATACAATATTTTACAGTGGGTAATGTAATTGTCCCTTGGATTAATCCTGCGTCTTTTAACTCATTCAAATGCTGTGACAGCGTACTTTTGGCTATTGGTAATATCTCTGACATGTCGCCATGATAACAGCAGGATTGGTTGGCAAGCATTCCTAGTATAGCAATACGAATAGGATGACCTAACGCTTTTGCAAAACGAGCTAATTGTTCCTGATCGGCTGTTAATTCTTTTTTTGACATAAATTTGATATTTATTGTTCGCAAATATACGAATATTTATTTTGTAAATTATCTTAGAGAAAAATATCCAGATATTAATCTAAAGTTTTCAAAGAGTAGCGAAAGGGGAAAAGGTTTTTAGTATCTTAACTTTGACTATATAGTACCATTTTTTTACTACCACATAAATTCTATTTGAAGATGAAAATCTAAGAAATTCAGTTCTCTAAAACGAAAATTTTATATCTTTACAAAAGATAAGTTGCTCTTTATATATTGAGGAAATTAAGCATATCTAAGAACTAAGCTGGTTTCTAAATCGTTACCTACTACTGAAAATAATCTTATAACAATCTAGTGTTCAGCCGGAAACAAGAATGTATATGTCTTGCAACGTGAAATGAGAGATTCTTATCAACTCCACAAACCGCCGCAATTTCCTTCAGATAGCAATACTTTGGAGATTTACCCTTTACTTTCAGTTAACTAGGAGAGCGTTTGTTTTGGCAGGTAACGAGTTGGCAACGGTTCTTTTAGCTTGTGTTTGCTCTGTTTTACACAGTGCCGAATAACTCAATACAAAAGTACGAAAAAATATATTATTGGAAAAACATAGCCCTAAACATCTTTGATTTAAATATGGGAAAAAAATATTGCAAAATCACGATTATTCTCAATAGATAGTGTAGTATTGGATTACACCACATCATACGCCCCTTTAATCAGAACTTTCGTATTCGAACTGAATTTGTCATCGGGAATAATTTCTATCCAATCACCATTTCGTTCGCCTGCTTTGACTAAGGTTTTTCGGAAAGTATAAACTCCGTCCTTTTCCGATTCGAGAACCAACAGAAAATTATTTCCCTCTTCGGTAGTAACAGCATCGAACGGAACACTTAAAGCATTGCGTGAATCAGCAATAAGTTGGGCTTCAACAAACATTCCGGTTATCAATTTTTGCTTTGTATCACTATCTAATGAAGCATATACATTGATAATACGGTCGTTTCCTTCAACAGATTTCCCTATCTGAGTAACTTTTGCTTCAAATTCCTGTGAACCGACCTGAGGTACTGCGAATCTAATCTTTTGCCCTGTTTTCAGGTTGAATATATCTTTCTCGAAAACTGCTAATTCCAAGTGCATAGCCTGTGTTTCTACGATTTCCATAATAACGTCTGTCGGGGAAATAGCCATACCCACATTTGCATTGATAGCTGTAATATCTCCCGATATAGGAGAATATACGGTGATGTATGACGAGAATTTGCCCTGCTCTACTTGTGCAGGATTGATACGTAACATATTCAACTTCTGACGAAGGCTTTCATAAGTGGCTTTAGCTCGTTTGTAGTCACTATCAGCTTCCAAATATTTCTTTTGAGAGGATATTTTTTCATCAAATAAAGTCTTTTGTCTTTCATACTCCGACTTCAGATATTCCATTTGCCCCGCAATTTCTAGATATGATTGTTGCAAGTCTATATACTCAGGACTTTCAAGCGTTAAAAGCGGTTGCCCTTTGCTTACTTTATCCCCTACTAATAGCGAAGTTGTCTTCACATACCCACCGACAAAAGAGCTTACTTTTGCCCTACTTTTGGGAGGAACATCTATTTTACCCGATGCTTTTATCGTATTATCAAATTCTCTTTCCTGCAAAGTAGAAACTTCCATTTTCATGGAATTGAACTGTTCCTGTGTGACTTCGAACAAAGAGTTATCTTCTTTTTCCGTATTTTCATCCTCTGGCGATTTCTTCTCTCCTCCACAAGAATTAAAAAATACGATAGCTAAAACCAAGAATATATAAGGTGTAAATTTTTTCATTGTTCATTGAAATTAAAGTAGTGTAACTCTAAATACGATTTATTGTGAGAAAGTACATTTTCCAGATAATCAGACTCTATACTAATAGCATTTTCCATACTCTGAATGTATTGAAAAAAATCAATTTCGCCGTTTTTATAACTCATATCGGCGGTCTTTATAATTTCTTTTGAAAGTATCTGACCATTTTCCGTATAATATTTTATCATTTCCCTGTGCTGATTAAGTTCCGCCTGCTTCTGCATATAGAAACTTTCCATTTGTATTTCGCGATTGCTTCGCATAGCTTCCCAGCTTTGTTGTTCTAATTTGGCAGTCTTACGTTTGGAAATATTTCCACTGAAAAACAAAGGTATTGCTATACCTATCTGAAAACCGTTTTGATGATAGCCCAAACCTTTGTTTGTTCCCGTAAAAAGTTCGACACTCAGGTCGGGTAGCCAATTCTGATTTTGTAGTTTTATCTGCGATGAAAAAGTATTACTGACCGTTTCCAAATAATTTTTTTGCAATTCTTTGCCCGTACTAACGTTTTCGAGATACAACAGACTTAATTCATCATTTGATACTTGAAAACTATCCTCACCTTGTACCAATGATTTTAACTGTTCATAAAGAGCCTGCTTCTGGCTTTTCAATTGTATTAATGTCGTGCGAATTTGTTTCGATTTGGCTTCTGCCGTAATCTTTTCCAGATAATTGGACTCTCCCAACTCGAATTTTCGGCTCCCTGCCTTTGAAAAAGCGGCATAAAGGCTATCCAGCTGAGTATATAGTTTTTCCTTATTTTGGGTATAAACTATCTGCTCGTAGATAAGCGAAACATTGAGTATCAGCTTATTTTTTTGTATTTCGTGCAAAGCTCTGTTTTGTTCCCATTGCGATTTATACACCTTTCTTTGTGCGCCATATACGGTCGGGAAAGAGAATGTTTGTTCGATACCGAATACACGCAATGCCTTATCATTCGGAGCCACATTATTCTCATCGTATCCGTAATACACGGTTGTCTTATCAAAGTCGAAAGCTGTCCCGATATTCGCTTTAGAAGCATCGGTCTGCAACTGATAAGAACTTAGTTCCTTATTGTTGGCAAGGGCTGCCTCAATCAGGGTATTCAGTTCAGGATTATTTTGTGAATAACTTATCGAACTGGTTAAGCACACCATCCCTAAGCATATGATTCTATATATCTTCTTCATCTTTCGTCAGATTTTTATCAAACATTTTGAAAAGGATAGGCAGCACAACCATTGTAAGCAGGGTTGCTGTAAACAATCCGCCGATAACTACCGTAGCCAGCGGACGTTGTACTTCCGCTCCTGCCGACGAGGAAATCGCCATAGGCAAGAAACCCAATGCTGCGGCTGCGGCTGTCAGGGTAACCGGACGAAGCCTGTCGGTAGTTCCTTTCAGAATCAGTTCATTTATATTTTTCATACCTCTGTGCTTCAATTCCTTCAAATGTTCCACCAGAACAATCCCATTCAGTACAGCGATACCAAACAGTGCAATAAACCCAACCCCTGCCGATATACTGAATGGCATTCCTCTCATCCAAAGCAATAAAATTCCTCCAACAGCCGATAGCGGAATGGCGGTAAATACGAGTAAAGTTTCGCGTATAGAACCGAAAGCAAAATACAGGAGTATAAAAATCAGACAGAGAGCCACAGGAACGGCTATTTTCAAGCGGTTAAGCGCATTCTGCATATTTTCGAACTGTCCGCCGTAAGTCACATAATACCCAGGCGGCAGGTTGATTTTTTCACTGATAATTGCCGATACATCTTTCACAACATTTTCCATATCACGACCGCGAACATTTACCCCGATTACCACACGACGTTTGGTATCGTCGCGAGAAATTTTGGCAGGACCTTCGGTATATTCTACTTTTGCCAGTTCACGAAGCGGAATTTGTCCGCCATTTGGTAACGGAACATACAGGTTTCTCAAATCCTCGATATCATTACGGAGATTTTCCTCCAGACGAACGACCAAATCGAAACGACGTTCTCCTTCAAAAACATTGCCTACCGTAGTACCCGCAAAAGACAATGCTACAATATCGTTGATATCCGATATATTCAATCCGTACTGAGCAATACGCGTACGGTTGTATTCAACCGTCATTTGCGGCAGACCGTCTATCTTCTCCACGATAATATCGGCAGCTCCTTCGACATTTGTAATAGCTCGTTTTATCTGCTCGGCTTTCTCAGCGAGTACCACCAAATCTTCTCCGAAAATCTTGATAGCCACATCGGAACGTGTACCTGATATAAGCTCATTGAAACGCATTTCGATAGGTTGGGTAAATTCTATCTCCATATTCGGTATGGTGGCTTCCAATTCTTCTTTTATCTTGTCTGCCAGCTCGTCTTTGGATTTTGCCGATACCCATTCGCTTCTGGGTTTCACTTTTACAATGATGTCGCTTTCTTCCATCGACATAGGGTCGGTAGGCACTTCAGCAGCACCGATTCGGCTGACAATCTGCTCTACTTCGGGGAATTTATCGAGAATAGTTTTTTCAATCAATGTTGTGGTTTCTATGGTTTTGGCTAGCGATGTTCCTGTCTTGAGAACAGGTTGAATAACAAAGTCTCCTTCATCCAATTGCGGTATAAACTCGCCGCCCATGCGGGTAAATACTATCACGGCTATAACCAGTAATCCGACAGCTCCGGCAAGTGTTTTCTTTGCATGTTTCAATGCCCAAGTGATAACAGGTAGATAAGTACGGGTCAGCAATCTCATTATACGCACTGTAATACCATTCCGTTTCTGAACCTGCGGTTTGATAATCAACGAAGACAGAACAGGAACGTATGTAAGGCAAAGCAACATGGCTCCAATGAGCGCAAAGCTGAAAGTAAGCGCCATCGGGCGGAACATTTTTCCTTCCACTCCCGAAAGAGAGAGAATAGGAATGAAAACGATTAGTATGATTAGTTGTCCGAAGATAGCCGAATTCATCATGGTGGACGAACTGCTTAAGGTAATTTTGTCCAATTCCCGTTTCCTGTCGGGTACAGCCAGATGACTCAATTTAGAGGCATTAGCTGTCATTTGGGACGAAACGAATTCCACAATAATAACGGCTCCGTCTATAATAATTCCGAAGTCAATTGCCCCCAGACTCATCAGGTTGGCATCTATCCCGAATATCCGCATCAGTGAAATAGCAAACAATAAGGACAATGGTATCACAGAGGCCACAACAATCCCCGAACGGAAATTACCGAGTAGTAATACAACTACGAAAATGACTATCAAACAACCGAGTATCAGATTTTCGGCAACAGTGAAAGTCGTTTTCGCGACCAATTCGCTACGTTCCAAAAAGGCATTGATATATACTCCTTCGGGAAGCACTTTCTGTACTTCTTCCACCCTCTCTTTTACCGCATTGATGGTTTCTTTGGAGTCGGCTCCTTTCAGCATCATTATCTGACCGAGAACTTTCTCGCCTTCGCCGTTTCCTGTAATGGCACCGAAACGGTTGGCACTTCCGAAACGTACAGAAGCGATGTCTTTTACAAGAACAGGAATGCCTTCTACATTTTTTACAACAATGTTTTCTATATCTTCAATGGTGCTGATTTTTCCTTCTCCACGAATGAAATAACTTTGATTGACTTTTTCAATATAAGCTCCTCCGGCAATGCTGTTATTCTTTTCAAGGGCACTTACCAAATCGCCGGTGGTAATGTTCATCGCTTTCAGGCGGGAAGGGTTGATAGCTACCTCGTACTGTTTCAGATAGCCGCCCCATGTATTAATTTCGACTACTCCGGGAATTCCCGAAAGTTGACGTTTCACTATCCAATCTTGTATTGTGCGCAGGTCTGCAACCGAATATCTGTCTCTAAATTCCGGTTTTACATCCAGAACATATTGATAAATCTCCCCCAACCCGGTCGATATAGGGCCCATTTCGGGAGAACCGAAACCTTCAGGGATAAGCTCTGATGCTGTTTTTATTTTCTCGGCTATCAATTGACGCGGGAGGTATGTCCCCATATTTTCGTCGAAAACTATCGTTACCACCGACAGGCCGAATTTGGAAACGGAACGGATTTCCTGCACTCCGGGGAGGTTTGCCATTTCCATTTCGATAGGATAAGTGATAAACTGTTCGATATCTTCGGTCGAAAGGTTTGTAGAAGTAGTGATGACCTGCACCTGATTATTGGTGATATCGGGTACTGCACCGATAGGTATATGAAAAACCGAATAAATGCCATATACGAATATGGCAAATGTAAATAGTAATATAATCAGCTTGCGGTTAAGACTAAACCGTATAATCTTTTCTAACATCGACTTTAGTTTTACCTGATTTCAATAATCAGCAAAAGTAGATAGATGTTAAAATAGTTTGCTTAAGATTTGCTTAAGATTGAGGAATTCGTAATCTGACAGTGGTTCCTATGCCTTCTCTACTGAAAAATTCAACCTCGATATTCAATAAAGAACAAAACCTTTTAACAATGGATAACCCCAAGCCAAAACCTTTAATCTCGGCACGGTCTGCTGAACGGTAAAACTTATCGAAAATCTTTTCCATATCCTTTTCAGGAATACCTATTCCGGCATCTTTAACTTCACAGATTATGGCATTGTTCTCTTTTTGCAATTGTATTCCGACCCTGCCCTTCGAGTGGGAATATTTAATGGCGTTGGAAAGAATATTGGAAAGAACGGTCGTAAATAAATATTTATCCGTTTGAATATCAATGTCATATGAGAAAGAGAGGTAGTCGATATCAATATTCTTTTGCTGAATATTTGCCGACAAATATTTCAAAGCATCTTTAATTACCGAATCAATTTTCACAGTATCAATGTGAAGAGATTGTTTCTGATTTTCGAAACGGGTCAGAATGAGCAAATCATCCACTAAATGGTTCAGGCGATCTATTTCCTTTATGCAATAAGTTACTTTTTCTTCGTACTCTTCCGGACTTCGAGGTTTTCTTATCAACACTTCCAATGTTCCTTTCAACACAGCCAAAGGTGTACGAAACTCATGGGAGGCATAGGATGTAAATGATTTCTCCCGTTCGATAGTTTTTTCAATACGGTTGAGCAGTTGATTGATAGTATCGGATAAGACATAAAGTTCATCTTTATTATGAGGCAAAGGAATACGCTCAGTCAGATTGTCCCGTGTAATTTTATTAGAGGTATCAATAATATGGTTGATAGGTTTGATGCTTCTTCCAGCAATAAACCGGGCAACAAAAAACAGTATAATTAGAATAATCGGATAGGTAAAGAGTAGTATATGCCGCAGAGCCTCCAACACCACTTCCGAACCTTCGCGAGCCACAGCTACCAACAAGTGCCCGACACGTGTGCCATTTTCGTTTTGAATAGGAACTTGTACCTGCCTTATCCTTTTTTCTGCAAGCTCTCCATTAAAAAATACATTATCTTCTTGGTTCGGATTATACAGTAAATTACTGCTTTTCAAATTGGGCGATTTATCAATGAGATTACCATTAATATCCAAGAATTCGATGAACACCGGGTCAACCCCGACAGTATTGTGTTCTCGTTCCATCCACTCTTTGTGTCTTTTCAAGGTGATTGTTCCATTTCTTACTTCTATTTCCTGAGAATGGCGTTCTACTTCGCGTTGCAAATCTTTATTCAGGTGGTTGGATACATTGTATTCCACTACCATATAGATGGTAACGAAAACAAGCCCGATTAATAATGCTGTGGTAATTATATAATTCAAGGCAATCCTGTTCCGAAATGAGAAATTCTGCATATTTATTCGTTAGCAATATACCCTACACCTCTTATGGTCTTGATATATCCGTTATCCTTATCCAAATTCAGTTTTTTACGGATAGCATTTATAAAAACATCTATCACTCCTGTATCGTATTCGAAATGAATACTCCATACCTTTTCAATAATCTCGTCTCTTTTGCATACGTTTCCTTTGTTTCTGATAAGGAATTCGAGTAATTCAAACTCCCGTTGAGTCAGAGAAACAACAGAAGAGTTTGATTTTACTTCGTATGTATTGAGGTTGAGCGAAATATTGCCTAATACAAGAATTTCTTGCTCTTTTTTATTTCGGAAATGTATTTTTATCCTTTCCAACAATTCTTCAAAGCTGAATGGCTTTTTGATATAATCATTCGCCCCACATTGCAATCCTTCAATGATTTCCTGTACAGTATCTTTTGCAGTCAGGAATAGCACCGGAATGTCAGCATCTTTCTCACGGATGGTTTTACATACTTCTATGCCTGTCGTTTTGGGCAACATCCAATCCAATAAAATTATATCCGGCTTTTCCGATTCAAAAATCTCTATTCCTTGCTTTCCATCAGTAGCAATAGTAGTTATATAACCTTCTTCTTCCAATCCTTGTTTAAGAAAGTTATAAATGCCGGGTTCATCTTCTATGATCAGGATGTGTATCATAACAGTGCAAAGATACGGAAACATTTTAGACCTGCTTTATTAGATTCTTAATATGTCTGCCATATTTTCAACTACTGTCCGAGAATACTTTTGCTTTATGACATAGTAAAAGGTTACTCTTCCATCGCTAGTAGTACCGTCCAAAAGGTGTTATTTTGTTTTTATATCCCTCTCCCTCTCTTCTTTTCCTGAACTTTAGGAACTTTCAGCTTTGTTTCCTTCGGTTTCTGCTCCTCCTTCAGTAGTCTCGGATCACCCCACGATTCCTGATATTCCGTATCTGCTTTGTCTGCTTTCCACAGATATGGGTGTGCATAACTACCGCCTCCCCACCATTTAACGGTAGCTTTTGTTATCTGCCCATCCTCTATCAAAGCCTTATGGAAAATCCAGTGTACGTTGACCCCTTGTGCCAGACAAAATTGACCCCTCGTTCCAAAATAAGGTTGACCCCTCGTTCCAAAATAAAAATGTCCCCATTGAGATGTCCCCGATATGAACTTTTATGTAATTCCTATATTGTATGGATCACAAGAAAGGGAAATAAATCAGAATGAACAGCTAAAGAACTGTCAATGTCTTTTTTTAAGAGATATACAAAGTTACATTCCAACGATAGAACGCCAACACCAAGCCGCAAGCGGTTTATAGAAATTTCTTCCTTTCGCCAGCGAAAGAGTAAATTTCTATAAAGTGTTGTCTTATCTATCGTTTCCATGAATGAAATGTATATCAATTAGAAAAAAGAACAAATAATAGTTTTCGCCTAATGATGGTTTCTAAAATAATAATGACCCCAATTCTCTGGATATTTAAGAGACAAAAACAAATGTTTTTCAGGGGTCAAATCTATTTTAGTTTACGGGGTCAACAAACTTGGAAATTTCCAGTCCCCCCATCAAAAACTGGTTATCTCTTATTTCTTCAATAACTGTGATCTGATTAAAAGCTCTGTTCTGACCATTTATCGAAAAAATATTTTTTAATTTTCCATTCTCTTCTACAAGTAATCCGGGGGATGTCATCAAAGGAATCCACAATCTTTTATGGCTGTCGATATATAAAGAATAAATGTCGTTTTCTTTATAATCATACAATAATCTGAATTCTTTCTTGGTTATTGAAAAAGAATAAACCGATCCGAAATGAGTAGTACAAAGAATTTCGTCGGAGCCTTCGGGCATCAATAGGTTTTTAATAATGTTTCGTTCATAATTAGAATGATGTAAAGGTGTTAACGGATATACTTTTTGTTCATTAGTTCTGGGGTTAAAATAAAACAATCCGCGACCTTCAGTAGCAAACCATAAATTTCCGTTTTTATCCTGTACCCCTTTACCCATAATACCTGTGTACATCTTAGGGGTTATATACGTTATCTGTTTATAATAGGGACTATGATAATTAATACCCGCTGAATAAGTTCCGATCCATAACGTTTTATCTTTGTCAAGGAGCATGCTGTGAACAGAATAATGACTCAGATTTCCCTGAGCTTCAAGATTTACGGAAAGAGGAGTTATCTGATTATTCCTTTTGTTTAGTATATTTAATCCGCCGAATGTACCGATCAACAGAGAATCATTATTCAGAAAAATAAGTGATCGGATGGTGTTGTTTCCTAAGGCCGAATTATTCGTATTGTACGATTTAATATTTCCTGTGTTTTTATCGAGACTGCAAATCCCTTTGTCTTCTGTACCTAACCAAATAACTTCTTTATCCGGCAGAATAGAGGTTATATAACTGTCTGGTAATTTGTTATTTTTTAATGAGATAATATTTTTCAGTTCCCATTTCTCTGAATAAACCAATAGTTCCCTGCTTCTGGTTCCTATATAAATATTCCCACTGATAGCGTCCTGCGCAACAGCACTACAGGTTCTGAACGTAGGAGACAGGCGTTTGTGAAAACAAACCGTTTTGTCGGAGTTGCAAAGAAAGACTTTTGAACTTTGTAACATATAGATGTTACCATCTGTATGATGTAATAAATAATCCGAACTATTAGTCGTACTCAGAGAATCGATTTCTTTGGGATAAAAATAGCTTATTTTTCCCGTTTGGTAAGCGATACAATTAAGCCCGTTGGGAGTTGCTACCCAGATATTTTTCTCTTTATCTTCGTTGATATCATAAATGTAACGATCCGAAAGCGTATTAGTATTGTTTGCCTCGTTCCTGAATATCTTAAACTCATAACCATCATAACGATTTAACCCGCTGCGTGTTCCAAACCAAAGATATCCGTCTGAATCCTGAAATATTTTTAAAACAGATATTTGCGACAGGCCGTCTTCAACACCCAGATGTGAAAAAAAGAAATTTTCATCTGCTTTTACGGACAGGTTTAAAGTTATAAATAGGGCTATGATATATAATACTCTCTTATTCACGTTTTAGCATTTCAGGTTGTGACAAAGATATGTATTCAATAGAAAAAACGAGACATATTCAACCGTTTTTGAGACTATTTTACACGACTGCTATCGCATGAGACGTTATTTTTGCAGTAAACACAAACGTATATGTATAAATCTATTATTTACATTATTCTCTTTTTCTTCTCCGGTTCTTCTGTTTATGGAACAGGAAGGACTGTAGAGTCGTTTAATAAAGGCTGGTCTTTCAAAAAGGCACCAATCAGTAACGAACTTATCCAGAATGTCGGGACATGGGAAAGCGGTTGGAAAGAAGTGGAAATACCACATACATGGAATGCCAAAGACATGCAGGTAAAGGCGGCAAGCTTTTATGAAGGAATAGGATATTATCGCAAAATCTATTTCGCTCCGGAGGCTTTAAAGGATAAACGATTATTCTTACGATTTGAAGGTGTTGGTGCATGCGCTGAAGTTTTTGTAAACGGGGAATTAGTGACGGAACATAAAGGAGGATATAGTGCGTTTGCCTGTGAGATCGGTAAATTGCTGAAATACGGAAAGGAAAATGAAATTATTGTAAAGGCGGATAACCAATCACGCCAGGATGTTATTCCAATCAATCATAATCTTTTTGGTGTCTATGGAGGAATATACAGACCGGTATGGTTGGTCGTTACTGAACCATATACTATTTGTGTAACGGATAACGCTTCGCCGGGTGTTTACATAACGCAAAATAATGTGAGCCAAAAACAAGCGAATATACAGGTGAAAGTGAAATTGGATAATGGAACTCCTCAGCCTGTACCATTGACGTTGGAAAATCGAATCTATGATCAGGAAGGGAGATTAATAAAATCAGAGATTCAGTCTTTTGACCTGACTCCACAGGGTGTGCAAAACAGGACGTCTTCTTTTGTTATTAAAAAGCCGGTGTTATGGCAGGGAAGAGAAAATCCGTATTTATATAAGGTAGAAAGTCGTTTGCTGAAAGACGGACAGGTTATTGATAAAGTAGTACAACCTTTAGGACTGAGAACCTATGAAATCAAAGCGGGAGACGGTTTTTATCTGAATGGAAAGAAATATCCCATGTATGGCGTTTGTCGTCACCAAGATTGGTGGGGGCTGGGTAGTGCTTTGAGTAATGAACAGCATGATACCGATCTTGCTATGATTATGGATATAGGTGCTACGACTGTTCGTTTTGCGCATTACCAACAATCGGAATATCTCTATTCACGTTGTGATTCTTTGGGTTTGATTATCTGGGCTGAAATACCTTTTGTAAATCGTGTTTCCGGTCATGAAAGCGAGAATGCAAGGAATCAATTGCGGGAGATGATTCGTCAGAATTTTAATCATCCTTCCATTTATGTTTGGGGATTACATAATGAGGTTTATCGTCCGCATGAATATACCCGCGAGTTAACCCGTTCTCTGCATGATTTGGCAAAGACAGAAGATCCGGATCGTTATACAGTCTCAGTTAATGGGTATGGAGTCATGGAACATCCTGTAAACCTTGTGGCGGATATTTAAGGAATGAATCGTTATTTTGGCTGGTATGAAAAAGAATTACAAGATATTGAACCTTGGGTAAAAGGTTTGGAAAAGAATTATCCTCATCAGAAACTAATGTTGACTGAGTATGGTGCTGATGCGAACCTTAATCATCAGACGGAATATCTTGGTGAGTCTTTAAATTGGGGTAAAGAGTTTTATCCTGAAACTTTTCAAACCAAGACATATGAATATCAGTGGAGTGTAATTGCTCAACATCCTTATATAATCGCTTCCTATTTATGGAATATGTTTGACTTCTCTGCACCTATGTGGGAACGAGGTGGTGTGCCTGCCCGCAATATGAAGGGATTAGTTACTTTTGACCGTAAGATTAAAAAGGATGCTTATTTCTGGTATAAAGCAAACTGGAGCAAGGAGCCGGTTCTGTATCTGACGCAACGAAGAAATACAGATCGTGAAAAACAGACGACGACGATCACGGTTTATTCCAATATTGGTATGCCGAAAGTTTACCTGAACGGAGAAGAACAGACGCAAATGAAGAAAGGATATACTGATGTGCATTATATCTTCGAAAATATAAGACTGCAAAAGGGTGAGAATACGGTCAAAGCAGTGCTAAACCATAACGGTCAGGCTTATGAAGACACGATTAAATGGATTTATACCGGAGAAAAGAAGAGAGAAACAGATACCAGCAGTATAAAAGGCGAACATTGGGGATTCTGAAACTGGTTTAATACCAATCTTTTTTACGGAGGAAAAGCCATGTGATAATGCCGACGGCTATCATTATTCCCCAGGCAATAAGGTAGCCGTATTGCCATTTGGTTTCGGGCATGACTTCAAAGTTCATTCCCCATATGCCGGCAAGAAATGTTAGAGGAATAAAAAGCGTAGAAACGATGGTAAGTCGTTTCATAATCGCATTCATTCGTAGGTCGTTATTTGAAATGTAGAGATCGACAAGTGATGAAATTATCTCTCTGCATCCTTCCAATGTCTGATTGACATACTGTAATTGATCTACGATATCAATAAAGGCCGGTATAGCGTCGTGATTAATCAGACTGTTTTCTTTGGTGAGTTTGTTTATTTGTTCCCGTAATGGTTGACCATTTTTCCGGATTACCATGTATTCACGTCGGCGTTGCTGGATTAGTGAGCCGACACTACTTTGGTCTGTAGAAATATCAAGTAAGGTATCTTCAATATCCTCTAAAAATTCCTCGACGCGTAAAGAAGCCTCGACTAAGCTAACGGTAACCGCGTTCAAAAGAAAAGCAAGAAGCATGCTGCTGTCGCCTTTGCTGCAAATATCCAACACATCATCTTGTATCGCTTTTTCTATTGGCTGAAAAATAGTATGGTCGTTTTCTGTAAAGGTTACGATTGTGTTTTCAGTCAGTATTATTCCGATATGCTCTGTCTGAATGACATCGTCTTTATCATAATGACAGGAGTTGAGAATAACGAGTATTTTCCCGCGGTATTCTTCTATTTTTACGACATGTTGAGGAGTGAGTATATCTTTTGCATCAAGGGCATCAAGGCCGAAATCAACGACAATACGTGTAACTAATTCGAAATCCGTCAGCCCACTTACCTGCAGCCAGTTGATTGTGCTTTTATCTTTGAGCGTGGACTGTGTTTCTTTGTTGTAAACAACTTCTTTGTTACGAATGCTATTTGCATTATATTGTATAAGCCGGATACTGGTCGGCGTATTATTCTCTCCGGTATATACGTATTGTTCGGAAAGATGGCGATTGGTTGAACGTTTACGTCTGAGATTATGTTCTTTCTTTTTCATACCGGATTTATTTAATTATTCAAATTCAACTACAGTTATACCCGCTCCTCCCAATTGGACGTGTTCATCACGATAATGCTCTACGCCGGGAATTGTGCGAAGATAGTCACGAATAAGCTGACGGAGCGCTCCTGTACCTGTTCCGTGTAGGATACGAACACGCGAAACGCCAACCTGAATAGCGTCGTCAATAAAATAAGTGACTGTTTGCAAGGCTTCATCTCCACGCATTCCACGTATATCTATTTCCTGCTTGAAGCCAAGTTTCTTTTCACGCATATCATCTCTTGTCTGAGTACCGACAAATGAGCTGGCTTTAGCTTCTTGCTTTAACTGTCCTTTGCTTACTTTCTCAAGCCGATCTAATTTAACCGTACTTTTGATCATTCCAAAAGCAACGACTGCCTGTTTACCGTCTGTTTCCATTACGGTGCCCGCAGATGTTTGACCTTTTAATCGGACAGAATCGCCAATCTCAATAACTTCGCGGTTGAATACAGGTTGTTTCTCCGGTTGCTTTTTTACTTTTTTCTCTTTCCGTTCTTTGAGCTTTGCCATCTTTCGGGCAATCTTGTCATCCGTATCTCCCGTATTCTCAATTGATGCTTTAAACTCATCGATGGACTTACGGATTAATTTGGTTCGTTCTTTTTCAGCCTGAGCTTCTTTAATTTCACGAATCGTATTCTCAATCTTTGCATTTGCTTCCGAAAGAATACGTTGTGCTTCTACTTTAGCTTCACGTACGATCTCTTTACGTTGTTTGTTTACCGCTTCAAGATCTGTTTCATAACGGGCGATAATATCTTCTAATTTCTTTTCCCGTTGACGGATATTCTGTCGTTTGCTTTCCCAATATCGTTTGTCCCTTACAATATCTTGCAGGTATTTGTCCATGTCAATATAGTCTGATCCTACTTTTTGGGACGCATCTGCAATGACATCTTCCGGTAAACCGATCTTCCGGGCAATTTCGACTGCAAAGGAACTTCCCGGATTGCCGATGGAAAGCCTGAAAAGAGGTTGCATCAGATGACGATCGTACAACATAGCTCCGTTAACGAGTCCTTCGGTATCTTCGGCAAGATGTTTCAGATTTTGATAATGTGTCGTGATTACGCCATAACTACCGTTTTGATTAAAACGTACCAGTAAGGCTTCGGCAATAGCTCCTCCTATTTGAGGCTCTGTTCCACTACCGAATTCATCAATCAGGATGATGGATTTCTCATTACAGTTTTTGACAAAGAACTTCATATTGGTCAGATGAGAACTGTATGTACTCAAATCATTCTCTATACTTTGTTCGTCGCCAATATCAATAAAGATGGCTTCAAAAATTCCGGCACGCGAACTTTCATGTATTGGAACCAGTAAGCCGCACTGTAGCATGTATTGAATTAATCCGACTGTTTTTAAACAGACCGATTTACCTCCGGCATTTGGTCCCGAAATCAATAATAGCCGTTTATTTTCTTTTAATTCTATATCTAAAGGAACAACTTCCTTCTCTTGTTTCTTTAAAGAAAGATAGAGTAGGGGGTGTACCGCACGTGCCCAATCAACTTGCTGTTTATTCTCTACGACCGGTTTTATTGCTTTGATTTGTTCGGCAAATAAGGCTTTTGCACGAATAAAATCAATTTCCGCAAGAAATTCATATGAAAGCAAAATATCCGGAATAAGTGGACGTATCGTGTTGGTGAACGCTGTTAGAATGCGAATAATTTCACGACGCTCTTCTCCCTCCAGTTCTCTTATGCGATTATTTGCTTCTACTACTACTTCAGGTTCAATAAAAACCGTCTTGCCTGTAGCCGACTCATCATGTACAATTCCACGTATTTTGCGTTTAAAAGCAGGGGCAACAGGAATCATCAAACGACCGTCACGCATGGTAGGGGCAACGTCTTTTTCTACAACTCCTTCCGACTGAGCCGAACGGAGAATTGCCTGCAAACTACGGGATATACTATTCGTTGTCGAGGCTATTTCTTTACGGATATTGGATAGTTCCGGAGATGCACTATCTTTTACCCGACCGAACTTATCTATAATATGGTCGATTTGTTTGATCAGCTGAGGAAAAACCAATATATCTCCGGCTAATTCTGTAAGTGCCGGATAAAGAACCTCTTCCTCTTCGGTGGGGCGGAAAAAACAAATAATGTCGTTTATTGTCTGTAATGAGCGTTTGATATCAAAAAGCTCTTTTTCATCTAAAAAAGTTCCTTCCGGACGTATTCTTTTCAATGAATAACGGACATCAAAGAAGTAATTATCCGGGAAATCCTTATCACCATGCAGGATACGGATAAACTCATCCGTTTGTTCTAATCGTTGCGTGATAGTTGGATAATCTGTTGAGAAAGACATCTCTGATGCGCGTTCTTTTCCAAGTGCGCTTAAACATTTTTCCGAAATAAGAAGACGGACTTTATCGAAGCCCGTCTTTGTTTCAAAATTTTGTGGATATATCACGTTATAAGAGTCAGATAAAATAGTTATTCAATCGTTACAGATAGTTCAGTCCGAACCGTTGGGCGGAGAACTATCTCGGATTTTGTTTTACCCCTGCGAATATTGAATGTACAAGCATTCGTGCCTGATGTATTAATATAAGGGGCAAAATAAAATAGGTAAGAGAAAGGAGCTACGTCTTTAGCTTTCTTTACAGCATCGGCCACCTGAGTATATTTAAAGGTATCCCAAAACATACAGCGCGTAAATCCGTTGGCATCAGTAAAACGAGTGCTCGGATCACGGAATTTCATAGATGAAGTGATGAAATTCTTGTATGCCGTAGTTGCTTCTTCAGCTGTAATATCTAATTTATTACCTTCAATTTCTTCGATTACGTCATTTACCCGAATACCAGCAACAGCAGCCGGTGAATTAGGGTCAACTTTCGAAATCATCTCCAATCGGTTAATATCAAAGTTCAATCCCGTGTAGTTGTAAGTTTTCTTATTCACTTTATATTGAACGTTTCGCGTATATTTTACATATGGATATTGCATACACATCAGAGGAACGTGAATTCGTACGTAATCTTCTATTTTATAAGTGGATTCTAATAGTTCATTCGCTTCACATTCCCAAAGAACGCGTCCGGGCAGATAAATATTATCAACTAATTTAAGACCAAACTGAAGAACGTATTCTGCTTCAGATTCTGCTGCTGTAGTTGTTATAAAGGGAACTTTGACCATTTCGTTCCGGCTAAAGTCATAGCGATAGTTTTGTTCTTTATCGATGACGATTTTATTAACCCCTTTAAAACTCGGGTTCTTGTCAAAGAAATAGTAGGTACTGATCAAAATATCCGGACCATAACTGTCATATGCCAATCCTTTTTCCGTTAATGCATCTTTGATTGCTTCATTAATCTGGTTTTCCAATTCTCTGTTATTCTCATCAATTGCTGCAAAACCAAATGTGCGGAATTGTTGAAATCCCACGGCATTAGGGGTAACCGTTGTTTTAAATGGACAGATAAATTTACGTTCCGATGCTGTTTCCAGACTCAACATCGAAAATGCAGTGGCCAATTGATCTTCGGAAATGGCATTTCTTCGTTTGCATTCTTTGCTTATCAATAAAGAGTGGTCGGTCTTTGAAAGATTAGAGATGTTTAAAACAATTTCCTGTTTATCCGCCGGATTTAGCAGCTGATTAATATCTTCCAATGGAAGGCCTTTTAGATCAACGCCATCTATATCTTCTATTATATCATATTTCTTTAATCCGGATAGTTCTGCAGAAGAATAAGGATATACATCTGTAACTACAGGTAATCCGTTCCCCCAATTTGCATTTTTACTTATTTCAAAAGAAAATCCTAAACGGCAAATCAGATTCCCACCACTTTGAGCAAAACTTGTTACACCAATTAATAATAATACGGTCGCTATGATATACTTTTTCATGATCAATAATTATAAAATCAAAACTAAAATATTAGAAATCCTATGAATTTACAAAACAAAGGTAAAGATATTTTTTCGTCTATAGGAAGAGTTGGCAGCATATTTGCTGTACATCTGACAAATACGACTTATTTAACCCGCTTTGTTTTAGAGTGATTATATAAGTCTGTTTAATCGTATCTTATTGAAAACAAAGGATAATAAAGATAAAATATAGAAATAAATGAAAGATATGGAGCATAATAAAGCGAAACAATCTTCGGAGGCAACTAATCCGGAAGAAATGGATGAAATGACAAATTTACAGAAAGAACAGACAGAACAGGTAGAAGCAACTCCCGAAACTGACAATGTGGCTGATGATCAGGAAGCGTTAAAGGCAAAATATGACGAATTGAATAATGATCATCTTCGTTTAATGGCTGAGTTTGATAATTATCGTAAACGTACTTTACGCGAAAAAGCTGAGCTGATTAAAACCGGAGGCGAGTCAGCCTTAACTGCTATTTTACCTGTAATTGATGATTTTGAGAGAGCTTTACAAAATGTGCGGACATCAGATGATATTAAAGCTGTAGCTGAAGGGATTGAACTGATCTATACTAAATTTATGGCTTATTTGTCCCAGCAAGGTGTGAAACCTATTGAAGCAACCGGACAACCTTTTGATACGGAAATGTATGATGCTGTGGCTACCATACCTGCTCCTGAAGAAGAACTGAAAGGAAAAGTTGTAGATTGTGTGCAGACAGGTTATACTTTATATGATAAGGTAATTCGCCATGCAAAAGTTGTCGTTGGTGAATAATAACAGATAGGAATATGGCTAAAAGAGATTATTATGAAGTGCTTGGTGTTGAAAAGAATGCATCGGCCGACGAAATAAAAAAAGCATATCGTAAAAAAGCTATTCAGTTTCATCCGGATAAAAATCCGGGAGATAAAACTGCTGAAGAAAACTTTAAAGAAGCCGCAGAAGCTTATGATGTATTGAGTGATCCTCAGAAACGCCAACGTTATGATCAGTTCGGTCATGCGGGTGTAGGAGGCGCATCGCAACAAGGTGGTGGCTTTGGTGGTGGAGGTATGTCTATGGATGATATCTTCTCGCAGTTTGGTGATATTTTTGGTGGTCATTTTGGTGGTTTTGGTGGCTTTAGTGGTTTTGGTGGTGGTTCTTCCAGAGGACAGCGTGTAAACCGTGGATCTGATTTGCGCGTAAAGGTGAAACTAAACTTAAAAGAAATCGCTAACGGCGTAGAAAAGAAGATTAAAGTCCGTAAAGATGTACAATGTAAAGTCTGTCATGGTAGCGGAGCTGAAGGTAGCAATGGTGTAAAAACATGTGATACCTGTCATGGAAGTGGTTATGTGACCAGAGTTGCCAATACGATATTGGGACAGATGCAAACGCAATCTACCTGTCCGACTTGTAATGGAGAAGGTAAAATTGTAGTCAATAAATGTAAAGCTTGTGCAGGTGCGGGTGTTGTTAAAGACGAAGAAATCATAACCATAAATATACCTGCAGGGGTTGCTGAAGGAATGCAACTATCCATGAGCGGTAAAGGAAATGCAGCCCGTCACGGTGGTGTAAATGGCGATTTGCTGATTTTAGTAGAAGAAGAGCAACATCCTGAACTGATTCGTGATGAAAATGACCTGCTTTATAATTTATTGTTAAGCGTTCCTCAGGCCGCCTTAGGAGCAACGGTAGAAGTACCGACTGTGGATGGAAAAGCAAAAGTGAAAATAGAACCAGGAACGCAGCCCGGAAAAGTACTTCGTTTGCGGAATAAAGGGTTACCATCCATCAATCGTTATGGAACAGGAGATTTGTTGGTGAACGTAAGCGTTTATATACCGGAAAATCTCTCAACCTCTGAAAAAGAAGTTCTGTCAGGTATGGAGAATTCTCCTAACTTCCAGCCAAACAAGAGTATCAAAGAGAAAATATTCAGTAGATTTAGGAATCTATTTGATTAAATAATGTTAAAAAAGAGCAAGTATATGCTTTTTGATAGTGTTGTATAACATAAAAAGGCGTATATTTGCATTGTGTTTTTCATGGTATTAGATTTAAGGTTAACAATGAAGATTGGTTGTCGTGAGACAACCTTTTTTTGTTTATACCCATTCTAAACCTTAATATAGCGGCTGTTTTGAATTTTACGAATCTTTTTTATATTGTTTGTAACTCTTTCATGTTCTTACATTTGAAATTTTAGAGCCTGTTTAAATTTTTATTCGTGGCTTATTTCGTTTTATTTTTTGTTTAGTTGTATATCCGCATGAATGAGCATAGCGGGCTATGTGATTGAATGCGGAGATGCAGATAAGCAAAAAAGAAGACGAAAGAAGACCGAAACAAGCCCTCAAGAAATATCCTATAAAAATTAAAACAGGCTCTTAGATGCGTTTGCTCTGAACTATTGGTTTGAGAAAAATCAAAATGTTGGCAAATTGCCTGTTTTTGTGTCGGATTGATACCGATCATAAATAAGGCTTTTTGGGCTGACTTCTCTAACAAAATAACGAAGTATGTGCCTGAAGAGCAGAATTCGGGAGATGTTGTTTAAATTGCATTATCCGGCATGTCCGTTTTTTTAAGATTTGTAAAAAGTAAAAAATCCAAAATTACGCTACTCTTTTTTGAAGATAAAGGATATATTTCGAAAAATAACCTTTACGTCTCGGAAGATAATCTTTATATTTTGGAATACAACCTTTGTGTTTTTGGTGAAAAAACGGTCTTTTTTTGTCATTATGGAATATTTATTGGTTTGAAACTATATAAACGAAAGAGAAATGAGGTTAAGCGCTTTTGAAGTGCGTAAGCAAAATGGTTAAAATAGTTTCTTTTTGTCTTGTCTTCATATGTTTCGCCAAAGACCAAATCAGGTATAAAAAAATAGAGAATAAATTCAAAACAGATTCTAACGACTTTAATTAATTTTTACCCTTAACTTCTTTTTTGTCGAAGCTCTTGGTTCAGTTTGCCGAAGAGCTTCAAATTATATTTTTGTATTTATGTATTTGAAAAAATAATGCGTTAAAAGCAAAAAAAGAAGGTATCCTTGCGAGATACCTCCTTTAATTTATCCTTGAAAAATAGTTGTCTATTTAATCATGCCTTATAAAAGCCAAGGTCTTCAATGCTGAAATCATTGATGTATGATTCTATTTTGTTGACTTCGGCTTGTCCGTAGTTGATATAGACTTCGGCTGAACGGCGGAAGCTGTCGTCCGCATTGGCGTCTTGTAGTAAAAGGTAGCCAAATACGCAATGCGTAGCAGTTTCAACTAAGCGACGAGCATGGAAATCCAGATACTCATTGTCTTTCGGCTCGGTGATCTTCGCTACTAATTTTTCGTATTTATTGGTCATATTGACTAACTTCTTTCTCAGGTATTCCAATTCCGGTTTGTAGGTCATCGTTTCGTACTCACGGATTCTATTCAGATAAGTACCTGTGGTGACGTGGCGAATAGCGGCAACTACCTGCAATTGGGTTGTTCCTTCATAGATGTTCGTAATACGAGCGTCACGATACAAACGTTCGCAGGCGTAATCTTTCATAAAGCCTGATCCACCATGGATTTGTATTGCATCATACGCATTCTGATTCGCATATTCAGTTGTAATACCCTTACCCATAGGAGTAAATGCATCAGCTAATTTTCCGTAATACTTCATTTCTGTCCGTTCCTCAGGAGTCAGTTTGCGTTCTTTGGATATGTCATCTAACGCTTTGTACATATCTACGAAACGAGCCGTTTCGTATAACATCGAACGAGAAGCATCAGCTTTAGCACGCATCAATGCCAACATTTCATAGACTGCCGGAAATTCAATGATCGCTTTTCCGAACTGCTTACGTTCACGCGCGTAGGCCAATCCTTCACGACAAGCAGCTTCACTGATACCTACAGCTTGTGCCATGATTCCCAGACGAGCTCCGTTCATCAATCCCATTACATATTTGATAAGTCCGAGTTTACGATCCCCGCAAAGTTCGGCTTTAGCATTACGATAGACCAGCTCACAGGTAGGCGATCCTTTAATACCCATTTTATTCTCAATACGACGTACATTGACTCCGCCATTGCGTTTGTCATAAACGAACATAGACAAACCACGCGCATCCTTCGTTCCTTCTTCAGAGCGAGCCAATACCAGGTGAATATCTGCATCCCCGTTTGTGATGAAACGCTTTACACCATTCAGGTACCAGCAACCGTCTTTTTCGCTGTAGGTTGCCTTTAGCATAACAGCCTGAAGGTCAGATCCTGCATCCGGTTCTGTTAAGTCCATCGACATGGTTTCTCCGGCACAAACGCGAGGTATATAACGTTTATGTTGATCTTCGTTGCCAAATTCATATAATGTTTCAGCACAATCCTGTAATCCCCAAAGGTTTTCAAAACCTGCATCAGCACGAGCTACTAAATCCGCAGCCATGATATAGGGTACAATGGGAAAGTTCAGCCCGTCATAACGGCGGGGCATAGCGATTCCCATTAAGCCGGCTTTGCGAACCGCTTCGAGGTTTTGTTGAGTGCCCGGAGCATAGGTGACACGTCCGTTAGTAACAGTTGGGCCATCATGATCAACGCCTTCTGCATTAGGTGCAATTATATCACCGCAGATTTCACCTACGATTTCCAACACTTTGTCATAACTATCCATAGCATCTTCGAAATCGACGGGAGCATAGTCGAATTTGTCCTTATCCGCATAATTACGCTCCTTTAGCTCCACAATGCGTTTCATCATAGGATGTTGCAAATGGTGCTTTAAACTGGGGTTATCTAAATAAAAGTTTGCCATTACTTTGTGTTCTGTTTATAGTATTTGATCATTTTAGGTATCACTTCTTCCACAGTACCGGTGATTACGTAATCAGCGATTGTGTTGATAGGAGCAGCCGGATCATTATTCACAGAAATAATAATCGAACTTTCCTGCATACCTGCAATGTGTTGGATTTGGCCTGATATACCACAGGCAATATAGAGTTTCGGGCGAACAGTTACCCCTGTTTGTCCGATCTGACGTTCATGTTCGCAGAATCCGGCATCAACTGCAGCGCGCGAAGCACCTACTTCGCCGCCAATAACTGCAGCCAGATCATGCAATAACTGGAAATTTTCTTTAGAACCGACTCCGTATCCTCCGGCAATAATAATAGGAGAACCTTTGATATTGGTCTTGCTCTTCTCAATCTGACGATCAATTACGGTTACGGCAAAATCAGTATCAGATACATATTTATTTACATCATATGTTTTTGTTTCCCCCTTATAAGCCGGATCAACGATTTCCTTTTTCATTACGCCCTCGCGAACTGTCGCCATTTGCGGACGACATTCCGGATTGATAATTGTTGCTACAATATTTCCTCCGAAAGCCGGACGAATTTGATAAAGTAAATTCTCATACACCTTGTTCTCACGCTTTTCTTCATGGTTTCCGATTTCGAGCGATGTGCAATCTGCTGTTAATCCACTACCTAAAGCCGAAGAAACGCGAGGTCCAAGATCACGTCCGATGCTGGTTGCCCCCATAAACGCAATCTGAGGTTTCTCTTCTTTAAATAAGTTTACCAGAATAGACGTATGCGGCAGAGAAGTGTAGGGGAATAAACGTGCATCGTCAAACACATGAAGTACATCTACACCATATGGGAATACTTGTTTGCCTACATTCTCTAATTGATGACCGGCTGCAACTGCCTCCAACCGGCATCCCAACGTATTGGCTAACGAGCGCCCTTTGGTAAGCAATTCAAGACTGACATCAGCTACGAAGCCGTCCTCTATTTCACAATATACAAATATATTATTCATAATTTTTTCGTGCTTATAATGATTAGTAGCCTCCGGTTTATCCGATGGTATGATTTGCAATTAGCTCTTTCATTAATTCATCCATTTCGCCATCGGTCGGTTGTAATGTTTTACTTTCCTTTGCCTGAAAGATTACGTTTTCAATACGCTTTACTTTTGTTGGTGAACCGGACAGACCACATTGTACCACATCCGCGTTTACGTCTGCTACATTCCAATCCGTTAAATTAAGATAAGGGCGGGTACTGAATAATTCCAGATAGTCAGCAGATGCTTCCTGTTTTTCCGTAACTGTTTTGGCGTGTTTATATTTTTGAACCAATTTGGCATTTCGAGGGCGACAATCAGGAGCTGATCCATTAACCGTAATAACAATAGGCAATTTTGCTTCTACCGTCTCCACACCTCTTTCCAAACGTCTTTTAACTGTAATTTTCCCATTTTCCACACCGAAAATTTCCTCTGCATAGGTAATCTGATTCAGCCCTAACTTTTCGGCAACCTGAGGACCTACCTGAGCCGTATCTCCGTCAATTGCCTGACGTCCGCAAAGGATAATATCATACTCCTTTATCTTGCGAATGGCCATAGATAAAGCATACGATGTAGCTAAGGTATCAGCACCCGCAAAGGCACGGTCTGTCAATAAAAAACCACCGTCAGCACCACGATATAAACCTTCGCGGATGATTTCGGCGGCACGACCCGGTCCCATGGTTAATAATGTGACCGTAGTACCCGGATTAGCGTCTTTCAATCGAAGAGCCTGTTCCAAAGCGTTCAGATCTTCCGGATTAAAAATGGCGGGAAGGGCTGCACGATTGACCGTTCCATCGGCCTTCATCGCGTCTTTTCCAACATTCCGAGTGTCCGGAACCTGTTTCGCTAAAACAATAATTCTTAAACTCATATTACTGTGATATTAGATTTTACCATTTATAAATGGATTGCATAATTTCATTGACTGCAAAAATAATCAAACATTCAATAAGTCAAATACTTTTCCTTATAAAGCTGCACACTTCAGGCGTGTTTGAGCAGATGAGGACTATATTATATGAGTTATGAACGAATATCTGATTCACCTTTATTTTAACCGTATTAGAATCTTTTTGGTAAAAATCACTAACTTTGTTCTGTTTATTATGGTTACATAAGTATTAATCATTTAAAACAAAGGGTTATGAAAGATAAAGAAGACGTTTTCTCAAAATTCCGTGACTCTTTCAGTAAAATAGATGGTCGTTTTCATATACTTGAACAACGGGTGCCGGTAGAATTACAGATGGAATATTTCAAATATTCAGAGCAGATCAGAAAAGAACGCAATGAATTGACGGATATAGAATATGATTCTTTTATTGAGATGCTGAACGATGAGGAGACAAGTACCGAATATAAGCGCTATGTGCTTACTTCGTTGGCTGCATCGAGACAGGTGAGAGCTTTTAGAGCTTTGGAAGAGTATGTGACTCATTCTTCGGAAGATGTGACCGACTGGGCTTATATGGCTTTAATGGAAAGCCGGATCTCTTTAGAGTCGGAATTATCGGACGAAAAACAGGTTTATATTTCGACCGGTTTGGGTGGTAGAGGAGAAAAATTACGGTTTTATATGATGTTTCCTTCAAAGGAGAATAAGCCGTTTGAACAATTACACAGGCAGATAATAGAACGAGAATTTGCTTATTACCTTGAGTCTGATGATTGTGAAATAGAACGTTTGACGATACATGATATATATGTAGAATTAGTCGCTCTTGTACCTGTCAGGTTAAACATTAAAGATTTATTAGATAAGGTTATAAACGAATGCAATCTTTACGGTAATTTCTTGTATAATTCATATACAATTACGAATGTAAAGGAACTCTCCGAAGAAGAAGTGCGGGATGTTTTGGATAAAAAATATGGGAATAATCAATCAGGCGATTAAATATGGCCTTGTAGGTGTGGGGAATACGTTGATAACGGCTGCCGTTATCTGGGTAATGATGAAGATTTTTGGTGTTTCTGATGTAATATCCAATATTGTGGGGTATGTAGCCGGCTTGATAAATAGTTTTGTCTGGAACAAACAGTGGACTTTTAAGAGTTCTGCAAGCTGGTCTTCCAGTGCACTCCGGTTTGGAATTGTCTTTGCCGTTTGCTATTTGTTGCAGCTTGGTTTGTTGTTATATCTCAATGCAAACCTTACAATAGATTCTTATTATAATCAGTTGATAGCTATGGCTTTTTACACGGTTATAAACTTTGTTATGAATAAGTTCTATACCTTTAAATCATAAATACAGAATGAAAAAAGTAGCCATTATCGTTCCGTGTTATAACGAAGAAGAAGTTATCCTTGAATCTTACCGACGTACGAAAGAGGTGGTGCTTTCATTGCCAAATCCGGCTGAAATTATTTATATAAATGATGGAAGTAAGGATAAAACCCGTTATCTCTTGGATGGGATAGCTGTCTCTGATCCCCGCGTCAAGGTGATTCATTTTTCGCGTAATTTCGGGCATCAACCTGCCGTTACTGCCGGAGTGAATAATTGTGATGCTGAACTGGCTATTATTATTGATGCTGATATGCAGGATCCTCCAGAACTGATTCCGGAATTATTAGCTCTTCAGGAAAAGGAACAAGCAAATGTGGTTTATTGTGTGCGTAATTCCCGTCAGGGAGAAAGTATATTCAAGAAGTTTTCTGCAAAGATGTTCTATCGCATGATGAATTACATGAGTGAAGTCGATTTTCCGCTTGACACGGGAGATTTTCGCTTGATTGATCGTAAGGTGATGGACGAATTCGACCGCTTCAAAGAACGAGGGAAATATATTCGGGGATTGATAAGCTGGGTAGGCTTTAAGCAAGTACCATTTTATTATGATCGTGATCCGCGAATCGCAGGAGAGACCAAATATCCACTTAGTAAGATGCTGAAATTTGCTTCAAACGCGATGCTCTATTTTTCCAAGAAACCATTGAAGTTAGCAGCAGGGTTAGGCTTTTTGTCCGTTATTGTTGGCCTCTTCCTCGCTGTCTGGTTTACTTTGGGTAAGATCTATGGATTTAGCAACGCTGAAAGTGGATGGACCTCTATTGTTACAATTGTTACTTTCTTTGGTGGTGTGCAGTTATTAACGGTAGGAGTTTTAGGACAATACATCGGTATCCTCTTTGACGAAGTCAAAGCCCGTCCCGAATATATCATTGACGAAAAACGAAATTTTGAAGCAGAAAGCGAATGATTACGAACTGCAAGCCTTTCGTAATCCTTGCACTCGGCGTAACTTGTTGTTGCGTCTTATTGCCGTGTACTCTCCTGACTACTGAATATGTCTTGAAATTAATTTCTTTCTATTTCATAATTTGTTCTTGATATTATTTAAGTTTGTAGGTGTATAAGCAAATTCTTAAACTTTAGATTAAAAGACGAGAAAAATGAAACGAATAAATTTGATTAATTGTGTTCTGTTAAGTACATTGTTTGTCGTATTTGTTGGATGTAGTAGTGATGATGATGTAATAAAAGAACAGGAACTTCCTGTGAATATAAAGTCTGATTTAGCAAAAAGAAATCCTTCAGGAACAGTTCTCTCAGTCTCAAATTATGATGATAGATACGAAATAAATTTTATCGATGAAACCGAAAATGAAACAACAATCACTTATGTCAATGAAGTTTGGAAACTGACACATACTCTGTTTAAGGATGTCAACAGTCTTCCTTCAGAAGTGAAAAAATCCTTTAATGATTTGCCTTATAAAAACACACCACTTCTGGATGTCTCTCGGACGGAACGTGCCGATATGAAACAAAGCCTTTATACCCTACATTTTCAATACCCCTGGAAAGATGTTGACAAGTTGGAACACCACGTATTTATCAATGATGACGGACTTTATCTGGCTATGTATAGCCTAAAACCGAATGATCAAACTTGGTGGCCTGATTTACCCTCGTCACATTTCAAATTTATAGAAACCAAATATTCAGGGGCTGAGATTCGGGGATATATAAATAATGCAGGGATTCATGAATATTTTATATTACATGATAATATTATTAAATACGTATTTTTTGGAGGGATTGATGCTGATTATCCCTTTGACTTTTGGGAAAAAACAGAATATGAGTTACCAATTGATACGAAGATTCCTGAAAATGTAATGAATGAATTGAAAGAGGTTGATAAAGACTTTAGTTATACAAATCTATACTATATAGAGTCAAACGGTGGAGATTCCTATTGGTTCCAGGATAAAAACCATCCCAATGAATTAGGATATACTATACCTGTAAATATTAAAGATTGAATATTCCGACGGATCGACTAAACTTTTATCTATTTTTGACAAGCGCGTAAAAGAAGTTCCACCTGATGTCTTTTTTTGAAAAAATGAGTTGTTGAATTTCAATTGTTGTTATGTGTTCAAAAAATCTTCCTGTAAATATGGCAATAGGGTGAAGAACCGTTCTTGTCGTAATAGTGCTGATGATAGTCTTCACCCACCCAGAATGTTTCTGCTTGTCTAAGCGTTGTGGCTACTACAAATCCTTTCGAGGTAAGTATGCCTATGTATTCCTGAGCAATCTTTAATTGTTCTTCGTCTCTGTAAAAGATTGCCGACAGATATTGACTTCCTATATCCGGACCTTGACCATCTGTCTGCGTAAAGTTATGTGTTTCAAAAAAAAGGCGCACCAATGCTTCATAATTTGTTTTGGAAGGATCATAAACAACTTCAATTGTTTCCAGATGGCCGGTGGTTCCCGTTTTAACTTCTTGATAAGAAGGTGAGTCCACGTGTCCGCCCATATAACCTACCGCTGTACTTATCACACCCTGCGCTTTTGAAAAATGATATTGCGTACCCCAGAAACAACCCGACGCAAAATAAGCTGTTGCAGTTTGATTACTAATTGATGACATAGTTTTAAATTCTATAATTATATTTGCGCAAATATAATCTTTATTAGTTAATGGAAAATGCAAAACGACTGAATCCGGTACAGAAAACTGTTGTAGGAGTTCAGTTTCTATTCGTAGCTTTTGGCGCTACAGTCCTTGTCCCTCTATTAGTTGGCTTAGACCCTTCAACAGCTTTGTTTACCGCAGGCTTAGGTACCCTGATTTTTCATTTAATAACGAAGGGAAAAGTTCCTCTTTTCCTGGGAAGTAGTTTTGCCTTTATCGCACCGATAATTAAAGCAACCGAGTTATACGGTCTTGCCGGAACTATGTGCGGACTTATCGCAGTAGGAGGTGTGTACGGTTTGATGAGTTTCCTTGTTAAATGGAGGGGCTTGCAGTTAATTAATCGTTTATTTCCTCCGGCAGTGATCGGCCCGGTTATCATTCTAATCGGTCTGTCTTTAGCCGGATCGGGTGTGAATATGGCCAAAAGTAATTGGACGATTGCATTGATTTCCTTAGCTGCTGCCGTTTTAGTTTCGATGTTAGGTAAAGGGTTATTAAAACTAATACCTATTTTTATTGGTATCATAACAGGATATATTGCTTCAGCTTGTTTCGGTATAATCGACTACCAACCAATAAAAGAAGCAGCCTGGTTAGCACTTCCTCAATTTGTACGACCGGAATTTTCCTGGGGAGCAATTGTGTTTATGGTTCCTGTAGCAATAGCTCCGGTCATTGAACATATCGGTGGAGTTTATGCCATTAATGGGGTTACGGGCAAGGATTTTGTGAAAGATCCGGGCTTGCATCGTACTTTGCTTGGAGATGGAGTTGCCTGTTCCGTTGCGGGATTACTGGGAGGGCCTCCTGTAACTACCTATGCAGAAGTAACAGGAGCTATCTCATTGACGAAAATTACGGATCCGGCTGTTATTCGAATTGCTGCAGTAGCAGGAATATTATTTTCCGTTGTGGGCAAGGTTAGTGCCGTGTTGAAGTCCATTCCCGAATCAGTATTAGGCGGAATTATGATGTTGCTTTTCGGAACAATCGCGTCGGTTGGCATCAGTACGTTAGTGAATGCCAAAACAGATATGGGAAATACGCGTAACCTGATCATTGTTTCTTTGACGTTGACTTTTGGTATCGGCGGAGCCATCTTTCAGGTCGGCGAATTTTCTATGACAGGAATCGGATTGGCGGCTATTATCGGTGTACTTTTGAACCTTATACTGCCATATCACGAAAAAGAGTCAAACTTGTAACAAATGAGACATATTTAAAGGCCTTACTACTCATAGCTTTGCTGATAAATTAATACAGATTAAAGCTATGAGTGAACTAATTAATAATTCAGAAAAAAGAAAAGAGCTTTTAAAGCATCTTATCTTGCAGTTGCATTCCGGAGAAGCACCGGAAGTTGTCCGTAATCAGTTGATCGGTTTGTTGAGCCGCATCCCGTATGGAGAAGTGGTCGAAGTTGAACAAGAGCTTATCTCCGAAGGGCTTCCCGAAGAAGAAGTATTAAAGTTTTGTGATATACATACAGCCGTTTTAGAAGGGCACATTATACAAGATAATGCAGCGCCTTATCCTCCCGGACACCCCGTTGATACCTTCAAAAAAGAAAATATTGAGCTGACGAAAGTGATTGATCGCACGCGTGAGTTATTTGTAAAAGCTCCTTCCCTAAAACCGGAGGATTTTATGAATTATATGATTGCATTGAAGACGGCATTCAATGAACTTTCAGATGTCGATAAACATTATCGCCGGAAAGAGTATTTGCTGTTTCCTTTCATGGAGAAGCATGGTATAACCGGCCCTCCTAAAGTAATGTGGGGGAAGCACGATGAAACACGTGCCATGCTCAAAGAGGCACATGAATTTCTGAATACGCGTAACACCAAAGGAGCCCCCGATTTGATGGCTGCGATTGTCGACATTCTTGAACCGGCTTTAGGTGCGATAGAGGGAATGATCTTTAAAGAAGAGCAGATTCTGTTGCCGATGTGTCTCGATGCGTTGACAGAAGAAGAATGGTATCATATTTATGATCAGACGATGGAGTTTGGTTATTGTCTGTATGATCCCCAAGTAGAGTGGAAACCTGAGAATATAGAAGTAAGCGAGGTGAGCTATTCCGGAAAAGGAAGTGTGAGATTACCGACCGGTAGTTTCTCTGTGGAAGAGCTGACGGCTTTCTTCAATCTGCTGCCAATGGATATAACTTTTGTTGATAAAGACGACAAAGTGAAGTTTTTCTCTTTAGGGCCGCACCGGATTTTTGATCGCAACAAAGCGATTATCGGACGTAGCGTTCAACTTTGCCATCCGCCTCATAGCGTGCATATTGTAGAACAGATATTAGAGGACTTTAAGAGTGGAAAAGAATCGAATGCTGCTTTCTGGATTAATTTCAAAGGTATGTTTGTTTACATAGAATACATAGCGCTTCGGAATGAAGCCGGAGAATATCTTGGCGTTATCGAATGCACGCAGGATTTAACGCATTACCGTCAATTAGAAGGCGAACAGCGTTTGTTGTCCTATACGAAAAGATAAAAATTGGGGTTAGTTTGTATAGTAGTTTTATACTAAATGTGTGTTAATGTACTGGCAGGACAGATTTGTTCTGCCAGTTTTTTTATCCTGATTCTGTCTGGTTTACCATTTCCTGTTTGAGGAATACGCGCTACCTGAAAAATGCCGAGCGGTTGTTTGTGCCGCGAGAGTAGTTGACGTATGGCGTTCTTTATACTTTCTTTCTCTATATCGGATTCGACTAATAAGACAATGGCTTCTCCTAATTTAGGGTGGGGAACAGAGGTTATAGCGAATAGAGAAACGATATGAGGTTTCAGAAGCTGTTCTACCTCTTCTATCTGTACTTTTATGCCTCCTGTATTGATCACATTGTCTTTTCTGCCGAGAATACGAAAACTTCCGTCTGTTCTTAATTCGGCAATATCATTGGTTATTAGTGGTTCGTCCGAAACAAGCGGAGCATCGATAACTAAGGTGTTCTCTTCAGAAAGACTAAGTTTTACTGTTGGTAATGGCGTATAATAGGGGCTTGCATTTATTCCGTTTAGTCTGCGCAGAGCGATATGCGAAAGCGTTTCCGTCATTCCATAAGTTGAATAAATCGCATTCGGAAAGTCGGCTAATTCTTTTTCCATAGCTTCATCCATAGCTCCTCCTCCTATGATAAGATGTTTTATTTCGGATAACTTTTTACGTTCTTCCGGTATTTGTAAGGAGTTATATACCTGCAGGGGAATCATGGCGGCAAAATCGAAAACTATGTCTGTGTCGGCCAACGGATGTCCGCATGGTTCTACGGGATAAAGATCGAGTCCGGCATACAGGGCGCGAACCACAACCATTTTTCCGGCTATGTATTCTAAAGGTAAGCACAACAAAGCTTTATCATTTTCTTTCAATCCCAGAAAACCGCAAGTCATCCTGGCACTTTCAATCATCTGTGTTTTACGGGCAGTTATTTCCTTAGGTGCTCCTGTAGAACCCGACGTATGTATCCGGATTGTGGGAGAATCGGAAAACCAATCTTTGAGAAACTGATATAACTGACGTGTAAAAGAAGAAATCATGCCCAATACATTAATTAAGATTGAAGTGCGGTTATGTCGGGAAAAGAACCTTCCGGATTCAACCATAACCTGTCTTTTTCTATGGCTAACGGCATTGCTATATTATTGGTGTATAACATACCCGTTCCCAATCCCTGAGGTAAAGAGTTATTGAAGGTGGCGCACCATTGAGCAATACAATTCAGTCCGATATTTGATTCCAGAGCAGAAGTAACCCACCAGTCTATACTTAGTTCACGCGCTAATTCAATCCATTCCGATGCTCCTGTCAAACCACCATGCAAAGACGGTTTCAGAATAATATACTGCGGACGTATCGTTTCCAGCAAAAGTTTTTTCTGAACCGGGTTGTTTATTCCGATCAACTCTTCATCCAAAGCAATAGGCAAGGGGGTAGAAGAGGTTAGTTTAGCCATTTCCGTCCATTGACCGGCCTTGATAGGTTGTTCGATAGAATGAATATCCAACTCGGCTAATTGCCCTAATTTAGTCAACGCGTGTTCATTCGAAAAGTTGCCGTTCGCATCCACCCGGATTGTTATTTCATCTGCCGGATAATGAAGGCGAATAAAACGCAACAAAGCAAGCTCCTTCTCAAAATCAATCGCTCCGATCTTGAGTTTGATACACCGGAAGCCTTGTTTTAGTTTGGTTTCAATCTGTTGAAGCATGTTTTCATAATCAGACATCCAGATCAGTCCGTTGATAGGTATGCCTTCTTCATGACGGCTGAATGCCGTGTCCCACAAGCGCCATTTCCCCCGTCTGTAATGCTGCATGGCTGTTTCCATGCCAAATAAGATAGAAGGATAGTTGCGGAGTAATTCTGTATTAACGGTCTGACTATCTTCCGTTAGTTTACAAAAAGACGCTAATTCTTCTATATAGTTGGCGGTATAATCACAACTGAGATCATGTAAAGGAGCACATTCGCCAATCCCATAATGGGAACTGTCGTCTTTGTCAATAAAGACGACATACCAAACCTTATGTTTCGTATAGACACCTCTTGACGTACCTGCCGGTTGTTTGAAGTGAAGCGTGTATGGGATGAGCTTTATCTGAAACACTGGCTGACAGATTTAGGGAAGTTTAGGAAACTGCTTAAAGTTCGGTTTCCGTTTTTCTAAAAACGCATTTTTACCTTCCTGAGCTTCTTCAGTGAGGTAATAAAGCATGGTTGCGTCTCCCGCCAATTCTTGTATTCCAGCTTGTCCGTCTAACTCAGCATTCAGGCCTGCCTTGATCATGCGAAGAGCTAAAGGGCTATGTTGCATCATTGTCTCCGCCCAGTCAACTACTTCGTCCTCCAACTGTTCAAACGGAACCACCTTGTTTACTAATCCCATTTCCAATGCTTCCTGAGCATTATACTGGCGACACAAGAACCAGATCTCGCGCGCTTTCTTTTGTCCGACTACACGTGCCAGATAAGACGAACCAAACCCTGCATCGAAACTTCCTACACGTGGTCCTGTTTGACCGAATATCGCATTTTCGGAAGCAATCGATAAGTCACAAACCACATGCAGTACATGACCGCCCCCGATTGCGTAACCATTTACCATTGCTACGACCGGCTTTGGGATAGAGCGAATCTGTTTTTGTACATCTAATACACTCAAACGAGGAACGCCGTCTTTTCCTATATAACCACCTTTTCCTTTAACATTCTGGTCGCCACCCGAACAAAAGGCTTTATCTCCTGCTCCTGTAATTACAACTACGCTAATCTCTGCTTCTTCGCGGCAAATACGTAACGCATCACTCATCTCACCGGTTGTTGTCGGAGTAAAAGCATTACGATAACGCGGACGATTAATCGTGATTCGTGCAATACCATTATAAAAGTCAAAAAGAATATCTTCGTATTCCTTAATTGTAGTCCATTCTCTGCTTGCCATTATTTTAGATTGTTTTTTTGTTGATGATAATATGCTCTTATTTGTTCCGCGTTTTCGGCCATAGAGGTGAAAACTTCCAACAGAATAGGTTGCTCTTTCACCGGAGTAAAGAAAACCGGCAGATGTTGTTCCAATTCTTTTTCGTTTTGCGCAGACAGATAAAGTATCCCTTGCTGCTCTGCCCATGCCTTAGCACTTGTCTGATGAGATGCCGCTATATGCTCCTCTAAGGCTTCGGACTTATTTAATCCCGGTAAAGTGTAGAATATTTCTCCACCGGCATTATTATTCAGTAATATGCGGAGATTGTTCCTTTTATGATTATTCCAAAGTCCGTTCATATCATAGAAAAAGCTCAAATCGCCAATTAAAAGAAAGGTCAGTTTCTCGGAAGATGCACTAAAACCGGCTGCCGTTGAAAGCGAGCCGTCAATACCGTTCGTTCCCCGATTACTAAATACGTCTATTTCAGTCGGCAGTTTAAACAGTTGAGCCAAGCGGATACTGTTGCTGTTTCCCAGTTGTAATACTGATTTTTGAGGAAGATGGCGCATAAAACGGCATACTACAGATAAATCAGAAAATCCGGTTTCCGGCTCGGAAATAGCGGAACAGGCCTCTTCCCAAAGCTCTTTAAAGTTGGACTGCTTTTTTTCTGCTTTATCAATCAGATAGTTCAGAAATGTTGTTTCATCACTTCGGATAATTTCTGAAACTTGCTGGAAAGTATCGACTACTGCTCCTGTAGGAGAGATATGCCAGTGCTCATGGATAGGGGCTGAGCGAAGAAATTGTTTCAATCGTTTCGAAACCACATGACCACCTAAAGAAATAACTAAGTCGGGCATCAGCCTGTCCCGTTTTTCTTCAGATACAGCATACAGCATTGTATCGAAAAGGTACATCTCATTTGGCGGGGTATTAGATAGTTGTTCCGATAGAACAACCACACCAAATTCCTCTTCCAGAATTTTCAGTTGTTCGGCTAACCCATTCTCCGGAGGAAGTTGGCCGACAATAATCATTCGTTTGTCGTAATTATTGAAACGACTCTCGTACGCATCCCTCTCATTATCCTGATAAGCGGCTGATGACTTTCGTATGATACGTACCTGAGGTAATTCTTCCGTTTCGAACCGGAACAACGGTTCCTCCAAAGGAATGTTGATATGCGTAGGTCCTTTTATTCCGTTATCCAAAGCAAGCACCGCTTCATTAATTAATCGGTTGCAATGCCACTCTTCTTCTTTATTACTTATTAGCGGAAGCTGAACCGAATGACGGGTAATTCTCCGGAATATGTTTATTTGCGGAATAGTTTGCCCGTCCATTTGTCCAAGCCATGCCTGAGGACGATCTGCAGTGATGACCAACAGCGGTAATTCCTGATAGAAGGCTTCAGCTACTGATGAACCCAAATTTAATACGGCTGTTCCCGAAGTACAACAGACGGCAACCGGTTTATTAATTGCCTGAATAACCCCGAGTGCAAAAAAGCCTGCGCTTCTTTCATCCACAATCGTGTAACACGTGAAATCGTTATCTGTGACAAAAGAATGGATAAGCGGGGAATTTCTTGAACCGGGAGATAATACGATATGAGTGATACCGTGCGCTTTAAGTAAGGCTACTAATTGTAAAACACTTCTTTTGTCTGAATACATGATTAAGCTATTTAAGTATCCCTAACATCGTTTGTAGTTTCTGTTCGGTTTCCTCCCATTCTTCCTCAGGTGATGAAGACGCGAGCAAACCTCCACCTGCAAACAAAGTAAGCGAACTTTTTTCAATCAACATACATCGTAGGTTTACATATATGTCTGTTTCGCCATCAATATCCAATAATCCCAGAAATCCCGAATAGTAGAGACGGTCGTATCCTTCATTTTTTTTAATAAATTGATAAGCCTCGTTTTTGGGAAGTCCTGATACTGCAGGGGTAGGGTGGAGTGTTCTTAATAAAGTTCCTAATGCATACGGTTCAGATAGCTGAAAACGAAAGTCTGTTCGTAAATGAGCGAGTTCTCCTGCTTTTATCGTGTAAGGTCCTTTTGTTTCCGGTATAATACCGAAAGAAGAAAGCTGATTGTGCAAATAAGATGAAACCACCTCCTGTTCTTCCAGATTTTTTTCATCCCACGAAATCTGTGTAGAATTCGGATAACGTGTACCGGCAAGTGCTATTGTTTTCCATACCTTCTTATCTTTCGAAAGTAAGACTTCCGGAGTGCTTCCTAACCATGTACCCGTTTGTGGGGTATGTAAAAGATAAACATAAGAATAGATATACTTTTCTGCCGCTTTAAAAAATGAACGTCCCGGAGAAAACGCTTTCTCTTTTTCTATTGTTTTAGTTCTCGACAAAACTAATTTCTTTATTTCTTCCTTCTTTAATGGAGAAACAAAGTGATCAAACAATTGGCCGTATTTAGTTTTATCAATACTATTATGAATACTATTCTGTTCACGATTTCTTTGCTCCTGTTCTTCTGGTTTTGTCAATACGGCCTTGTCTAAATCAAAACAATCAGGCTGTATCAAAAGCACAGGAGAACTTGCCGAAACCCGGAAAGGGGCAATCACAAATCCCTTTTTGTCGTTGAGCTCTTCAATGTTTTGAAAAACCTCAGGAGAACCGGTGGTTTGCATCAGAAAACGGGGAGAGGTTTCGCCCGGTAAACGGTAAATCACAAAACTTCTATTCTGCTCTATCAGAGTGTCTAAGATTTGATCTGCTTTTGTGATTGTCATCTCTTTTTAAGTACGCTGTTTACTACACGGATTGATGATACAAGCTTGTCGGTTGAAGTAAACACATCGACATTCCAGACGTGCGATGATCGTCCTTTATGAATAATTGTTCCAACGGCACGTACCGTATCTCCTTCATGGGCAGACGACATGTGATTGCCGCTCACCTGCATGCCGACAACAATCTCATCCGGCTCACAAATAATCATGGAGCCCAAGCCGGCTACTGTTTCTGCAAGTGCCAATGTAGCTCCTCCATGAAGAATTCCAAAAGGCTGACGTGTGCGTTTGTCCACAGGCATTGTCGCTTCGATACGTGTTGCAGATGCATAGGTATATTGTATTCCCAGATTTCCCATGAGAGCATGACGACTACCTGCATTTAGCTGATCCAAGGACACGTCGGTGGGGCGTACCTCCGCTATGATGAACTTTTGTACGGCCAATGCAACCCCATCTTTGTCATTTGTTTCAGTCACAAAATCCGCACATGCCTGAATTGAATCCTGAGCATTACCCATCGCAACACCCAAGCCGGCCACTTGAAGCATAGAAAAATCACGCCGGCCATCACCAATTGCCATCACTTCGTCTGCCGCAACGCCCAGTTTCTCGATCAGAACCCCCAACGTATTTCCCTTATCTATAAACTCCGGAACTACTTCAAGGAAAAATGGCTCCGAACGATACACATCCAATACTCCCGCCAAACGTTTACGCCAATGATCTTTTAATCCGACCAAAGCTTGTTCATCATCACTAACCAAAACACATTTACAAGGAGAGAAAACAGTCGCTTCAGAAAGATTTTCTACAGCTTCTATCTGCATGCCATTAAGCTTTGCTTCATCCTGAATATGTTTATTTTCCGGATTAGTGGTGATTAATTTATCCTTATAATAAGTGAAAAAGCCAAAGCCATTCTTTTGTGCTTTTTTCTCTAAATAAGGAAACATTTTAGGATCGATCCTTTTCTCAAATAATATCTGATCATTTTGTAAATCAATCACCTGACCTCCATTATAAGCAAGCGCATAACCACCATGATTTCTTAGTTCTAACTTCTCAATCAATGGTTGTAAACCAAAAGGAGAACGCCCTGAAGCCAAAACGATGCGCACGCCCATCTGTTGTACTTTAAGAAGCGTTGCTAATGTTTGTTTGGAAATTTCTTTATCACTATTAACTAATGTGCCATCTACATCGAGCACTAATAATTTATATTTCATACGAATCTCTTTTTAGTACCTACAAGAATCCTACAAATGTACAAATATTATCCTGTATTAATTATAGAGATCGACCGAAGCTGAAGTACTCTTCCCAGCTTCTAATTCTGCCTCCGTAAAGACATAGTATTTGATGAAAAAATATAAAGGATATAATTGGAAAAATATCCTTTATTTTTCCAATTATATCCTTTATATTTTTCGAGGTGATTTATTCATTGATTTTCAACGAATAAAAAATGCGGTTTTGAAGGGTTGGATTTGCGCATATTTGTTTCCTTCAACGGGTAGTTTATGAAAAAAAATCCTCCCTTGTTTTTCTTTTACCACAGTAAAAAACAAAGGAGGAATTTTAAAAATATCCAGTACGTCAAAAAATAATGACTACTGTTTTATTTCTGTAATGATTTAAAGAACGTTGATTTCTTTCAATACATCATTTGTCTTGCGAACAGCTTCTGCACTCTTAGTGAATAATGCTTTTTCGTCTGCATTCAGGTTAAGATCTACGATGCTTTCAACACCGTTTTTACCTAAGATTACAGGAACGCCGATACAGATGTCTGATTGGCCATATTCACCTTCTAAAGCAACTGAACAAGGAACAAGTTTCTTTTGGTTGTGAATGATTGATTCAACAACGTATGCTCCTGCTGCACCTGGCGCATACCAGGCAGAAGTTCCTAACAGGCCTGTAAGAGTAGCGCCACCAACCATAGTTGCTTTAACTACTTCTTCTAATTTTTCTGCACTTAACAATGTAGAAACAGGAGTTCCTTTGTATGTCGCTAAACGGGTCAAAGGAATCATTGTTGTGTCTCCATGACCACCGATAACAAGACCTTCTACTTCGTTAGCATTGCAACCTAATGCCTGTGACAGATAGTATTTGAAACGTGAACTATCCAAAGCACCACCCATACCGATGATACGGTTTTTAGGCAAACCTAAAGATTTAAGTGCTAAGTAAGTCATTGTGTCCATTGGGTTAGAAATAACCACAAGGATAGCATTTGGAGAATATTTCAACGCATTTTCTGCTACTGTCTTTACGATGCCTGCATTAACACCGATCAATTCTTCACGAGTCATTCCCGGTTTACGAGGAATACCTGAAGTGATAACAACAACATCAGAATTTGCTGTTTTTGCATAGTCGTTTGTGCAACCTACCAATGTAGAATCAAAACCTAACAATTGAGCAGTTTGCATCATATCCATTGCTTTACCTTCGGATACGCCTTCTTTCACATCAAGCATGATAACTTCATCTGCTACTTCATTAAATGCAAGAACATTTGCACATGTTGCACCTACGTTACCGGCGCCAACAACTGTTACTTTAGACATAATAATTCAATTTTTATATGTTACTGACTAATAATACTTCCATAATTAATCATGACAAAGGTACAATCCTATCATGTAATAAAGAAATTTTTCCGTAAATAAAAGAGGCTGTTATCTGTACTAAATTAGTTAAACTTTCTTTCCGTATATTATTCAACAAACAGAACGAGACCTTTCAGGTATTCACCTTCCGGATGATAGATATTTACCGGATGATCGGCCGGCTGTGTTAGTTGATGAAGGATACGCACGTTGCGACCGGATTGGGCGGCAGCACTAAAGACTGCTAATCTGAAATTTTCTTTGCTTACTACCTGCGAGCAAGAAAAGGTAAACAGGATTCCTCCCGGCTTGATCTTCTCAAAAGCTATGGCATTTAATTTGCGGTATCCTTGTAATGCATTGCGCAATACGTTTTTATGCTTGGCAAAAGCCGGAGGGTCAAGAATGATCAAATCATAATTATCTCCCATTTTGTCTAAGTATTTGAACGCGTCGTCTGCAAAAGCTTCGTGTCGTTCGTCTCCCGGAAAGTTTAACTCCACGTTTTGTTTTGTCAAAGAGATTGCTTTTGCGGAACTATCCACCGAATGAACTAAATTTGCTCCACCACGCATGGCGTAAAATGAGAATCCTCCGGTATAACAGAACATGTTTAAAACCGACCGACCGGTAGAGTAAAATTCAAGCAATGAACGATTCTCGCGTTGGTCAACAAAGAAGCCTGTCTTCTGTCCTTTTACCCAGTCCACATGAAACAGCAGTCCGTTCTCTATCGCCGTTTCAATCTCTTTACCATCATACAAGTAGCCGTCTTCATTTTCTAAATTAGCTTTGAATGGGAGGGTAGCATCCGATTTGTAATAAATATTGTTGATCTCTATAATTTCTGCATGTAGCGCATCCGCGATCTGTTTACGGGCAAGGTGCATGCCGACCGAGTGCGCCTGGATAACTGCTGTGTTGGCATATACATCTATTATGAGTCCCGGCAGACTGTCTCCTTCTCCGTGAATCAATCGATAAGTATTGTTGTTTTCTACGCCGGCAAGCTTTAGTGAGCGCCTTAGTTGGTAAGCTACGCGAATTCTCTCTTGCCAGAATGATGCATCAATTTCTATTGGTGTGAAAGAAAGTACTCTGACTGCTATACTTCCAATTTGATAATGCCCTACAGCCAGAAAATCTCCTGCGGCACTATATACATCTACTAATTCGCCTTCTTCCGGATTTCCTGCAATTTTATTTATTGCACCTGAAAAAACCCAGGGGTGAAATCTGCGTAACGATTCCTCTTTCTTCGGTTTAAGTAATACTCTACAATTGTTCATTTATTCTTTTATCAAAGTATTGTATATCTTCAAACAAGCTGATGCATCCAACGCTGCATATTTTTGTTGAGATTCTGTAAGATGATCTGCTTCCCAATTCGTGAGCCGTTGTCCTTTGGAGATTTTCTTGTTAAATAAAATCGCGTAGATCTTCTGTAAGCTTGCTTCTTTTATACCGTATTTACCTACCATCTCCTGAAGGTCGATAAAATTAGCCGGTTCTATATTGGTTCGTTTTCGCATAGCTCCAAAATCATCTCGTAGAGAGAGACCTATTTTAAGCGTTTTATCATCGATCAGAAAGTCTTTTAATTCTGTCGGGATGCCTACTTTATTCAGCCGGATAAGAAAGCATACATCATCTATCGCCAATTGCATCAGCGCCACTTTGTAAGTCTGTCCTTTTTTAAAACTCGGCCGTGTTTCGGTATCAAAACCTACCTTTTCAAAATTACGTAAATAAGTTACTGCTTTACTAAGATCTTCCTGAGTATCAACTACGATAATTCTTTTTGTATATTCTTCGACAGGTAGTTGGGCTATCTGATCCTTAGTTATTGTTTGCATATACTGCATTATTCTTGCTCCTCTTCGTTTGTGTCCGGTTCTAAAGACGCATTGTATCTTAATGAATGCATAGCTTTTAAGGCATTCAAAAGCGGTTGTCCCCAGAACTCAATGAAATTTGTACGGCAAACGGCCATCGCTTCCTGCATAATATCTTCGTTCCCTTGTCTGAAAAGAGATACAAAATTGCCAGTATCCTGATATACGTCTGCCAGGTTTTCTGAAATAAATGCGGCAATAGGAGCATCACTGTATTGCATGTCCGGATGAAAGGTATCCAAGTATGCATCATATTCGCCTAACAAGTCTGCTATGCGCTCTCTTACAGATTCATACATGTCTTCTGTTACCGTCAATTCTAATTCTATATCATCATCGCTTTCAATCTCCGGAAGTAAAGCAGCCTTGAGATATAATAAAGGCAATAATTTAGTTGCTTTATCAACAAAATCAAATAAACTTACCTCTTTTGTGTTTTCGATAAATGAACAAAATTCCAAAGCTACTGTGACAAATTCCAGCGTGTTGCGTTCATATATCGGACTATGTTCATTCATACACTATTGTCTTTGACTATTTTTGTTGACAAAAGTAGTAATATCTTGCGACTTACAGAAAGGATGTTCGTGATTACTTCCCGATAAACAGATTAATATGTCTTCCAGGCGGTAGCGTATTTTCTGTTTCTTTTCTTTGCCCGTTCGCTGGGCCAGAATATATAACGTAGAATATCCTCCATCGAAAATGCGTATCCGATACCGGCTAATGCTCCTCCGCGAGATTGCCCGTCTTTGATTTCCGGACTTAAATCTCCTGTATGCGCGGTAACATAAAATCCTTTGCTTCCGATTGATATTCTTTTCATGCTTATGTAATCTCTATTTTTCGACACATAAACCAAACTTTTTAATTGCGTACTGTCCGGTATATCATATAACATGAACACACCGGGAGGGAGGGAAGAGAGGTCTATTATTTCTGTATCTTCTTCCTCTGGTTGAATTCCTGTAAATTCTTTTAAAATAGGTAACTCGGAGGATGATTCAAGTAGTTGGGTATTGGGCTTGTCAGACCTGATTAGGCGTCCTTCTTCAATGGCTCGTTTTGTTTCGGGGTTTAACTCTATTTTTATTTTGCCCGACTTTACTCCTTCAATCCATAGAGAGTCTTCTTTTGATAACTGCGCACTTATATTTGCAGCCAAAAGAAAACAGGATACGAGAAGAAGTAGTTTGCGAATAATCATTGAATTCTATGTTTATTCTTCAAAAATAGATGAAAACAGACAGGAAGAATGGTTTTTGATAGTAATAATGAGGAAGATTAACGCTTTTTTGACAATATTAAAGAGAATCAACCTTTTTATATAGTTGCTTTAGAGGTTTTAGGAAATCCCAACAAAATAGCAAAAGCTCCTCCGACACCTAAAAGGTAAGGATAATAGAGGTAGGGCATAATCTCTAAGGGGGATACTTCTCCTAAACCGGAGGCAATAAGAAGTTGTGCGCCATAAGGGATGAACCCTTGTACTGCACAGGAAAAAATGTCTATCAGACTTGCACTCCGACGAGGATCTACATCAAATTTCGTAGCAATGTTCTTTGCTATCGGTCCGGCAATAATTAATGCAATTGTATTATTCGCTGTACAGAAATTTGCAAATGCTGTAAATGCAGCCATGCTTGTTTCAGCTCCTTTTCGTCCGTGTATATGGGATGTGAGTTTTAATATTAGCCAATCTATTCCTCCGTTAAACCGAATCATTTCCAGCATTCCTCCAGCCAAAATCGTAACAATGATCAATTCTCCCATGCCTGTGATTCCTTTTCCCATAGAAATAGTCCAATCCCATAAACCTATATGTCCGGTTATTAATCCTGTAATTCCTGAAAGAATAATACCAATAACCAAGACGAAGGTTACGTTTACGCCTAATACGGCAATAACAAGTACTATAAGATAAGGTATTACATTAACCCATTCAACTACTTCGGGTTGGTAGGCTTCTCTTACTTCATTCCCCAAAAAAATGTATAATAATAACGTAAGAATAGCTATGGGGGCAACAATTCTGATGTTTAGTTTAAATTTATCGGACATGTCACAACCTTGCGTACGGGTAACAATTATAGTTGTATCTGAAATAAATGATAAATTGTCTCCAAACATAGCTCCGCCAACAACAGATGCTAACATCATTTCTGTAGGAATACCCGTTTTTGTAGCTATGCCGACAATGACAGGAGATAAAGCTACGATTGTTCCGACGGATGTGCCAATAGCAATAGAAATGAGACAACCCGCAATAAAAATACCCGCTACAAGAAGATTACCGGGGATAACGGATAATGTCAGATTTACAGCCGCATCTATGGCTCCTGTTGCTTTTGTTGTTTCAGCAAAAGCACCTGCTAAAACGAAAATGACAACCATGAGCATAATATTGCTGTCTCCGGCTCCGCGGCAAAACTGCTCCATCCGGTTTGCGATCTTGCCTCCTTTAGATATGCCGATAGCCACAATTGAAGCAATGACAAAAGCTACGGATATCGGCATTTTATAAAAATCTCCAGCGATTATGGAAACGACAAGGTAGGATATAAGAAATATCCCTAATGGCAGAAGTGCCCAAGGATTTGGAGCTCTGTTGGGATTGAAATCAGAAGAGGTCATGCGTTGTTTTTATTAGAAGGAAAAGCGTAATGCTATGCGTATCCCTCCTTTTTTAATATCGGGATTATTCAAATAATTCAGTCTTCTATAGTAATCGATACGTAATATCTTAAATATATTCTCTAAACCAAAGCTGACTTCCATGTAAGGCGTTTTTCCTATTGGTTGCGAGCCGTCAGGGAATAGGAACAAATTATTACTATACATCGGATTGTTCTTGTTCGACAAACTTCCATAGACACCATTGAACGAAACAACTTCACGCAGGCGGAGCCAGTTTATTCCCGGAATACGATTGAGTATCCACCCCTTGAGATAATACGTTGCGCTAAGCGATACATATTGGTCGGTCAGAAATTCCATCGGATTCATCATATGAAAAGCTTCCGGCTGTATAGTGATAGACTGGTTGGTATTTGGCATAATAAGTAGCGGGAAAGGTACTTTGTCCCATATCTTCCCTGCCTTAATCTGTGTGTCTATATGTCCGAAAGAAGATAACCAGATACGCTTTTCAGCACTTGCTTCTGTTCTGTTGAATTTGTATTCACCACCTAATATATCAGTTCCCAGTTGGTGTGATAATCTGAATATCGGTGCATCTTTTGCTAAGTTAAAGACTGATTCTTTTCCTGCACGTCCCGAATAAGCTTTCTCTCCCGGAGCAAATCGAAGTTGTAACCCGAACTCCGATGTTGTTATGTCGTTAATACGGAACAAAGAACCATTTTCATCCCGTTGAATATAGTTTAGTGTTCCGGCGGCTTCTGAATTTTGATTTTTATACCACGATGTTAACGTGAGCCCGTTAAGCCACTCTTTCTGGTATTGGAGTTCAGACTTCCTGATATAGTTCATTTTAGTTATCGGAGCGCCGACTTTTAAGGCTACGAATACGTTATCTTTTGATGTAAATAAGAAGTCTTGCCCAGGAGTATATAGATCATATTCCTGTATCAATGAAAGATTATTTACAGGATTCTCCCCTTCATGATATTTCTTCTCATTAAAACTGTATGTGAGTTTGGTGTTGTATTTAAACTTCCGGTCATTCATTCCATAAGCAAGATAACCGCTGGCAAACCAATGAGGGGTAAGATTTGCGGTTGTCATACCTCCAACCCGAACGCGTAATCCTTCTAATTTATTGGAACTTAATATCGTATTCATAGGACCAAAGTCAAAATCACTTGTGCTTCGATCCCTACCTGTTGGAACATAGCCGGAGATTAATATCTCAGCAGTTTTTATCAATACATTAAATACCGGTATTTTTCGTAGTTCTGCCAACAGATCGTCTAATGCGCTTTCCTTTTCTTTTAAAGGTACATGCCTCTTGTTTATCCAGAATGTATCCGGACGTGCATCTGCCATCTTCTCAATATGTATAGGTCCCATCTGATTGAATATGGAATCGGCCTTCGGTATATCGAATTGATACTGATTATAGGTTCTCAACTGATGGGCATAGAATTGCTGAGATCCTTTTACAATATAGAAATTAATGTATGTATTCTCGCTGTCAACTACCCACGTGCTGTCGGGCATTTGCTTGAATTGTTGTTCAATGCGAAGTCTGTCAACGAAATTAAGATTTATATTATGAGGTACATTAAGCAGGAATTTCTTTAAAGAATAGTTGCCGTCTAATGTAATATATAGCCTTCCTGTGAAGCCGTAACTCTGACTGTTGACCGGAACAAAGGCCAGGTCAACACATTTGTCTCCACCGATATCAAGCGTATCCATGATGTAATATTGATAATAGCTTACCGCTAAGGTGGAAGAAAGCGGGCTTACAAATCGATTCAATAATATATTGATGTTGTTATCAAATATGTTAATGCTTTGAAATATCTCCTCAAGGTTGGATGTTATTCCTCCTTCATCGATTGTCTCGTCTATTCCCTGGAGTCTCTTTCCTTTTATAAATGTCTTGTTTGATTTCGGATGTTTGCGATAATATTGATCTGCTAATGTTTCTCTGATGGATACTGTTAGAATCGGTTTGCCGTCGAATTCAGAAGTATCTAAGTAATTTTTGATAAACTTCAGCTTCTTCATGAAGGCATTCTTTTCGAAATCAGGGTTGAAATTGTCAAAAGAAATACTGAGTTTTTCGTATGTTTCAACCTGATATTGATCTTTTGCTTCGATTCTGTTCTCGTCTTTACGCTCAATTACTTTCTTAATTAGTTCAACAGCCGGATTGTCCTTTCGGGAGTATTTCTCTCTCTTCGGCTTTACTACTACTTCGGAAATCTGAAACGATGTAGAAGACAACAAAATGACCAATCCTTCGTTTTTACTCCCTTGTTTCAGTGGAATCCTTTTGGTGTCGTATCCTAAAGAACTAACCACAAGTTTGGTAAACCCACTGTTGTTCTGAAGAGTGAATTTACCCGCATCATCTGTCATTGCTCCGATCGTTGAATTCTCGAAAATTACAGAAACATAAGATAGCGGTTCTCCTGAAATTGAATCTTTTACAATGCCTGATGCAGAAGTAATATTCTGCGCATGAGAAAGCAAAGTCCCGAATATGACAAAAAGAAACAGGATAGATATATTGCGGATTATTTTGATCATCTAAATTTGAACTGTTGCAATTGTAAAAAATATGACTGCAAAGGTACTATTTTTCCTAAAGCTCCCTAATGCTTAGTCTTTAATAATATTTAATCTGCATTGTAAGTCATACAATAATCTAAAAACAAAGGGATGGTTACTAATGTTTTGTAACCACCCCTGTTTATTGTAATTTATAACCTGATGACTTAATAGGCATCACTTATACTGACACTTTTTAGTTGTTTGTCAAATGTAATTTTATCCAAAGATGTTTTTACATGTATTTTTACCGGCTCTCCTGGAAGCAGGTCAAAATAGTTGTCCGAGAAGAAATTGTCTATTCCTTCAATACTCAGAAATACCCCGCGCGCAAATGTGTCGCTTTCAACTGTTACGTCAAAACCATCCGAAGCAGGTGTCGATTGTAGTTTAATATTTGCTTTCGGGAAGTCAATATCCTTATAACGAGTAAGGAAATAATTGCTTGAGACTGTTTCACCTTTATTGGGAGTGAAACGAACGTTAACAACTACTTCGTTCGCTTTTTTATCGCCCAGCAACTTTTCAATCTTTTCCGTCAGTTGGATTTTACTGGTATTTGCCGGCAGGGTTACATAGACTTTTTGGGTGGTAACAACATTACCCTTTAGATCTAATACACGGAGAATTAAGTGGCCTTTTATTTTATATAAATTGTCAGAAACAACATATACATTAAGAGTTCCATTCTCTGCAATAGGAGAAACCAAAATATTAGCAAATGCTTTTTTAGCAAAATAATGCTGCGCTTTCCAACGTCCGTAATAATCACGGCTTGACCAAGAAGCTACCGGCCAGCAATCATTGTGTTGCCAGTAAAGAGAACCCATACAATAAGGCATATCACGACGGTGCGCTTCGATTGCTGTCTTGATTGCGTCTCCCTGCAATAATTGTCCCATATAAAGGAAGTTCTGGAAATCTTTAGGCTTGCGGTATTCGTTCAACAAATACCATTCTATCAGTCCGTTTGCATGACTACCGCCACGTTGGTGAGCCATCATCACTTCTGAGAAGATATCGTGATCACGTTCTTCCGGTGCATATTTCAATACGGATTGATATTCCGGGAAGGATTGGAAACCATATTCCGAGAAGAAACGGGCACGTATATGGTTGTAATTTGCAATAGAATCCTTCGCATGCCATACACCCCAATAGTGTGCGTCTCCGTTTGGATTCCAATTGACTGTTCCCGATTCACATTTGGCATCCGGATCGCCCCCGTAAGGTGAAGATGGCCAATAGAATGCTGTTGGGTCATATTCTGCTACAGCTTCTTCTAAGACACCGTGGAAAACATCTTTATAATCTTTACGCATTTCATCCAATACACCTAATTTTTTAAATTTAGGCATCCATCCCCAGTTAAACCAAGCCGTGTGACTTTCATTATTCCCACACCAGATGGCAATACTCGGATGGTTACGTAGGCGAATGATATTATCTTTTGCTTCATGACGGATATTATCCAACATTTCAGGATTCATCGGGTAGGTACTGCATGCAAACATGAAGTCCTGCCATACTAAAATGCCGTATTTGTCGCATAACTCGTAGAACATGTCTTCTTCATAGATACCACCTCCCCAGATACGAAGCATATTCATATTGGCATTTACCGCATCAAGAATTGTTTTTTCGTAGTTCTTGAATGTGAGGCGTGGAAGGAAATTATCCTGCGGAATGTAGTTGGCTCCTTTAGCAAAAACATTTACTCCATTTAAACGGAAATAGAATGTATGTCCGAATTCGTCTTTCTCATTGATCACTTTCAGTTCGCGGATACCCAAATTTTCTGTGCGGCTATCGGCTTCTTTGCCATTAAATGATACGGTTGTCGTAAATGAATAAAGATGAGGCTCACCCAGACCATTGCTCCACCAAAGTTTCGGATTGTTAACAACAATGTCTTTTTCAATCAGATTTACCCCTTTGGTGAGCGAGGCTTTCGTTGTCCAACCGTTCTTGATTCCATCAGCTTTGATCGTTAAAACAGCTTCTCCTGCTTTATCTGCAAGGACTTCTGCTTTAACTTTGATGTTAGCACGTTTGGCAGAGACCTTCTCCTGTATGTAGTGTACATTATCAATCCGGGCATTGTTCCATCCTTCCAGATAAACCGGACGCCAGATACCGCTGGTAACCAAACGAGGCCCCCAGTCCCATCCGTAATGATAACCTGCCTTACGAGCAAAGACGCTTACTTTTTTATCAAAGACACCCCCATTTTGCGATTGGTCGTTTCCTGCTTCATTTACATAATTTAATGCGTCAAACTTAGGTATATCCATTTTAATCGGAGAATGAAAATAAATACGCAATTCGTTATCCGCTTTTTTAAGTAAACCTTTTACATCCACTCTCCATTCACGAAACATATTGTTTGCTTTCAGGATACAAGAATCATTCAGATAAACATCTGCATAAGTATCCAATCCTTTGAAATCAAGTTCAATATTATCTTTGTCGAATAACTCGGACGATACGTTCAATTGTATTTTGTAAATCCAATCTTCTTTATCAATCCATTGAACGCCTCTTTCATTCAATCGAAAGAAAGGATCTTCAATAATCTTGTTGTCCATCAAATCGGTGTGTACTACACCGGGTACTGTTGCGGGATACCAGTTGTTCCCTCTTTCTTGTTTAAAAGTCCATCCTTTGTCAATTTTTTGGTTGACAACTCCATCTGCCCAGATCGGCGTTGAAATTAATAAGGCCATGCCTGCAAGGGCTGTGGGAATAATTGTTCTAAAACTCATAAGTCTAAATTTTTATTAGTGGTATATTCTATTACAGAGATTTTTTGTTTTCACTATTCAGAGGATTCTTGCCCTCTGCCAGATATAAATATTCAATTCTGTTTGCGTATGCTTTTTCCACTTTGCCCCGAACAATCTTCATGGTACTGTTTACCATTCCGTTTTGTTCTGTAAATGGCTCCGGTAGCACTGCAAAAGAAGCAGGTAGCCAACGTTCCGGAAACATACCGAATAGTTCGCCTCCTTTTTTGAACTTGTTGATGTCTTTCAGAATTAGCCTGATTGCTTCTTCTTTTCCTTCTTCTGATGCAAAATCGGCTACATTCTTTTTCAGATATTCTTTGTTGGGAACCAACAAAGCGACCGTGTAAGGATTCTGATTGTTGTACAAAATTAATTGGTCAATAGACGGGGAGTGTTCCACTAAGGCTTCTTCAATTCCTTCCGGACTGTATTTCTCACCGTCACTACCTATCAATAAGCTTTTGAATCGTCCTAAAACATACAATAGATTATCCTCACTCATATAGCCCATATCGCCTGTATAGAGCCAGCCATCTATTATCGTTTCTTGTGTTGAGGAAGGATTTTTCCAATAACCAGCCATTACATTTTCTCCATGAATGACGATTTCGCCTTTTTCTCCTTTGGGTAGTTCTTTTCTGTCATTGTCACAAATTTTGACGTCGAGTGGCTGAACCAACACACCGCTACTGCCGAATTTATGTCTTCGCGGACCGTTGGTCGAAATGACAGGGGTTGCCTCACTTAATCCATATCCCTGATACATCGGGAGACCTATAGCATAATAAAATTTCTGCAGGTCTTTATCAAGTAAAGCACCACCTCCGATAAAGAATCTCAGTTCTCCACCAAAGTTTTCACGTACCTTGGAAAAAACAATCTTATCGAAAAGAGCAACAAGAGGTTTCAGTATAAAACGCCAACCACGTCCCTTATCATCACCTCCATCACCATTATATATATAAGCAATCTTCAAACCTATATTAAACAGACTCTTGACTGTATCTCCTTTCGCATTGATTCCCTGTTCAATGTTCTTTTTAAAACTTTTTGCTAGAGCAGGAACGCTTAAAATAAGATACGGTTTGATTTCTTTAATGTTGATCGGGATATTTTTCAAGGTTTCCATTCCTGTACGGCCTACTTGTACGGTGGCAACAGATGCACCTTGAGACATGAAAATATAGAATCCAACGACATGCGCGAAACAGTGATCCAATGGTAGGATGACTAATGTACGCCAATTGCTGTCTATGTCAACGCAAGTAAGCGACTGCTCTACGTTTGCCGTATAATTACGATGAGTCAGGATCACCCCTTTCGGATCAGCCGTAGTTCCTGAAGTATAAGTAATTGTTGCATAATCATCATTCGTTAAAGAATGGGCAACCGTAAGAAGTTCCTCCAGCGAATGTTCTTTCAGCCAGTCTTTACCCAGTTCGATCACCTGATTCATGGAGATTTCTTTCTCTCCATATTGAGGTTGTTCGTCAAATAGGATGACTTTTTCTACTAAAGGCAATTTATCTAAAATAGATTGTATTTTCTTTAGCTGGTTTCCGGAAACGACAATATACTTTACATCCGCGTGCTGTAAGCGAAATAACAAGTCGTTCGCCTCTTCTAATTTAATAGATAAAGGTACATTTGTAGCTCCCGCGTAGAACATCGCTAATTCACCAATGATCCAGGCATTGCGCCCTTCACTTAGCAAAGCCATATGATCCCCCTTTTTTACACCTAAAGCCATCAATCCGGCACCGAGTGCATAGACCTGATCCTGTACCTCTTTGTAAGAAGTCGGTTCGAATTTATCTTTCTTTTTCTCCCACAGAAATGTGTTGTTCGGGTATTGCTTTACAGACCCTTCAAACAGGTCAACAATTGTCTTTTTCATGCGTAGCAATTATTTATTGAGTTCTATTTTATCTATCTCTTCAAGAATGGCACAAGCCGTTTCTACAGTTGGTACATTCTTTATAACAATGCTTCGTTTATTGTTTTGCTCCCGCAGGTTACACCCTCTTGGATTCCATTGGATATAACGAAGGAGCTTGTCGAACGCCTCGCTTTGATAATATGAACTATCCGTATTGGAAACAAGGAAGAGGCTCATTTGCCCTTTCTTCATAATTACTTTTTCCATACCTAATTTTTTTGCAAGTCGTCGTAGGCGTACAATCCGGATCAACTCTTTTCCTTCTTTGGGAATACGTCCGAAACGATCCTTCAAACGTTCCGAGAAAGATTGTATCTCATGCTCTTCCTGCATATTATCCAATTCGCGGTATAAAGATATACGTTCTGAGTCATTTGGTATATATGTTGGAGGAAACATTAACTCCAAATCACTTTCGATATATGTTTCACGAACATATTCGCTACCACTCGTGCGTTTGCCGTCCGCTTGTGTTTCGTAGAGACCGGAAAATTCTTCTGTTTTTAATTCATCTACCGCCTCTTCCAGAATCTTTTGATACGTTTCATAACCAAGATCGGCCACAAATCCGCTTTGTTCAGCCCCGAGTAGATTGCCAGCTCCGCGAATATCCAAATCTTGCATGGAAATGTGAATACCGCTACCCAATTCAGCGAAATTCTCTATAGCTTGCAAACGACGTCTGGCTTCTTGTGTTAATGAAGAGAGTGGGGGGGAGAGCAGGTAACAAAAGGCTTTTCGGTTACTTCTTCCAACGCGTCCGCGCAATTGGTGCAGATCGGAAAGCCCGAAATGCTGCGCATTATTAATGATGATCGTATTTGCATTCGACACATCAATCCCACTTTCTATAATACTGGTCGCAATCAGAACATCGTATTCATAGTTTACAAAATCAAGCAGTATCTGTTCTAATTTTCCCGGATCCATTTGTCCGTGTCCAATACAAATACGAGCGTCAGGAACTTCACGTTGAACCAATGTCGCTATTTCATGAATGTTTTGTATCCTGTTATTGATAAAGAAAACCTGTCCGTTACGACTCATTTCGAAGTTGATAGCCTCACGGATAATATCGGGATTGAATCGTTCTACTTCGGTTTGCACCGGATATCTGTTGGGTGGGGGGGTGGTGATATTACTCAGATCACGTGCACCCATAAGCGAAAATTGTAAAGTTCGGGGAATAGGAGTCGCTGTCATCGTCAACGTATCCACATTGCTCTTCATCTGACGTAATTTTTCTTTAACAGAAACGCCGAACTTCTGTTCCTCATCTATAACAAACAATCCGAGATCTTTAAAACTGACATCCTTTCCAACCAATCGGTGTGTACCAATAATGATGTCTATTTCTCCATCTTTTAAGGCCGTTAATGTCTTTTTTATCGTTCCTGCAGATTTAGCTCTGCTTATATAATCTATTTTACAAGGGAAATCTTTCAGTCGTTCTTTAAATGTCTGATAATGTTGAAACGCGAGAACCGTTGTCGGTACTAATACGGCAACCTGTTTATTATCTGACACTGCTTTAAAGGCTGCACGGATAGCGACTTCCGTTTTACCGAATCCGACATCTCCGCAAATCAAACGATCCATCGGGCGATTATTTTCCATATCCGCTTTAACCTCTGCCGTAGCTTTCTCCTGATCTGGTGTGTCTTCGTAAATAAAACTGGCTTCTAATTCATGCTGCATGAAACTGTCAGGCGAATATGCGAAGCCTGTTTCCTGCATACGCTTTGAATAAAGTACAATCAGATCGCGGGCAATATCCTTGACCTTGCTTTTTGTCTTTTCCTTTACCCGTTCCCAAGCTCCTGTGCCTAATTTGTTCAGTTTAGGCGGCTCGCCACTTTCTTTTCCTTTATACTTAGATAATTTATGCAGAGAATGAATGCTGACGAATATAATGTCGTTGTTGAGGTAAACCAATTTAATTACCTCCTGAATATTGCCGTTGATCTCTGTACGAACCAATCCTCCGAATTGTCCCACACCATGATCAATATGCACCACATAATCTCCAATAGAAAATTGGTGCAACTCTTTTAAAGAAAGAGATATCTTTCCACTTCTTGCTTTGTCGCTCTTTAAATTAAATTTGTGAAAACGATCAAAAAGTTGATGATCAGTGAAAAAGCAAGCCTTAAGCGAAGCATCTGCAAAACCGGCGTGTATTGTTTTATTGACGGGCGTAAACGAGATAGCATCCCCACGATCTTCAAAGATCGCTTTAATACGGGTATTTTGTTTCTCTACATCACTTAGAATATAAATTTGGTAACCTTTCTCTATGTAGTTAATGAAAGAAGAACTAACCAGATCGAAATTCTTATGAAAGATGGGTTGCGCTTCTGTAGAAAAAGTAATAGTCGCTTCAGGTACCCCCATTGGACGTGTACCAAAATGAATACGTTTAAAATCCAACAGGCCACGTAAAAATATATCTCCGCTGAGTAATCTCTTTCGCATTTGCTCCTGGTCGGAAAAAGAATCCTCATCACCGATAATGGGAGCCTCATTATATATACTGTCTATTCGTTCTTTGCACCATTCCAAATCATACAATCCGAAAATTGTATCTTTCGGAAGCGAGTCCATGAGAGAGGTATTGCCACCTCCACTTCTACTCATTTCAGGAATAATATAGATCGAATCTAATTTTTCTTTAGATAATTGCGTTTCAACATCAAATGTACGGATTGTCTCCACCTCAGTCCCGAAAAAATCAATACGAAACGGATACTCATTAGAATACGAAAAGATATCTAAGATACTACCGCGAACAGCATACTGACCGGGTTCATAAACATAATCTACCTGTTCAAACCCGTATTCATCTAATACATCCGAAACAAAAATGCTATCTAATTTTTCTCCGACACTGATCTGCAGCGTGTTTTCTCTAAGTGTTTCTCTGGAGATAACCCTTTCTGCAATAGCATCCGGATAAGTGACGATAACAAATGGGGAATTTTCCTTTTGCAACATGCTCAATACCTCTGTCCGCAAAATTTCATTTGCCGGATCCGTATGCCCATATTTAATTGCCCGTTTATAAGCTGAGGGAAAGAAATAAATATCATCAGAAGCCGTAAGTTGCATTAAATCATGATAAAAATATCCCGCTTCTTCCAAATCATTTAAAATACAGACATAGCTACCCCTTCTTTTAGTGAAAAGAGAAGCTATTGTCATTGCCGCACCTGAGCCGCTCAGGCCTTTCAGAAAAATATTTCGAGATGTTTTGTCCTTTAAAAGACTTCCTAAAGCCATGACTTCAGGATGGGCGGCATACAGTTCTACTAAATTTTTTACCTCCACGTAAATCATATGTTTTCACAACAAAGGTACGTAATAAAAATAATTGAGGGTTACGAATCATATAAATTCCATTTGGATTGTATGGACTACTACTGATGATTAATAGTAGTTCTAAAAATTTTGAGGCGCCTCAACTTTCGTTTCCAGGCGCCTTAAAACTTTTTTTATCACAGATTCAAATTTTTTCATTGTACAGATTTCCGTTTTTAACCCATGTTATAGGTATGATCCGGTCAGGTTGGATTTTAGATAATTAAAAAGGGTGTCCGAACAAAGGACACCCTCTTTCAACAAGTCAAGGTTCAAATGTGTGTTTATGTATTAGAAAGAATTTAATTTACCCCGGTACGTTTATCCCACCAAAGCTGTTTACCCCAAACATAATCAACTACATTTGCAGCTGCAGCTGTTACATTCGTTTTGTTATAAAGATATTGGTTGTTTGGATATGGGAAGCGGAAAGGTACATCATTGTGTATGCCATTAAATGCGGAGCGTGCTCCCGGATACTTTGGAGATACTCCATCAGCCGCTTTAGAAGTGTGAATGTAGGTAGGATAGCCGGTTCTGCGATACAGAGACCATGCTTCAATATTTTGTTTGAAGAGCGCTACCCATTCTTCAAAGTATAAGCGGGCATATGTGTCATCCCATTTACCTTTACCTGCAAGATATGCTTCTGTTTTTGCTTCAGTAATATCATTGTCTGTCATGGACAAGCGAACTCCTTTTTCATAGGCTTCTTTTGCCGTCATTGGAACGTTCCATCCGTTTAATGCGGCTTCAGCCATCATGAAATAACTTTCGCATGCACGATAGAATGGAGAAAAACCATCCGGATCTTCACGATATTTTACTCCCATGCGAGATATGGCATCACGATTTTCAGGGTCGGTCTTTGAACCATTTTCGAAACCGCGGTATTCACCATCCGAAACCGCAGGTTTAGCGATAACTGCAATACGAGGATCTTCCATCATCTTCATGTGATCAATAAATATGTCAGCCATACCATCGTCGTCGCGGTCTTGGAAGTTGTCATAATATCGTTCGTAATAATCACCGGAACCTTGCCACCAGAAGTAAGCATTTTCGTCTGTCTCGTCAATATATGGGTATTTGTCCGGATTATTGTATATCTCTTCGATGATAGATTTAGATTCTGAATAAACACCTGAAATACGCATAGCAATACGCAAACGGAGTGAATTGCAATACTTTTGCCATTGTTCAATATCGCCATTGAACAAGAAGTCGCCACTGCCTATGTCGTCTGTACCTAAACCTTCTGCCCAACTGTCAGCAACCGTTTTCAGGTTGGCTAAAATCTGAGGATAAATCGTAGATTGTTCATCATAAGGAGTCTGTAATACGGATCCGGCTTCGGGAGAACCCTTAAACGCTTCTGAATAAGGTATATCCCCGAAACAATCTACAGCCATGAACATCAGGTAGTTTTGCATTAAAAGAGATACGTTGCGAATATTCTTATTGTCTTCAGTAGCGTCTGCTGTCCTATCCAATATATCCTGCAATTGTACATGCCCCCAGTAGCAATGATACCATCTGTTTCCATACGTGTTATTTGTCGGGATATAACCACTATAGTCATTCAGATACTGAATCTCTGAAACATAACCAGCCCATTGAGCAATATCCAAATCTCCTCCGAACCGATCGGCTGTTAGACGAATAACATCCGCGAAAATATTTGTGTACGGTACAGTTGAATATGCGTCCGGGTCTGTGTTGATCTCATCAAATGAGCTGGTACATCCTACCGTTGTCGCGAAAAATATAGATGCTGCAGCTAATGTTTTAAATATCTTTTTCATAATTCAAACAGCTTTTAATTAAAATGTTAAACCTAATTTAAGACCGATACTGCGTGATCCCGGAGTTGATGCCTGTTCGAATCCTACACCACGGCTATCACTGGACACACCACCGGTTTCCGGATCCAAACGCAAAGTATTGGATGAGTGTACCCAAAGCAGGGCAAGGTTTGTTCCGATTAATGATACTGTCGCTTTCTTGAAATATTTAGTTTTGTTCAATATTGCTTTTGGGAGTTCATAAGACAGATATACTTCACGTAGTTTCAGGAACGAACCGTCGAATACGTAGGTTTCGGATGTGCCATAAGAATTAAACCATGTATAAGCATTTGTCTTTATTGTGTTTTCCACCCAGTTACCACTTGCGTCCTCCATAACAAAACGTTCATCAGTCTGAACATCTTTACCACCTATAACATCTTTTTCACGAATTCCGTTTTCAGCTGTCACATAAGCAGTACCGGCAGAATATGAGTGAGACATAGATTGAGACCAGATATCACCGCCAATGCGTAAATCCAATAAGAAACCGAATGCCAGATTCTTATAATTGAAATCCTGACGCCATCCCATTAAGAAGTCCGGAGTGACATTTCCGATCACTTGAGCAGAGGCTGTCGTCGGTTTTCCATTTGCATTTACTTTGATTGCTCCGATTTGATCGGCAGAGGCTGTATTTGCTTTCACATCATCTTCAGTTATACGTGAATAGCCGGTTCCAACCAAGTCGCCCCAAGTAGAACCCACGCGTGCTTGTGTGGCAATACCCCAGGTCCAACCAATCTGATACGTATCCAAACCGGAATATAAGCTTACAACTTTACTCTTGTCTTTTGCAAAGTTCAGAGTAGAAGTCCAGTTCAATCCCTCTTTGCTGCGAAGCACATCACCTCTTAATTGGATTTCAACCCCTTTATTGTCTATCTGTCCGGCATTAACCAACATGGAAGAGAATCCCACTACATTTGATGTAGAAACAGATAATATCTGATCTTTGGTTTGTTTCTGATAATAAGCTATATCAAAATGTATGCGATCGTCTAATAAACCAACCTCAGTACCTATTTCCCAAGTAGTAATACTTTCCGGTTTTAAATCGAGATTAGGGTATGAGTAACTCTTATACATTTGTGCTACACCATTAAATGATGAACTTTCAGCATAATAATAGTAACTATTGCGATAAGCACTTGTAGCTTTACCGATCTCGGCGATACCTGCACGCAGTTTCCAGAAAGAGAGGACGTCTCCTTTGATGCTTTCAAACGATGCTGTCGGAATCCAACTCAAACTTGCTGAAGGGTAGAAGAAATCTTCATGTATTGTGGAACTCCAGTCGTTACGCGCGCTGGCTTCTAAATAAAGTTGATTTTTCCAGCCTAAAGAAGCATTGGCATAGATTGAATTCGAACGTATGTGGCTATGGTCTATTGTTGCTGTCGCGTCACCGGATTTGTTTGCCAAAGTATAAACACCAGGAACAGTTAAAGCTGTTGCTCCCAAAGCGTGAGTTTCCCACGTAAGATCTCTATAGTTTGCTCCTACTATACCTGAAAGATTGATATCTCCAAATGTTTTGTTTACAGAAGCAATAAAGTCGGTATTCAACTCTGTGTTTTTGGTTGTTTGCTGTAAGAAACCACCGTCAGGCCAGTCACCACGATCAAAATAGTGTTTTTCAAAAGTCTGCGCGTTGTAATAGTCGAAACCTACACGACCTTCAAACTTCAGCCATTCAAAAGGTTGATAAAATAATGATGATTTCCCAAATATACGATCACGCTGGTAACTGTTCGTGTTTTCATATAAGGAAAAATAGGGGTTCATGTGATAATAATCAATCCAGTTATAATAGGTATAGTTACCTTGAGCATCCTTCTGGTCCCAATTGGCTTTTAGTGTCTTCATATTGATCTGACGGCCAGACCAGGTTATCAAAGAGTTCATCGGGTTGTTACCATATCCCTGAGTAATTAAGTTGTCACTCTGTGTACGGGTGTAACTGGCGTTCATAAGATACGAGATATATTTATTCAGTTTAATCTCCGTGTTCATCTGACCGGAATACTTCTTCTGGTCTGTGTTAGGCACAGTACCTACCTGATCGCGGAATGACAATGATGCACGAGTTGTTACTTTTTCACCCTTTGCCTGAACTGATATGATGTGGTTCATTGAAACACCTGTCTGGAAAAAGTCTTTTATGTTATTCGGGCGAGAAACCCAATCCACATATTCACCATTACTGTCATACTGACTGATCTTCAATCCAGCGTCCAGTCTTGGTCCCCAAGACTCGTCATAACCAACATTGACCCCTTTTGAATAATCAAAACCGTATTGAGTTGCATAATCCTGATAACTCAGATCGGAATGACTTCCGTTTTTCCAGTGCCATTCATCACCGTCATGACCTTGACCGTATAAGTTTTGAAGTTTTGGAATATTTGCGACTTGATCCATAGTAATGTTCATGTCATATGAAACAGAAACGCCATTCGCATTTTTACCGGATTTGGTCGTAATTAAAATTACACCGTTACCTGCACGCATGCCATACAAAGCCGCAGATCCACCTTTCAAGACCGAGATTGACTCTATATCTTCCGGGTTGATATCGTTAAGGCCGGAACCGTAGTCAACGCCATTGTACGTATTGTCTCCAGAACGTTGAGTATCATTGGCGATTGGAACGCCATCTACAACGACTAATGGCTGTTGGTCTGCACTTAATGAAGAGTTACCACGAATCGAGATACGTGAAGATGCACCAACAGAGCCTCCAAACTGGTTAATCTGAACTCCGGCAACCTTACCTGCCAACGAGCTGGTCAGACTTGTTGCACCGGCTTTTGTCAACTCTCCCGATTTTACTTCCTGGACAGCATAACCCAAAGATTTCTTCTCGCGATTAAGTCCCATTGCGGTTACAACAACTTCATCCAATTTTTGCGAGTCTGTTTCAAGTAAAATGCGTAAATTCGCTTGAATAGCCACCTCCTGGCTTTTCATACCCAAATAAGAAACCACTAATGTCGTTGCAGAATTAGGTACATTCAGTGTAAAAACACCGTCGAAGTTTGTTACTGTACCGATAGTAGTGCCTTTTACTACTATCGAAGCTCCAATTACCGGCTCTTCTCCTTCTGCGGAAAGAACAAGTCCCTCAATAGTTCGGGTTTGAGCCAGTGTAATCCCTATGCTTCCTAACAAGCATAAAAAAAGAAAAGTCAATCTTTTCATAAACACTCTTTTTTTTCGATTTGATTAATACTAAGCGTAAAGTTTTTATTTAACATAAATACAAGATAACTACATAATGAATGTCAATATGACAGAGTTTGAATGGAAAAAGGCGTGTAAGTAATAAGGAAAATCTAATGATGTTTTAAACGCTATTTCCAGTGGTAAATTTACACTTATTTAATTATTAAACAATATTTTTGTTATTTTATTTTGGTTTAAAGTAAGATTTAGACAAAAGTAAATATTTTAACAGTTTCTGTTCAAGATTCAATGAGTCAAAGATATATATATAATATAATGGTCTATTTGAGATATCTTTTTGTCAATAATAAAAATTCTGCTTAATACATTTATTGAAAGTGAAAATGTACATTGTAGTTCGTATTTTTAGAAAAAACTGTTTGGAGGTAAGGTGAAGTCAGATAGTTCAGAATGAGCTGTCTATATATATATTGGTTTTGAAATTAATCCCTTGGAAGAATTAAAAACACGAAATAATGGTCAAATAATAAAATGATATAATAAAATTCTATTTTCGGTCAAATCGACATTTTGTTGATCTGTAAGAGAAAAGTGAGAAGTAAATATCTTTTTGTCAAATAGTGTCTATGAAACAAAAAAGAGTAGAATACAGAGGAGCATCTATATGCGTTCCTCTGTATTCTACTCTTTTAAGCTGTAAGCTTTATAGGAGTTTATTTAGTTAAACTCCTTTTTCAGCTGTTTAACCCATGCGGCAATACGTGATCCGGTCAGGTCGGATTGATTCTCCTGATCAATTGCTAATCCGAGGAATTTACCGTCGCGTAAAGCGCGAGAACCTTCAAACGTATATCCTTCAATGGAGGTGTGACCTACGATTTCGGCGCCAGAGGCTTCGAAAAATTCAGCCAACAGGCCGATTCCGTCAACAAAGTTTTCCGGATACCCTTCTTGGTCTCCTAAACCGAAGATGGCCACTTTTTTACCTTTCATCTTTAGATTTTCTAATTCGGGAAGTAATTCATCCCAGTAAGTGGGTAATTCACCATCAAACCATGTTGACGCACCTATTATCAGGTTGTCGTATTGTTCGAAACTTTTCTTTCCGGCTTCTTCTACGGCAACAATGTCAGCTTTGTTTTCTCCGAAAGCCTCTTGTATTTCTTTCCCGATCAAGGCTGTCTTTTTGGTGTTAACGCCATAAAATAATCCTGTCTTTTTCATCTTACTTATTGTTCTTGTTAAAGTTAATACTGTATTTGTTTCTTTGCTGCTTCATAAATTAATGCAGCATTTGGTAAAATAGCTCTTTCAAGAATAGGGTTGAATCCAACCGGAGTGAAGGTAGAACCTACACGCTGAATCGGGGCATCTAAGTAACGGAACATTTCGTCTGCAATTGTCGCTGCGACTTCTGCTCCGAATCCGGAAAAGACTTTATCTTCATGTACAATCAGAACTTTACTTGTCTTCTTTATTGACTCAAAGATGGTTCCTTTGTCTAAAGGCAGAAGGGAACGAAGGTCTATGACTTCTACAGAGCCTATCCCTTCTTTTGCTAATTGTTCTGCAGCCTGAAGGCTTAGATGCGTAGTGTTACCATACGTAACCAAGGTGAGATCAGCCCCTGAACGACGAATCCTTGCCTTACCAAACGGAACTTCAAAGTCATCGGGCACTACGGTAGATGCTTCCACTGCGTTGTATAATGCCTTAGGTTCCATAAATACCGTTAGTCCTTCGGAACGAAGACTGGTGCGTAACAGGCCTGCTGCATCATCGGCAAAGGATGGATAAACAATCCGCGCTCCCGGTAGGGTAGTTAGAGCACCTTCAATGTTCTGGGAATGATAAAGTCCGCCACCTATATAACCACCGGAAGCTAAACGAAGCGTGATATTCGGAGAAAACTGTCCGTTACTTCTCCAATAGTCGTGTGTACATTCCACATATTGATTCATGGCCGGCCAGAAATAGTCTGCAAATTCAGCGCCTTCAATTACCACACGTATCTTCGGATCGAAACGACTCATCCCGTTGGCCGTACCCACAATATAATCTTCAGCAATAGGAGCATTATAGACCCGGTTTTCACCAAATTCCTGCTGCATACCTTTGGATACATTGAACACACCACCTTTATCGCGATTGGCTACGTCTTGTCCGAATAAGAATGTATCCGGGTTTTTACGGAATTCGGCTTTCAACGTTTCATTGATCGCGGTTACCATATTAATCTTTTCACCGTCCTTGTTATGCGTACCATCTACATATACCTTTGGTTTGTAAGGTTCCGGAATAACAAAATTGTGAATTGTCTTCGGATCAGGATCCGGAGCAGAGATTGCCTTGCGGTTTGCTACACTCAATTCTTTCTTGGCTTCCGCTTCGATTTCTTTGAGCTCTTTCTCTGAGAAACGTTTGTAACGAAGCAACATACGGCGGAACTTCAATAAAGGGTCGGCTGCCTTTACGTAAGACAGTTCGTCTTCATCACGATATAGTGTATGTTTGTCCGAATTAGAATGCGAACCGATACGTACACAGTTGGCTTGTACAATTACCGGATTACTTGTTTCAATTGCATATTCACGTGCCTCGGTCATGGCATTCATCGAATCGAATACATCCTTACCATTACAGTGAATAATCCGGAGATTTTTCATCCCGACGAAATTGTCCGCAACCTTACGGTTGGCTGTCTGATCCTTCTTGGGAACAGAAATCCCGTAACCATTATCCTGGATTACAAAGATAACAGGCAGTTTTTCATTACTTGCCCCGTTTATCGCTTCGTAAACATACCCTTCCGATGTGGAAGACTCACCGTGCAATGTAATAGCAACACCTTTATGTTTGTAATAAACCATTGCACGGGCTACTCCAACAGCATGTGTGTCGTGGCTGGCAACAGCCGAAGACACATTTTCAATATGCCAGTTTACCTTGGCAAAGTGATTAGACATATGGCGACCGCCACTTGAAATATCAGTAGCTTTGGACAGTCCGTTTAAGAGAATCTCTTCAATAGTGAGTCCGGCAGAAAGAACCGTAAGCATGTCCCGGTAATAAGGAAACATAAAATCTTGCCCTTTCTCGAATACCTGCCCTACGGCCAATTGAATGCCATCATGTCCCGCATATGGAGCATGATAAGACCATCCCAAAGATTGTAAGAGGTACGCCGGTGCTTTCTCGTCGATCGCTCGTCCGAGAGTCATCAGGTGAAACCACTTCTTCAGGGTTTCCTTATCGGTCGTTTTTATATCGTATTTCTTCATGACTTATTTTATTTATTATGTATTACTCATTCCAATTCTCAAGATAATCAGCAACGCGGCGTACGAATTCTCCACCTAAAGAACCATCAATTACACGATGGTCGAATGAAAGCGATAAATACATCTTATGACGTATTGCAATTACATCGCCTTCGGGAGTTTCGATTATAGCCGGTTTCTTTTCGATAGCGCCTACTCCAAGTATCGCTACTTCCGGCTGATTAATAATCGGTGTGCTGATCAGACTTTTGAACGAACCGAAATTAGAGATTGTAAACGTTCCCCCCTGAATGTCATCCGGCATCAATTTGTTTTTACGTGCTTTATCAGCTACTGTACTGATAGATGCCGCTAACCCACTAATACTTAGTTTATCCGCATCTTTAATTACGGGAACAATCAGGTTGCCGTCGTTCAACGAAACAGCAATACCGATGTTGATTCGTTTTTTCTGAATAATATTGTATCCATCCACAGAAGAATTGATTCTTGGGAAATCTTTGAGTGCCTTGGCTGTTGCTTCCGTAATCGGAGACATAAAGGTCAGGCTAACGCCTTCACGTTTTTTGAAAGCATCTTTGTTTTTTTCTCTCCAACGTACCAATTTGGTCATATCTACTTCCACGATTGTCGTTACGTGCGGAGAAATCTTCTTAGACGCAGTCATACGGTCGGCAATAATACGACGAACGGGATCCATTGCGATTACCTCGTCTTCTGCACCGGCTACTACCGGAACGGACGGAGTAGATGGCGCGGCTGGTTGAGGAACGGGAGCAGGCGATGGTTGAGCAACTGCTGCCTGAGGAGTAGGAACGGGCTTTGGGGCAGATGCCGGAGCGCCCGTTTTCTTTCTGCCGATATAAGAATCTATATCTTTTTTACTCAAACGTCCCTGATAGCCTGTGCCTGGAATTGCGTCAAGCTCTTCCTTGCCTATGCCGGCTTCTTGCGCTTTACTTAAAACTACCGGAGAATACCAGCGGTCTTCGCTTCCTTTACTGTTTTTTACTGGTTCAGCTGGAGGAGTAGTGCTTTCTGTTGGTTCTGCAGCTGCGGGTGATGTTTCATTGGCGGGTTCATCGTTGGCGGGTTCATCTCCGTCTTCACCGTCTAACTGGATAAGAGCTACAACTACTCCTACGGCGATTGTATCACCTTCGTTGGCTAATATCTTCAGTACCTTACCGGCTACCGGAGAGGGGATTTCCGCACTAACTTTTGCTGTGTTGACTTCAAATAGTACATCATCTTCATTTACAGTATCACCTACCTTGACCGACCAGGAAACGATCGTGCCTTCTGTAATACTTTCGCCCAGTTTGGGCATTTTTATTTCAAATGTTGCCATAAATTGTGAATTAATAAACACACGTTTATTTATTGTGTGTTACAGTGTTAAGATAAGTTTGTACCTCTTGAACAAGAAGGTAAGATAGATTGTTTTCTATGCTTTATTTTTTTAAGGATTTACCGTCGTAAATCCAGCTTTCTGTAGCATATTTTATGTTTCTGAGTTCGTTGATACGATCAATATCTTCAGTCTTAAAAACATCGGTCTTGTTTCCTTCTGTTTGTTCAGTATAGTAGTTTATAATATAATTCTTTATTTCATCTAACCCGATTGAAGAGGGAAGATGGTTTAAAACGTTCGTTACTGGACTTTTGACTGATTTGACAGCCGTTTTTTGTTTTCTAACCTTTAGTTTTTGCTCCGAAGGAGTATCTAAAGATGTAGCCAGCTTTTGTAAATCCGATGAATAAAGAAGAGTAGCGTGAAACAATACTCTGTCCTTATAAATACTTTGTGCACTTCCTGATATCTTCAAGCCGTCAATTGTGATTCCCCTTCGCTCGTCTGTAGAAGCGGAGATGCCTAATGGCGCAAGCATATCAATCAATTTACGGGTGAAAATATCAAAATCAGCGGATTTGTTGGTTTCTATAAACGTGAAGTTCAGATTACCCTGATCATGATAAACAGCACCGCCACCGGAATAGCGGCGGGCTATTTTTATCTTATTCTCATTTACGAATCCAATATTTACCTCAGCAAAAATATCCTGATGCTTCCCGATCACCACACAAGGATCATTCTGCCATAGCATGAATACATCCTTTTGCGTATTCTTTAACAGATATTCTTCAGCAGCAAGGTTAAAATAAACGTCCGTAGTTCTGTTGTCAATACAAAGCATCTGCTTTATGAAAACAGGGTTTCGTGGATAATTTCAGCGACAGTCGGGTGAGGGTAAACATGCTTTCTGAATTCTTCTACCGTTGCACCATTGTCGATTGCCACTGCTGCGAGAACGATCAGTTCAGATGCCGGATTGCCCAATAAATGACAACCGATGATCCGTTCATCAGTATCGACAATTATTTTACAAAGACTGGAACCTGTTTCATTTTCGGCAACAAATCTACCGGAGTAGGCCATTGGTAATTTTAATACATTATACGGAATTCCTTCTGCTTGCAGCTCTTCTTCTGTTTTACCTACACCCGCTATTTCCGGATTGGTATATACAACACCCGGAATAGCTCTATAGCTCATCGGATCATTTTCACCCAGAATATGACTGATTGCTACTTCTCCTTCACGAATAGCTGTATGTGCCAACATGGAGAAGCCGGTAATATCGCCAGCTGCATAAACGCGAGGGTGACTTGTTTGCATATATTCATTCACCCGAACTCCATTACGAAGTAATTCTATATTAAGACTTTCCAGACCAATACCTTGCGTAACGGCACGACGGCCGACGCTTACTAAAACACGATCTGCTTCGATCGTTTCCGTCTTTCCGTTTTTTTCCACATCTACACCTTTACTGCTGACACCAACTACCTTTGTTTCCAACAAGAAATTTACTCCCCGTTTGGAATAGTCAGCCCTTAACATGGCGGATGTTTCTTTATCCATAGCACCTAAAATCTCAGGCATCATTTCAATCACATGAACCTTTACGCCCATACTATTAAAGAAAGAAGCAAACTCGATACCTATAACACCACCTCCGATAATAGCAAGTGATTTCGGTAATTCTTTTGATTCAAGGGCTTCCTTAGATGTCCAGTAAGAAACATCAGAAAGTCCCGGTATAGGAGGAATCACTGTGTCAGAACCGGTGCAAACAAGAACGTATCTGACGCTGTATATCTGATCTCCACACGAAATATGAATCGTTTCGTGTTCTTCTCCGGTAATAACAGCTGTTCCCTGAACAATTTCAACACCACTAAAGGTTAGTTTTCCACGCACACCGGCAGTCAATTTACGAACAACTTTATTTTTACGACTGATGATCTTGTCTAAATCAAACGATGGATCACCACCCGCAATAATTCCGTATTTGCCGGCACTTTTAATGTTATCTAATGTTTTTGCAGAATATAAAAGGGTTTTCGTGGGGATGCAGCCCTCGTTCAAACAAACACCACCAACAGCGTTTCGTTCAAAGAGAACAGTTTTCAAACCGCCCAAAGCTGCCTTTTCGGCCGCATTATAACCGGCAGGGCCACCTCCGATAATAGCCAAATCGTATTCCATGGTCATATTATAATTTTTGATACAACATATTTACTATTTAGAGTAACAAATAAAACCAAAATAAGTTATATTCATCAGCATTATTTAACCGATAGTAACGCGTGAAAAAATATAAAGGATATAATTGCAAAAATATCCTTTATTTTTGCAATTATATCCTTTATATTTTCGGTGGTGTTTTATTCGTTGATTTTCAACAAAATAAAAAGCGGATCAGTCCGATACCCCGGTTGTTATTACACTTGGATTATGTCGTTTTTAATGGGATTACCTCGATAGGTTAAAACAAATCGTGGACAGCAAATATAAAAAAGTGAAATAAAAAACAAAATAATAGCAAAATTTATCATTTTCAGACAAATTGTCGTCGGCTTCAATAGCGTTGTTTTAACGCGCTTTATTAAATAAAATGACAATATATGTACCCGAAAAACAAACACCGAAAAACCACTCTTAAAACGCACGATACGGCATGCCCGTTTTTTTTGAATTATCAAAATTGAACAAAAAAAGGCAATGGATAAAATCTCCCTATTCTTTTTGGAAAAAGATTCTATTCTTTTTTTGAATATAAAGGATATTTTTCAGAAAATAACCTTTATATTTTCGGTAAAAAACGGGCTATTTTAGTCTAAATACAATATTTATTGGTCTAAAACGATACTATAAATCGAAAAACAAGGATGGACATTTTTTTACGCGTAAGTAAAAGGACGAAAAAAGTATCTATTTGTCAAAATAAAACACAAAAAACCAAAACTATTCGATTGATTTTAATGTATTGTAAATCAAGAATATGAACGGGATTGATTTTGTTGGAAGCCTCTGCTCAGCGTAGTCTCTAAACCAATGTCATCAACTTAAGCTATACAGTTTGGTTTTAAGGCTGAAAGCCTGCTATATTATAGCCCAACTATTAGGGTAGGTTTATACTGTCCTTTCAGGCCGCAAAGGAAGGGTGTCCTATTACCCAACACGTTGTGTTGGGCTGATATATACTCGGCTTTCAGCCGGAATTATTCGATGAATAGTAAGACTAAAGTGGAGCAAGAAGTTTGAGTTGATGACATTGGTCTCTAAAATGCCAGTTTGCAGTATAGACGTATCACGATGGATTATTACCATAACAACCCGATATTTTGCCTGATCCGAAAAAATCACGTTTTTATGTCGAAATTTAGCGCTTTTTATTTGAACAACATGGGGGCAAATTCCGTGAGATAAATCCTCCAGTTTTTCCAGATATGTCCGTCTTCGTTTTCGTAATATACATATTTATAACCTTTCTCGTCTAATTTTTTACGATAGTCCAGATTTGCCTCGTAAAGAAAATCGGTTTTGCCAATAGCAATCCAATACAGTTTAGGTGGGTTATTAAATTGTTTCTTTAATTTTTCATCCGTATTCTCATATATAGGAGAAGAACTTCCCTCTCTGGGTAAAATAGCGGCAGAGAATAGACCCACGTAATCAAATTTTTCGGGGTATTCTTTAGATATATGTAAAGAGTGAAAACCACCCATAGAGAGTCCTGCTATAGCCCGAGCTGATTTTTCTTCTATTGTCCGGTAGTTCTTTTCGATAAAATTCATCACATCAGGAAAGCTTTTTTCCATTTCTCCATCCATTGTTTTGGGTAACGACATGGTTGGTTTAACAAAGCCCAAAGACGATTCTCCGGGTGCGGCTTCCTGAGCAACATTCCCATTGGGCATAACAACGATCATCGGTTTGGCTTTACCTTGAGCTATGAGATTATCCAATATCTGTGCTGTCCGGCCTAATGCAATCCATGCTTCTTCATCACCACCCATACCGTGAAGTAAATAAAACACAGGATATTTGTTACTGCTTTCTTCATAACCGGGAGGTGCGTAAATGGTAATTCTTCTGGTAATACCTAAAGTAGGGCTATTATACCAACGACGGGATACTGTTCCATGAGGTACCTCATTAACTTTATACAAACTTGCCCTATCGCCCTCGATGAGGAATACATTTGTTAATGAAGCTACATCCCGGATAAGATATACATTAGACGGATCCGTCGTTTTGAATCCGTCAATGATAAATGAATAACCGTACAACTCCGGTTTGAGAATTGGCGATGTATATTCCCACACCCCTTTTTCGTTTTTTGCCAGATCCACAACTCCAGGTCCGTCAACTTCTCCAAATGGTGTTTTTTGTTTTTGTGCAGGAAGGAAATCTCCTGTTATTTGCACTTGGTTTGCTTTAGGTGCATTTAACCGGAATGTTACTGTCTGGTCTGCATGTATTTCAGGAGATATTATTTCTTGTTTTTCCCATAGTGCCTGTTGACCGAAGGTGTAACCTGTCCAAAAAACGGCAATAATAATTGTTATGATTTTTTTCATATGGCTGTTATTTTAATTATTTATACAATAATAAATATAAAAAATGCAGTAATAATAATATTCTTTGTTAAAAATCATATACTTTGCTATTCTTTCGGATTGCTTTAAAAATTTGTAAATAAAAGTTATACTTATCGTTAATAACTTGATTAAAGCTTAACTTTGTGCGTTTAAATAGAAAAAACGTATGAGTATGGAGAATAAAGAAGCTAAAGAGATAAATAAGCTTTCAATACTTATCATTACTGTCGTAGTGTTAATTCTGATTATTGCGGGAGCAGCTTATTATATTTTTCATCAACGGGAGCAGCTTAATGAAATTACCCAAACATATGATTTGGATAAAGAAATGCTCGAAGATGAATATAATGAATTGTCACTGCAGTACGAAGGGTATAAATTCCAGATAGGTAATGATTCTTTAGTTGCTTTGCTTTCTACAGAACAAGCTAAGGTACAAAGACTATTAGAGGAGCTTCGTACGGTAAAAGCAACAAATTCCAAACGGATCAATGAGTTGAAGAAAGAATTGGCTACTCTACGGAATATTATGCGAAGCTACGTGATACAGATAGATTCTTTAAATGCGGCCAATGAACAGCTGAAGAAAGAGAATAAAGAGGTTGTGAAAAAATTCCAACAGGCCACTTCTACAGCTGCGCAATTGTCAAAAGAAAAAGAGAAATTGACGGAACGGGTAACATTAGCCAGTAAGTTAGATGCTGCTACTATTACGGTTACTCCTGTAAATTCGCGAGGAAAAACCATGACGCGAATAAAGAAAATGGAACAATTTGTCGTTAAGTTTACTGTCACCAAAAATATAACCGCTCCGGTAGGAGAAAAAACGATCTATGTAAGGATTATGAAACCTGATGATGATATATTGGTGAAAAGCCGGACAAATGTTTTCGAATTTGAAGGAAAGGAGATAAATTATTCGATGAAAAGGATTGTTGAGTATGAAGGAGAGGAGCTTCCGGTTGTCATGTATTGGGATATTGAAGAATTTCTTTCTCCGGGAACTTATCGGGTAGATATTTTTGCTGATGGTAATCTTATCGGTAAAAAGAATTTTGTTCTGGAGAAATAAACGTTCTCATATTGTTTAATATAAAAGATTGATAAACATGAAATATTTGTTTCTATTATTCCTTTCTCTATTGGTTGTGCCTGCAAATGCTCAGAGGATACTTACTCTTGAGGAATGCCGGCAGTTGACTGTGAAAAATAATAAAGAACTACAGATTGCAGGTGAGCGAGTAAAGATTTCATCTTCGGATAAAAAAGCTGCTTTTACTAAGTTTTTTCCACAATTATCGGCTACGGGTACTTTTCTGTGGAATGAAAAAGATATTAATTTAGTTGATTATAATGCTTTAGGTGATTTGTCGGCATTAATCCCCTCGCAGGTTAAAGAGGCTACCCGTCTTGATATTGAAAATGTATGGATAGGAGGGGTGTCGTTAGTACAGCCTGTTTTTATGGGTGGGAAGATTGTCTCGTATAATCAAATTACAAAATATGCGCAGGAGTTGGCCGAATCAATGAATAATCTTAAACTTCAACAGGTTATTTATAAGACTGACGAAGTGTATTGGCAGGTGGTTTCGTTAGCCAATAAGAAAGATCTGGCAGACTCTTATGTTGTGTTGCTGAATAAAATGGATTCGGATGTGTCGGAAATGATAAAAGAAGGAGTGGCGACATATGCTGATGGACTTTCTGTTAAGGTACGTTTGAACGAAGCGGAAATGGCTCAGACCAAAGTTGCAAATGGCCTTGCTTTATCACGAATGTTATTGGCGCAGCTTTGCGGTTTACCAATGAATGAATCTTATATATTAGCTGATGAGATGTTAGCCGATTTACCTATGTCGGATGATTTGCCGGTAGGAAATGTAGAAGAAGCCTTTTTGAATCGGATGGAATTAAAAAGCCTGAATCTGGCTGAACGTATTTATAAAAAGAAAGAAGCTTTAGTCTTAGCAGATATGTTACCTAATATTGCTTTAACAGCAAACTATTTAGTAATGAATCCGAATTCATTTAATGGATTTAAAAATGAGTTTGGCGGTATGTTTAATGTCGGAGTTGCTATGAAAATTCCTTTGTCCGGTTGGTGGGAAGGGGTGCATAAAAGAAATTCTGCGCGTGCGGAGACTACTATAAAGCGGTTGGAATTAGAAGATGCCCGAGAGAAAATAGAACTTGAAGTGACCCAATCTGCTTATAAATTAAATGAAGCGAATAAGAAATTGAGTGCTTCGATGAAGAATAAGGAAAGGGCGGAAGAAAATCTTCGTCATGCAAATCTTGGTTTTAATGAAGGAGTAATTCCTGTATTGAATCTGATGGAAGCGCAAACGGCTTGGATGTCTGCCGGATCGGATCTTATTGATGCGCAGATTGAGGTGAAGCTAACAAAAGTTTATTTGATGAAATCAATGGGGAAATTAGATATAGAAAAGTAAAATCTTAAAAGATATAAAGATGAGCGACACAAAAAAGTTTTCGATGAGTAATATGATGCTGGCGTTTATAACCGTGCTGGTCGTAATCGGATTGGTAGCACTTGCCGGCTTTTTTCTTTTGTCACCATCGGATGATGTGATAATGGGACAGGCTGAGGCTACTCAAGTACGTGTTTCCGGAAAATTAGCGGGACGTATTGCTGCTTATCGTGCAGCTGAAGGCGACCGTGTAAATGCCGGCGATACGTTAGTCTTTTTAGATACTCCGGAAGTAAGGGCTAAACTTCGTCAGGCTGAAGCAATGCAATCAGCGGCAGCAGCCCAGAATCAAAAAGCAATGACAGGAGCTCGGGCACAAGAGATCGCAGCTGCTTATGAAATTAGTCAAAAGGCTCAGGCAGGACTTGATATAGCAAAGAAATCGTTTGATCGAGTTTTGAATCTTTATGAAAAAGGTGTGATGTCTGCTCAGAAAAAAGATGAAGCAGAGGCAAATTACAAGGCAGCAGAAGCAACGGCTAAAGCGGCAACCTTACAATATGAAATGGCTAAAGAAGGCGCACGCCGTGAGGATAAAGCAGCCGCAGCGGCAACGTTAGAACGTGCAGAAGGGGCTGTGGCAGAGGTTGAATCTTATATCAGTGAATCAGTATTGCTTTCTCCAATTAGTGGTGAAATAGTTGAACGTTTCCCGGAAATCGGAGAATTAGTCGGAACAGGCGCCCCAATAATGAATATTGCAGACTTGAACGACATGTGGGTGACTTTCAGTATTCGCGAAGATCTATTGTCTGCCATAAAAATAGGAACAGAAGTGAATGGCTTTATCCCGGCTTTAGGAAATGAACCGGTAGCTATGAAAGTTTATTTTATGAAGGATATGGGGTCTTATGCTGCATGGAAAGCAACAAAGACGACCGGACAATACGATGTGAAAACTTTTGAAGTGCGCGCTCGTCCGATAAAAACTGTAGAAGGACTTCGTCCGGGTATGTCTGTTATTTTGAAGAAAAAAGGTAATACGCTGTTATGAGTTACGGACAGCAGAAATATGGCGTTGGAGCTATTGCTGTCAGAGAAATTAAGCGTCTGCTATCGCACAGGCTGTATCTTTTCTGTCTGCTGTTAGCTCCTTCGATCAGTGTTGTATTTTTTATCTCATTGATGCGTGACGGTTTGCCGACAAACTTACCTGTTGCTTTGGTCGATTTAGATAATACAGCTACATCCCGTACTTTAGTGCGCCAGTTAGATGCTTTTACGCAAACTCAGATAACGCAAAAAATGAACTCCTTTACTGAAGCGCGTATTGCAATGCAAAAAGGGGAGGTCTATGGTATTTATTATATTCCTGAAGGTTTTGGAACAGATGCCGTATCTGGTAAACAACCGAAACTTTCTTTTTACACAAATGGTACGTACCTGATTGCAGCATCACTGTTGTTCAGAGATATGAAGACGATTTCTGTCTTGGCCGGTGCTTCTGTAGGTTTACAAACCGGCATAGCACAAGGCAAATCGACAGATCAGATTATGGGACAGTTGCAACCTATAGTAATTGATACGCATGCCCTTGGTAATCCCTGGCTGAATTATTCGGTCTATTTAAATAATACAATTCTTCCAGGAATATTACAATTGCTGATTTTCTTGGTGACAGTATATTGTATTGGGGTAGAAATAAAGCTTGGTACAGCAGAAGAATGGTTAAAAATGGGACATGGCTGTCTCTTTAAATCATTATTGGGGAAATTACTTCCCTACACCGTGATTTTTACAATCATAGGATTTATGATTTGTGCTGTATTATATGGATTTAATTCTTTCCCTCTCCAATCAGGTTGGTTTCCGATGCTGACTGCTATCTTTTTTCTTGTGATTGCTTCTCAGGCAGTCGGAATATTTATGATTGGGACGTTACCAACATTACGTTTAGGATTAAGTTTTGCCAGCCTTTTCGGTATGATTTCTTTTTCAATTGTGGGCTTTTCGTTTCCGGTATTGGGGATGCACTCGACGTTACAAGCCTTGGCTGAATTATTCCCGTTGAGACATTATTTCCTGATTTATATAGATCAAGCCTTGAACGGACGTGATCTTTATTATAGTATTGGAGAATATCTGTGGTTGCTTAGTTTTCTGATCCTGCCGTTTCTGATAGGAAAGAATTTGAAGAAAGCATTACTTTATATGAAGTACATTCCTTAAAAGAGAAAGAAGATGGCGAATGAAACAAATTTAAGAGAAATTGTTAAGGAAGGTATAGCCGATGTCTTTTATATCTGGAGAGAAGAACTGAAGAATGTTTTTCGCGATACAGGTGTTGTGATTTTCTTTTTCTTAGTTCCTTTTGCTTATCCATTGGTGTATGCTTTTATTTATAATAATGAAGTTGTGCACGAAGCGAAGATGGTTGTCGTAGATAATTCCGACTCTTTTTTAAGTCGTGAGTTTACGCGGCGAGTAAATGCCACACCTGATGTAGAGGTCGTTCGCGTGTGTAAGAATATGGATGAGGCGAAACGGATGTTAGATGAGAAGAAGGCATATGGCATTCTATCTTTTCCATCAGAATTCAGTAAAGATATAAACGCAGGCAGACAAACTACGATATCCTTGTATTCGGATATGAGTAGTCTGCTTTTCTATAAAGCATTTCTACTTTCTGCAACAGAAGTTTCTTTTAGTTTAAGTAAAGAATATGTAAGTGAACTACATCCGGCTTCTTCTCGTCAGACAGAGCTTGTCAAAATAGATCCGGTTCCATATGAGTCGGTTGCTTTGTTTAATAGCCAGATGGGATTTGCAAGTTTTCTCGTGCCTGCTATATTGATATTGGTAATACAACAGACGTTAATACTTGGTATAGGTATGTTAGGTGGTACAGCACGTGAGAGAAACCAACGCCACACGCTGGTTCCGATTTCCGATATCCACTTTAGAGGAACTTTGCGTATTGTATTAGGGAAGTCCTTGTCCTATCTGGTGTTGTATGTTGTAGTCTGTATTTGGGTAATTGCGATCGTTCCCAGACTTTTTTCTTTTCCGCAAATTGGAAATCCCGGTGTAATAGCCTTATTCTTACTTCCATTCCTTGCTGCGTCGATATTCTTTGCCATGACTCTTTCCGGATTCATGACATCTCGCGAATCGCCTATGCTCGTTTTTGTTTTTACTTCTGTAATCCTTTTATTTATCTCCGGAGTTTCCTGGCCTAAAGAGGCTATTCCGGAGTTCTGGCGAATATTGGGGTATTTATTCCCTTCTACTCCCGGTGTTCAGGGATTCATCCGGATAAATACGTCGGGCGCAAGTCTGAATGAAGTTTCCCATGAATACCGACTACTTTGGATACAAGCCGGTTTTTATTTTATATCAGCCTGCTTGATTTATCGTTACCAGATTATTAGAAGTCTGAAAAATAATGACTGATACCGAGAAGCTAAAACGGTCATTATCCTCACAATAATAAATTAATTCTCTCTAAATGACAAAAAACTGAAAATATAGTTATATTTTTGTCTTAACGGTACAATTTTTAATTTAACAATACTATGCAAAACAGACGTGACTTTTTGAAAAGTGCTTCCTTAATGTTGGCAGGCGGACTTGTAGCGCCACAATTATTATCCTCATGTGCGGGTAAACCAGCTAAATACATAGGTCTTCAACTTTATTCTTTAAGAGATATGGTGAAAGAATCCGGTATTAAGGCTGTTCTTGAAGCTGCATCAAAGATGGGATATAAAAATCTTGAAACGGCAGGATACGATAATGGTAAAATCTATGGTTTAGCTCCTGCGGAATTTAAGAAAATGGTGAACGACTTAGGTATGAAATGTACAAGCGCTCACTTGGGACAGGCTTTTACAAAAGAAAAAGAAGCAGAAGTAATGGCTTGGTGGGATCAGGCAATTGAAGCTCACAATGAATTAGGCGTTAAATATATGGTTCAACCGTGGATGCCTGTTAATGATCAGACTACTTTAGATGACTTGAAGATGTATTGTGATTACTTTAATACAGTAGGTTATAAAACTGCTGCTGCAAGTATCGCTTTTGGATATCACAATCATGACTTTGAATTCCGTAAAATTGACGGTCAATTAATTTACGATTACTTGTTGGATAATGTAAGTCCTAATCATGTGTTCTTCCAGATGGACGTTTATTGGGTAACAAGAGGTGGACAAGATCCAACGACCTATTTAAAGAATCGTCCAAGTCAGTTTAGAACAATACATATTAAAGACGATAAAGAAATCGGAGCAAGTGGTAATATGAATTTCCAACCGATCTTTGAACAAATGAAGGCTAATAATATTAAGGATTGGTATGTTGAAGTAGAACAATATACTAATAATGATCCGGTAGCCAGTGTACAAGAAAGCTATGACTATCTGAATAAAGCCGCTTATGTATATTAATCAGAAAATTCTTTATAGATTTAATAAAAAAGCGAACTCATTAAGGGTTCGCTTTTTTTATTGTTTCTATCAAAAAATTAAAGTCCGATGCTAAGTGTTCCATGTCAGGATATAATAGATGAGCGCCGGTATCTAATAAGACCTGATCGGGTAGAGGGCCTGTATTTACTGCTATCGTAAATATTCCTGCCGCCACTGCCGATTCGACACCCATCGGCGCATTTTCTACAACGATTGCTTCGTTAGCCGCTACACCGGCTTTGGCTAATCCCATCAGATAAGGTTCAGGATGCGGCTTTCCAATCTTTACATCATATGCCGTAACCATTAAATCGCGATTAAAACAATTGGGATAAGCTTCGTTTAATTTGTCAAATAAACTGTGTTGTCCGGAGCCTGTGACTACCAGGCATTGCAAACCGTTACGAATCGCTTCATGTACTACATCGAAAGCTCCGGCTATGACTTGTCCATCATTGTATTTATTGAATAATGCCGCCTTTTCTTTGTACATCGTCTGTTTTTCTTCTTCAGTCGCTTCACGGTTGAAGGTTCGGAGGTATAGTTCATTTACTGTACTTTCTCCGGTTCTTCCTTCAAAAAGGTAGAAATCTTCCGGAGTGGAGATCAAATGATGATTTTCTGATGTTTCCTGCCATGCTCTCGCATGGTATTTCATAGAATCAAACAAAACACCGTCCATGTCGAATAAGACAGCCTTGGGCAATAGTTTTGTTTGATTCTGTTGTCTGAGATAATCGTAGATTGCTTTTTCGATCATTTCTATTTGTTTACTGTTAAGCTCCGTATTCCTGCCAGCTCTTGATTTGTATATCATCTATAGTTAGCGTACAGAATGCTTGAATAAATGCACTGGCTAAACGCGCATTGGTAATTAATGGTATATTTAAATCGACTGATGCGCGACGTATTTTATAGCCATTGTCTAACTCCCCTGCACTTAAATCGCGAGGGATATTGACTACCATATCTATTTTTCTTTCCTTCATCAAGGTTAAAGCCTGAGGTTCTCCCGTTTCGCTTGGCCAGTTAACGTGTATGCTATTAATTCCGTTTTCAACGAGGAAGCGGTGTGTACCACCTGTGGCGTATAACTGATATCCTTTTTCTTTAAGCATACGAGCTGCATCGAGCATGTCAACTTTTTGTTTGGGCGTACCTGTTGATAAAAGTATTCCTTTTGAAGGTATTCTTAATCCTACAGATAACATACTTTTTAATACAGCTTCGTTCGTGTCGTCAGCAAGACAACCTACTTCTCCTGTAGAAGCCATATCCACTCCTAATACAGGGTCCGCTTTTTGCAGGCGGTTGAAAGAGAATTGTGAAGCTTTAATTCCCACATAATCCAGATCAAATTCGTTTTTCCAAACTTTTTGAACCGGTAAGCCAAGCATAACTCGTGTTGCCTGTTCGATGAAATTAATCTTTAGAACCTTACTTACGAAAGGAAAACTACGAGAAGCACGCAAATTACATTCGATAACCTTTATCTCGTTGCCTTTAGCTAAATATTGTATGTTGAAAGGACCTGAGATATTCAGTTCTTTAGCAATCTGTTTACTGATGCGTTTGATCCGACGCATGGTTTCAACATACAATTTCTGTGCTGGAAACTGGATTGTCGCATCCCCACTATGCACGCCGGCAAATTCAATATGTTCACTGATAGCGTATAGAATAATTTCTCCATTGTCGGCTACAGCGTCCATTTCGACTTCTTTAGCGTGTTCTATAAACTGACTGACTACTACCGGATGTTTCTTGCTTACGTTTGCAGCTAACTGAAGGAAGCGTTCCAATTCCTCGTTGTTTGAGCAGACGTTCATTGCAGCACCGCTCAGAACATAACTCGGTCGTACGAGTACAGGGAATCCTACTTCTTCAACAAACTGATGTATATCGTCAAGGCTACTTAACTCTTTCCAGCGGGGTTGATCTACTCCGATACGATCCAGCATAGCAGAGAATTTATGTCTGTCTTCTGCGTTGTCAATACTCTTAGCCGTTGTTCCGAGTATGTTTACATGTTGTTCGTCCAGACGCATTGCCAGATTGTTTGGTATCTGTCCGCCTGTTGAAACAATCACACCGTGTGGATTTTCGAGTTCTAAAATATCCATCACACGCTCAAACGTCAACTCGTCAAAATATAAGCGATCGCACATATCGTAGTCCGTTGAAACAGTCTCCGGGTTGTAATTGATCATGACAGACCGCCAACCTTCTTTTCGGATAGTTTCGAGTGCCTGCACACCGCACCAGTCAAATTCTACCGAACTACCAATCCGGTAAGCCCCCGAACCCAATACAACAATCGAACGTTTGTCTCCCAGATAAGTGACATCATTCTCTGTCCCTCCATAAGTTAAATACAGATAGTTTGTCTGAGCGGGATATTCAGCGGCCAACGTGTCGATTTGCTTAACAACCGGAAGAATACCACGACGCTTACGTTCTTGACGTATTTGAAGAATTCCTAACTCAGAATCTTCTATAGTATCCTTTAATACGGCCTTTGCAATCTGATAGTCGGAAAAACCCTGTTTCTTTGCCCAACGGAAAAGCTCATCGGGTAAGTCCGTTGCTTTAGTATAACTTTCCAGCTCCAGATTCGTCTGAAAAATTCCGTATAGTTTTTGTAAGAACCACTTATCTATTTTCGTTAGATCATGTATCTGATCAATGGTGTATCCTGCATCAAAAGCTTTACTGATAACAAATACACGTGTATCTGTCGGCTCTCTTAATGCCTTATCGATATCATCAATCTTTAATTCTTTGTTTTGAGTAAATCCGTGCATGCCTTGTCCTATCATGCGTAAACCTTTCTGGATAGCTTCCTCGAAAGTTCGTCCGATCGCCATTACCTCACCCACAGATTTCATGCTTGAACCTAACTCACGTGCTACGCCATGGAATTTACCTAAATCCCAGCGTGGTATCTTGCAGACCACATAGTCCAATGCCGGCTCAAAAAAAGCGCTGGTTGTTTTGGTTACGGAATTTTTCAAATCAAACAAACCATAACCAAGTCCTAATTTTGCTGCGACAAATGCCAGAGGATAGCCTGTAGCCTTTGATGCAAGAGCAGAAGAGCGACTCAATCGGGCATTTACTTCAATTACCCGGTAGTCTTCGCTTTCAGGATCGAATGCATATTGAACATTACATTCTCCAACAATACCGATATGACGTATAATCCGTATTGCCAGTTCACGAAGTTTATGATATTCTGAATTGGTTAATGTCTGAGATGGTGCGATAACAATACTTTCACCGGTATGGATTCCCAGCGGGTCAAAGTTTTCCATATTACAAACCGTAATACAGTTGTCAAAACGGTCACGTACGACTTCATATTCTACTTCTTTCCAACCTTTCAGACTCTTTTCTACAAGCACTTGCGGAGAGAAAGAAAACGCTTTTTCAGCCAAGACGTCTAATTCTTCCTCATTGTCACAAAATCCTGAACCAAGTCCACCCAACGCATAAGCTGCACGGATAATCACCGGATAACCTAATTCCTTCGCTGCCCTTCTGGCATCTTCTTTGTTTTCTACCGCCTCACTCTTTATTGTCTTTACATTGATCTGATCTAATTTGTGTACAAACAGCTCCCGATCTTCCGTATCCATGATAGCCTGAACAGGAGTTCCCAGTACACGAACATTATATTTCTCCAAGATCCCGTTTTCATAAAGAGCGACCCCGCAATTTAACGCAGTTTGCCCTCCAAAAGCAAGCAGAATACCTTCAGGTCTTTCTTTCTCAATAACTTTTTCTACAAAAAAAGGAGTGACGGGCAGAAAATAAACTGTATCCGCAACTCCTTCCGATGTTTGTACTGTAGCGATGTTTGGATTGATAAGGACTGTCTTAATGCCTTCTTCTTTAATCGCCTTTAATGCCTGTGAGCCTGAATAGTCAAATTCCCCGGCTTCTCCAATCTTTAGCGCGCCCGATCCGAGTATCAGGACTTTTTTTATATTTTCTTTCATGCTTACTCTTTTACTTATAACATCTCTACGAATTTGTCAAACATAAATTCCGTATCCGTAGGCCCGCTACAGGCTTCAGGGTGGAACTGAGCAGAGAAGAACGGCTTGCTCTTATGCCGGATACCCTCATTGGTGCCGTCGTTCATATTAATAAAAAGCGGTTCCCAATCGATACTTAATGATTCGTTGTCAACCGCATAACCATGATTTTGAGAAGTAATAAAACACTGATTCGTTCCGACTAACCTCACGGGCTGATTATGACTTCGATGTCCGTATTTGAGTTTATATATCTTTGCGCCTCCCGCTTTGGCTAATAACTGATTTCCCATACAAATTCCGCAGATAGGTTTATTTCCTTTCAATGCTTTGCGAATGTTTTGCACCGCCGCATCACAGGTATCCGGGTCTCCCGGGCCATTAGAAAGAAAGAGACCGTCGAACTCTAATTGATTAAAGTCGTAATCCCATGGAACACGTATTAGCGTAATATTTCGTTTGAGTAAACTACGGATGATATTGTGTTTGACACCACAGTCTAACAATACAACTCGTTTGCTGCCTTCCTGTCCGGGATAAGTAATCACTTCCTTACAAGATACTTTAGCAACCTGATTGATCAGATTCGGATCGATAAATTCTACATCTTCATTGTTGATGACAATCTTTCCTTTCATACTTCCTTTTTCACGAAGCAATTTGGTCAGTGCCCGCGTGTCGATTCCATAAATACCGGGAACTTTTTCACCTTTTAACCAGTCTCCCAAACTTTCTTTTGCATTCCAGTGACTGTATTCGCGACTGTAATCACTAATGATAATTGCCTCAGCGTGGATACGTTCACTTTCCATAAATGTTGCCATACCGTTATCATTAAATGTACGTTCCGGTACTCCATAATTACCAACCAAAGGGAAGGTGAGAGTCATTAACTGGCCTGCATAAGATGGGTCGGTTAAACTCTCCGGGTAACCCATCATGGCTGTGTTAAATACTACCTCGCCGGCAACAGACTTTTCGTAACCAAAGGAATAGCCTTCAAAGACGCTGCCGTCGTCCAGAATCAAAGTTGCTTTTTTGTCTATCTGCATATAAAAACTCTATGTTTTGTCATTTGACTAAATACTCTTCTTCCATATAATGAATAAAGGCTTCGTTTACTAAGCGAGTACCACCGGGTGTAGGGTAATCACCTGTGAAATACCAATCCCCCGGATGATTCGGACAGGAATCATGAAGACCATCAATTGTTTGATAAACGATTTCAACTTTAGCCTTAGTTTCTTTCGGTGTAAGCAGTTCGGCCATCTTTACCGATATTTCTTCATCAGTAAACGGTGCATAAATCTCTTTCACATAATTAACAGGATATTTTTCTGATTCTTGCTGCTCTTTTGCTTTCTTATAACTTTCCAGAATGATATGAGCCTGCCCTCTCTCATGCAATAAAGCCACAGCAGCTTTAAAGGCAATGAATTCATTCATGCGCGACATATCTATACCGTAATAATCCGGGTAGCGTACTTGTGGAGAAGAGGAGACAATCAATATCTTTTTAGGGTTAAGCCGATCAAGAATGCTGATAATACTCTGTTTCAGAGTCGTTCCCCTCACGATGCTATCATCAATCACTACAAGATTATCTACATAAGGTTCCAGACTGCCGTACGTTATATCATATACGTGTGCCGCCAGGTCATTCCTGCTGTTTCCTTCTGCAATAAAAGTCCGTAGTTTAATATCTTTTATGGCTACTTTCTCACAACGCACTCTCATCGAAAGTATTTGATCAAGTTCTTCAGGAAAAAGCTTTGACCAATTTGAAATAGCCTCTTTCTTTTTCTCATTCAGGTAATCTTCCAACCCTTCCTGCATTCCGAAATAGGCCACTTCTGCCGTGTTCGGGATAAATGAAAATACTGTGTGCTGAATGTCAAAATCAATTGCTTTCAGGATTGGTTTGACTAAATTACGGCCTAAATGCTTTCTTTCATTATATATATCTTTGTCACTGCCGCGTGAAAAATAGATCCGTTCAAAGGAGCATGCCTTTAATTCCTTTGGCTCTACAATTTGGTGCAGTTGAATCTCTCCACTATTCCTTATCACAATAGCCTGTCCCCGTTCTATCTCTTTTACTTTTTCTGCTTCCACATTAAAAGCCGTTTGAATAACCGGACGTTCCGATGCTACAACCACGATTTCATCATCTGCATAATAGAAGGCAGGACGTATCCCCCATGGGTCACGTACGCTGAACGACTCGCCGCTTCCGGTAACACCGCAAATTACAAAACCTCCATCCCAGGACGGAGCACAGCGTTTAAGTACATTGGCTATATTTATATCTTTCTCAATGTCGTGAGTAATATCCATTCCTTTCCGGCCTGCATTTTCACTTATCTGATATAACCGCTCCACTTCTCTGTCCAAACGATGCCCTACTTGTTCAAGCATGATAAACGTATCTGCATATTGGCGAGGATGCTGACCTATTGCTGTTATTTCGTTGAAAACATCGTGTACGTTGGTGAGATTGAAATTGCCGCAAAGGGCTATGTTTTTGGCGCGCCAGTTGTTTCGGCGCATAAATGGATGAACATAAGAAATACCGGATCTACCGGTGGTACTGTAGCGCAGGTGTCCCATGTAAAGTTCTCCTGCAAAAGGAAGTGTTGTTTTAGCGTAATTCGGATCGTCTCGTTTTTCTTTAGGAATGTCTTTAAAGTTCTGATGTACTGCTGAAAATATTTCTGTAATAGCCCCAGTTCCGACTGCTCTTTCTCTAAACATATATTCTTTTCCGGGGCTTGCTTCCAGTTTTACGCAGGCTAAACCTGCCCCTTCCTGTCCGCGATTATGCTGCTTTTCCATCAGCAAATAGAGTTTATTAAGCCCATACATCCAACTGCCATACTTCTGCTGATAATATTCCAGCGGTTTAAGCAGTCGTATCATAGCTACGCCACATTCGTGCTTAAGTTCTTCCATGAAATGATTACTGTATTCGTTAATACCGGTGCAAAGATACAGACATTCTGTAACAAAAAAGTCATCTCGAAATAAAAAAAATGATTGTTTGCCTGTTTAATTTTTATTCAATAGCATCTTAATAGATGCCGGTTTTACCATTTTATCTATCTTTCTAATGCAACAACCCTGTATACAATTTTTCAACATATTCCTTTCTGTATTTATTACAGAAAACATTCATACAAATCAATTACTGGTTAGATATCACCCTAAAGAGTATTGAAATAGAGTGGACTCGTGAAAGTTTGATTATTCTTTGTGTTTGTGAAAAGTCTAATCGGATATCTTTTTGTTAATAAATTATTAAAAATAAAATCAAAATGATTTTTCTTTTTGTTTTTAGTTAAAATAACGACTTTTTGTTTTAGATTATAAGGATAACTGGTGTTTTTTGTTTTAATATGTAAGTTTTCTCTCTGTAAAGATGATTTAAATGATTGTAAAATGATTTATATTCTATTCTAAAAGAAATATAAACAATATATTTGCTATTCAAAAAGATTTATTAATAGTGTATTTTTAAACACAAAGTCAGCAAAAGATGGTTATGATGAGTCATTTTAATAAAAAGAGGGGTTTGTATGATCCTTCTAACGAACACGACGCTTGTGGAGTCGGTATGTTAGTGAATATTCAAGGTGAAAAATCACATGATATTGTAGATTCTGCTCTTCGTGTTTTAGAAAATATGCGCCATCGTGGAGCCGAAGGGGCTAACAAAACCGGAGATGGTGCCGGTATTTTGCTACAAATACCCCATGAATTTATTTTACTTCAGGGAATTCCTGTTCCCGAAAAAGGGAAATATGGTACGGGTTTAGTCTTTTTACCAAAAGATGAAGAAGAGCAAGCTGTTATTTTGAGTATTTTTATTGAAGAGGTTGAGAAGGAAGGTCTTTCTCTTATGCATCTTCGTAAAATACCGGTTAATACAGATATTCTTAGTCCGGAAGCGCAATCAACAGAACCGGATATTAAGCAATTGTTTATTACAGGTTGTAATGATCAACAGACGCTTGAGTTAAAACTTTATCTGATTCGTAAGCGTGTAGAAAAGAAGGTATCAGTATCGTCTTTGAAACATAAAGAAGATTTCTATGTAGCATCTTTGTCAACAAAGATGATCGTTTATAAAGGAATGTTGGAGTCCATGCAGTTACGGCAGTATTTTCCGGATCTGACGAATCATTATTTTACCAGTGGGCTTGCTTTGGTGCATTCACGTTTTAGTACGAATACATTTCCAACCTGGAGTCTTGCCCAGCCTTTTCGGTTATTAGCACATAATGGTGAGATCAATACAATTCGCGGTAATCGCGGATGGATGGAAGCGCGGGAAAGTGTGTTGTCTTCTCCTGCAATTCCGAATATAGAAGAAATACGACCCATTATACAGGCGGGAATGAGTGACAGTGCATCTTTAGATAATGTATTGGAGTTCTTTGTTGCTTCCGGTATGAGTCTTCCTCACGCCATGGCGATGATGGTGCCTGAAAGTTTTAATGATAGTAATCCTATTTCTGAAGAACTAAAAGCTTTTTATGAATACCATTCTATTTTGATGGAGCCTTGGGATGGCCCGGCGGCATTGCTTTTTAGTGATGGACGCTATGCCGGCGGTATGCTTGACCGTAATGGTCTTCGTCCTGCTCGTTATCTGATTACAAAAGATAATACAATGCTTGTTGCTTCTGAAGTGGGGGTTATGGATTTTGAACCAAACAATATCAAGGAAAAAGGACGTTTGCAGCCTGGAAAGATATTGATGATTGATACAGAGAAGGGGGAGATCTATTACGATGGTGAATTAAAGCAACAGTTGGCTGAGGCAAAGCCTTATAAAACCTGGTTGGCAAATAACCGTGTGGAATTGAACGAACTGAGATCCGGTCGTAAAGTAAGTAATGCGGTTACGAATTTCGATAAAAAACTTCGTGCCTTTGGTTATGGACGTGAAGATGTGGAACGTATCCTGATTCCTATGTGTACAGGTGGAGCAGAGCCTGTCGGATCAATGGGGAACGATTCGCCCTTAGCTGTATTATCCGAACGTCCTCAATTATTATACAATTATTTCCGTCAGCAGTTTGCGCAGGTAACAAATCCGCCGATTGATCCGATTCGAGAAGAATTAGTTATGAGTCTTACTGAATATATCGGAGCTGTCGGTGAAAATATATTGGTGCCAAGTGAAGAACATTGCAAGATGGTGCGATTGAATCATCCCATCTTGACAAATACTCAATTAGACATTCTTTGTAATATTCGTTATAAAGGATTTAATGCCGTGAAACTCTCTACATTGTATGAAGTCGGCAAAGGAAAGAAAGGGCTTAAAGCCACGTTGGATAAGTTATGCAAACAAGCAGAACAGTCCGTAACAGACGGGGTTAATTATATCATTCTGAGTGATAGAAATGTTGATGAAACGTTTGCTCCCATACCGTCTCTTTTGGCTGTAAGTGCAGTCCATCACCATCTTATTTCTGTACAGAAACGGGTTCAAACAGCGCTCATCGTAGAAACCGGAGAGTTGCGGGAAGTGATGCATGCGGCTTTGCTTCTGGGATACGGAGCCAGTGCTGTCAATCCTTATATGGCGTTTGCGCTAATCGACGATATTGTCAAGAAGAATCAGATACAGTTAAACTATGAAACTGCAGAGAAGAATTATATAAAAGCGATCTGCAAAGGGTTGTTTAAGGTCATGAGTAAGATGGGAATCAGTACCATCCGGAGTTATCGTGGGGCAAAATTGTTTGAAGCTGTTGGGTTGAGTAAGGATTTGACTAAAGCGTATTTCGGAGGGACTGCAAGCAATGTTGGCGGAGTAGGTCTGGAAGAGATTGCCGGAGATATAGCACGTTTGCATCAGGAAGGATTTGAAGGACAGCTTCATGAAATGCTTGACCATAAGGGTATATATAGTTTCCGTATGGATGGGGAAAAACATGCCTGGAACCCCGAAACGATTGCGTCATTACAATTAGCGACTCGCTTAGGTAGTTATAAGAAGTTTAAGGAATATTCTTCTTCTGTAGATAATAAGGAAAATCCTATTTTTTTACGTGATTTTCTAACTTTTAAAAAAGGAAAGTCGATACATATAGATAAGGTTGAACCGGTTTCCGAGATCATGAAACGTTTTGTGACCGGAGCAATGAGTTTTGGTTCTATCAGTAAAGAAGCGCACGAAACAATGGCGATTGCCATGAACCGGATTCACGGTAAAAGCAATACCGGAGAAGGTGGAGAAGACCCGACTCGTTTCAAACGGCGTGAAGATGGATCCTTATTGCGCTCTGCTATCAAGCAAGTTGCTTCGGGACGGTTCGGGGTGACGACAGAATATTTAGTTAATGCAGACGAGATACAGATAAAAATAGCCCAGGGGGCAAAACCGGGTGAAGGCGGACAGCTACCGGGCTATAAAGTCAATGACGTTATTGCTCGCACAAGACATTCTATACCGGGTATATCGCTGATTTCACCTCCTCCACATCATGATATTTATTCAATTGAAGACTTAGCACAACTGATTTTTGATCTTAAGAATGTTAATCCAAGTGCGGAGATCAGTGTTAAGTTGGTGTCTGAAAGTGGAGTAGGGACTATTGCTGCCGGTGTGGCTAAGGCAAAAGCAGATCGTGTGATTATCTCCGGAGCAGAAGGTGGAACAGGGGCTTCTCCGGTTAGTTCAATTCGTTATGCAGGCTTGCCTCCTGAACTCGGACTTTCGGAGTCTCAGCAAACGTTGGTGATGAATAATCTTCGAGGACAGGTACGTTTGCAAACTGATGGACAGTTAAAAACAGGACGAGATATTCTTTTGATGGCTCTTCTTGGTGCTGAAGAATTTGGTTTTGCAACATCGGCGCTGATTGTATTAGGTTGCGTGATGATGCGTAAATGCCATATGAATACATGCCCGGTGGGGGTTGCTACTCAAGATGAAGAACTACGGAAACGTTTTCTTGGAAAAGCAGATTACTTGGTGAATTTCTTTACGTATTTGGCTGAAGAAGTCAGGGAGTACTTAGCCGAAATGGGGTATGAAAAATTAGACGATGTTATCGGACGTACCGATTTAATTGTTCGTAAACCGTCTGATGGCGTTGTAAAACACGATTTACTTGATTTTGGTTTCTTATTGCATTTCCCGGAGGAGGGGAAAAAGAATGCGATTCTTCGCGTGACGAAACAGGTGCATCTTATTGATGATGTAAAGGATCGTACAATTATTCGTCAGGCTAAATCAGCTATTGAGAATAAACAAGAAGTTTCTTTGGATTATACGATAACCAATACGGAACGTTCGGTTGGGGCTATGCTTTCCGGAGAGATTGCAAAACGTTATGGAAATGAAGGTCTTCCCGATAATACGCTTAATGTAAAGTTTAAAGGTTCTGCCGGACAAAGTTTTGGCGCTTTTCTTGCGCACGGCATACATTTCCGTCTTGAAGGGGAATCGAATGATTACCTTGGAAAAGGACTTAGCGGAGGACGTATTAGCCTTATGCCTCCAATCCGGTCAACATTCGTTGCCGAACAGAACACGATTGCCGGAAATACGTTACTCTATGGAGCAACTGATGGTGAGGTTTATATAAACGGCCGTGTAGGTGAGCGTTTCTGTGTCAGGAATAGTGGTGCCATAGCTGTTGTGGAAGGAGCCGGAGATCACTGTTGTGAGTATATGACCGGAGGACGTGTTGTTGTTCTCGGAAATACGGGACGGAACTTTGCCGCCGGTATGAGTGGTGGTGTCGCTTATGTATGGAACAAAGCCGGTGATTTCGATTATTACTGCAATATGGAGATGGTCGAACTTTCACTTATTGAAGATAGTCCGGCTCGTAAGGAATTACTCGGACTGATTCGTAAACATTACCATTATACCGGTAGTCATTTAGCCGGAAAAATGCTTGATGATTGGGATAAGTACGTGGATGAATTTATTCAGGTAATTCCGATCGAATATAAGAAAGTTCTTCAGGAAGAACAGATGAAGAAGCTGCAGCAAAAGATTGCTGAAATGCAGCGTGATTATTAATCAATAAGTTTAATTGTCTGAAAATGGGAAATCCTAAAGCGTTTTTAAATATACCTCGACAGGAAGCCGGATATCGTCCTGTCTTAGAAAGAGTAGAAGATTATAGTGAAGTAGAACAAACACTCAATACAAGCGATCGGCGTAAACAGGCATCGCGTTGTATGGACTGCGGCATACCTTTTTGCCATTGGGCTTGTCCGGTAGGAAACAAACAACCTGAATGGCAGGAGCTATTGTACGAAGGAAGATGGAAAGAAGCATATCATGTCTTGTCTCTTACCTGCGATTTTCCTGAATTTACCGGCCGTATTTGTCCTGCACCATGCGAAAAAAGTTGCGTGTTGAAGTTGAGTGCAGACTCTCCGGTGACTATTCGGGAGAATGAAGCATCCATTGCCGAAGCTGCGTTTCGGGAAGGATATGTAAATGTAAAGATACCGGTACGTAATGGCAAGACGGTTGCGGTTATCGGTAGTGGTCCTGCCGGATTGGTGGTGGCTAATCAATTAAACAGAAAAGGATATACCGTAACTGTTTTTGAAAAGGACGAATTACCGGGAGGTTTGTTGCGTTTTGGTATTCCGAACTTCAAATTGTCTAAAAATATTGTTCAACGTCGTATTGACCTGATGACTGCCGAGGGGGTGATCTTTAAGACAAATACGATGGTTGGAAAGGAGATTCTTGCCCGTGAAGTCGTTGATAACTTTGATGCGGTATGTGTAGCTATTGGTGCGGAAGTTCCTCGTGATTTGCCGGTAGAAGGGCGTAATTTGAAAGGTGTTCATTTTGCAATGGAATTTCTCGGCCAACAGAACCGTATGCTGGAAGGAATACCTGTTCCTCCTAAAAATCAGATTAGCGCTAAAGGTAAAAGAGTGCTTGTTATCGGTGGTGGGGATACGGGAAGTGATTGTGTGGGTACTTCAAACCGTCATGGAGCGAAAAGTATTCTGCAGATCGAAATTATGCCTAAACCACCGGTTGGTCATAACCCCGAAACCCCTTGGCCAATGTATCCGCAGGTGCTGAAGACCAGCAGTAGCCACGAGGAGGGTTGCGAACGGAGATGGAACTTAGCTACTTGTCGTTTTATTGGTGAACGCAATGTCTTGAAAGCCGTAGAGGTGGAAGAGGTAGAATGGATTAAACCAGCTGTGGGCGGTCGTCCGGAAATGAAGATGACAGGCAAGAAGGAAGTTATCGAGGTTGATCTTGTTTTTCTTGCGATGGGCTTTGTACATCCGGAACAGGAAGGGTTGATAAAAGAACTGGAATTGGCCACAGATGCGCGTAAAAACATAGCTGTCGATAAACAATTACGAACAGCAAATAACAAAATATTTGCCTGTGGAGATGCTATAACAGGAGCAAGTCTTGTGGTTCGTGCCATGGCGTCCGGACATAAAGCTGCCGATGCTATTGATGCTTTCCTTAAAGAGAAAAAAAATAAATAATAGAGTCAAAACGTGAGGGGATAATTTTTGATATACTCTCAATCTAAAACAAAAACAACGAATTATGTGTGGTATTACAGCAATTTTTAATATCCATGATGATGTGCAGTCGCCTAGGGGAAAGGCTTTGCGACAACAAACGTTGAAGATGAGTAAACGTATTCGTCATCGCGGTCCCGATTGGAGCGGAATATACGTAGGGAAAAGTGCCATTCTTGCTCATGAGCGACTTTCTATTGTTGACCCGGCTTCGGGGGGACAACCTTTGAAGAGTAAAGACGGTAAATTAATTCTGACAGTTAACGGAGAAATATATAATCATCTTGAGATACGGGAGCAACTGAAAGATGAATATGAATTCCAGACCGGATCAGATTGTGAAGTGATCCTTGCTCTTTATAAAAAGAAAGGACCTGCTTTCCTTGAAGACCTGAACGGAATATTTGCCTTTGCTCTTTATGACGAAGAGAAAGATGTTTATTTGATAGCTCGTGATCCGATAGGAGTAATTCCACTATATATCGGTTTTGACAGTGAAGGACATCTTATGGTATCTTCGGAATTGAAAGGCCTTGAAGGATATGCTGTAGAGTACAAACAATTTCAGCCGGGACATTATTTTTATAGCGAAGATCGTGAGTTGACAAAATGGTACACGCGCGATTGGATGGACTATGAAAATGTGAAGAATAATCCGGCAAGTGTTGAGGAACTTCATGATGCTCTGGAAGCAGCCGTTCATCGGCAGTTGATGAGTGATGTGCCTTATGGCGTGTTATTGTCCGGGGGGTTAGACTCTTCTATCACATCAGCCATCGCGAAAAAATATGCCGCAAAACGTGTTGAAACAAATGGTAAAGATGATGCATGGTGGCCGCAGTTGCATTCTTTTGCCATAGGATTGAAAGGTGCACCAGATCTGAAAGCGGCAAAAAAAGTAGCCGATTATATAGGAACGATTCATCATGAAATCCATTATACTATAGAAGAAGGCTTAGATGCCGTTCGCGATGTGATTTATAATATTGAAACTTATGATGTAACAACGGTGCGGGCTTCAACTCCAATGTATCTCATAGCCCGTGTTATTCGTAGTATGGGGATTAAGATGGTGCTTAGCGGAGAAGGAGCAGATGAAGTCTTCGGCGGTTATTTGTATTTCCATAAAGCACCAGATGCAAAGTCATTTCACGAAGAAACACTCCGTAAATTGAGTAAATTGTATCTGTACGATTGTTTGAGAGCAAACAAAAGCCTTAGTGCCTGGGGGGTAGAAGGTCGTGTTCCATTCTTGGATAAAGAATTTCTTGATGTAGCTATGCGCCTCAATCCCGAAGCGAAGATGGCGCCGGGAAAAGTGATTGAAAAGAAGATCCTCCGTGAGGCATTTGCCGACTTATTACCGGAAGAAATTGCTTGGAGACAAAAAGAACAGTTTTCGGACGGGGTAGGTTATAACTGGATCGATACATTGAAAATAATTACTTCCGAAGCAGTCTCCGACGAAGATATGACACATGCCGCTCAACGCTTTCCGATTAATCCGCCGCAAAACAAAGAGGAGTATTATTACCGTACAATCTTTGAAGATCACTTTCCGAGCGAAAGTGCAGCTCGTAGCGTACCTTCAGTTCCCAGCGTGGCTTGTTCCACTGCAGAAGCATTAGCATGGGACAAAGCTTTTCAGAATACGAATGATCCGAGTGGTCGCGCCGTGAAAGATGTTCACGAGTCAGGTTATAATTAAATTCTTATATTCATTTTTGATCAACAGAAAAGGCCGCCTCAATTGTATTTGAGACGGCCTTCTTCTTTATGACTAAACTCAGAACTTATTCTGCGCTTGCTTCAGGAGCGGTTTCAGCGGCTGGTGCAGCTTCTTCTGCTGCAGGTTCAGCGTTCGCTTCTGCCTCAGCTTCTGCTTTAGCAGCAGCAAGTTCAGCTTTTTTCTTCGCTACTTTTTCTGCAATAGCTTTATTTGTTTCTTTTTCTGCTTCTAAGCGAGCTTTTTCTACAGCTCTTATCGCTTCAGATTCTTTCGTTTTTACAGATTGGATACTGGCTTGTTTATCTGTTAACCAAGCTTGGAATTTAGCTTCTGCAGCGCTTTCGTCAAAAGCACCTTTCTTCACTCCTTCAAGTAAATGCTTTTTCATGCAAACACCTTCACGAGAAAGAATGTTACGAGTTGTGTCTGTAGGTTGAGCACCTACTTGTAGCCAATACAAAGCTCTTTCGAAATTCAAATCTATTGTAGCAGGATTAGTGTTCGGATTATAAGAACCTATCCTTTCAATAAACTTTCCATCACGTGGAGCCCTGCTGTCTGCGACTACGATCTGATAAAAAGCATACCCTTTACGACCGTGTCTTTGCAATCTAATTTTTGTTGCCATGTTTGAATAATTAATTTATGCGTTTGTATTGCGGGTGCAAATATAGGAAATATTATTAAATCCTAATAGGTTGTCATGTGAAAAACAGATAATCTTCAGTTTTACAGCTCTGTTTAGGCAAACGACGGAATGTTAATAATCGGTAAATAATAGGATTTATAGCTTGTCCGAAGTGCAGTTATTCAGTAATTCTTACATTGAGGTAACTACCTAACCTCAATGTTCCTTCTTGTTTTGTTGCTTTATAAACAATAAGTTTGAGTAAATAAATAAGATTAGAATTGTATGAAAAAAGTTGTTTTAATAGGAGCTACAGGTTTTGTAGGCTCTGCCATACTTAAAGAAGCTTTAAGTAGAGGAATTAATGTTACCGCAGTTGCCAGACATCCTGAAAAGATTTCTGAAAAAAGTGATCACCTGCAAACTGTTGCTGCTGATATCTTTTCCGAAGATGCAGTTGTTGATCTGGTGAAAGGATATGACGCTGTAATTAGTGCTTATAATCCCGGCTGGACAAATCCGAATATTGTTGAAGACACGGAAAAAGGATATACTTCTATTATTAATGGGGTAAAGAAAGCGGGTGTTAAACGACTGCTGATCGTAGGAGGGGCGGGAAGTCTCTATGTTTCGCCTGGAAAAACAGTCTTGGATTCCGGTGTTATTCCCGATGCAATATTACCTGCTGTAAAATCATTGGCGCAAGTATTGAAAGAAAAACTTCTCCCTGAAAAAGAGTTAGACTGGGCTTTCTTTAGTCCGGCAGGAACAATCGAACCGGGAGAAAGAACAGGAAAATACCGTCTTGGCCTTGATGACCTGATCATAAATGTAAATGGAGAAAGCAAGATATCTGTAGAAGATTATGCAAAAGCAATGATTGATGAGTTAGAAGCTCCACAGCATCATCATCAGCGATTTACAATCGGATATTAACCCCTTGAGGCTCCCTTGTCTTTTCTCCTGACTTTGACGGTTTATTTTCGAAAACGAATGATTTTCAGTGTCTTTTGTTTTTGTTTAGACACTACACCTAATTTCTACTATCCAGTTTAAATGGTACGGTATGCCTTTTCATTTTCATGGC
>NZ_JAQWCQ010000043.1 GCF_028705895.1 Massilibacteroides sp. | reverse complement strand
TAGTATAGTCCAACGCAACGCGTTGGGAAGGATGTAGAACGAGTCTCGCGCCCTGAAGGGGCAACATAGCAGATGTTAGGGTAGGTTTATACTGTCCTTTCAGGCCGCAAAGGAAGGGTGTCCTATTACCCAACACGTTGTGTTGGGCTGATATATACTCGGCTTTCAGCCGGAATTATTCGATGAAGAGTAAGACTAAAGTGGAGCAAGAAGTTTGAGTTGATGACATTGGTCTCTAAAATGCCAGTTTGCAGTATAGACGTATCACGATGGATGATTACCATAACAACCGGATATTTTGCCTGATCCAGAATTCCAAGCAGTAGAGTTTTATCCTAATACGAAAAAAACAATTACCTTTGAACCAATGCTCGCAATCGTGCGGCATTGGTTTTTTAATATATATCGGCTTATGGAAAAAACACTCGTTATTTTAAAACCCGGATGTATATCCCGCGGTTTAATTGGGGAGATTATTTCCCGGTTTGAGAAGAAAGGTTTGAGATTAGTTGGCATCAAAATGAGGCAATTGGATGACACTATTCTAAATGAACATTACGCCCATTTGGCGGAGAAACCGTTTTTCACCCGGATTAAAAACGGAATGATGGCAACGCCCGTTATCGTTTGTTGCTGGGAAGGAATTGACGTAATACGAGTGGTACATGACATGGCCGGAAAAACGAATGGAAGGGATGCGTTGCCTGGTACCATACGCGGTGATTACAGTATGAGCATTCAGGAAAACATTGTACACACGTCAGATTCTCAGGAAACGGCCATAATAGAAATCAAACGTTTCTTTGCTGATGCTGAGTTGTTCGATTATCAATTACCCTACCTTCATAGTTTATATTGTAGTGACGAATTAGATTAGTATAAAAACAGATTTTACAAAAAAACAGAGAAATATATGCATAATTGGTTTGAATGTAAGGTTACGTATGAGAAAGTGCTTGAGAATGGAATGCAGAAAAAAGTAACCGAACCCTATTTGGTGGATGCCTTGTCGTTTACAGAAGCGGAAGCGCGGATTATTGAAGAGATACGCCCATTTATCTCCGGAGAATTTACGGTAACAGGTATTAAAAGAGCGCGTCTTTCTGAGCTTTTCTTTAATGAGAACGGAGATCGTTTCTATCGTATAAAAGTATATTTTATTACGTTGGATGAAAAAAGTGGTGCTGAAAAGAAAACGGCAGCTCAGATGCTTGCACAAGCTTCCACACTCAAAGAAGCAATCGCAGTATTAGAAGATGGGATGAAAGGAACGATGGCAGATTATGTAATCGCTTCGGTTGCAGAAACAATGCTAATTGATGTATATCCCTATTCTGCGGAAGCAAAAACGCCTAAATCACAAGAAGAGTTAATCGCCGAACAAAGACAATGAGTATTCGTGAAAACATACACTCTCTAAGAACTTCTTTACCGAAAGACGTATCGCTCGTTGCGGTATCTAAATTTCATCCGGCAGACAATATACAAGAGGCATACGATGCAGGACAGCGTATATTCGGAGAAAGTCGGGCTCAGGAGTTAGTATTAAAAAAACAATCTCTGCCGGAAGACATTGAGTGGCATTTCATCGGACAATTACAAAGCAATAAAGTGAAAGATATTGCCCCATTTATTCACACTATACATAGTATAGATTCGCTCAAGTTAATAGAAGAAGTTGAGAAGCAGGCCGGTAAGCATGGTCGCATCATACGTATTTTATTAGAAATTCATATTGCCCGAGAAGAAACAAAAGCGGGATTCACAGAGGAGGAATGTAAAGATTTACTGTCGTCTATTCATCTTGAAGATTATCCGCATGTGTTATTTGGAGGAGTGATGGGAATGGCAACCTATACAGAGAACACAGAACAGATACATCAGGAGTTTCATCGATTAAAAGTTCTGTTTGATGAAATAAAGAGCATTTATTTTACAGAAAAAAAAGGATTCAACGTATTATCAATGGGAATGAGTTCAGATTATAAAATTGCAATAAGCGAAGGGAGTAATATGGTTAGAATCGGCAGTAATATATTCGGAGAAAGAATATAAACACTGTTTTAACCTTGTTTATATGAAGCGAATGGTTACCCATTGAATATTTGTCTATTTTTACACTGTTAAACTTAATTAAGTCAGACATGATTGATATTTCAACGCATTATGCAGGGCTAAACTTAAAGAACCCACTTATTGTAAGTAGTTCAGGCCTTACCAACAACGCGGTCAGAAACAAAGAATTAGAGAAAGCCGGAGCAGGCGCTATTGTGCTAAAGTCACTGTTTGAAGAACAGATAGAAATGCACAGTGATTCATTAATGCAGGATTCGGATTTCCCCGAGGCAGCTGATTATATTCGCGGATACATCAAAGCGAATCAGCTCAATACATATATCGAACTAATAAAAAAGACGAAAGATCTTTGTACGATCCCTATCATAGCAAGTATTAATTGTTATAAAGCTGATGTTTGGACTGAATTTGCTCATCAAATTCAGGAAGCGGGAGCAGATGCCATTGAACTCAATGTCTTCTCACTGGAAACAGACCTGGTTTACGAAAATGACAAACTTCGGAACAATTATGTTTCCATACTCAGGAAGATAAAAGAAACGGTTTCTATCCCGGTTATTGTAAAATTAGGGAAATATGTTGACAACCTGCCTGCACTTGTTCATGCATTAAAACATAATGGCGCAGATGGAGTCGTACTTTTCAACCGTTTCTATCAACCGGACATTGATATAAATACTATGCAGATCGTATCGGGTAATGTATTTAGCAATCATGCTGATTTGGGCGACACATTGAGATGGGCTGCTATTATTTCAGGGAAAGTACCGGGAATCGACGTATCTTCTTCTACTGGGGTACATGATTGGGAAGACGTAGTTAAATGCCTTCTGGCAGGTTCTACAACAGTGCAAATGTGTAGTTCGGTTTACAATCAGGGAAGTGAAATCATTTCTCAGGTGATTACCTGTCTTGAAGAATGGATGCAACAAACACAATATAGAAGCATAGATGAATTCAGAGGGAAATTAAATTATGCCAACATCCCTGATCCGGGCATGTATGAAAGGGCACAATTCATGAAATACTTTTCTAACAGAGACTAAGATTCCTACGTAAACATAAATCAGCCGGACAAGACAACAGGGTTTACCTGATCTTGTCCGGCTTTGTTTTTTAAGTCTTTCCTCCGCCTCTTTTTATTTACAAGTACTATCATCCTAAAACAAGAAAACAGAAATTAATACCGACAAATATATTTTCCAAATAAAATTATAAATCAAAGAAACTTTATACCTTTGTTTAAAAAATAACAAAAAAGGGATTATGAAGTATTTAATAGTTGGAGGTGTTGCGGGCGGAGCAACAGTAGCAGCCAGACTAAGGCGATTAGATGAAAAAGCAAATATCATTCTATTTGAACGCGGACAATATGTGTCATATGCAAATTGTGGGTTACCCTACTATATCGGTGGAACAATAGCCGAACGGGACAAACTTTTTGTTCAAACGGTTAAAGGGTTTACAGAAAGGTTTAATATCGACATCCGTACTGAACAAGAAGTTTTATCAATTAACGATGCCTCTAAAGAAATTCTTGTACGAAATCTGATAACCGGTGATACATATCAGGAAAAATATGACAAACTGATACTATCTCCGGGAGCAGCACCGATAAAACCTAAAATTCAAGGAATAGAAAGTGATCTGATTTTTTCATTACGCACGGTGCCGGATACAGATCGTATTAAAAATTATATATGTAATAATCAACCACGTAAGGCATTAGTTGTTGGAGCTGGTTTTATCGGGTTGGAAATGGTAGAAAACCTTCATGACCTCAACATTGATGTTACTATCGTAGAAAAAGCAAATCAGGTTATGGCTCCGCTTGATTTTTCGATGGCTGCTATCGTACATCAGCATTTACACGAAAAAAGAGTACAACTGATATTGGAAGACGGGGTATCCAAATTCGAAAACAAAGGAAAAAGCATCATTGCTCATTTAGAAAGCGGCAAGCAAGTTGAAGCTGACATGGTGATTTTGAGTATCGGAGTAAGACCGGAAATCAATTTAGCAACCGAAGCTGGCTTAAAAATTGGTTCGTTAGGAGGTATATCGGTTAATGAATATATGCAAACATCCAATCCCGACATTTATGCTTTAGGTGATGCTGTGGAGGTTACTCATTTAGTTACTGGTAAACCAGCTTTAATTCCATTGGCCGGACCGGCTAATAAACAAGGAAGAATTGTTGCAGATAATATTATAAACGGAAACAAACACAAATATTCGGGAAGTATAGGTACATCAATAGCAAAAGTCTTTAATTTGACAGTTGCTACTGCCGGAGCTAATGCCAAACAATTAAAAAGGGAGTCTATCGATTATATTTCTTCTTATACGCATTCTGCATCACACGCCGGATACTATCCCGGAGCAATCCCTCTTAGCATGAAGATTCTCTTCAGCCCGACTGATGGTCGTCTATATGGCGCACAAGTGGTAGGAGTTGATGGGGCAGACAAACGCATAGAAATGTTAGCTCAGGTAATTAGAAACGGAGGAGGTATCAACGACCTGATTGATATCGAACAGGCCTACGCCCCTCCTTTCTCATCAGCAAAAGATCCGGTGAACATGGCGGGATTTGTTGCCGAGAATATTTTATCAGAAAAAGTAAAGATTATTCACTGGCGCGAAATCGAAGATTTACCTTCCTCAACCTTGCTTGTTGATGTTCGCACGCCAATAGAATGTAGTTTAGGAACCATTCCGGGCGCTATAAGTATTCCTGTTGATGAATTGCGCGACAGATTACAAGAATTACCTAAGGATAAAGATATTGTCATTTTCTGCGCAGTAGGATTAAGAGGATATTTGGCTTGGAGAATTTTGGCACAGAATGGTTACAAAAATATTCGTAATTTATCCGGTGGTTATAAAACCTGGAGTTTAGCGACATGGAAAGAAGAGAATAAAAACGTTATGCCTTTAGATCGCCCGACAACAGAAGACGGACAGGAGGAAAAAACATCTGTAATATCTATTGATGCCTGCGGCATGCAGTGTCCCGGTCCTGTAATGCAATTAGAGAAGCACTACTCTAAATTGAAAGTTGGAGAGCAACTATCGATTAACGTAACAGATCCTGGTTTTGGCAAAGATATAACTACATGGTGCAAAAACAAAGGTGCATATTTAGTCTCTTTGGAAAATAAAAATGGAATTATACATGCAGTTGTAAAACGAACAGATTCTCGTCCGATTTAACACAAAAAGTAAATACAAGAAAAAGGAATTTGTTATTCAAAGAGAAATTTGGACAATTAATTTATTTCATTACTTTTGTTTAATTAATATGAGTTTGACATAACATATTTTCAATTATTAATTAACCGTAATAAGACAGTTCCATGTGTAGTTAGACCTATATTCAAACTACATTCCAACTTGTCAAACTCATATTTACCAAATCATTATTCTATTATTTTAAACAAAAAGTCATGAAAAAGTTTTTATTATTGTGTTTTTCAATTTGCTTGATTATTAGTTCCGGAGCTTATGCTCAGGATAATCAAAATGAAAAAAAAAGTGAGGATGACCAAAAAAGCGTGCGTGTTTGCATCAAGGTTGGTGGACAAATATCCGGTGTTAGACAAATCCATGACACAAGTAAGAAACGTATTCCCGGATTAGCATTAGGAGGCTTCGTTCAAATACATTTAAAACAGTACGATGGATTAAACTTCTATTTTACTCCGGAATTACTTTATTCCCAAGAAGGAGAAAAACGAAAAGACAGAAAATCAGATCAAAAGCTAAACTTTTATCAAGATTATTTGGCTTTACCTCTAATGCTTAAAGGTTATTTCTTAAACAACGACTTGATGTATATCGAATTTGGTCCAAGGCTAAGTTATATGATAAATTATGAAAACAAAAGCAAAGATTTAGACGAAGCAAAAGAATTTGATTTTGCGCTATCTATTGGTGGCGGTCTTAGCTTGGGTAAAAATAATAATATCGAGATCGGAGGAAGGCTAAACTGGGGACTATTGGATATGTATCCTGACATTCCTAAAACGAATTACAACGGTAGTGCCACAATTTCTGTTGCTTACCTTTTTTAATATTGTATAGTTTTTTCTCTCATATACTTGAATAAGTGCATTCAAAAGATTAGTTTTGTCTCAAAATATTTCCATAAACAATTAAGAACAAACAAATTACATCGTTCTATATTGTAGAAGAAACAATATCTAATTGTTAACAACATGAAAATGAGACAACTTACTTTGAGTGCACTTATTGTTTTCTTATCGGTATCCTCGTGCAGCAAGAAACAATACGACTATCCTTTCCGTAATCCAGACCTTCCCGTTGAAGAAAGAGTAGATAATCTTTTGAGTTTGCTTACCCCAGAAGAGAAGATCGCTCAGATGATGAATAGAACTCCTGCGATCGAACGATTAGGCATCCCCGAATATGATTGGTGGAATGAAGCATTGCATGGGGTAGCTCGTGCAGGTAAAGCAACTGTTTTTCCGCAGGCAATCGGAATGGCAGCAACGTTTGATGATGATGCCTTATTCGAAACGTTTAATATGATCAGTGATGAAGCACGGGCAAAATATCATCAATATCAGAAAGACAAAGAATATGACCGTTATAAAGGGTTAACTTTCTGGACTCCCAATATTAATATTTTCCGTGATCCAAGATGGGGACGCGGAATGGAAACGTATGGAGAAGATCCGTATTTGACAGAGCGAATGGGTGTTGCCGTTGTAAAGGGATTACAAGGTAATGACCCGAACTATTTCAAAACGCATGCTTGTGCCAAACACTATGCCGTCCACAGCGGTCCGGAGTGGAACCGGCATGAATACAACGCTGTAAGCACTCCACGTGATTTATGGGAAACATATCTACCAGCCTTTGAAGCATTGGTTAAGGAAGCGAATGTTCAGGAAGTCATGTGCGCTTACAATCGCTTTGAAGGAGTTCCATGTTGTTCTAATGACAAATTATTAATACAAATTCTGCGTAATGATTGGGGATTCGATGACATCATATTATCTGATTGTGGAGCTATTGATGATTTCTGGCAAAAGGATAAAAACACACCTCGTCATGAAACGCATCCTGATGCAATAACAGCCTCTGTTGATGCAGTAAGAAACGGAACAGATCTGGAATGTGGGGGTAGCTATCGTGCATTAAAGAAAGGTTTGGAAAATGGCAGTATAACAGAAGATGAGTTAGACGTTTCGTTACGCCGGTTATTCCGTGCTCGTTTTGAATTGGGTATGTTTGATCCGGATGATCGCGTTCCATTTTCTAAGATTCCGTATAGCGTGGTGGAAAGTCCTGCTCATATCAACCAGGCATTAGAAATGGCTCGTAAGAGTATTGTACTATTAAAAAACAAGAATAACATTCTTCCTTTAAATAAAGAGGTGAAGAGAGTAGCTGTTATTGGCCCTAATGCAGCTGATTCAACTATGCTTTGGGCTAATTATAATGGGTATCCAACTCATACGGTAACTATTTTGGATGGTATCAGGAAGAAATTACCAAACGCAGAGATCATCTATGAATTTGGGTGCAACCATACTGCGTCAACTATCTTAAAAGATTTCAGTCATTTTATTACGTCAAAAGACGGAGAAGGTTTTACTGCAGAGTTTTTCAACAATTGCGAATTTGAAGGTGATCCTGTTCACCAAGAATTAGTCAAGAGTATCCACTATACAACAGGAGGAAACACGCAATTCGCTCCAAATGTAAACTTAATAAACTTTTCTGCACGTTTCACCGGCGAAATTGAAGCTCCTGCATCCGGAGATATTGAATTTCAGATTGGAGGTAATGACGCCTTCTATTTATATATCAATGATGAGAAAGTGACCGAAAGAGAAAGTGAATATTCCAGCAGTAAAAAATATATTCTCAAGGCAGAAAAAGGGAAAAAATACGAAATTAAGATTGAATACATACAACGTCTTGGTAGTGCCGACTTGAACTTTGATTTTGGAATGCGCGAATTGGTCAATTATAAACAAACAGCTGACCGGGTTAAAGATGCTGATATAATATTATTTGTGGGCGGTATTTCCCCTCGGTTAGAAGGTGAAGAAATGCCTGTTGATGCGGAAGGATTTAAGAAAGGAGACAGAACGAATATTGAAATTCCTAAAGTACAACGTGAAATGGTACAAGCTTTGAAAGCAACAGGAAAACCAGTCGTCTATATCGTTTGTACAGGAAGTGCGTTAGCTTTAAATTGGGAAGATCAGAATTTAGATGCTATTCTGAATGCCTGGTACGGTGGGCAAGAAGGGGGCACTGCAGTTGCCGATGTTCTTTTCGGAGACTACAATCCAGCCGGACGTTTACCTGTGACTTTCTACAAATCTGCGGATCAGCTACCTGATTTTGAAGATTACAGTATGAAAGGACGTACGTACCGTTACATGACACAAACACCTCTTTACCCATTTGGGTACGGCTTAAGTTATACAACATTCAGCTATTCTGATGCTCAACTGTCAAAGAATGAAATTGCAAAAGGGGAAGGGGTAAGAATCTCTTTTGACATTACGAATTCCGGTAAAACAGACGGAGACGAAGTAGCACAAGTTTACATTAAGAATCCAAATGATCCTGATGCACCAATAAAAACATTACGTGCTTTTAAACGTATAAATATAAAATCCGGCGCTTCTGGAAAAGTAAATTTGGACTTAGATGAGAAAGCCTTCTATTCATTCAACGACGAAACACAAGCTTTTGAGACCCGTCCGGGGAAATATCAAATCTTATATGGTGGTTCTTCTTCAGATAAAGATTTGAAATCGGTAGAATTAACAATTCTATAATATTGAGAACACACTCATTGATGGTTTTTTATTGATTGAAGAATAAAGCAAAATGCCAACGTAAAACTATAAAAGAAATGTTTTACGTTGGCATTTTTGTTTATTTCCAACACCCCAAAACGGGTATTATTTTCTTAATAGTTGCTATACAAATAACGTTTGATACTCTTCTTTGGAGTTTTTTCAAACTCTGTCGGATATAATTGTATGGCAGAGACAGATTCATACGAAGCCAACATTTTATTGAGTTCGATTCTATTTTGTTCCATAACATTGGGTAGATCAGCGTGAGAAATACCCGAATTATCTAAGGCGTCATAATCCGGATAGACCAATGCTACAAGTTTACCGTTTCGTTCTACAACCACGCTTTCTAAGATAAAGGACTGGTTATTGAGTTTGGATTCGATTTCTTCAGGGTAAATATTCTGTCCACTTGCACCCAAAATCATCGTTTTGCTGCGCCCACGGATAAAAATACGTTGTTCTTTGTCTATAGTTCCCAAATCTCCGGTACGAAGCCAACCATCTTCTGTAAAGACATTTTCTGTGGCTCCTTCATTTTTGTAATATCCCTTCATTACATTTTCACCCCGAACCTGAATCTCTCCGACTGTATTAAGTGGGTCTTCAGAGTCGATACGTACTTCCATAATGCCTTTAAGGATATGCCCGCACGAACCGGGCACAAAATAGCGATTGTTCGTATAGCTTATTAATGGACCGCATTCCGTCATCCCATACCCAACGGTAAAAGGAAATTTAATTTTATACAAGAAATCAACTACTTCCTGGTTCATTGCTGCGCCACCTACTATTACTTCCCGGAAACGCCCTCCAAGAGCTTCTATCAGACCCTTACGGATTTTTGTGTAAATGCGATTGTCAAGGATGGGAATATTTAAAGCAAACTTAAGTGCCCGTTTATTTAATTTAGGCAGAATGGTTTTCTTGTATATTTTTTCCAGAATTAACGGAACGGTCAGAATAAGATTCGGCTTAACATCTGCAAAAGCCTGCAATAATATTTTCGGAGATGGCACTTTTCCTAATAAATAGACATGTGCTCCGACGGCCATTGGAACTAAAAAATTAAAAGCGCAGCTATAAGCATGTGCCAAAGGGAGAAAACATAAAACATGATCGCCTCTATACATCAAATCCAATGTTTGAGCATAAGTTACGTTACCGGCCAGATTATTACCCGTTAACATAACACCTTTACTAAATCCCGTTGTGCCTGAGGTATAATTGAGTAATACAACTTCATCATTTCCTGTTTCAACATATTGGATATCTTCAGCGGTAAATCCGGAAGGATATTTTGCCAACATCCGATAGTCCATATCCCGAACAACTTCTCCGAGTTTCCTTCCACCCCGTTCATGTATGCAGTGAAAATCAGAAAGAGAGAATACAGCTCTGATTCCTCTCATCTTTTCCTCTTCCAGCGTATCCCAGATACGGGGCGTTACAAACAACAATATGGATTCGGAATGGTTAAGAATATGATGTACATCATTCGGATTAAAATCCTGAAGGATAGGAACAATTACAGCACCATATGTTACCGCAGCCATATATACCATACACCAATGTGCAGAATCTTTCCCAATCAAGGCTATTTTATCGCCTTTCTGGATTTTAGCTTCTTCAAAAAGAATATGAATACGGGCAATACGATCTGCAACATCCCCAAAAGTATAGGAATTATTTTTACTATAATCGGTCAAGGCAGGAAGATCCCAGTTTCCCTTAAAACTCGATTCATATATCTTTATAAAGTTCTCTTTTACCATAGCACAAATACCTAAATAGTGTGCAAAAATAAAGACTCGCCATCAGATAAACAATTAAATCGAGTATTAACTTATCGGTTTTATGTAACTTTGCGCTCAATTTTGTATTAATATTAAGATAGAGACTATTGGTAAATGATAGATACTACCGTTTTTGAAAATAAAATTGCGGCATATTATACTCTTGGTTGTAAACTAAATTTTGCGGAAACGTCCACTATAGGAAAGTTATTGGCCGAAAAAGGTATTCGGAAAGCCAGAGCCGGAGAAACTGCCCATATCTGCGTGGTTAATACTTGTTCGGTTACAGAACTTGCCGATAAAAAATGCCGTCAGGCTATTCGGAAAATCAACAAACAACATCCCGGCTCTTTTGTTGTCGTTACAGGATGCTACGCACAATTAAAGCCGGAAGAAGTCGCAAACATAGAAGGTGTAGATCTGGTGCTTGGAGCCGAACAAAAATTAGATATTATTGAGCATTTAGACAACTTCGACAAGAAAGTTTCCGGCGGAACGATTGTTACATCTAAAACGAAAGATATCCGTGTATTCACTCCTTCCTGTTCGTCTGATGACCGTACGCGCCACTTTCTAAAGGTGCAAGACGGATGTGATTATTATTGTTCGTTCTGCACGATCCCCTTTGCACGCGGCCGTAGCAGAAACGGTACGATTTTAAGCATGGTTGAACAGGCCGAAGAGGTGGTAAGAAAAGGAGGTAAAGAAATTGTATTAACGGGTGTCAATATCGGTGATTTCGGAAGAAGTACAGGCGAAACTTTTTTAGACTTGATTCATGCTTTAGATGAAGTAGAAGGTATAGAACGTTATCGTATCTCGTCAATTGAGCCAAACCTGATTACCGACGAAGCCATAGATTTCGTAGCTGGCAGCAAACGATTTGCTCCGCATTTTCATATTCCGCTACAAAGTGGTTCTGATGAAGTCTTAAAACTTATGCGTCGCCGTTATGATACATCTTTATTTCGCCATAAAATTGAAAAAATAAAAGAAGTTATTCCAAATGCATTTATCGGAGTAGATGTTATTGTAGGTACGCGCGGTGAGACGGATGAATATTTTGAAGATGCATATCGTTTTATTGAAGATCTGGATATTTCGCAGCTACATGTATTCAGCTACTCTGAACGTCCCGGCACGCAGGCTCTTAAAATAGAGTACGCTGTAGATGCTAAAACAAAACATCAGAGAAGTCAACGGTTATTAGATCTCTCTGACAAAAAGCTACATGAATTCTACGAACGTTATATCGGAAAAGAAGCCATTGTATTATTTGAGCACACTCGCAGAGACGAATTAATGCATGGGTTTACAGAAAATTATATTAAAGTAGAAATGCCTTTCAATAATTTATTGATTAATACGCCAAAAAAAGTTATTTTAGGCGATTGGAATGAAGACAAATCTGCTCTTTCAGGCTTGTTAATTTGAGAAGAGAATGTTAACTAAAATAGAATACGCAATATTATTCGCATGGACTAAATTGCATGCCATGCTCCCACTAAAGATACTTTATGTGCTTTCTGATATTTTATATGTATTAATATATAAGATATCTAATTATAGAGTTAGGGTAACAAGATCAAATATCAGGGCTTCTTTCCCGGAGAAAACTGAAGCAGAGAGGCGCGATATAGAGCGTCGTTTTTATCATCATTTTGCGGATTACATTGTTGAGACAATCAAACTGGGACATATTTCCGAAAAAGAAGTACAACGAAGAGCATTTCTGAATAATCCGGAACTAATTGACCGACTAATGGATGAAGGTCATCCGTGTGTAATTATGCTTATGGGGCATTACGGAAACTGGGAATGGTTCACCTCTGCCGGCTCATTTTTTAAGGACGCCAATGTTTTTCAAGTATATCGCCCATTAAAAGATAAGGCATTTGACAATTTATTTATTTATCTTCGTACCCGATTTGGGTCTAAGGGTATAAAAAAGAATGACACCATACGAGATGTTATAACACTTAACAAAAACAAAACACGTTCATGTGTGATTCTTATTTCAGATCAAACACCAAGTAAAGCGAATTTACATTATTGGACAAAATTCCTGAATCAGGAAACTGCGGTGTTAACAGGCGGGGAAAGAATCGCAAGAAAGTTCAATTTACCCGTTATATTTGCGGACACAAAGAAAAAAGAAAGAGGACTTTATACCGTTGATTTTAGACTTATAACTGATAAACCTCAGGAAACGCCTGAGTTCTGGATCACAGAGCAATATGCTCGTTTAATGGAAGAATGCATCTTACGAGATCCGGCGTATTGGTTATGGACACATAAAAGATGGAAGCACAAAAAGAAAGAAGAATGATTAAATTAGCCGTTGTTATTTTAAACTGGAATGGAAAGGCTTTGATGGAAGAATTTCTTCCGTCAGTTGTCGAAAACACACCGCAAGAACAAGCAGAAATAGTTGTGGCAGATAATGGCTCTACAGATGGATCGGTAGATATGCTAAAGAAAAAGTTTCCGCAAATACGACTAATCCTGTTAGATAAAAATTATGGATTTGCAGAGGGGTATAATCAGGCGTTAAAGCAGGTAGATACTCAATACACTGTCTTACTTAACAGCGATGTAGAGGTAACTCCCGGATGGATTGATGCACCTCTGAAAATGTTAGAGAATGAAAAAAATATTGCAGGAATACAGCCTAAAATACTCTCACAACGCAATAAAGAATATTTCGAATATGCTGGTGCTGCAGGCGGTTTTATGGATCGATATGGATATCCTTATTGTAGGGGGAGAGTATTACATGCAATTGAAAAAGATCTGGGTCAATACGATATTCCAATAGATATTTTGTGGGCTTCGGGTGCTTGTTTTTTTATTCGTACTGAAGTTTATAAGAAAGAGGGTGGATTAGATGGTCAGTTTTTTGCTCATCAGGAAGAAATTGATCTTTGTTGGCGACTTCGTTCCCGCGGCTATCGTTTAATGTGTACTCCGGCTTCGGTAGTATATCATGTAGGTGGAGCAACACTAAATGCGGAAAGCCCTCACAAAACCTACCTCAATTTTAGAAATAACTTGTTGATGGTATATAAAAATCTACCGGAAGCCGATTTAAAGCATGTTATGAAAGTGCGTTTCTGGTTAGATTATCTTGCAGCACTTAAGTTTCTTTTAACTGGTCATAAAGAGAATGCAAAGGCAATTTACAAAGCGAGACAGGAGTTCTTTCAGATGAAAGAGTCATACACGCCTATACGAGAAGAGAATCTGAAGAAAACAGTTTTGTCTATCATTCCCGAGTTATTACGTAGGAGCCTGATCGTCTCTTTTTACTTCAAAAGAAGACATCGCTTTCTGACGGTATAAAAAGCTAAGGTAATAATCCGATAATATCCCAAAGAGAATCAGCCGTATAGAACCGGGAGTTAACTACCGGTTCTTCTACACGTTCGTGTTCCCAAGTCATGTGATAGGGTACATGCACAGCATAACTGCCCAAGGCCAACGGAGGTAGAATATCCGAACGGAGCGAGTTGCCAATCATCATAAATTCTTCAGGAAGCACGTCGATGTGTCGTAGTAGTTTGCCATATTCACGTTCTGTTTTGTCACTCATTATCTCTACATGATGAAAAAGATGCTCGAGTCCCGATGAAGCTAACTTCCGTTCTTGATCAAGCAAATCCCCTTTGGTCACTAAGATAAGTTCATAACGTCCGACCAAAGCATTCAACGTCTCCTCTACCTCTTCGAGCAATTCCACAGGTTGCAAAAGTTGTTTTTTCCCTAATTCAACAATTTCACCAACAACAGAAGCCGGCAAACGTCCACCGGCAACTTTATGCGCCGTTTCAATAACAGAAAGAATAAATGCTTTTACACCATAGCCATACAACGCCATATTATTGATCTCTGTTCGATATAATTCAGCCGCAATTGTTTCCTTATCAGAGAAATCAGCCATCAATTCATAAAATAATTGTTCTGTTTCCCTAAAAAACACCTCGTTCACCCACAAGGTATCGTCCGCATCAAAACCGATCTTTTTAAGTCCCTCAATCATCAAACCTGTCGTAATATATCAATCAATACCGGACGTAGTCCACTCACAAAACAGTCTATTGCAATAACCATCAATATCAATCCCATTAAGCGCATCATCACATTATTACCTGTTTCACCTAAAACTTTCAGGATTCGGGTTGAAGCCCTTAGGATAATGTATGAAAGCAGATAAACCAAAGCTATAGCAGCAATTAATGTCGCCTTCATGGAGATATTCTTGGCATCTTCCATTAATAGAATTGCATTTGCAATTGCCCCTGGCCCACAGAGCATAGGAATAGCAAAAGGCGTTACCGAAATATCATTGGCATACGTTTTTATTTCTTCTTCTTTTAGTTTGATTTTGGCTATTCTTGCCTGAAGCATATCGTAACCTATAACAAAGATGATAATCCCTCCTGCCATACGTAAACCATTTGTCGAAATTCCAAAGAATTTAAACAAGAACTGCCCCGTGAAGGCAAAGACAACAAGAGTAACAAAAGCAACAAGAGTTGCCCGCTTAACCAGAGTTTGTCGTTCCGCTTCATCCATTCCGGTAGTCATTGTAAGAAAGACCGGCATTGTACCTAATGGATTTGTAAGCGTAAAAAAGGAAGTAAAACACAATAAGGCAAAAGGAATCAGCGTATCCATATACTATGATCAATAAATTTGTTGAACAATTACAGAAGCACTATATACGTCCCCCTCAATGGGTGGATTAAGTTTCGAGACTTTCAACTCTATGGCGGATAACTGTGAAAAATGTTGTTTCAGTGAATTAATTATTCTCCCAGCTACATGCTCCAGCAAATTAGAGGGTATATTCATTTCCAATTTCACAATATCATAAACTATGGCATAATTAATTGTATCATCCAATTTATCGCTTTGCATTGCTTTTTCAAGAGGTACGGTCAGGAGAATATCTACAACAAACAAATTTCCAACACTGCGCTCTTGTTCAGCAACGCCATGATATGCATAGAGTTTAATATTCTTTAGTTCAATCCGGGTTGTCATGTTTTTGATTTTAGCGGTAAAAGTAGCGAAAAGAGAGAGATTCTGCCAAAATATAATTCTATATTTGCAGTAAAGCATATCTAAAACACTATGATTGGAAATAAAAATAAACCAGAAGTTATTGCAGGAGGTGGACTTCACAACACGTTGGCTGTTGGTACGAAAGTAAAAGGAGACATTTCTATGGAAATCGACTTTAGACTTGACGGAAGTATTGAAGGTAATATTAAATGTGGATCAAAGATTGTTGTAGGTCCGAAAGCAGAAGTTAACGGCAATATAGAGTCAGTAAATGCAGAAATAGCCGGAAGGTTGATCGGGACAATACGGACGAGTGAGAAACTAATTATAAAATCTACAGCAGACATACAAGGGGATATTTTTACTCAGATCCTTGAAGTAGAACCGAACGCAAAAATAAATGGGGCCTGCAGTATGAGTAAAGAAACTCCTAAAGCTAAATAATATTTTGTAAGGATCATTTATCACAGTTCGACTTAGCTCTTTTTCCTGTATCCAATAACAGCCAGTGTATTAAAAAAGACAGCAAACGCACAGACAATTAAGAGATGTCCTGTAATATCGGTAAACAGGCTTCCTTTCAGATAGATCATACGCATTACTTCTACGAAATAGCGTATCGGATTGAATAATGTAATTGTCTGTGCCCAATCAGGCATACTACTAATTGGAGTAAACAATCCGCTCATCAGAGCAAAAAGCATGTTACAAAAGAACATAGTAAACATTGCCTGTTGTTGTGATGCAGATATTGCAGATACAGCCAATCCCAATCCTGTCAGAGCTACAAGATAAATGGCGGCAAAAACGTAAATGGCCAATACATTTCCGTCCGGAATAAAGCCATATACGATCCAGGAAATAAACAGCCCAAGGGTAAGAATAATAAGTCCAATAACCCAAAAGGGTATTAATTTAGATAATAAGAAAATACTCTTTGGTACAGGGGTAACGTTGATTTGTTCTATTGTTCCTTTCTCTTTCTCGGAAACTATATTTAAGGCAGACAGGAAACCTCCTACCAGAGTGAGCAAAAAAGCTAATATACCAGGTACCATATAAGCCTTATAATCCAAATAAGGATTAAAGAGATGGGTATTTTTTATCTGAACAGGAATAGTCACATCCGGAGATATCTGTTCAATATTATATTGACGGATAATGGATGCAAGATAAGACGTTCCGATACCGGCTTTTGTACCATTAACTGCGTTAGCAGTGATTGATACGCAAGCACTCCTCTCCCGCCCCAGATCTTTTTCTAACCTTGCCGGATATTCAAGAATTAGATCTGCACTATTCTTCTCCATAAAGGGCAAGGCGGCTTCATAACTATCCTGAGTTGTCGTCAATTTAAAATAACCGGAAGAAAGTATCTTATCGGTTAGTTCGGTAGTAACAGGCGAACAGTCATTGTCCACAACAGCCAAGTTCACATTCTTCATCTCGAAATTAGCGGCAAACGGAAGTATGATCAGCTGCATGAGCGGCATAATTAACATCATCCGAAGAATAAGAGAATCTCTTTTTATTTGTTTGAACTCTTTTTCTAATAAGAAACGTAACATTCTCATTGTGTTCATAAGCTATTCCAAACGGACTTTAAAACGTTTGACACTCAAGACAATCAACACCAAGGTCATCACAACTAAAATACTGATTTCCGGAAGTATTTCGGTCACTCCCAAACCTTTTATCATCACATCTCGTAAAGCTACAATATACCAGCGTGCCGGTATCAGGTTAGAGAGTTGTTGTAATATCCATGGCATATTTTCTACAGGAAACATCATGCCACTTAACAAGATTATAGGCAACATCAGCGCAATCCCACAGATCAACATCGCTGCTTGCTGAGTTTTTGCGATAGTTGAAACAAACAAACCTAAAGTTAAAGCCAGCAGAGCATAAAGCAGGGAAAGCATGATAACAAGAAAAAGACTGCCTTTTATCGGTACGTCCAACAGAAAATAGGCCAGAGACAGAATCGTGAGAATATTCACTAAGCTGATCAACAAATACGGGGTTGCTTTAGCTAAAATAATATATACAGGCTTTAAAGGAGAAACGAGAAGGACTTCCATACTGCCATATTCTTTCTCGCGTACTATGCCGACCGATGTCATAATAGAACAAATAAGAATCAGAATCATCCCCATAACACCTGGCACAAAGTTATAAGCATCTTTCATCTGTGGATTATATAGAAGACGAACAACTGGTTTAATTCCAACAGAAGAGACTATATAATCTTTCGTCAGCTCCGTATTGATTATAGTAGTAGCATATTCAACTAAAGAAGTTGCCTCGTTAGGATCTGAAGCATCCGTTAATAGTTGTACCTCTGTTCCCGTCTGTCTGTTCTCTTCAAAGTCAGGAGGGAACACAATAGCCATTCGTATTTTATTCTTACGAAAAAGTGTTTCTATCTCTTCGTAAGAAGAGACTTGTTTATAGATAACGAAATATTCGCTTGCGGCTAAACGATCGATAATACGTTGTGTTGTGCTATTTTTACTTTGATCAAAAACGACAAAACGGGTGCTCTTTATCTCTGTAGTGATAGCATAGCCAAACAAGATGACAAGGACAATAGGGATTACCATCATAGTTATCGTAGTTCTTGAATCCCTGAAAATATGATAGAACTCTTTCTTAAGAAATGATTGAAACTGCTTCATCCGATTTTATTCTCCTCTCCCTGCTTTACGGGCTAATGAATAAAAAACATCATTCATAGTCGTTGTATTAAATTGTTTTTTCAACGCAGACGGAGAGTCTAAAGCATCGACTCGGCCGTCAACCATGATAGATACACGGTCACAATACTCTGCTTCATCCATATAATGGGTCGTAACAAAAACTGTTATTCCCCGACGCGCCGCCTGATAGATCAATTCCCAGAACTGTCGCCTTGTCACTGGATCTACTCCGCCCGTAGGTTCATCTAAAAAGACAATCCGAGGATCGTGCAGAATAGCTACTGAAAAAGCTAATTTCTGTTTCCAACCTAATGGAAGAGAATCAACTAATGTATCCCTTTTATCTTCCATATGCAGGACAGCCAACATGCGGTCTGTTTTTTCTTTCAATTGTTTGTCGGACAGCCCATATATACCTCCGAAAAGACGAATATTCTCCCACACTTTCAGATTTCCATAAAGAGAGAACTTCTGACTCATATAGCCTATATGCTGTTTGACCGGCTCTGCTTGTTTGTAAATATCATATCCTGCAACCTTTGCTTCTCCGGAAGTCGGTTTCGATAAGCCACAGAGAATACGCATAGCCGTTGTTTTGCCGGCTCCGTTAGCGCCAAGGAAACCGAAGATTTCACCTTCTTTCACCTCAAAACTGATTTTATCTACTGCGGTAAAATCTCCGAATTTCTTCGTTAGTTCGCGTACTTCAATCACATTCATTGGTCATCCTCCCCAAAATCCATAAAACAATCTTCAACTGAAGGCTCAAGTCTTTCAATAAGGACATCTTCATGACCTTTCATTCTTAAATAGGCAGCCAAATCATCTGCTTTATCATTTTCCTCTTTAAAAATAAAATGATGACAATCACCAAATGCGTGACAAGAATAAGTTTGCGGATATTCTCTTGCATCTAAGAGCAATTGATATAGTTCTTTTCCTTTAAGCGACCATAGTTTATGAGGGAATGAAGCACAAATTTGTTCGGGTGTATCCGTACGTAAACAAGAACCGTTTCGCATCAAGGCTATACGATCACAACGTGAAGCCTCATCCATATACGGGGTAGATACAATGATAGTAATATTCTGCTCTTTTATTCGGGAGAGAATATCCCAGAACTCTTTTCGGGAAACCGGATCTACACCTGTTGTCGGTTCGTCTAAGAAAAGCACACGCGGACGGTGAATAAGTGCGCAACAAAGGGCTAATTTTTGCTTCATACCCCCTGATAATTTTCCGGCACGTCGTTTTGAAAAAGGTTCGAGTTGCACGTAAATATCATGTATCAGGTCATAATTTTCCTGAATTGTCGTTTTAAAAACAGTAGCAAAAAACTCCAGATTTTCTTCAACCGACAAATCCTGATACAATGAAAAACGACCGGGCATATAACCGGAAATTGTCCGTATCTGTCGCCAGTCTTTGCGCATATCCAGACCACAGACCGTTGCATCACCTTTATCGGGCAGCAACAAGGTAGTCAACATCCGGAATAAAGTAGTCTTCCCTGCTCCATCCGGACCGATCAGTGCGAATAGTTCACCGGAATTAATACTCAGAGAAATATCCCGCACAGCAGTAACATTTCCGTATGACTTTGTTATATGACTTATTTGTACACTATTCATCAGAACTTGACTTCACCGTATTGTCCGATCTTCAGATAACCGTCATTTTTTACAGCAATCTTCATCGCATAAACTAAATTAGCCCGTTCATTTTTCGTTTGTACTCCTTTAGGAGTAAACTCTGACTTATCCGAAATCCAAGTAATCGTTCCCGCATATTCGCGTTGTTTACCTTCTCCAAAATCCGAATAAACAGAAACCGACTGTCCCGCTTTTAATTGAGACAATTGATCTGCAGTTATATAAGCACGAAGAAATAACAAATCCGTATCCGCTATTTTATAAAGCGGTTTACCGGGAGATGTGATTTCACCGGCTTCTGCATATTTGATTAAAACAGTACCGGTCAACGGATTTACGATTCTGCATTTGGCAATCATATCATCTAACTGCATCACTTGAAAGACGAGTCCTTCAGCTTCCGCATCTGCCCTGCTGAATGTTTTAGACAACGAAGACTGTTGCGCATCCAATTGTTTGTGCAAAAATTCAATCTGATGTACAATATCATCCAATTGTTTCTGATTACCGGCTTTAGCCTTGACTAAGTTTTCCATACGCTGACGTTCAGACTTAGCCGTTGCTATCTGTTGTTCCAAAACAGCAATCTGTTTACGGATATCAGGCTTGGCAATGTCCACAGCACGAAGCCCGGCGCCTAATTGTTCTTTTTTATAATAGAGCTGAAGACTATCCACACAACCTACTTCTTCTCCGGCACTAAGTTTATCTCCTTCTTGCAGATCAAACCGGAGAATTTTGCCTGTAGCTTCTGAGGAAACGATAACTTCTGTCGCTTCAAAAGCACCTGTAGCATCAAATTTATCTGATTTGTTGCCACAAGAATTAAACATAAAAACAGCGGCTATAGCCGGATAAACTATCTTTTTCATATTATTCATTATTCGTTATATACATCAATTGATAAACAGCCATGAGACGCTGCGTATGATGAATAGTGGCAGTCTGACGCGCTATATCCTCAGCATTAATTTCACGAATCAGGTCAGATACAGAGATTACACCATTTTTCAATTTCATTTCTGCCGCTTTCTTTACGTTGTTTCTAAGGCGAATAATTTCATCGTCCGATTGCATTAGACGTGTAATCTTTTGTATTTCTTCATTTTGATTGATCAATTGCATCTTGGTGTTAAACAGGAACGTTTCTTTATTTATATCAATCCGGTTGCGCGCCACATCTACTTTCCTGCGGTCATTCCCGACAGTATATAAACGACCTAAGTTCCAGCTCATCCGTACTCCGGCTATATAAAAAGGATTAAATTCATCTTCCAGCATATTTAAGCCCGGTCGACCGTAACCTGCTTGAACAAAGGCTCCTATACGAGGCATTAAACTTGCGGTTATAGCTTTATTCTGGGACTCTGTATATAAAAGTTGAGCCTGAAAAGCCTCTAACTCGGGACGTTTGATTTCTAAGGATGGATTTCCAACGATCAATGTAGGTTTCTCCAACACCCATTCATCCGTATTATCCACACCGGTAAAATAAGAAAGCATACGTAAATAAGCCGTTTTAGATGCTTTAAGTTCCGTTTCACGTTGGCGTACATTGAGCAACTCTACTTCCAGCAATTCTCTGTCGGACTCATTTGCCATCCCATTAGTCATCAAAGCCTCTATCCGATCCAGATTGACCTGTAATTCGTTTTGTAAGAGCTGATTCTGTTGTAACAGATCTTCTTGTAAAAGACAACCGAAATAAAGTTGGTTTACGCGGTCTTTTAAGGTATATAATTCACTTTGCAACTGCTTCCTGCTTGCTTCTGCTTCTGTTTTTGTCAAAGCTTTGGCTGAACCGGAAACACCTCCATCCCAAAGCGTCTGGCTTAGTTCTGCAGCAACCTGATATTGATCTTTACTCAAGGACGGTATAGACAAATCAACGGGAAGTTTACTTACATCAATCGGTAACTTTGTCACCTCACTTTGATAAGAAGCTTTAGCACTAATATTTAGTTGCGGCAACCACGATTTACCGGCATTAGACAAGTTGTATTGTTCCGCCTGATCAATCAATCCGTATTGCCGGATCTGAGGATAGTTCTGCTCCGCCCAGTGATAACATTGAGAAATAGTAACTTCCTGCTGCGCTACAGAAGAGATACAACCACCAAAAACAAACAATAGTAACAAATAAGCTTTCATTGTATTACTTATTTTCCGGTTTAAGCAAGTGTTCTATAATTCCATATACCAATTCAACCCGTCTGTCTAAAAAAGCATCAAATTCGTCTTCGTTACCATTCAGAAAGATGGTAGTCAGAGGCGTTTTGATTAAAAAAGGGAAGATAACTAAACTGATAAAGGTTGAAACCAAGTCAACAATCGGCATCTTTCTGATATTGCCTTTTTCCATCTCGTTGTTAACAAATTGTTGTAACTTCAGGATAGGCGCAATACGCTCAGGATCTTTTAATACAGCATGAAACAAATGTTGTGGATCGCGCTGTAATTCATTAACAACAAAAAGCGGAATCAATTCATTTTCTCGGATCGTCTGCAAATATAAAGATATGATTTTCTTAACCTTTTCAGGATATGACGATTCAGATTCTACAATCTGGTTAACATTAGGAAGAATCATATTCATTAGTTTGCCTAATATAGCATCAAACAACATTTCTTTTGTCCGGAAATAATAATTCAATGATGTTCTTCCGATTCCTGCTTCAAGAGCTATATCTCCCATTGTGGCCGCTTCAAATCCTTTGCGGATAAATACCTGTTTAGCAGCCTCTACTATACGACTTTCTACATCTTTTACTTCTTCTTGTCCCATAATTATTCCTATATAGACATATTCGTCTGACTAAAGTGTTTGACATAGGTGTCAAATATAGGGATTTTTATTTCCCTCCAAACTATTTTACGATTTTTTTTATCTTTGACTAAAAATAATTTTCCCTATTATTCAAATATTAATTTACGCCTCATGAAAAAATTAGTTGTATTTGCTTTAGTTATTCTATGTATAGGTAGTATTTCTTGTAAAAAATCAACAAAACCTTCCGAAGCAACGACTACGGAAAATTCCGAGAATAAAAGTGCGGAAAGTACTTCCGAATCAGTAGCAGACGACCGGGGTTATATTGTAAGCGTTGGTGATCAGGCACCCAACTTCATCATCGAGTATTTAGACGGAACAAAAACTCAACTCTCCCAGTTAAAAGGCAAATTGGTGATGCTTCAATTCACGGCAAGTTGGTGTGGAGTTTGCCGTAAAGAAATGCCTTTCATTGAAAAAGATATCTGGAGTAAACACAAGAATAATCCTAATTTCGCTCTTATCGGAATTGATCTTAAAGAAGACAAGGAGACAACGGCTAAGTTTGCAGATCTAATGAAAGTAACCTACCCGCTTACTTTAGACACTGATGGCTCCCGTTTTACTTTATTTACGGCGCCAAAAGCCGGTGTAACGCGCAATATTATCATCGACAAGGATGGTAAAATAGTGCTATTAACCCGCCTTTTCGAAACAGAAGAATTTAATTCGATGGTTAAGTTTATCGATAATTATCTGGAAACTAATTTTTAAAATATTTCATTAAAAAAGGATGCTTCAAATACTATTTTGGGGAGCATCCTCGTTTTTTTATCTTTTTTAAAATCATTTAGGAAAAACTTTTTCTTCTACGCTATATTTTTGGGCTTCGTATTGTTAATCATTAAAGATTGAGGAGGAATTTTTTATGTCAATGCGAAACACAAACTTTATTTTTTTACTTGTATTTTTGACAGCATTTACTTTATCAGCTAACGAAGCTGTCAATTCAGAGAAGCTCACTAAGCTTTACACCCCTTTTACGAAGATTTCTATTCCGCCGGGTGAATCCATGAACTTCAGTATCGACCTCATCAACAATAGTGATGAGAAGCTTACCACAGACATTTTTGTCTCCGGGTTACCACGTAGTTGGGAATATTCGTTGAAATCGGGAAACTGGACAATCAATCAACTGTCGGTTTTACCTGCGGAGAAGAAAAGTGTATCCTTAAACGTAAAAGTACCGCATCAGGTAAACAAGGGGAATTATCCCTTTCGTGTTATTGCTCAGGGATGTGATACCTTACAATTAAACATTAACGTGTCCGAGCAAGGCTCTAGTAAGTCGGAATTTACCTGCGATCAGATTAATATGCAGGGAAATTCAAAATCTACATTTACGTACAATGCAGTACTTCGTAATCAGACATCAGAGGAACAATTGTACGCTCTTACTGCAGAATCACCACGTGGATGGACGGTTAATTTCAAGCCGGATTACAAACAGGCAACATCTGTCAATGTCACAGCTAATGCGACCAAGAACGTGACTATCGAAGTAGTTCCACCTGCCACTGTTGCAGCAGGAACATACAAAATACCGCTGCGTGCTTCCACTTCATCGACATCGGCAGAACTGACTATCGAAGCGGTTATCACAGGTACATATACCGTAGAACTGACTACTCCAAGAGGATTATTAAGCTCTAATCTGACTGCCGGAGAAAACAAACAAATTGAACTTGAAGTGAAGAATACCGGATCGGCAGAACTAAAAGACATTAAATTAAGTGCAAGTTCTCCTGTTGATTGGTCGGTTACCTTCCAACCCGCACAGATAGAACGGCTGAATGCCGGTGAAAGCGTGCGCGTGATAGCCTCTGTCAAAGCTTCGTCTAAAGCCATTGTCGGAGATTATGTTACTCGTATGGAGGCAAAAACACCTGAAGCAACATCCACTGCGGAGTTTAGAATTTCAGTAAAAGCATCTTTATTAGCCGGTTGGTTAGGGGTCTTTATTATTGTAATTGCTTTAGGAGGAGTTTATTTTTTGTTCAGAAAGTACGGAAGGAGGTAAATAATGAAAGAACCGATTATTGAAATTACCGGCTTAACAAAAAAGTACGGCAATTTTACAGCGGTCGATCATTTAAACCTCACTATCCGGAAAGGTGAAGTATTCGGACTTTTAGGACCGAACGGAGCAGGTAAATCCACCACTATTTTAATGTTATTAGGACTTACCGAACCCACCGAAGGAAGTGTAAGTGTTTGTGGTTTTAATTCGGCATCTCAACCGATTCAGGTAAAGAAGATGGCCGGTTATTTACCTGAAAATGTAGGGTTTTATGAAGATCGTACGGGATTCGACAATTTAGTATATACCGCGAAATTAAATGGATTCACGTCCAAACAGGCTGAAGAGCAGGCTTGGGATGTACTGAAGCGCGTGGGAATGACCAATGAAGCAAAGAAGCTGACCGGTAAATACTCGCGTGGTATGAGACAAAGATTAGGATTAGCGAATGTATTAATTAAAAATCCGCAAGTGATTATATTAGATGAACCGACACTTGGATTAGATCCTTCCGGTATTCGCGAATTACTGGATTTGATCGTCCAGTTAAGTCGTGAAGACGGTATCACGGTTCTCTTCTCCTCTCACCATCTGCATCAGGTACAACGGGTCTGTGACCGCGTGGGACTTTTTGTTAAAGGAAAATTATTAGACGAGGGCGACATTCAATCGTTGTCTAAACGTTTATTTGCCGATAAGCCGGTAATTATTACGATAGGATCTGACTCATTTCCACAGCGACTACAGTCTGCTGATTTTTCAAAACTGGAAAAAAGATTAAAGGAAATAGAATCGATAAATGCAATAAATATTGTTGATGAACGATTGGTGTTGACCTGTTCAAGCGACGTAACAGCAGAAATCGCAAAACTGTTCGTCACGTTTGATTACCCTTTGAACCACTTAGTAAAAAGAGAATACGGTTTGGATGATATTTATAACCTTTATTTTGAAGGAGGTGTAAAAAATGAAGAATAAGAAACATACTGAAAAAAGACAGAATCCTTTTACCGTTATCGTACAGAAGGAAATTTCAGATCAAGTGAGAAGTCTGCGTTTCCTTATCCTTCTGGCTATTATTGTGCTAACCTGTACGGGCGCCATGTACACCGCCCTGACCAATATAGCAGGCAGTGTCAAGCCCAATGATCCGGAAGGTAGCTTCTTTTTTCTGAAGCTCTTCACGATCTCGGACGGAACAATGCCTTCTTTTTTAGTTTTCATTACATTTCTGGGACCGGTATTAGGTATTTGTATGGGATTCGATGCCATCAATTCGGAACGCAACAGAGGAACATTGAGTTTTATGCTTGCCCAGCCCATACCGCGTGACTATCTTATAAATGCCAAGTTTACAGCCGCTTTTATCGTGATCAGTATCCTGTTATTTGCTTTAGGATTTCTGACCACTGGATTGGGACTGATAATAGTAGGAATTCCTCCTACGGTGGATGAGTTTTTCCGAATAGTTCTGTTTCTATTAATAGCCTGTGTTTACGTTGCTTTCTGGCTTAATTTGTCTATACTCTTATCTGTACAATGTAAACAAGCGGCAACATCGGCACTTGCGGCCATTGCCATCTGGCTTTTCTTTAGCGTATTCTATAATATGTTAGTGAATCTGATAGCAAAAGGGATTGCTCCTTCGGAATTTGCATCCGCCAATCAAATGGTTTATTTCCAACGATTCGTATTAGACCTGCTGCGGGTAGATCCGGCACATTTATTTAATGAAGCAACCTCAGCTCTGCTCATACCCTCAGTGCGGAGTCTCGGACCGCTCACTATGGAACAAATGGTCGGTTCTCTACCTACTCCTTTATCGCTGGGACAAAGTTTAGCAGTGGTCTGGCCTCAACTAACCGGGTTAATAGCCGCTACCGTTATTTGTTTTGCTCTTTCTTATGTCTCATTTATGAGAAGAGAGATTCGATCCAGATAAGAATTAACGGTAGTATATACAATATTCAAAAAAGGAATAACAGCTACATGGAGCAGAAAAATATATATTAATTTAACCCCTTCAAACGGGCTTAATTTTATCGATTGAAAATCAAAGTAAAATTTGGCGTAAAAATATAAAGGTTATTTTTGCAAAAATATCCTTTATATTTTTTTTCTTATTACTATGTGATTTTTGTGCCATTAGAGCATAGGGTATTTCTCTCCTCAACGATCTTATAGATAGAAATGGATTAGTAATACTCAAAATTCAATGGCAATTATGAAAACACTTTTTAATCAAACGGCAGTTATATCGCTCTTTATTCTTGGGTTATTAGTCGGAGCGATTAATACAAAGGCACAGGAGGCAGTTCCCACTGATTATATTACGGTTAGCGGTATTGTGAAAGATAAGCAATCCAAAAAGAAACTGGAATATGTAAACATTTCGGTACGGGGAACCAATATCGGAACAATCACTAATAGGGAAGGGGAATTTTCGATCAAACTACCGGCATCACCTCAAAAAACAATGGTGGAGATTTCACACTTAGGTTATCTGAGTATGCAGATTCCGGTAAACGGAATTAATCTTTCCGACCTGACTATTTATCTTACTCAAAACACAAACGTATTGGATGAAGTAGTCATCCGGGCGCGTGATCCGCGTTTTTTAGTTGAAGAAGCACTAAACAAAGTTCCCGAGAACTATAGCGACAAGCATAGTATGTTGACCGGTTTTTATCGCGAAACGGCACAAAAAGGACGTAGGTATATTACTATTTCGGAAGCAATTATTGACATCTACAAAACGCCTTATTCTAAGGACGTGGATTTAGATAGAGTGCAAATCTATAAGGGGCGCAAACTGTTGAGTCAGAAGAAAGGAGATACGCTTGCTGTTAAATTATTAGGCGGACCAAACTTATCGATCTTTCTTGATGTAGTCAAAAACCCGGATTTGCTATTAAACAAAGATGAGCTTTCTTTTTACACCTTCAGGATGGAAGAACCCGTAATGATTGACAACCGCCCACAATATGTAATCAGTTTTATGCCGCAGGTTATTATGCACTACGCGTTGTATTACGGTAAACTATACATAGATAAAGACAAATTGGCTTTTACCAGAGCGGAGTTCAACCTCAGCATGGACGACAAAAACAAGGCAACGCAAGCGATTCTGAAAAAGAAACCGTTCGGTCTGCGGTTCAAACCGGTTGAAGTTTCGTTCTTAGTCAACTACAAACAACAAAATAATAAAACCTATTTGAGTTATATACGCAATGAAGTACGCTTCAAATGCGATTGGAAACGACGTCTCTTCTCTACCAACTATACGATTATGTCGGAAATGGTGGTCACAGATATTAAAGAAGAGAATGTAACAAATATTCCGTACAAGGTTTCTTTCAAAGCAAGTCAATCACTTTCCGACAAAGTGTCGGCCTTCGCAGATGAAGACTTCTGGGGTAATTATAACATTATCGAACCGACCGAATCTCTGGAATCGGCTGTGAATAAATTAAGGAAACAAAAAAGATAAGAAAAAGGTTCTTTTACTATATATTTGAGGTTAAATCCTTTATTTCAAACCGCATGTTAAACGATTTATTATTGTTGACAAAGATCAAAGAGGGGGATGTGAAAGCTTTTGAAGTACTTTTCAAATCTTATCACACTCCTCTTTGTCTCTATGCGGCCGGAATAACGGGAAACATGGCGGTAGCCGAAGAAATTGTTCAGGATATTTTTTATTATTTCTGGAAAGAGCGGGAAAGGCTACCGCTGTTCAGTTCTCTTAAAGGGTATCTTTACCGGGCTGTTAGAAACGAATCTATTCAGTTCTGTGAACACCTGAATGTAAGAAACAAGTACAAAGAGATCATACTGGCAAATACGGCTGAAGCATCATCTTCTGATCCCCAAGATAGTATTGAATATAAAGAGTTGGAAGAATTAATTAATGGTACACTCAGGAAATTGCCGGAAAGGCGTTTGAAAATCTTCTGTATGCACCGTTTTCAGGGAATGAAATATGCGGAAATAGCCAGATCGCTTTCTGTATCTATAAAAACAGTAGAAGCGGAAATGACGAAGGCATTGCAAGCGTTAAGAAAAGAAATTGAAAATTATCTATATATAACATGACACAAAATCAAAACAAAGCGAAAACAGATGCCGCCTGGAACAGGCTATATGGCAGATTGGAAACGGATGGCCTTCTTTCTACTACTAATGAGCGGAAAAGAGCTACTCTGATACGACCTGTTTTTTACCGGTGGGCTGCGGCTATCGCTGTTATTTGTATTTCTGCAGCTTCTTTGTTTCTGTTAGCAAAATCGGATAAGATCGACAAGGAGAATTTCCTAACATTACAAAATAAAAAAGGAGCTGTCACGCTTGTTACCACCTTAGAAGATGGTTCGATCGTATATCTTGCTGACAATACAAAATTAGACTACCCAATCCACTTCGAGAAAAAAACACGTGAAGTTTTTTTAAAAGGAAATGCGTTGTTTGATGTGACTGGCAATAAAGAAAGGCCTTTTCTTATCGAAACGAAAGATATTCTTGTAGAAGTATTGGGGACTTCATTTTATATCAAAGATGAAACAGGTACAGCTTTCGAATTAGCCGTTAAACGAGGACGTGTGAAAGTAATCCGAAAAAAAAACGGACAACAGAAATTAGTAATTGCCGGAGAAACCGTACGTTTATTATCCGACAAATTAACGGTTAGCCAGACAGAGAATAATACCCTCTTCGATCATTATACGAACAAGATACAATTTAAAGACGAGACTTTGGGCAATATTCTTCGGGTAATCAACAGAACGTCTGACGGACTAAAATTAGAAGCTATACCGGAATTAAACAACCGTCCGCTAACATTTACCTTTTCAAGTAATTCTCCGGAAAACGTGGCGCAATTAATTTGTTTAGCTTTAGACCTGACCTATACAAAAAAAGATGGAATACTATTGATCTCCGAGATGAATTAAGAAAATATATCTTAAAATGAAACCACATGTTCCTTATATCAAAGTCCTGCTTGTATGTATGCTGCTCTTTACATACCTGCCGATATATGGAATAAACCCCAATGATCCGTTAGATCAGAAAATAACGCTTCCTCGTGCTAAAGGAACAATCTACCAACTATTGAATAAAATAACGGAACAGACAAACTTATTATTTATATACGACAGCCGGATAATCAACAACGAACAGAAAGCGAATATCTCAAAAGGGCAATATACGATCCGGGAAGCGATATATAAAATCACTCAAAATCCAACACTCTCACTCCGTCTCATTGACAATCATATTTTAATCCATCTTCCCACCGAATTTATTGAAAAAACAGCTAAAAAAACAGATTCAATTCCCCCTGTCGAGTATTTCACTATAACCGGAACATTGTATGACAAGGACACACAGGAGCCGATCATTTATGCATCCGTAGGCGTTATGGAAGCCGGAATAGGAACAATCACCAATCAGGAAGGAGAGTTCCGTTTGCGCCTGCCTCTCTCCTACCGCGCTGCCACATTACACTTCTCCCATTTAGGATACCGCCCGGAAGATATATCCTGCGAAATTCTTGCTGACAAATACAGCACATTCGCACTCGAACCAAACACCGTCTCATTGCAAGAGGTCATTGTAAGAGCAGTGAATCCGAGAACTTTACTAAACGAGATGCTATATAAAAGAAAAGAAAATTATGTACAAACCTCGGTCTATTTAACCAGTTTCTACAGAGAAGGTATAGAGCGAAAAAAAGGAATGGTCGCTCTGAGTGAAGGCATATTTAAAATACATAAAACACCATTTTCAAGTCATGTCCCCGATCAAGTAAAGCTACTAAAGATGAGACGCGTCAGCAATATAAACGAACGGGACACCATCATAACAAAAATAAAATCCGGAATTAACGCCTGCCTGATGCTCGACATCATCAAACAAGTACCGGATTTTCTACGCGCAGAAGAAGAGAGTCCTTATATATACACCCATTCATCAATAACGGTCATTGATAATCGTTATGTAGATGTTATCTCATTCGAGCAAAAAAAAACGCATACAGAACCTCTATACAAAGGAAATCTATATATTGACAAAGAAAACAAAGCTTTACTCAAAGCAGAGTTCGAAATACAACCCGACCATATAAAAAAAGCAACCAACATGTTCGTTGAACGAAAAAGCCGCAACCTCCAGATCACCCCTATAGAAATAAAATACACGATATCCTACAAAAACTGGAATGGCAAATATTACATCAGCCACGTACGAGGCGACCTTAACTTCAAAATAAAGAAAAAAAGGCAATTATTCTCCTCAACGAACCTACATACCTGGTTCGAGATGGTAACATGCAAAATAGAAGAAAACGACGTATCCCGTTTCTCCAGATCAGAAACCCTATCCACCCGTACAATCTTTGCAGAAACAAAGTTTGAATACGACAACAACTTCTGGGGCGAATTCAACATCATCATCCCCGAAAGCGAACTCAACGAAGCA
>NZ_JAQWCQ010000007.1 GCF_028705895.1 Massilibacteroides sp. | reverse complement strand
CCTGGAATCCAGCTTAGGCTGGCTTTATAAACAGGGGGTAGGGTTTCGAAAAAAAGAAATATAACACGATACAGACCGTGTAATTAAACAAATCCGACTGTCTGGAATTTTAGTCGGTTAATAGTGTAAAAGAATATATAGATTTAGTATTTACAGCCGGACATGATACGGGGATTTACCGTAATGACGGACGGAGCAGGTCGAACGATAATCCTAAGCTCCATTATGGTACCGGGGGGATGTTGCATGGTCGTAAATATATGTTCACCAGTTCCTGGAATGCGCCGATAGAAGCTTTTACGGTTAAAGGTGAGTTTTTTGAGGAACAGGATGAAGATCAGGTTTTGATCGGGGTACACAAAATGAATCAGTTTACCGGATTGGAGCGGATAGAAGGTTTTCACTTCCATGAAATGGAAAAAGGAGTAACGGATGAAAAAATAGCTGAGGACAAAAGAGAATATCTCAAACACCTGAACAGCGTATTTTAAGAGCCTGTTTAAATTTTTATTCGTGGCTTATTTCGTTTTATTTTTTTGTTTAGTTGTATATCCGCATGAATGAGCATAGCGGGCTATGTGATTGAATGCGGAGATGCAGATAAGCAAAAAAGAAGACGAAAGAAGACCGAAACAAGCCCTCAAGAAATATCCTATAAAAATTTAAACAGGCTCTAAGAAACAGTTACAAGAATAAAAAGCGGCATAAACAGTTGCAGTCTCGGAAGAAAGGCGTAAATTTGTCCGGTTAATAAAAAAACAGCGTTTGAGATGATCGATAGGATAAAGACTCTGCTTAAAGAAGTGGAGGAATTGAAGGCGAATAATGCAGAGGAACTCGAAGCTCTGCGTATCAAATATCTGAGTAAGAAAGGCGAAATTTCTTCCTTGATGAATGATTTTCGTAATGTTGCTGCCGAACAAAAAAGAGAAGTCGGTCAATTTTTGAACCAACTAAAAGAAACGGCTCAGCAGAAGATTAATGATTTGAAAGAAGAATTTTCGAATTCCGGAGCTGTCAATACTGATATTGATCTTTCTCGTACTTCATATCCTGTTGCCCTTGGAACCCGTCATCCTATATCTATCGTTAAGAAAGAAATCTGTGATATCTTTGCAAGACTTGGTTTTAGTATTGCCGAAGGACCAGAAATTGAAGATGACTGGCATGTGTTTTCTTCTCTGAATTTTGCCGAAGACCATCCGGCTCGTGATATGCAGGATACTTTTTTTATTCAGCATAATCCGGACGTTTTACTTCGTACGCATACTTCGTCTGTACAAACCCGTGTGATGGAAAAACAGGACCCCTCAATTCGGATTATTTGTCCCGGACGCGTGTATCGTAATGAAGCTATTTCATATCGTGCGCATTGTTTCTTTCATCAGGTAGAAGCACTTTATGTTGATAAGAATGTCTCTTTTGCTGATTTAAAACAAGCATTACTTTTCTTTGCTAAAGAATTGTTCGGCCAGGATACCAAAATTCGTTTGCGTCCTTCTTATTTCCCGTTTACCGAACCATCTGCAGAAATGGATATATCCTGCAATCTCTGTGGTGGAAAAGGATGTCCGTTCTGTAAACACACAGGTTGGGTGGAAATCTTAGGCTGCGGAATGGTCGATCCAAATGTTCTTGAAAATTGCGGAATTGATAGTAAAATATACTCCGGCTACGCTCTCGGTATGGGTGTGGAACGGATTACAAATCTCAAATACCAAGTGAAAGACTTACGCATGTTCTCCGAAAACGATGTTCGTTTCCTGAGACAGTTTGAGTCGGCCAATTAAATTGAAAACCTAAATCATTACCATCTCCCCGGGTAGTAACCGTGCCCGGGGAGAAACACACGAGGAGAGAAGGTAATGATTCCTTCATTAGATTTGCTTAATCAGTCCTTTTTCTTGATCTTTGTCAGATTATAATATTGATTTGGAAATATGCTGAAGAAAGAACGTTACAAAGGTGTTTTTGATTGGTTTGAGAAGAATGTGCCTGTTGCAGAGACTGAGCTTCATTATGCAGATCCTTATCAACTTCTTGTTGCTGTTATTCTTTCAGCCCAATGCACGGATAAACGTGTGAATATGACTACACCGGCATTGTTTGAACGTTTTCCAACTCCACAAACACTTGCCATTTCTACTCCGGAAGAAGTTTTTAACTATATAAAAAGTATCTCTTACCCCAATAACAAAGCAAAACATTTGGTTGGTATGGCGCAGAAGTTGACTGATGAGTTCAACGGTGTAGTGCCTTCTTCTGTTGAAGAACTTCAGAAACTTCCGGGAGTAGGGCGGAAAACAGCCAATGTAATAGCTTCAGTCGTGTTTAACAAGCCGGCGATGGCCGTTGATACACATGTGTTTCGCGTATCAGCGAGATTAGGGTTTACACCGAAGAGTAAGACACCTCTCGAAACAGAAAAAGAATTAGTTAAACATATTCCTGAAAAATTAATCCCCAAGGCGCATCACTGGCTTATTCTGCACGGCCGGTATATCTGTCTGGCACGAAAGCCTAAATGTCTTGAATGTGGTCTGCAGCCCTGGTGCGCTTACTTCAGACAAGAAAAATGAAAATTCTCCGAGCAGAAATAATCACGCTACTCCTTGTGGTTGCCTCAATAATAGGAGCAATCGTTTTCTTCTTTTCTTTTGTTGGTAAAGAACAGAAAAAGGAAAAAACAGATCTTTTCGATTTACTTCTGCCTGAGCCTAAAAGTGTGTTGTTGATTAACCAACCGGCTGAATTTATTTCGATGTTGAAACGTCAACCCCAATTGTACCTCTATTTTAAAGAAATACTACCGGAAGATTGCTATACATTTCTTGCCTGCAAAAAGAATTCTCCTGTTTTGTTGGCATTTTACGCACAAGGAATTATGTTTTACTCTTACTCTGTTGGTGGAGATGCTGTTTGGTTGAAACATTCCGCTTTTACCACAGTGAAGAAAGAAGGTATCCCTTTGCGCTTTTATCCGAAAACAGCGAATCAATATTTGGGGTTTTATCAGTATAATGATGTGTTTGTGGGGAGCTATAGCCGTAAATTACTGGAAACAACAGTTTCACTTCAAAAGCGAGGAATAAAAGATTCTCCTGTTTACCTAAAGGAATTACGACGAAATATAGATAAAGATGCGCTGTTGAATGTCTTCTTTTATCAGGAACCGGAATCGGACTGGAAGGCTCTTGACGTGTTTTTACATGAAAGTCAAGTATGCTGTTTGTTGAATAGTCCTAATAAACAGTTGCCGGATAGTCTGCTAAAAGTAGCAGGAGATAGTTTGTCAACCCGAATAACAGCTTTAATCCCTGAATTACAGCCTCAGATCGGTATTAGTAAAGATGATTCAATAATTTATTTTACTCTTTGTGTGCCTTTGTTTTCCAATGATAATGAAAAATGAGGTGGCTTTTATTAATAATAATAAACAAAAAATGTTCTGCTTATATTTGAAAGTTATTATCTTCGCTTCACTTTGTCAAATGATATATTAATAAAAATTTATCCTTATGAAGAAAAACTTTAAATTAGTGTTAGCTACAGTATTAGCAAGTAGCGTATTATTTACATCATGTATTGGCTCTTTTAGTCTTACCAATAAATTGTTGGACTGGAACAGAAACGTTGATTCAAAATTCGTAAATGAATTAGTGTTTATTGCATTTAATATTGTTCCTGTTTATGGTGTTGCTGTATTGGCTGACGTATTGGTGATTAACTCAATTGAATTCTGGACAGGTGATAATCCTGTTGCTGATGTGGGAACTGTGAAAACCGTTGAAACAGAAAAAGGTGTTTATGCTATTGAAACAAAGGCTGATGGATATCATATCCAAAAAGCCGGTGATGAAAACGGTGTTGATTTGGTTTACAACAAAGCGGATGAAAGCTGGAATGTAGAAGCTGATGGAGAAAGCCATAAATTACTTGAATTTAAAGGAGACGATAAAGTGGTTATGTTCCTTCCTGATGGACAAAGTATGGAAGTGGAACTGAGCCAGGCAGGTGTTCTCGCTTTCCGTCAAGTTGTTGAGCACTCTACTTATTTCGCTGCTCGATAAGCTATAAAAATACAAGAGGAGACTTTCCACAGAGGGAGTCTCCTTTTTTAGTAAGCCAAATACTAAACTTCTAATCTAAACGCACAAAACACAAATGAAAAGAAAAATTCAGAAAATATTCACAGCTATTTGTTGTGTTGCTATCTTTTGGGTTAATTCCACCGCTTTTGCTTTTGCAGATAATAAAGATGCTAAGCCCTATTGGCAAGATATACAGACTGTTGCTGTAAATAAAGAAGAGCCACGAACCTCTTTTATGACATTCCCTGATAAAAAAACAGCACTTGACCTCCGGTTTGAGGAGAGTCCATATTACTTATCTCTTAATGGAACCTGGAAATTTCTATATGTAGATGGTTATAAAAAACTGCCAGCCAATGCCACAGAGGAAGGACTTGATGTTTCTTCGTGGAATGATATTAAAGTTCCCGGAAACTGGGAAGTGCAGGGATATGGCGTTCCGATTTACGTAAATCACGGCTTTGAGTTTAAAGCGAGAAATCCGGAGCCTCCTCTTTTACCCGAAGCAAACCCAGTTGGTGTATATCGCCGGACATTTGAAGTGCCGTCCGAATGGGATGGGAGAGATGTTTATCTTCAGGTTGCGGGAGCAAAAAGTGGAATGTATGTATATATTAACGGGAAAGAAATCGGGTATAGCGAAGACTCCAAAAATCCTGCAGAGTTTTTGCTTAATTCACACTTGAAACCCGGTAAGAATGAATTAACCCTGAAAATATTTCGCTGGAGTACGGGCTCATATTTAGAAGCACAGGATATGTGGCGCATTAGCGGTATTGAAAGAGATGTCTTTTTGTACTCGCAACCTAAAATAGCCATTAAGGATTTTCGCATTATCTCTACTTTGGATGATGCATATAAAACCGGAATTTTTGATCTGGGAGTAGATGTAAAGAATCACTCAACAGAAACGAAAGAGGTAAAAGTTAGCTGTGAATTGTTGGATAAACAGAAGTCAAGAATAGCAGAGATTGAAAAAGGAATATGGGTAAGTTCGGGAACGACACAACGCGTATCTTTTGATCATCAGATTAATGATGTTGCAAAATGGACTGCTGAAACGCCTAACCTATATACATTATTGATGACAGTCAAGGTGGATGGAAAGGTGGTGGAAGTCGTACCTTTTCGTGTAGGATTCCGAAAAATTGAAATTAAAGATTCCGATCAGATCGCCGATAATGGTAAACCATATAATTTGTTTTATCTGAATGGTAAACCGATTAAATTTAAAGGCGTAAATATTCATGAACATAATCCGGAAACAGGACATTATGTTACTGAAGATTTGATGCGTAAGGATTTTGAATTGATGAAGCAGCATAATCTGAATGCTGTTCGTTTGTGCCATTATCCTCAATCACGTCGTTTCTATGAGCTTTGTGATGAATATGGACTTTATGTTTATGATGAAGCAAATATCGAATCGCATGGCATGTATTATAATCTGAAAAAAGGAGGTACTCTTGGAAATAATCCCGAATGGTTGGTGCCTCATTTAGACAGAGTTAATAATATGTATGAACGAAATAAAAATCATGCATCTGTGACGGTCTTCTCGTTAGGAAATGAAGCCGGAAACGGGTATAATTTCTATCAGGCTTATCTCTTGGTAAAGAATAAGGATAAGAATTTGATGAACAGACCGGTTTGTTATGAAAGAGCATTGTGGGAATGGAATACTGATATGTATGTTCCGCAATATCCGGGTGCTAAATGGTTGGCAGAAATAGGACAACAGGGTAGTGATCGTCCGATTGTACCGTCTGAGTATTCTCATTCAATGGGCAACTCTTCCGGAAATTTGTGGGACCAATGGATTGAAATCTATAAATATCCGAATCTTCAGGGAGGATTTTTATGGGATTGGATTGATCAGGGCCTGAAGAAAACAGATGAAAACGGACGTGATTTCTGGGCATATGGTGGCGATTATGGAGTGAATGAGCCAAGTGACGGTAATTTCCTTTGCAATGGATTGATAGGGCCGGATCGTGTGCCTCATCCCGGACTGACTGAAGTAAAATATTCACACCAGAATTTTGGTTTTGATGTTGTCGATATCGAGAAAGGAATATTTCGTATCACTAATCGTTTTTATTTTACATCAAGTGATAAGTATGCAATTACTTATACGATATTGGGTGACGGTAAAGAAATCAAGAGTGGAAAATTATCGCTTAAATTATCGCCGCAGACTTCCGAAGAGGTGAACATATCCTATGCCGGTATAAAAGCTCAGCCGGGAGTGGAGTATTTTGTTAATTTCAGCGTGAAAACAACCGTTGCTGATAAATTGATTCCTGCGGGATATGAAGTAGCTTTTGATCAGTTTCAGCTTCCGTTAAAAGGAGAAGAACTGTCTTACGCGACCAAGGGACCAAAACTTTCTGTAAATAATGAAGGCGACCTGTTGACAGTTTCTTCTTCTAAAGTAAACTTTATATTTGATAAAAGCTCCGGACTTGTTACCTCGTATCAGGTGAATGGTATGGAATATTTCGCTGATGGTTTTGGTATTCAACCTAACTTCTGGCGTGCGCCGAATGATAATGATTACGGAAACGGAATGCCTTTGCGCTTACAAGTGTGGAAGCAAAGTAGTCAGAATTTCAATGTGACTGATGCGAATGCAGAACTGAATAATGGGAATGCTGTCGTTAATATCTCCTATCTGCTTTCTGCGGGTAATTTATACATAGTAACATATAATATCTATCCAAGTGGGGTGGTTCACGTTACTGCTAAATTCACTTCAGCCGATATGGATGCGGTTCAGACTGATGTTTCGGAAGCCACACGTACGGCAACGTTTACTCCGGGTAATGATAAAGCACGTAAGGCCTCTTCTAAACTGAACGTTCCCCGTATTGGAGTACGCTTCCGTCTTCCTGCAAGCGTAAATAAGGTGCAGTATTTAGGTCGCGGACCTATTGAAAATTATTGGGATAGAAAAGCCGGAGCGACAGTCGGACTCTATAAAACGACTGCCGAAGATATGTACGTTTCCTATGTACGTCCACAGGAAAACGGACATCGTACAGATACGCGTTGGGTTTCCCTTACAAATGCTAAAGGAAAAGGACTGATGATTAAAGCCGATGAAACAATAGGTTTCAATGCATTAAGAAATTCTATAGAAGATTTTGATTCGGAAGAAGCTCTTCCGCGTCCGCGTCAATGGAATAACTTTTCTCCCGAAGAGATTGCTAATCATGATGAGGCTGCTGCTAAGAATGTTTTGCGGCGTATGCATCATATCAATGATATCAATCCAAGAAACTTTGTGGAAGTATGCGTGGACTATAAACAGCAAGGAGTAGCCGGTTATAATAGTTGGGGAGCGCGTCCTGAACCGGAGTATTCTTTACCGGCGAATAAGGAATATAACTGGGGCTTTACCTTAATTCCGTTGGACAATGAACGTTCTGCGGCAGATAAAGCTAAGTATAAATACAATTAATCTTTCTGATTCAGGGTGCAAAAGGCGAAAAAAGAAGCTAAACATTTGTATGTTTTGTAAATAACGTCTATTTTTGCACTCTGAATTCCTAAAGGGGTAAAAAAGCGAATGTCGATAAAGAGGTTCCACCCCCGGAAATAACCTGTATTAATTATAAGACAGATGTACGTAATCGTAGAAATTAACGGACAACAGTTCAAAGCTGAACAAGGAAAGAAATTATTCGTTCACCACATTCAAAATGCGGAAAGCGGTGCTGTTGTTGAATTTGATCGCGTGTTATTGGTTGACAATGACGGTGCGGTAACAGTAGGAGCGCCTACAGTAGAAGGTGCAAAAGTAGTATGTGAAGTACTATCTCCGTTGGTAAAAGGTGATAAAGTGTTGATCTTCCACAAAAAGAGAAGAAAAGGGTATCGTAAGTTGAACGGTCACCGTCAACAGTTTACTGAAGTGAGTATTAAAGAAATTGTTGCTTAACATTTTAAAGATTTAAAAAGAAATGGCACATAAGAAAGGCGTTGGTAGTTCGAAGAACGGCCGTGAATCGCATAGCAAACGTTTAGGAGTAAAACTTTTTGGTGGTGAGGTAGCAAAAGCAGGAAACATTCTGATTCGTCAGAGAGGTACTGTTCATCATCCGGGAACAAACGTAGGTATTGGTAAAGATCATACCTTGTTTGCTTTAACTGATGGAGTAGTAGTATTCTCCAAAGGTAAAAACAACAGATCTTTCGTTTCGGTTAAGGCTGAAGCATAATATAAGATTTTTGTCAAAAAAGAATGGCTGTCCGATTAAATCAGGCAGCCATTCTTTTTTTAGATATGTAAATGTAATCCAATGGAGACAGGATGTACTTTAGGTCCTTTGCCTCCTTCAAACAGTCCCACCGGTGAATATTTAACATAAAAACCAATCCAATCGTATCCTCCTTGAATAAGGAAATCCATAGTAACCGGGCGAATATTCATCCCTCTGTCCATTTTCTCCTTATGTTTCTTGTTGTTCTCATCCCTATACTGAACCTTGGATGAAGATATTGTTTTAACAACACCTACTACGCCGGCAGATAAGAAAAAACGGTCGCCTTTTATACGCCGTGATTGCCATTCAATTAATGCCGGAAAAGTAAGACTCGTTGTATTAAGATTACTGCGGGAATAAGTGATACCCTCCGGAGCCGGCTCAAGAACAGTAATTCCATTTTCGTTTTCTTCAAAGTGATTGTTCGTTTTTAAACGATAACGATTCCAGCGCATTCCTACTCCGGTAACAATCGCCCAATTATAGCGAGAGATAGGGAACGATTTTTCCAGAAAATTGAGGTTATACTCCAATGAGTTTTCACTTCGTAATGATACTCCGTCAATATCATTAATATTGAAACTGCCATCAGCAAAATTGGTAAATCCCATACCAAAACCTGCCCAATGCGCATCAAAATCTCTGTCCCATGTAGGTAAAGGGATATTTATTGAGCGTCTGTGTCTTCTGTTTTCGTAACTCTGCCCGTTTTTATAATGCCCTTCGAAGATCATTTCTTTTTCTACTTCATCGCCTCTTTTATCAAGTTCATAGATGCGTACTTTCATCCGGTCACTTGTTTCTGTGATATCGATTCGCTTATTGTCGATGCGTATTGTTGTATCTGTCGGATTTACCAACCCTGTAGCTGCTAATCCGCTACTCATAAAAAGGCTTATCGCCAATACTGAAACTTTTGTATTCATTGTATATTTCTTTAGTGTTTTATATTACAATTCTTTTCCGGTGAATAATAACGTGATAAGGTCATCGCTATCTAATTCTCCTTCAATATAAACTAAGGTGATTACTCCCTTCTGGTTGACTTTGAATAGTATAAACCTATTGATGTCCTTCTCTTTTCCGCGTAGTTGATAATAGGCGGAGATAACTCCTCCATCATCGGTTACTTCTTTGATCTTACGTGCCCCTTGTTGGTCTGCTTCAAGACATTCCCGGGTAAAAGCCAACGCTGTTTGATCGTTCTTTATCGTGATACTTTTATAATGTGTCATTCCATAGGTTTCCAACATTTCATTTGATAGCTCTACCATAGTCACATTTTTCTTTTTCCCATAACGGTTGAAGACTTCCTGTATCCGTAAATCCTTCTGCATTTCGTTGGCAAATACAGGCTCGCTTATTATACATGAGAAGAGTGCAATCAGGAATACGATGTGTTTTATCTGTTTCATTGTCTCTTATTTATCTACGTTGAATAAACTTCCAAATTCTTTTAACTGACTTTCCAAGACTTCCTTTTCTGTCGAATAATCCGATACATCATCCGGAAAGTATTCGTCTGCTGGAGTCGCTACTTCCCTTAAAGCGTCTAAAGCCATATTGCGTATTTTGTGTATGTCTGTATAACAACGCCCATTTATCATCACGTAATTCTCCGCACAGTAACGTGTCTTATTAGACGTGTAAATACTACGGATGCCTAAAATCAGCAGACTTGCAGCCGCAACGCCTGATAGAAGATACGTGACTATCCGTTTGTTTTTCCTGATAGGAGAAGGATGATTGGGGATAATTGCCCGTTCTTCATCTATATAGGCGAACAATGGTTTATAGGCAGATAGATGAGATGGAATATCCTTGGAAGCAAAATACCTGCGTATCTCCCCTTCCTCGATAGAAGATGTTTCACCTTCAAAATATTTTTCTAATAGCTCTTCAATTCTCATATCTTCCATTGTTTAATTTCATAAATAAATCCCTTACTCTTTTTCTTGCTCTGGAAAGATTTACTCTAACTGCCTCAATCTGTGTGCCTGTAATTTCAGCAATTTCAGCAATTTCGTAGCCCTCGATATCTTTCATCCGGATGATTAGTTGTTGTAATTCCGGTAATCCATCAACGATCCTGCGTATTTGCCCTACGGCATCATGTTCTTCCAGTATCTTTTCCGGTGTGAGTTCTTTACTCTCCAGTAAACTCTCTGTTTCACCAATTCGTTCTGTTCTTCTTGCTCTCAGTCGGTCAATGGATTTATTCTTTACCATCTGAATCGTCAATGCCTCAAGACTATTATATTGTTCCAGATCGTTACGAATAGTCCATAGCTTCAGGAAAGTTTCCTGAACTATGTCCTCCGCATCTTCTTTATCCTGCATAAACTGGTAGGCCACATTTATCATCTTTTTACGCAGAGGCAACAACTTCTTTTTAAACGTCTCGAGTTCCATTCTCTATTGTTGAGACGACAAAGTAAGAGAAAACGTAACATCTTTATTCCAGTATTTTGTCAGATTCTTTCTTTATTTTTGTTTAATTGTAAGAAACGGTCAAAAGATATTCGTATGAAAATCCTTATAGTAGAAGATTCGGACTCGTTACGGGAAGTTATGGTACGTTCGTTGGAAAAAGAGCGTTACGTAGTAGAAAGTGCGACTAATTATGACGAAGGATTAGCTAAAATCAGTGAATATGATTACGATTGCATTGTCTTAGATATTATGTTGCCGGGTGGAAGCGGGTTGTCTTTATTGCAGGAGTTGAAAAAACAGAGGAAAAAAGACAGCGTAATCATTATATCGGCTAAAGACTCTGTTGAAGATAAGATTACCGGATTAGACTTGGGAGCGGATGATTATCTGACAAAACCATTTCATCTGGCAGAGCTCAATGCCAGAATAAAGAGTGTTATCAGAAGAAAACAACAAGACGGTGAATTAGATATTATATTGGATAATATTGTTGTCTATCCGGATAAACATATGGCGTATGTGAACGGTCAGGAGTTGACGCTGAACAGAAAAGAATTTGATCTGCTTTATTATTTTGTAACGAATCCCGGGAGAGTAATAGAGAAAACAGCATTAGTTGAATCTGTATGGGGAGATTATATTGATCAGGCAGATAGTTTTGATTTTATCTATAGTCAGGTGAAGAATTTACGCAAAAAATTAAAAATGGCAGAGGCAAAACCGGAAATAAAATCTGTTTATGGGTTCGGTTATAAATTAGTTGTAGAAGAATAGCATATGAAGTTAAGCCATTATACCATTCGTAATCTTTCCATTCCCTTACTCCTTATTCTTTTAGTTTGGGCGTCAGTATTTTATATTCTGATCATGCATGAAATAGATGATGAAACGAATGATACATTGGAGAATTATAAAGAATTAATTATCCGAAGAGCTTTGACCGATCCGGATTTCGATCGTACTTATACCGATGAAATGACGCGCTATAGAATGAAAGAAGTAAGTGCTGACCAAGCCAACTTGTCGGAGGATTTTTTCTATGATTCATTCACTTATGTAGATATAGAAATGGAATATGAGCCAGTACGAATCCTGAAATGTTATTTTTTGGATGCTGCAGGTAAATATTATGAATTGGAGATTGAGACATCTACTTTAGAAAAAGAAGACATGACCGAAACAATCTTCTGGAGTATTATTGTCTTATATGTTACGCTCTTGTGCGGAATTTTATTAATAACGCATTATGTATTCAAGAAAAGTTTTACACCCCTGTACGGTTTGTTGAATTGGTTACGGAAAACGCATCCCGGGAAAAAAGATGAACCTTATGTCATGAATACACAGGTCGACGAATTTGTAACACTGAATAAAGCTCTGCTTGAAGCAGCAAAACGGAATAGAGAAATTTATAACCAGCAAAAACAATTTGTGGAGAATGCCGCCCATGAACTGCAAACTCCCTTAGCGATAGCAACCAATAAATTAGAACTGCTTAGCGAAAATCCGGAATGTACGGAAGAACAACTCTCAGAAATAGGGGATATATATAATGTATTAAGAGGCGTGATAAGAACCAATAAATCACTGCTTCTGCTTTCCCGAATAGAAAACCGACAATATCCCGAAGTGACTGATTTGAATATTAATGAAATAGTGCATCGTTCCTTAGAAGTGTTTACAGCTATTTATGAAACAAGATGTTTGCAAATTGATATTAATGAAGAGGGAACACTTTCCTGTCAAATGAATGATTCCTTAGCCGGAACTCTTGTCTCAAATCTTTTGAAGAATGCTTTTGTGCATAATTATAATGGAGGGCACGTTTCTATAAAGATTGAGTCTCATATATTAACGATTTCAAACACGAGCCATAATGCCAGATTGGAAGAGAACGATATGTACCGACGATTTAATAAAGCGGGTGCTTCTTTAGAATCAACCGGTTTAGGATTAGCCATTGTTAAGTCTATTGCTCTATTATATGAAATAGAAGTTGCATATCAATATACAGGAGATATGCATCAGTTTCGTTTGTCTTTCAAAAAATAATAACTTTTTTCTTTTCCCCCTCATTATTCCCAAATCTTTCCCGATTCATGTACTTAATTTGCTGTATAAATTAAAAACAGCTATGCGTAAATATTTATTTTTATTAGTAGGAATCTTCTTTTTTGCAGGTATCAGCCATGCAGATAATAAGGTGTTTACAACAGATGTGAATGCTCTTCCTCAAGTTAGCAGACAATTCCTGACTGCTCATTTTAATGATGTCAAGATCTCCCATATCAGTATTGAAAAAAACTGGTACGGAATCAAAGATTATGATGTAATACTGACGGATGGTACGGAAGTGGAGTTTTTTAAATCCGGTGAATGGAAAGAAGTGAGCCGAAAAAATACGCCGGTGCCACCTGCTATTGTTTTATCCCCCATAGCCGAATACGTAAAAACTAATTTCTCGGATAATTATATCGTTGCTATAGAGAAAGATGGAAGAAAGTATGAAGTTAAATTAAATAATGGGATCGAACTTGATTTTGATCTTGGAGGCCGTTTTAGGAGAATCGATTATTAATTCATTAGTTCATTAAAAAAAGAATTTATTATGAAAGCAAAATTGTTTATGTTATTGTTTGCCTTTAGCGCAATCGTACTTGTTAGTTGTAGTGATGATGACGATTATATGCCAGATCAAATAATCGTTAATGCTTTAGAGAAAAAATATCCTGATGCTCAGAAAATTTCGTGGGAAAAGAAGCAGGAGTATAAAGTTGCCGAGTTTATTCAGAACAGTAAAGAAAAGGAGGCTTGGTTTAATGCTTCGGGAGAATGGATGATGACAGAAACGGATATTTTATTTGCGGAATTGCCCGAGCTAATACGGAATCATTTTGCCACGACTAAATATGCAACCTGGCGTGTTGACGATGTAGATATGATTGAACGATATAATACGGCAACAATTTACATCATTGAAGTGGAAGAAGGCAAAAATGAAGTGGACTTGTATTACACAGAAGACGGGGTATTGATCAAGGAAGTGGTTGAAAATAACGGACAACCTCATTATCCATTAGTGATAACGGAGTCTATTGATAAATTTATTGCTGAAAAATATGAAGGAGCTAAGATTCTGGAATATGATAAAGAGAAACTGGGTATTGAGGTAGATATCTTACATGAAGGAGTTTATAAAGATGTTTACTTTACCGTAGAGGGTGAATGGACGCGTACAGAATGGGACGTACGTAGGGGTGACGTTCCTTCAGTTGTGTTGAATGCCATTAAAGCGGAATATCCCGGCTATGAGATAGATGATATTGAACTACACGAAACTCCTGACGGTTTGTTTTACGCTTTTGAACTGGAAAAAGGAGAACAAGAAATAGAAGTATTAGTCTCTATTAGTGGCAGTATCGTAAAACAGTAATTTTTTCTACTTGAAACGTGAGGACTCCCAGGTGAATAATCTGGGAGTTTCTTTTATATATGGGGTAAGCTTTTCGCGATCCTCTTTATTTAAATAGAGAGGTGTCGTATAAGTTGCCGTCAAAGTCAGATTGTCCGGATTCAGATTGTATTGTATCAACTCTATATCTAAACGGGAAATAATGTCCTTGTATGCATCCGTTGTTTTATCCACATCTTCTTTTAAATACCAGTCAGCCGTTACGGGCGTAAACAATTCGTCAGAGGCAAGAGGTTTCCATTCAGTAGTGAAGAATGCTATTCTGCTATCGGCAACGGGAGCATTTACAGTAGTCACTACACAAATGATATTTGTATTATTGATAAGAGGAAGGAGTTTCATCTCGATTGTACTTCGTTCTGTTGACTGAAGAAGCATATAGTTTTCCGTTAGTTTCAGCAAGGTAGATGTTCCTTCCATTGTGTTTTTCAGAGAAGCTGTCTTTCCTGTATTATATAAGTCAATTAAATCCTTTCTCCAGGCACTTTCCAAATGAGGAACATATTCGTCCGGCATACCCGAAAATAATGTAGCCATGTTCTGAGCATTAACCGAAGGCGTAAAAACGAAGAATAAGAGAATACTAAGGAGGATATAACGCTTCATATTTTCAATTTTTGTGATCATATAAATTTACGATTTAAATTACAGCTAATCTTTCAAATTCACTTTCTGCCATTTCTATAGCATCTTCAATCGTTCCGCTGTTTTCTTTTACAATGTGTACTATTTCATCGATGAACGTGTCGAAAGGCGTTTGTTCCACAACATCCTTGAACTTGTTATATTCATCTTCCGTGAAAGAAATCAATCTGATTAAATCGTCTTTCATATTATTGCTGTTTATTTAAAAGTACAAATATAGAAAAGAGGTTGGTACTATTCCCTTTTTATCATTTAATAATCCTTTATCTTATCTTGAACCGATATAAAGGAATATCATACCGAGTAAAACAAGAAATAGATCTAATGCTTTGCTCTTCAGGTTTTTTTCTTTGAAGAATAAGGCGCCGGCAAGGAATGTTACTAAAACATTGCTTCTCCTGATCATAGCTACGATAGAGATCATAGAATCGGGATCGCTTAATGCATAGAAATAAATCCAGTCTGCCAACACGAGGAAAACAGAAATGAAAATAATATTCCAATGCCAGACAAAAGGCGTGGTTTTCTTACGTCTTGGATACCATAAGAATAAGAGGATGAAGGTCATGATAATACACTGGTAAACATTGAACCAAACCTGAACAGTCATAACATCCAAACTTTTCATCAGATGTTTGTCGTACAAACCACTGATCGCACCCAATAGTATGGATAGTATGGTGAAAAATATCCATTTGTTGTTACCAAAGCGGATGCCTTCTTTTCTTCCTGAAGTAGAAAGAAGATAGAAGGAAGCTATTGATAGCAATACCCCAACCCATTGATAAATATTCAATCTTTCTCCGAAAATAAGCATAGCGCCCAAGAGAGTAACTACAGGTTGTGTTGCTTTTATGGGGCCTGTAATGGTTATTGGAAGATGCTTTACTGCGAAATAACCGAATATCCAGGAGGAAAGAACTATGACGGCTTTCAGTAATACGGCCATGTGTGTTTCAAACGGTACATGCGGTACATAAAACAAGGTGCCGTCTAAAACCGGAGTGCAGTATGAAAGAAAAATAAAGGGAACAAACAGCAGACTGCTTACTAATGTATTAATGAACAAAACGGGGATAACCGCATTGTTATCCAACGATAATTTCTTGTTTACCTCATAACATCCAAGTAAGAAAGCCGAGATAAACGCTAAACCTAACCACATATATTCTTATTTATCAACCTTAAATAATCTGTCCGGATATTCAACGTTGACCAGGAACAATGCTTGTCCCGGCACTGATGTTCCGGCTTTATTTCTATCTTTTGCCTCAATAACGTTACGAAACCCATCGATTGTCATTTTCCCCCGTCCGACTTCTAATAATGTACCCACTATAGCCCGTACCATATTTCTGAGAAAACGATCTGCCTGTATTGTAAACTTCCACAAATTGCCTTCTTGTGTCCATTCGGCATGTATAACATGACAATTGTTTGTTTTGACATCTGTATGTAGTTTGCTGAAGCTTGTAAAATCTTTGTAATCATATAAAACCCGGCAGGCTTCATTCATCGCTTTAAAGTCTAATTCTCCATGAACCTTATAAGAAAAGTCGAAGTTGAAAGGGTCTTTTACTGTTGTAATATAATAATTATAGGTGCGCGAGATCGCATCAAAACGAGCATGTGCATCAGCGATTACAGGAACAATCCTGTGTACGGCAATTTCTTTTGGTAACAGACGATTTAACTTTTCAGTAAGGAATGCAAGGTCTTGTACCGTTTCCGACGTGTCGAAATGTGCAATCATCATTCGGGCATGTACGCCTGCATCTGTTCTTCCTGCTCCGACAATGGGTATCGGGCAGCGAAACAAGGTTGTCAGAGCTTCCTCGATACATTGTTGCACGGTAATGCCGTTTGGCTGTACCTGCCATCCGCAGAAAGGTTTCCCGTTGTATCCTAAATAAATAAAATAACGATTCACATTCAATGAGTTGTTGTAACGGTACAAAGTTACACTTTTTGAACCATAATTCCCCCTGTGTTTTATTCCTTTATGATACCTTTGCCTTTTTAATAGTTAAACAATTGCCATGAAAAAATCAATTTTTATTCTAATTCTGCTTTTGCCAATCTCTTACCTGTATTCTAAGGAAGCACCAAATGAGAACGACCGGGTATATTGGAGCAATTTATTATATCGTATGTCCGCGCCGGTACTAAGCCTGATGAGCGAAGGTAAATTACAAAAAGAAATGAAGGTAGAGGTTAGTCCTGCCTGGGATGGACGTGATATACGGGTGACTTATATGGAAGCGTTTGGACGGTTGATGACCGGTCTTGCTCCCTGGTTATCCCTTCCTGATGATAATACTCCGGAGGGGAAACAGCGCAAACAATTACGTGAATGGGCTCTGAAGAGTTATGCCCATGCGGTAGATCCATCAAGTCCTGACTATTTGCTTTGGAGAAAAGAAGGACAGCCTCTTGTTGATGCGGCATTCATTGCAGAAAGTTTTCTTCGCGCTTACGATCAGTTGTGGATTCCTTTAGACAAAGAGACCAAGCAGCGCTATATGGAAGAATTTAAATTGCTCAGACGTGTGGATCCTCCTTATTCAAACTGGCTTTTGTTTTCTTCCACAATAGAATGTTTTTTACTGAAGGCAGGGGCTGATGCTGATAATTACCGGATAAGTTCTGCTTTACGTAAAATCGAAGAATGGTATGTCGGTGATGGCTGGTATTCCGATGGACCTCATTTTGCGTTTGACTATTATAATAGCTATGTCATACAACCGATGTACCTGGAATGTCTTGCTGTGATGTTAGATAAAAAGAAGATAACCCCCGAACGATATGAGATTGCTCTTAAACGAACGCAAAAATATGGACAGATCCTGGAGCGTTTTATTTCTCCCGAAGGAACATTTCCCGCGTTTGGACGTTCAATACCCTATCGTTTAGCCGTCTTTCAACCCCTTGCTTTATTAGCGTGGAAAGAACAACTACCTAAGGAGTTAACCAACGGTCAAGTCCGTGCTGCCATGACTGCTGCCATGAAGCGAATGTTTAATCATGAAGGAAATTTTAATGAAAAGGATTTCCTGACGATTGGTTTTGTGGGACAACAACCCAATGTGTCGGACTCATATACTAATAACGGTAGCCTCTATCTTACATCCGTAGCGTTTTTACCACTTGGACTTCCTGCCGATCATCCTTTCTGGACAGATTCCGCTGCCGATTGGACGCAGAAAAAGGCCTGGAGCGGTCAGGATTTTCCCAAAGACCATGCAATAAGAGAATAAAAACAAAGGGTATCCGATAGATTTCGGATACCCTTTGTATATTTAATCACTTCATAAAGAAGTGGAGTAGGCTTATAGCTTGTTAGCAGAACCTAATACGTTTTCAATTTTGTGTTTGTACAACTTCTTCATGTTGTCGCGAGCCGGACCTAAATACTTACGTGGGTCAAACTCAGCAGGCTTGTTAGCAAATGTTTCGCGGATAGCAGCTGTCATAGCTAAACGGCTGTCAGAGTCGATATTGATCTTACAAACAGCAGAAGCGGCAGCTTTACGCAATTGTTCTTCAGGAATACCGATTGCATCTTTCAATGCGCCACCGTATTTGTTGATCGTAGCAACTTCTTCCTGAGGAACTGAAGATGCACCGTGCAATACGATTGGGAATCCCGGAAGTTCTTTTTCACAACCTTCCAATACGTCAAAACGCAATGGAGGAGGAACTAAAACACCGTTAGCGTCACGAGTACATTGTTCCGGAGTAAACTTGTTAGCTCCGTGAGAAGTACCGATTGAGATAGCCAAAGAGTCGCAACCTGTTTTAGTCACAAAGTCAACTACTTCTTCCGGTTTAGTATAAGTATGATGTTCTGCTGATACTTCATCTTCCACACCAGCAAGGATACCTAATTCTCCTTCTACGGTAACGTCGAATTGATGAGCGTATTCTACAACTTTCTTAGTCAAAGCTACGTTTTCGTCATAAGGAAGGTGAGAACCGTCGATCATAACAGAAGAAAATCCCATATCAATACAGCTCTTGCAAGTTTCAAAAGAATCACCGTGATCCAAGTGAAGCACGATCTGAGGATTTTTGCAACCTAATTCTTTAGCATACTGAACTGCTCCTTCTGCCATGTAGCGAAGAAGAGTCTGGTTAGCATATTGGCGTGCTCCTTTAGAAACCTGAAGGATGACCGGAGAATTAGTTTCGGCAGCAGCCTGGATGATTGCCTGAAGCTGTTCCATGTTGTTGAAGTTAAAAGCAGGGATAGCATATCCGCCTTTAACTGCTTTCGCGAACATTTCTTTTGTGTTCACCAAGCCTAATTGTTTGTAACTTAGCATTGTTATATGTATTATTACGTTATTGATTAAAAACTTGTACAAATATATAAATATTGCACATACCATATGCTATTAAACATACTAAAATAACACAAAACTCTATTATGAATGAAAAAATACTATCCTTTTCTTTGTTTCTTCATGTTGAATGGCTACCTTTGCAAGCCAATTTACCGGTTACCAACTGTATAAGTAATAAAATAATTAAATCAAGATAAAAGCAATGAAACAAGGTATTCATCCTGAAAACTATCGTCCGGTTGTATTTAAAGATATGTCAAATGACGATGTATTTATCACGCGTTCAACTATTAACGCAAAAGAAACAATTGAATTAGACGGTGTAACTTATCCGTTAGTAAAAGTGGAAATCTCAAACACTTCACATCCATTCTATACTGGTAAATCTACATTGGTAGATACTGCAGGACGTGTTGACAAGTTCATGAGCCGCTACGGTAACCGTAACAAGAAATAATCTAACACTCTTTAGAGTGGGAGAAAAAACGGGGTTGTTCGATAAGTCGAACAACCCCGTTTTTTTCTATCGTACATTTTGCAATTTACATTTATAGTATTTGATGAAAAAATATAAAGGATATAATTGGAAAAATATCCTTTATTTTTCCAATTATATCCTTTATATTTTCAGGGGCGTATTATTGTTGATTTTCAACAGATAAAAAACGGCCGTTTTTCGATAATCAACCCTTGAACCAACTGTAAAAAGTCCCTTTTTGCAATTTTATCCCCCTATTTGAAGTGTCTGTAGGGCGTTAATTTTTGATAAAAAAGACTTTTTTCGGAGGATTCAACCTTGTTTTTGTTCAATTATAAACGCCTTTTTGAGTGCTTTTTCAGGTATTCTTATAGATCTTTTATCTTTAAAATATTATAGGATATGTCCTTATCATACACATCACTTCCTTCTATTTTTTTAATGTAATTGACCACACGGATTGTCATAGGAAGGATGATAACTTCATACAATGATTTAAGAACAGCTTGTGTTGCAATCATGACAAATAGTTCTCTTGTCGGTACTAATCCATAAAAAGCAATTGGAAAGAAGATTATGGAATCTATACTTTCTCCCGCCAGAGTGGATAATATTGCACGGGCAGAAAAATTCTTCCCTTTAGATGCAAGCTTCATCTTGCTCATGACGTAGGCATTGATAAAAGAACCGGCCAAAAACGCGATTAAGCTGGCTGCGGCAATACGCGGTGCAAGGCCAAATACGAAATTAAAAGCCTCTTCTCCTTCCCAGAACGGAGCATTAGGAAGTAGAATGGCAATCTGGGCAAATGCGATCAGAAGAAAGTTACAAGCGAATCCACTCCAGATAATAAGGCGTGCTTTTTTAAACCCCCATACTTCGGCAATACAGTCATTAATAATGTAAGAAATAGGGAACACGATTAAACCGGCAGTTGTGGTAATGCCGAAAAGTTGGATCACTTTAGTCTCTAAAAGATTTGCTGACAGCAGGCATACATTAAACAGAATGCCCAGCAACATGAAAGGTACTGATACTTTTGTTTGCATAAATTCTTGTTTTTAACGAGGTGTTCAAGCACTCGGGACTGCAAAGGTAGGAAAAGAATCCGTTTTTTGTGGTTTCATATATGTAGAAAAACGACCTGATTGATAATAATCATAAAGGGAAAGGCCGTAAAAACTTTAAAAAGTATCTGCCTTATAAATAGAATATGGTACTTTTGTGGAGGCAAAAAGATTTTAATGATTGAAATAGTTGAAAATGGAAGAGTTCAGTTTTGAGTCACGGTTGCTTCATACTCCTTATGAAAAACCGGATGCTTACAACTCGTTGGCTATGCCGGTTTATAACTCGGCGGCTTTCGAATTTGAGACTGCGGAAGCGATGGAAGCAGCCTTTGTGGGACGTTCAGCGGAGCATACGTATTCGCGGATAACAAACCCGACAGTACAGTATTTTGAAACCAGAGTGCGCGAGATTACCGGTGCGGTCGGTGTTACGGCGTTAAACTCTGGGATGGCAGCCATCAGTAATGTTATGATGACGATCGGATATGCAGGAGGCAATATTGTAACTTCTTCTCATTTATTTGGTAATACGTATTCTTTGTTCAAAATGACATTGGCGGCTTTTGGTGTAGAAGTCCGTTTTTGTGATCTTACTGATTCGGAAGCTGTTCGCAAGCAAATCGATGGGAATACATTTGCGCTTTTTTTAGAGGTGATTACGAATCCTCAGTTGGAAGTTGCTGACCTGAAACAACTTTCTGTAATAGCAAAAGAGGCTGGTGTGCCTTTGATTGCCGATACTACGGTGGTGCCTTTTTCTGCTTTTCAGGCGAATAAGTTTGGGGTGAATATCGAAGTGGTTTCATCTACGAAGTATATTTCAGGGGGAGCAACAAGTGTAGGCGGTCTGATTGTTGACTACGGAACGTTTGACTGGTCGCGGTCGCCTGTTTTGTCTTCGTTGGCAAAACAGTTTGGGCTCAATGCTTTTTCTGTACGTATGCGTAAAGAAATTCACCGGAATATGGGAGCATACATGACCCCGCAAGTGGCGTATATGCAGACTTTAGGTTTGGAAACGATGTCTCTTCGTTTTGAACGGCAGGCTTCTACTTGTCTGGAACTGGCAAAACGTTTGCAGGAGTCAGATAAAGTGGAATCGGTTAATTATACAGGGCTTACGGATAATCCTTTTTATGAGTTAAGCAAAATGCAATTCGGGCCTCTTCCGGGAGCTATGCTCACTTTCGATTTGTCTTCCAAAGAAGCCTGTTTTTCATTTATGAACCGGCTGAAGCTGATTTGCCGTGCAACGAATCTTTTCGATAACAAATCGTTGGTTATACATCCCGCAAGTACTATCTTCGGTACTTTTAGTGAAGAACAGCGTGTCAGTATGGACGTAAGCCAGAAAACGATTCGTCTCTCGGTTGGTCTGGAAGAAGCTGACGATCTTTTTAATGATATAAAACAAGCACTCTATTCGTAAGCTATGAAGACAATCATACTTGCAGATAACCAGGATATTACTAAAGCCGGAATCTTATATCTCTGTGATAAGATTTCCGGCTATAGCCAGATTGTAGAAGCAGACACGCGCGACGCGTTATTGAAAACAATGGAAAAATATCCAGACTCTGTAGTGATGTTGGATTATAGTCTCTTTGATCTGAATAGTATAGAGGAACTATTTATTATACAGGAACGTTTTAAGAAAGCCCAGTGGGTGTTGTTTTGTGAATACCTCAGTGATGATTTTATTCGCAGAATCGTGTTTAGCAGTGAGGCCTTTGGAGTGGTGTTGAAAGATGCTTCATTAGAAGAGATTCAAGCATCAATACTTTATGCCCTGCGTTCGGAACGTTATGTGTGCAACCGCATTTCCAATATGTTATTGAACCGTAAAATAGAGCATGAACCAAAAGAACAACCTGTATTAACGGCAACAGAAATAGAGATATTGAAAGCGATTGCTTTAGGAAAAACAACGAAAGAAATTGCAGCAGAACGTTTTTCAAGTGTGCATACCATTACTACGCATCGAAAGAATATTTTCCGAAAACTGGAAGTAAATAATATCCACGAAGCAACAAAATATGCGCTTCGGGCTGGTATTGTTGATTCTGCCGAATACTATATCTGATTTTTTATTTCTCCTTCAATAGTAAATCCGGTCTTAGCCTGGCCGTACGTTCATGAGCCTGCTGAAGTCTCCATTCGTCAATCTTGAGTTGATGTCCCGAAAGGAGTACATCCGGAACTTTCCATCCGTTATAGTCGGCCGGACGAGTATATACGGGAGGAGCTAATAAATTATCCTGAAAGGAATCCGAAAGTGCGCTTTGTTCGTCGCCAATAGCGCCTGGTAACAAACGCACAATGGCATCTGCCATAATAGCGGCGGCTAATTCACCACCTGTTAATACATAGTCGCCAACAGAAATCTCTTTTGTGATCAGATGCTCGCGAATACGATAATCCACGCCTTTATAATGTCCGCAAAGGATAATCAGATTGTTCGTCAGCGACAGGTTGTTTGCCATCGGTTGATTAAACGTTTCCCCGTCCGGCGAGGTATAGATTACCTCATCATATGTCCGTTCGGCCTTTAGCGCACGAATCGCTTTGTCCACCGGCTCAACCTGTATTACCATTCCCGCTTCACCACCAAAAGGATAATCATCCACTCGTCTCCATTTATTCGTAGTATAATCACGCAGATTATGTAAATGAATTTCGGCCAGCCCTTTATCCTGTGCCCGTTTGAGGATGGAGCAATTGATCATTCCATCTATCATTTCCGGTAAAACCGTGAGTATATCGATTCGCATACGTAACTATTTAGCAGATTTGCCTGCAAAGGTACTATTTTCAGAGCGATATAATCACGTGTATTTTTTAACTGTAAAAAAAATCTTGTTACCTTTGACGGTTAATTTAAGAAAGCTCCGTAAAAAAACTTTTTAAGCAATGAATATATCATACAATTGGCTGAAAGAATACCTTGATTTTAACCTTCAGCCGGAAGAGGTGGCAGCAGCTTTGACTTCTATCGGTTTAGAAACCGGAGGAGTGGAAGAAGTACAAACCATAAAAGGTGGATTAGAAGGTCTTGTCATCGGAGAAGTCCTGACTTGTGTAGATCATCCCAATTCCGACCATTTACATATCACAACAGTTAATGTGGGAGGCGAGGAGCCTCTTCAGATAGTCTGTGGTGCTCCTAACGTGGCCGCAGGACAAAAAGTCGTCGTGGCAGTAAATGGAACAAAATTGTATAGCGGAGAAGAAAGTTTTACGATTAAGAAATCCAAGATACGTGGTGTAGAATCCAACGGTATGATCTGTGCTGAAGACGAAATCGGAATAGGTACGAGTCATGATGGAATTATAGTTCTTCCATCCGATGTGGTCGTTGGTATGCCGGCAAAAGAATATTATAATGTAAAGAGCGATTATGTGCTCGAAGTAGATATTACGCCTAATCGTGTGGATGCTACTTCCCACTTTGGAGTAGCCCGTGATTTGGCAGCGTATCTGAAACAGAATAACCGGCCAGGTGTCTTAACCCGTCCTTCAGTAGATGCTTTTGAAATAGAAGATCCGACATCAGGTGTTGAGGTTATTGTGGAAAACACAGAAGCCTGTCCGCGCTATTCAGGAGTAACAATACGAAGTGTCTCTGTAAAAGAAAGTCCGGATTGGTTAAAAAACAAATTGAAGACAATCGGTTTGCGTCCTATTAATAATGTAGTAGATATCACAAACTTCGTTTTGCATGAAATAGGCCAACCTTTACATGCTTTTGACGTAGCCGGAATAAAGGGAAATAAGGTTGTCGTGAAAACTCAACCCGAGGGGACGAAATTCGTCACTTTAGATGGAGTGGAACGTACCCTTACCGAACGTGATTTGATGATCTGCAGTACAGAAGAAGCTATGTGTATTGGAGGGGTGTTTGGAGGCTTAGACTCTGGAGTTACCGAAAAAACAACGGACGTATTCCTGGAATCAGCTAATTTTAATGCCAGCTGGATACGTAAAACAGCACGTCGTTTCGGTTTGAATACAGATGCTTCCTTCCGTTATGAAAGAGGACTTGATCCGAATGTGACAATTTATGCACTAAAGAGAGCTGCTCTTCTGATTAAAGAATTGGCCGGAGGTATCATCGCTGGCCCGCTTCAGGATGTATATCCCGAACCTGCTAAGCCATACACGGTTGATTTGTCGCATTCTAAAGTAAATAGTTTGATAGGCAAAGAGATTCCTGCAGATACGATCCGTAGTATTTTGGATAGCTTGGAAATGAAAGTTGTTGCAGAAACATCAGACAGTTGGACGTTGGAAGTTCCTTTGTATCGCATTGATGTGCAACGTGACGTAGATGTGATTGAAGATATTCTGCGTATTTACGGCTATAATAATATAGAATTCAGTGACAGTGTTAAATCTAATCTGAGTTATAAAACGGATACGGATAAAAGCTATGATCTGCAAAATCTGATCTCAGAACAACTTTGCGGAGCCGGCTTTAACGAGATATTGAATAATTCGCTTACTCGTTCTGCTTATTATGAAAATTTATCGACCTATCCCGAAGCCTGCTGTGTTAAGTTGGAAAATCCTTTAAGTGCAGACTTGAATGTGATGCGCCAGACTTTATTGTTCGGAGGCTTGGAAAGTGTGGAGCATAATATTAAACGCAAAAATGAAAACCTGAAATTCTTTGAATTCGGTAATTGCTATACATATGATGTTGAAAAGAAAAAAGAAGGAGAGAGTCTGGCCGAATTTAAAGAAGATTATCGTCTTGGCTTGTGGCTGACAGGTAGTCGTGTAGAACATAGTTGGGCGCATCCCGATGAAAAGTCAACCGTATATGAGTTGAAAGCCTATGTTGAGAATATTCTGATTCGTCTTGGCGTTAATCCGAAAAGTGTAATTTTCGGCAATTTAAGCAATGATATTTATTCAGCAGGTTTAAGTATAACGACACGTTCAGGAAGACAATTAGGGACATTTGGTGTTGTTGATCGCAAATTAGCGAAGACTCTTGACCTGGATGCAGAAGTGTATTTCGCAGAAATATCCTGGACTTTGTTGATGAAAGAGATTCGCAAGAATAAAGTTACTTTCTCCGAAATATCTAAATTCCCCGGAGTAAAACGTGATTTGGCTTTATTAATCGATAACTCAATTCGTTTCGAAGAAATAGAAAAGATTGCTTTTGATAGTGAGCGTAAATTGCTGAAGAATGTAACATTATTTGATGTGTATGAAGGAAAAAATCTTGCTGCAGGAAAGAAATCATATGCTGTAAGTTTCTTCTTGCAAGATGAAGGGAAAACATTAAATGATAAACAAATCGATTCTATAATGAATAAGATTCGTACCAATCTGGAGCAAAAAATAAATGCGCAATTAAGATAATAAATCATATAACTAAATAAATAAGATGGGAAGAGCATTTGAATATCGCAAAGCTACTAAGCTGAAGCGCTGGGGAAACATGGCACGTGTATTTACCAAATTAGGTAAACAAATTACAATAGCTGTAAAAGAAGGTGGCCCTGACCCGGATACAAATCCTCGTCTTCGCGTTTTGGCGCAGCAGGCAAAGAAAGAAAATATGCCTAAAGAAAACGTCGAACGTGCGATCAAGAAGGCAACTTCTAAAGATTTTACAGACTATAAAGAAATGAATTATGAAGGATACGGTCCTTTTGGTATTGCGATCTTTGTAGAAACAGCAACAGATAATACAACGAGAACCGTAGCTAATGTGCGCAGTTATTTCAATAAACATGGCGGTTCATTGGGCACTTCTGGAAGTCTGGAATTCTTGTTTGATCACAAATGTGTATTTCATGTTGTAAAGAAAGAGGGAGTATCATTGGAGGATTTAGAACTCGAATTGATTGATTTCGGAGTTGATGAAGTAGAAGAAGACGAAGGAGATATCATTCTTTATGGTGAGTTCTCTCAGAATTCTGCTATTCAGAAATACTTAGAAGAGAACGGATTTGAAATCAATAGTGCTGAGTTTGTTCGTATTCCTAATGATGTCAAGGATGTTACACCAGATCAACGTGAGACACTGAATAAATTGCTCGATAAATTAGAAGAGGATGAAGATGTTCAGAACGTTTTTCATAATATGAAAATGGAAGAAGAGGAGTAACCGACAACTTTTCAGAGTATAAAAAAACAGAGTAATTACGCAATTGTAGTTGCTCTGTTTTTTATTAATAGTGTGCTTGTAAAAACTAAAAGGCCGACTAACCAATAGCCAGCCTTTCAAAACTCAGAACTTCTGTTCAATAAGAGAGAGAATATTCAACTTCCTGCTTAGAGACAGAGAAGTTTTCCTTATTTACTATTTTTTCTAAAACAAGTTGTCCTGTCCGTTTTGCACTTTCCTCACTTGGAAAAGGCATTACCGTGTCAATGGCGGGAATGTTTGGTTGACTTATAAGAATCTTTTTATTCAATAAGATATTATATCCCCAACCTTCATCGGTTTTAAATGTTTGTAATTCGAATTTACTATTCTCCTCTTTCTCTCTTTCATCATATCCTATCAACAGCAAGGCCGAGAGAGCGAGGAGAATTGTAATACTTAATAATAATATCTTGACCTTAATATTCATCGTCATCATATTCGTATGGGTGAAGTTCCCATATGTCGTCAAATTGATACGTGCTGCTTTTTCCTGTCGCGATATATCCTCTTGTTCCGTTAGAAAATGATACCGTAGCTGAACGAGCCGTACCTTTAAATTTGGCTACATTTTCCCATAAATCCGTGCTTGGCATGTATTTCCAGCTATCACTTCTCACACTACCGCTTTCTCCACAAGAAATGTAAGCGGCTCCGTCAATAACAAAGGCTACTCCGTATTTTCTGACAATACTATAATCGTCATCATAATCATCATCCGATGTATCCGCTATATCTCGTAACTGAGTCCATTTAGCAGAAGACTGATCGTACTTCCAGAAATCAGATATATATTCACCATTATTTTCTCCACAACACACATAAGCGATATTGTCTATAACGAAAGAAGTTGCGCCTCTTCGTTTGGAGCCTCCAATACTTACGATCTGTTCCCAGGTATTTGTACTTGGAGTATAGGCATAAAAGTCTTTCAGATAATTCCCATCATAACCTGAGCCCAGATATCCTTTTCCGGGTAGCCCGAAGCCTACCGCATCATATCTTGCAGAGCCGGGGAAAGGAGCTTTCTCTTCCCATGAGTTTGTTGACGGGTCATATTCCCAGAAGTCATTATATTTGTCTGTTCCATCATAACCTGTTCCCAGATATCCTTTGTCGTCAATAGTGATAGCTACGGCTGCGTCACGCGGGTTACCGGGAAAATTCGCTTTCTGTGTCCAGAAATCCTGATCCATATCATATTCCCAAAGGTCGGACATCCACGTTTTACCACCATCGAAACCGCAGACCAAATAGCCTTTATTCCCTATAGTAAAGGAAGAGGCGAATCCGCGTGCAAGTCCGTCGAAGTCGGAAACTCTATACCATGTACCAATTAGATCATCATCATCATCATCTCCGCAAGAACATACAACTACTGGTAATAACAGTATAAGAGATAGAATTAAGTTTTTCATTTTCACCATATCATTTCATTTTTGAAGCAAAAAAACCGGATGTTCCTGTCTTTGCAAAATATAATCGGTCAAGTAACCTATCTATCCGGTGAATGGAGTTATGGCTCAGATAAAATAAAAATGGAAACAAAATACTATGTCAACCTTGAAAAGTAGGAGGTTTAAAGAAAAAACGACCTGTTCTACAGGTTTGGTTTGTGAAAAGAAACAGAAAAAAGGTTCTTTGTGAGAAAAAGAACGGAAATAATGCCCAAGAAAAGTTTTGTGTTTTGCTTTTTGTCACTTATCGTAACACTTACTTCCTGCTATGATGAGGCAAATACATATGGTCAGCAATTGGTTGACTCTGCTTTTAGAAATGTTAGTGTTGACTCATGTACGGTTACTGTTACGGCAGTACAAATGGACTCAATAGAAACTTCCGGTCAGTCAACCGCTTTAATTGGTAAATATACGCATGAAGATTGGGGAACGGCCATTGCACATACTTACATTCCTTATAATCGTCCGACTTATTCGACGGATATAACAGAGACCGTAATTATGGATTCACTGATCTTAAGACTTAAACATAATGGATACTTTATTGGAGACACGATGAAGTATCAAAAATTTACGGTACACAGACTAACCGAAACGATTGTTCTGAATGATAATGGCTATTTGTATAATACTTCTACCGTTAGTTATGATCCTGAAATATTAGGAGAATGCTCTTTCAGACCGAAACCGAATAGTCAGGAAACAGTAGAAATCAGGTTGTCTGACGAATTAGGACAAGATCTGTTGACTCGTTTCCATACGAGAGACGATGCCGTGTCAGCAGATTATTTTGAGAACTATTTCAAAGGAATTGTTATCCTTCCCGATGAACAGACCAGTGAAAACCTTCAGGCTTTTTCAGTTTCGGATTCTCTTGGCGCAATAGAACTACATTATCACATTCTTAAAGCAGAAGAAAATGCTGAGATTCTACAGTTTACTCCAAACACGACAACGCAGTTTAATCATATCGATCACGATAGGTCTGGTTCCTTATTGAGTAATCATGCCCTAAGTGAAATAGAAATTCCTTCTGAAAAGTTGGATAATAAAGGGCTGATATTCGGAGGGCTTGGATGGTATTCCCGATTGGAATTTCCTTATCTGAATGACTTGATGCAACAAGGCGAACAAATTGATGTTGAGGCGGCTGTGTTGAAGATTTATCCTGAAAAAGGAAGTTATTCGGATTTTAATTTATTACCCGATAGTATTTATCTGTATATCGCTGACGAAAAGAATGTTGTTGTTGATGCGGTTACGGATTATCTTGGAACAGAAGTACAACGTGGTACACTCGTCAAAGATGATGTGTTTTTTGAAGATACATATTATTCCTTTGACCTCTCAACCTTTATAAAAGAGGAAATGGGTGCTACCGGAAGAAACAAACATAATCTGCAGCTTGTGTTTACGAATGATTACTACACAAAGACATTCAGAAATCTAACATTTGAAAATAAAGAGGGGAAATCCCCTATAAATCTTCAAATAACCTATAAAATATATGAAAGTTATTAACGGTATATGCCTTTTGATGATAGGTGCGGTTACGTCTGTTTCCGCACAAAATGTGATGACTTCTTCTCCTTATTCTATGTTTGGCATAGGAGAAATCAGTACCGGTATTTATGGATCTAATGTTGGTATGGGAAGTGTGGCATACGGGATGCGTGGCAAGGCTTTATTAAATATTGATAATCCTGCAGCATTAACAGGTTTAGACAGTATCAGATTAATTGCCGAAACTTCCGGGTTTTTAAAAAATGAATATATAAGCTCTAACGGAGCTTCCAATCGAACGTTTACAGGCAATGTATCTTCATTTACCATGGGAAGTCGTATTGTGCCTTTCTGGTATTTAGCTGTTGGATTAAAACCTTATAGTTCTATGGGGTATTATTTTAAAAGCGAACAACCGTTGGAAGGAGCTCCGGGAAGTTATTATGAAAGTACGTTTGAAGGGAGTGGAGGACTGTCAAAGCTACACTTGTCTAATGCTTTCTCTCTTCCATACGGCTTTTCGGTGGGGATAAACACCAGTTATATTTTTGGTAATTTGAATCAATCGGAAACGCAAAGCAGTACCTCCGTGTCTCAAACGCAGTACGTACAACAATTTTACGCTGATTTCGGAGCGCAATACCAACGTCGCCTAAGTAAAAATCATACATTGACTTTAGGTGCGGTTTATGGATATAAACAGAAGATAAAATTAGACGGAACCAAGCTCATAACCACAAGCCTGTCAGAAACGGAAAGCTCCGTGAAGAATACAACTCAATATCTGCCGGCATTTTACGGAATAGGAGCGGCGTTGCAATACAAAAAACTTACACATGCTCTTGATTACACGTTTCAGGAATATAGTGTTTTAACTTCAACCGATAGTCGTATTAAATTCCGGGATACTCACGAACTTCGTTATGGTATAAGCTATGATCCCGAAGGTTTCTCTTCCGAACCGTTTTGGAAAAGAACATCGTACAAAGCGGGTCTATCAGTAGGCACTCCTTATATGAAAGTAAAAGGAAATAGTGGAATCGACTGGCGGGCTACCTTAGGACTCGGATTTCCTGTCAATGCCGGAAGAATTACGACATCGTTTTACTACGAGCAAATGAATTTGAATAATAATGCTCTGAGCCGTCGCGTATTTGGATTTGTAATATCCTATACTTTGAGCGAACGGCTTTTCAGAGTGAAGTTATAATCAATAATATAATTCTATTCCTGCAACATTAGTTGCTTCATCAGACAAGGGAGATAAGAGTCGCTGATAGGTATTAGCGACTCACCGATACGGATACGTTTGCGTTCGATGTAATTAATGTGTGATATAGCTACAATATATGATCTGTGCACGCGACAGAAACCTTTAGTAGCCAGCGTTTCTTCAAATTTTCTCAGACTAACCTGAGACAATAAAGGTTTGCCGTTTGTCCGGTGAATCTTTACATAGTCGCCATACCCTTCAAGATAAATTATCTCTTCCCTTAGAATACGGATAATCCGGCTTCCTTCTTTTACAAAGAAGACTTGTTCGTTCTGCTCCTTCTGTAATACGCCTTGTACTTCCGCAAGTGTCTTGTCTAATTTTTCAAAATACCCCATTAACGTATCTAATGTTGAGGCATCTCCATCGAAAGTGATACATTTAAGCATAATCGTTCTGAATTTTATTTACATAAGCAAAGGAAACCGAAACTTCGGTAAAGAAAAGTTAAGCGGGGTTCAATGAGGAAATATGAAAGGTGAATCACCTATATCTGTCGGTGAATAGGATTATTCATCTTCTATGAGTATCCATTTCTTGAAGACGGGGGTTTTGGTCTTACTTATGATTATTTTTTCGGGGATCTCCAATATTAAATTGACCGACAAACGACTCCCGTACCACAATTCTACATCTTTGATGGCTTTACGTGCGATGATGAATTGTCGGTTAGCCCGAAAGAATGACCGTTCGTCTAACTGCTCACTTAAAGAATCCAATGTGTGATCAACCGGATGTTTCTTACCGTCGGCAGTATAGGCAGTAACCTTTTCGTTTGCTGTATAAAAAAATAAAATTTCATCAACAGGTAATGGATAGAATTTATAAGCAAGCTGAATTAAGAGATTTTTTAAAGGATGCCTTGAACGGATGGTTTTATTTGTCTGGCGTATATGAGCCTGTCGTTCCTCTGGATTGAACAACTTTAACTTGTTTAGCGCTCTTTCGAGAGATGATTCCGTTATCGGTTTTAATAAATAATCGATGCTGCTTACCTGAAATGCCTGAAGTGCATATTCATCATAAGCTGTGGTAAAGATAACAGGAGCATTTACCTCCACTTGTTCAAATATCTGGAAAGCAAGACCATCAGCCAGGTGAATATCCATAAATATAATATCCGGCTCTTCCTCATCTCTGAAATAGGCAACACTCTCTTGAATACTATCTAATTCAGCTATAACTTCAATCTGCATCGATTTGTTCTGATGTAAAATCTCTTTCAGACTGTTTACCGCCGTCGTTTCATCTTCAATAATAATTGCTCTCATGAAATTGTTTCGTAAATAATCAATTGGGTGATATGTTTTTTATAAGAGGAAGACTTACCTTAAAGTATTCCTTTTGAGAAGTTATATAAATATCTTTTCCTGTCAGTATTCTATATCTTTCCCAGAGATTTTTCAGTCCTATTCCGCTTCCTTTGCTTTCTTCTACTTTGGGTTGTATTTTGTTTGATACCACCACCTGATCATCTTGTGTTGTGTATATGTCTATTCGTAAAGGATATTGTCTGCTGATTACATTGTGTTTTACTGCATTCTCAACCAAAGGTAGTATACTCAGAATCGGCAGATGCCAGAACAAATAGCCCGGATCTGTCTGGATAGAGAAAAATAATTTACCTTCGTAGCGTACACTTAATAAATAGGTATAGGCCTTAACAAACTGAAGCTCTTCCGAAAGCGAAACCAATTCTTTATGATTACTCTGTAATATGTACCGGAACACATTGGATAGCTCATCCAAATATTGCAAGGTCTGTTCTTTTTCACCACCTCTGATCAAGGCATTTAATCCATTCAACGAATTAAAAAAGAAATGAGGATTGATCTGTCCCATCAATGCATTATAGGAACTCTTGAATTTCTCAGACTTCAATTTTTCATAGGCCAGCATCATCTCTTGTTTGCTACGAAGTTGCCTCAATAGTATAACACTGAGCATCACCGAGAGTAACACAAACAAATGTTCTGTAAATAAAGGCCGGAACAAAAATCTGTAATCCGGCGGCATACCCTCTCTTATCATTGGGAAATCTTTTTTTTGCGGTAACCTGCCAATCTCATGCGGGGGCTTCTTGGGGAGCATATCTTTATCTCCATATAAGAAAAGACTTTTTCCTTCAGTTGGCGGCTTCAATTCAAATAAATCGATCATAACGACACGATGCATTGTAGGATATAACAAGAAAAAGCCATAAGCGGCAACAATACTTAATAATGTAGCCAACAAAAAACTTTTGATTTCCTTCTCCTTGAAAATACGATCTGCAAGATAATAAAGCCGGTTATACAAGAGAAAAATAACAAAGGAAAACAGAAAAAACCAACCAAGAGAAAAGAACAAAAAATAGGCTTCAGGAGGAAGATTATCTTCATTCGAAAGCGAATTAAAGATCAAATCATAGCTTCTCATCAACATTAAAAAGTTCACAAAAAGCGTGACTAATATTGATAAGAGAAATCCTACTAAGAAATTATTATGCTTCGTACGTGACATGTCTGATTGTTCGAAAACAGCAAATATACTGTTTCCGAACAATTAGATAACAAACAATCGACAAAACGGTAATTTTTACCGATGAACAGGAAAAACATCTTATTTATTGTCTTCCCAGACCATCTGAAAAAACGGTTAGAAGTAGATAAAAATAAGGTTTGATTGCCTGAAAAAAGGCCATTTTTTTGTGCGTTGAAAATCAACGGTAAAATAGCCGTAAAAATATAAAGGATATTTTTGCAAAAATATCCTTTATATTTGGAAAAATAACCTTTATATTTTTTTATGCAATAGAATGTGATTTTATTTCTTTTCTCCCGGTTCTGGGGGGAACATATTGTCCCACCATTGCGGTTCGTCTTTAAGCCATTTGGCAAACCAGGCGAAGATACTGTTTTGCCAGCCGATGCGTTTGTTATAACCTACGATGCCGTGATTTTCTCCGTCCACTTCTACAAATTCAACCGTTTTACCTAATAGCTTGAGGGCAAGGAACATTTGAATGCTTTCGCCAACAGGTACATTCGTGTCTGCGTTGCCATGTAGTAATAATAGCGGAGTGTTTATTTTATCTGCATTATATAACGGACTTTGTTTGACGAATAGTTCCGGATTGTTCCATGGGTAGCTGTTCGTGTTTGCTACAGAACAATATCCCCATCCCCAATATCCTTCGCCCCAGTAACTGCTGAGGGCACTAATTCCTGCGTGACTTACGGCGACAGCAAAAATATCCGTACGGGTTTGTAAATATTGTGTCATGAATCCACCGTAGCTGGCTCCGATACATCCGATCTTTTTGCTGTTTACAAAAGAATGTTCTTTGCAGAATTCCTGTGTTCCTTGTATGATCTCATCGGCTGTAACTTTTCCCCATGCATTTACGTGGCGGGCTGCAAATTCCTGCCCGTATCCTGTAGTGCCACTTGGGTTGAGCGTATAAACCACATAACCGAGAGCGGCATACATATGCATTGAATAACGCATTTCAAGCATACGGTTTGTAGGAGACGTTCCTCCATAATAATACACAATCATCGGATATTTCTTTGCCGGGTCGAAATTTGGCGGCAGGTAATAGCGGCCGTCTATTGTAGAACCATCTGTGGAGGTGAAACTCCAGTCATGCGCTTCTCCCAACTTAATATCCTTTAATCTTTCAGCCGAAAGGTCGTTTATCAACAGTCTTTTATTTGTTTTCGTATTATAGCTATACAAACGGTTTGCATTCGAAACGCTTTGTCCATAGTAATATAATACCGGAGCTTTTTCAGCAAGTGAAAAATTCAGAATAACATCTTCACCTGCTTCTATCTTCTTCATTTTTCCATTGGAAGGATTGCAAACGTATAGATTCTGATAGTCACGATCTTCTGTAAGAATATATATCTGATTGTCAAACTGATTCCAAACGGCTCTGATTGAATTCGGATTGAACTCTTTCATTAAAGCAGTCGCCTTTTTTGTTGCCGGATCGTAGAGGTAAAGTCGCCCGTCGTATGTGTTACATATTTGTCCTTCACGAATATTAAGTCCTATGTTATCGAATGCTGCTCCGGCACCGGAAACAAGTAATTGTTTCCCGTCAGGTGAAAAAGAAGCCTGATTAATATACGGAGCCTTTTCCCATAAGGTATCTACTGCCAGAGTCTGCAGATCTAACTTATAAAGAGAATTACGGGAGTGGGGCAGAGAGGTATAAACCCGTTCGCTTGTACCGAAGAGTAAATAACGGCTGTCCTGGCTGATGTCGTTTATGTAGGTTGAATTAAATCCGTAGGTTAGTTGTTCGTATAATCCGGTTTGCAGACTGTAACGCCAGATAAAGTACCGATCGCGAAATCCCGGAAGCCTGTCGCTTGGCTCCTGTACACGTATGAGTTCTTTCCCCTCTTTTGGTCCTTCTTCCTTAACCATGAAAAACAAAGATTGCTCATCCGGAGCAAAATATGGATTTTTCTCCGGCAGTGAACTTGCAAGTACTGTTTCCTGCATTGTGACAGCATCTACCTTTATTAATTCAGTTCCGTCATATCCTGTTCGGGTATAATACATCGCATTACTTTTTGGCATCCAGCGGGCTGTATTAAGAAAGCCATTCCCTTGCAGTTTTATTTTACCCGTAGCTGTTTCTATTAGTTGCGTGAACTGCTCACTCTTTCCTCCTTCTAATTGTGTAGAATATTTCACGAGAGCTAATTTTCCATCGGACGAGACACTGACGCCACTGAAGTTCTTGCCTTCAGTCATTGCCTTCAACGTATATCGCTTTGTCGGATCAAGCGAAGCTACAATTACTGCGGTGTCTTTCGTTTTAAATTCAGACTTCAAATACGGCGCACAAGTATCAGTCTCCGCTGTCAGGTATTTGACTACCACCTCATAACGCCTCGGCTCTAATTTTAATTCGGCAGTTTTTCCTACTGATTTATTATCAACAAATACTTCGAAATCACCACTTCCCGATATTTCTAAATTACCTTTAACATAGCGGTCGCTGTTCAGATAAAATGAAAACAAATGCAAGGCATATCCTTTTTCGGGAGAAGTAAAGGTTACTTTTCCTGCCGTATCAGCTTCAAGGATATCTGCTTGTTTAAATGCAATATCAGTTGGCAAAGTTGCTTTAAGTAGGTTCTTTGCTTCGAACGGTTTGCCGTTTACGTTTACAGTATCAGCCAGAATCGGCTTGTTTACTGTAAAAGGTCCCGCATGCTTGTATTGTTGTACCTTTACATCTATATCTTCTGCTGCATGCAACGAAAGCGCGCCGAACAACAGAACGATTATACTTTTCATTTTACTATTCATTAGTTCTGAGTTTATTAAGTTAGACCAATATTCCTTCCCACACATAATGCTTTGGAAAAATTTGTTTCATCGAAACGGCTTTCTCAAAAAGTCCGAATACAGAAGAACCCGAGCCGGACATAGCCGCATAAACAGCGCCTGCTTCATAGAGCTTTTCCTTTATGTTTTTTATTTCCGGATAACGGGGGAATATACTTTTTTCAAAATCGTTTACTAAGAGTTCCTTCCATTCTGAGACAGGGCGTACAATGATATCCTTGATGTTTATCTGAGGACGAAGAGGGGTTATTGACGAGTAAGCCTCAGGGGTAGATACAGCTATGTCCGGCTTTACCAGACATAGATGATAACCCTTCAGTGATACTTCTACCGGAGTAAATATATTTCCAGTTCCGGATGCAAAGACAGGTTTGTTCCGTACGAAAAACGGGCAATCAGCACCAATCGAAGCTGCCAGAGTTTCCAGCTCTTCCTCTTTCAACCCGAATGTGCAGAAATCGTTCAACAGTTTCAGCATAAAAGCCGCATCTGAAGAACCTCCTCCTAAACCTGCTCCAAAAGGAATGGCTTTTAGAAGATGAATTTCTATAGGAGGAATATCGAAACGAGCCTTTAGCAAATCAAGAGCCTTTATTACGAGATTCTTCTCAATCGGTCCGGTGATCTCAATTCCTGTTTGAGAAAAAGAGAACTCCCGGGCTGGGACAATTTCTAACGCATCTTTTATAGGAATCGGATAGAAGATTGTCTCTAAGTTATGATAGCCATCGGGGCGTTTCTCAATAACGTTTAGCCCAAGGTTGATCTTTGCATTCGGAAAACAAATCATTTATATCAAGCTTTAATATTCGGTAATTCGAGACCGTATCCTTTCTTTTTGTCTTCAGCTTTCAACATAAGAGCAACAAATAAAGCCAAAACACCGAATGTCGCGAATATGAGCATCGGAATCGTATAGTCATATGGTTTAGCAGCATCGCCCGTTTTACAATACGTTTCCAATACCCAGCCGATTAGAGCAGGTACTCCTCCCAAACCTATGTTCTGTACCCAGAAAATTAAAGCATAAGCTGTACCTAATTGGCGTTGAGGTATGATTTTCGGAACAGATGGCCACATAGCAGAAGGAACTAAAGAGAAGGCGATACCTAAAATTACCATGATAAAGGCCGCAAACCACCATACATTCAGGAATGGCATAGCGAAGAGCAGGTGAACTACGATCAATAGAATTGCTCCAAGAATCATAATGGATGCTCCGCGTCCTTTCCGGTCATAAAGTCCACCGAAAAATGGAGTTAACAGCATCGTCCCAAATGGCAACATAGCCGGAATGTTACCGGCAAGCTCAACCGGTACGTCATATTTATTCACCATCAGGTCTGTCGCATATTTCAAAAATGGGAAAACGGCTGAATAAAACAAGACGCAAAGCAAGGCTACCAACCAGAATCCTTTGTTTTTGACAATAGAAAGAATATCTCTCATCTGGAAGGAGTCTTCTGGTGAAGCAGTTTCCTTTATAGAAGCATCCAATCGGCGATCAGCTACTGTAAATACAAGGAAAGAAATCAACCCGATACAAAGTAGAACCAACGCTAACAGAATAGGAGCAGACAGGCTATCGAAATATTTTGCAATAGGAACGGTCACAGATAATGCAATAGTTGTTCCGATACGGGCAACAGCTACTTGTAATCCCATTGCTAAAGCAATTTCGTATCCCTTAAACCAACGGGCAATGATTTTTGTAACTGTAATCCCTGCCGTTTCGACCCCGACCCCGAAGATCGCATAGCCAATTGCCGCAACCATAACCCGGGCAGGCCATCCGAAAATTTCTCCGGTCATTGTGAAATAGTCCGAGATAGCGTAATATTTCAAACTACAGCCGATGAGCATCAATACACAAGCAAGAACTCCTGTGAAACGTGGTCCTTTTTTATCTAAGATTATTCCGCTGACAATGAGCATAAACAAAGCAACGTTAAACCAACTGTATGCACTTGTAAAGAAGCCGTAATCTGCGCTTCCCCAACCCAGTTCTTCTTCTAATAATGATTTCATAGGTGCCATTACATCCGTCAGGAAGTAACCGCATAACATTGTTAATGAAACGATTGCTAAAACACTCCATCGTGCTACCGGAGAATCGTTTAGTTTCTTGTGTACTTTCTCTACCATAGGTTAATTATTTATTAAATTGTTTGAATGATCAAATAAAGGAATCGCATCTGCAACGATAAAACTACTGCCTCCGATAAATATAAGATCGTCAGAATCAGCATCGCTAAAGGCTGCTTTTACAGCCTCTCTTACTGTTGAATAAGAAGTGCCGGTCAGCCCATGTTGTTTTGCTGTTTCTGCAAATGTATCCACCGGCATTGCCCGTTCAACAGAGGGTTGAGTGAAATAATAGATCGCATTTTGAGGCATGAGGCTCAATACTCCGTTTATATCTTTATCATTTACCATGCCAACTATCAGACGCAGCTGCTTGTATTGTTTCTGCTTTTCTTGTAATTGTGGGGATAAATATTCCCATCCTCCAATATTGTGTCCGGTGTCACAGACAACCAAAGGGTTTTCTTGCATTACCTGCCATCTTCCCATTAGTCCCGTCATCTCAACTACTTCTGCAAAACCTTTTTTTACTGCTTCATCAGAAATACTAAATCCAGAACGGATTAGTTGTCTTACAGCAGATAAAACAGTTTTTGTGTTGTGACTCTGGACTGCACCACCTAATTCTCCTTCTATTTCACCAAAATCGGTTGACTGATAGCTCCAATGTCCGTTTTCTTTTAGAATGGATTCCTGGAGCAGGTCTTCCTCTTCCGCAAGATAGATTGGTGCGTTTTCGGATGCAGCTTTGGATAGGAAAACATTCTTGACTTCCTCAGTTCCTCTTTCTCCGATGACGACCGGTACTTCAGATTTAATGATACCTGCCTTTTCAAACGCTATTGCTTCTAACGTGTTACCAAGAAATTGAGTATGGTCAAGACTAATATTTGTAATAATACTTAATTCAGGAGTGATAATATTTGTACTGTCCAATCTGCCGCCAAGTCCAACTTCTATAATAGCAAAATCCACCCGTTCCGTTCTGAAATAATCAAAAGCGAGGGTGGACGTTAATTCAAAAAAAGATGGATGCAGAGCTTCAAAGAAAGAACCGTGTTTTTCGACAAATTGAATCACATATTCCTGAGGGATCATCTTCCCGTTCACGCGGATACGCTCGCGGAAATCTACTAAGTGAGGAGAGGTATATAGCCCTGTTTTGTAACCGCTCGCCTGTAAGATCGCAGCAAGCAGGTGGCTTGTTGAACCCTTCCCGTTTGTTCCGGCCACATGTATGGTTTTATAGGCGCGGTGCGGATGACTAAAATGCTTGTCTAACGCTATACTTGTTCCTAATCCCGGTTTATAGGCATTTGCTCCGACATGCTGGAACACAGGTGTACTGGTGTAAAGGTAGTGCAGCGTCTCTTCGTAAGTCATATGTGTTACATTGTTTTCACAAAAGTAACCAAAAAACACATTTGACGGTTATTAATGTCGGATTTCGTATAGTATTTGTAAAAAACAGTAAAGGCATTTTGATAAACCTACCAAAATGCCTTTACTATTTCTTCTTACAGTTCTATTTGTTAAATCGCGCTTTGAGTTTAGCAAGCATATCTTGCGTCATCATGTCTAATGTGTATTGTGGTTGCCAGTCCCATTCTTCACGGGCACATGTGTCATCCAGTGAATTAGGCCATGATTCTGCAATTGCCTGACGTAACGGATCTACTTTATATTCCATAGTAAACTCCGGTATATATTTGCGGATATTACCTGCAATAATTTCTGGATCAAAACTCATCGCTGCGATATTGAATGAGTTGCGGTGTTTCAAACGAGACGGATCAGCTTCCATAATCTGGATTGCTGCATGAAGTCCGTCCGGCATATACATCATATCCATGAATGTGCCGGCTGCAATCGGACAAACAAAATGTCCTGTTTTAACTGCTTCGTAGTAAATATCCACAGCATAGTCTGTTGTACCTCCACCCGGAGGTGTTACGTAAGAAATCAACCCGGGGAAACGAACTGAGCGGGTATCTACTCCAAAACGGATGAAATAATAATCGCTTAAAAGTTCTCCGGAAACTTTAGTTACTCCATACATCGTACGTGGATTGCGGATAGTGTCTTGCGGAGTTTTGTCTTTGGGCGTATTATTGCCGAATACACCGATTGAACTTGGTGTGAAAACAGCGCAATTCTTTTCACGGGCAACTTCCAATACGTTGAAAAGTCCTCCCATTCCAATTTTCCAGGCTAATTGTGGCTTTGATTCTGCAACAGCAGATAATAAGGCGGCAAGATTGTAAATCGTATCGATATTATATTTCGATACCGTTTCGGCGATTTGTTGATCGTTTGTTATATCCACAACAGCAGATGGTCCGGACTCCAATAATTCACCTTTAGGCTCCGCACCGGGTATATAGCCGGCAACTATATTCCCATTATAGCGTTTGCGCAATTCCATGGTTAATTCTGAACCAATCTGACCAGTGGCACCGATCACTAATACATTCTTCATTAAGTTTTTTGTTTAAGTAATATACGTTTTTTCTGCAACAAAGGTATGGAGAATAAATAAAAAATGTCACCTTTGTATGTGAAAATAAACAGAAAACACACGCATATGTATGGAAAAATGAAAGACTTCCTTCAGGCAGAACTGAATAATATCAGAGAGGCAGGCCTATATAAGGAAGAGCGTATTATTACTACGCCGCAAAGAGCTGCCATTAACGTGAATCACACTTCTGAAGTGTTGAATTTTTGTGCAAATAATTACTTGGGGCTTTCGGATAATAAACGTCTTATTCAGGCTGCCAAGGCTACCATGGATTCACATGGTTATGGAATGTCGTCCGTGCGCTTTATTTGTGGAACGCAAGATTTACACAAACAATTGGAAGCTGCCGTTTCTGATTATTTTAAAACAGAAGACACCATTCTTTATGCTGCATGTTTTGATGCCAACGGTGGTTTGTTTGAACCTCTTTTAAGTGAAGAAGATGCTATAATCTCTGACGCTTTGAATCATGCTTCTATTATTGATGGCGTGAGACTTTGTAAAGCTAAGCGTTATCGTTATGCTAATGCGGATATGGACGACTTAGAACGTTGTCTAAAAGAAGCTCAGGCACAACGTTTCCGTATTATTGCTACTGATGGAGTCTTTTCTATGGATGGAAATGTTGCTCCGATGGATAAAATTTGTGCTTTGGCTGAAAAATATGATGCCTTAGTGATGGTTGACGAATCTCATTCTGCCGGTGTAGTCGGTAAAACGGGTAGGGGTGTAGCTGAGCAATTTAACTGTCATGATAAAATAGATATCTATACCGGTACGCTTGGTAAAGCTTTCGGTGGTGCGATGGGAGGCTTCACTACAGGCAAGAAAGAAATAATTTCTATGCTGCGTCAACGTTCTCGTCCTTATTTGTTCTCTAACTCTTTGGCTCCGGCTATTGTGGGTGCAAGTCTGGAAATGTTTAAGATACTGAATGAATCAGACAGCCTTCATACGAAATTAGTAGATAATGTAAGCTATTTCCGTGAGAAGATGCTTGCTGCGGGATTTGATATTAAGCCAACTCAGTCTGCAATTTGTGCGGTTATGCTGTATGATGCAAAACTATCTCAGGATTTTGCCGCCCGTATGCAGGAAGAAGGTATCTATGTGACCGGTTTTTATTATCCTGTTGTTCCGAAAGAACAAGCACGTATTCGCGTACAGCTTTCTGCCGGACATGAACGTGAACATTTGGATAAAGCCATTGCCGCATTCATAAAAGTAGGAAAAGAGCTTAATGTTATAAAATAAGCCCTAAAAAACACATAAAAAAGGGCAATCGATAGAACATTTCTACCGGTTGCCCTTTTTCATTGATGTAACAATCAAAAATGAATTATGTATCTGAGCAATTATCATAGTCATAGCCTCTTCTGTGATGGAAGAAGCACGCCGGAAGATTTTGTTAAGTTTGCGCTGTCAGCAGGCTTTAAATCATTTGGCTTTTCTTCTCACTCTCCGTTGCCTTTTGAAACAAACTGGAATATGTCGGCTGCTGATCTTCCGGTTTACCTGGAGCATACCGCTTATCTAAAAGAAAAGTATAAAGATCGGATTGAACTTTATACAAGCTTGGAGATTGATTATTTAGACAATACTTATAATCCATCCATACCCTATTTTCAGGAAATGCCTTTGGATTATCGTATCGGCTCGGTTCATTTTATACCTGTGGCAGAAGAGTTGATAGAAGTAAATATGGTCAGTATAGATGGTCCGTTTGAGGATTTTGAACGTGCTGTAAAAGTCCATTTTGGAGGTGATGTGAAACGATTGGTGAAACGTTATTACGAATCTTCTATGGATATGATTGAAAGAGGAGGAATCGACATTGTAGGTCATATGGATAAAATCTACATGAACGGACATCGTTGTGATGGTTTCTCTTTGGAAGAAGATTGGTACGTAAACCACGTAAAAAACTATATCCATCTGATTGCCGAAAAAGGGCTGATGATTGAGATCAACACCAAGAATGTGACTCGTAAACAGCATACGTATCCGCACAAACAGTTCTTCTCTTTGATCAGAGAATTGGATATTCCGGTAATGGTTAATTCAGATTGTCATTTTCCTAATTTGGTTAATGATGGGAGAGAAGAAGCCTTTCGTTTGTTGAAAGATCATGGTTTTACTTCCACCCGTGAACTTATTAATGGTAATTGGACGGATGTTCCATTCTAACCAGAGAGTTATCTGCGTAAGTTCCCGGATATTTTGAATACTGTGTGTGAAGCAGGAGTTAATAAGCTACTTATGAAGAAGCCAGATCAACAGAGGTAAATAATCTTTGAGTTCGATTCGCAATATTTTTAGAGCTTGAGTAATTCGATAAGCTATTGTCTTAGGGGATACACCTCCTATTTCAGCTATTTCATTATAAGTAAGACCATCAAATCGATTCATCTCAAAAGCTTTACGGTATTCTTCAGGAAGTTTTTTTATAGCTTCATCTACCAGTCCCATCAACTCTCCATAAACATAGAAATCAGGATCTTCAAATTGCAAACGAAACTTTTCATACAACTTTTCATGCACTTTTCGCTTAACCTGAACATGTTCCAAACTGTTGAGACTCTTATTCTTAACCATTGTGAAAAGTAACGATTTAAGAGACATTTCAGGAATCAGCATCTCTCTATTCTCCCAAAGCCACAACATAACCTCTTGAACAATCTCTTTAGCATCATCCAACTCCACATATTGCACAGCAAAAGCACAAAGCCGTCCATAATAAAAAGTATAAACCGCATCAAAAACCGATTCGTCTCCAGTCTTTAACTGCTGCTGAATAGCCTCATTGTTATGTATGTCGATTTTTTTCACTGCGGGTTTTTCGGAGAATCCTTGTTTTTACTAATGAAATGACAAAACTTGTTTTTGGTGTTTTTTGTAAAAATAAAAACATAAATTGATATGTAAAACTATTCAGAGTTTATTCTAACATATTCTCTATTAAGAAAGAATTTAATGAACGGTATTCATTTGTATCTTATCTGATTTTTTCAATTTACTTGTTTGCGTTAGTTTGTACATGTTTATATCTATTTTTCCTTTAATAAGTTCAGGGATGTTGAAAGATACTAAAATATTATCATAATAATCTGTGTTTTTTTGAGGTAGTAAGAAAGGTTTTCCGCACTTCCCGTTTTGATCAATATAGCAAATATATGGGCGAGTATAAAGCCCATCGTCTCTGCGGCTACTGAAAACAAACCACCGGCTATTACTGCTCCACGAATGATAACTCTCAACATCCGAACTGTTAACCCCCGATAAGGTGTTTACCTTTCCCGTTTTTAAATCTAATAATTGTAGATCTGCATCTTTATGCCAAATGGAGAAATTTCCATAGTCAGATATTGTGTACATAAGATATCTTCCATCAGGAGATATACGGGGGAATTTTGCACTTCTTCCTTCGTTTGCGGCATTGTATAGGGTATCAATACTATGCCCAAAAACACATCTGTCCGGATCAAAATCGATACTTAATAAATTATATTTAATACTTCTATAAGAATCAGGCATAGGGTACGTTGGCGCAGAACAAAAGAAAAGTCGTGTTCCATCAGGAGAGAACGTTGGGAATGTTTCCATGTTTTCTTTAGATAATAAGAGAGAGTCTGATCTAATTTCATGGTTTTTTATATCATATATTACTATGTCTGACGCCATGTCATAAACTTCTACCCGGTTAGGATCTGTATAATGAAAATCTTGTTTTGTCTCATTTACTGAGAACGCAGCAAAACGTCCCGACGGATGCCAGGCCGGATAAACTAAAGCGGAAATTAGTTTATTCGTTTTTGTATCTAATTTTTCTATCTCTCCATCAACTATAATGTAGGTTCCTCCATGAGTTGATCTTTGATGAAATAGCATTTTGTCAGGATTTTGCATGCAAAAAGAATGACAATTCATGCAATTATTATTTGTGTGTTTATTGGTGAGAAAAGCTTCTTCATTAAAATTTTCGAGATTACGTTGATAAATACCCATCTCACCCCACATTCTATAACCGGGAGCAATTTTGCGATAAACAATATGGGTATCAATAGGCTCTTTTGCTATATAAATTGAAAATGGAAGATTTTTTAGCCAACGCTTATCTTGATAAGTATATATTGTATATTCGATTTTTCCCTCAATTGCTTCTTCTACTAATTTTCTCCATTTCTTTTGGGGTATTTCAAACTGTCCATTTTTAGAATTTATACGAACTTCCGATTGAGGACTTTTAAGTACCAGAATAGATTTTAAGCGATTTGGTAACTTAAAATTGAGTGGAGCAATATTATATGGTATTGTTACTTCACGATAATCAGGGATTATCTTTGGCTGACTATCTGTAACTTCTGCATAAGGTAAACTTCCTGAACAAGCTGTCAGAAAAAAAAGGAGAACCAATATAAGTAGTGCTTTCATTTTAAATTTGTTTACAATAATAATAAAACCAATACGTATCGCCATATTTTTGTCGTATTCTTGCATATCCATTGATATGAGATGCTTCACGTTTAAAATCATTGCGGAACGAATTAAATCGTTCCTTAAAACTATTTTCAATAGGAATTTCTGACAGATAAGTATGTTTCTCCTCTAAATCTTTGATCAAAAGAGCTTCTTGGAAATGAGCAGGTAGTTTTTCTTCAGGGTATAATTTGTTGACCTCTCTAAGTAGTACACTAAATTTATCAATATCTTTTGTCAATAAAAAAGAACATGCCAAATATTCAAAAGCAATGGTATTAAATGGTTGCTTTTTTAAATGGGCTTTCCATAAGGTTTCTACATCTAACATGCTTAATAATTGGTCATTATTGGTTTTATTCTCTGAGATTTTATTCGGAATGTCTTTTTCCAATTGTATAGCCCAAGAGTGATAATAAGGCATTTGTTTTAAAATGTTGAGATACTTTTTGCAGATTTCAATTTCTCCTTTTTGGAGGTTTATATGTACAAGTCTTTGTAATATTCGTGGACTTCCGCCACGTTTGGCTAAAGTTAAGGCTTCCATTGCATAACTCTCGGAAATGCTGATATCGCCGATCATAAAATGAATATCACTCAAAAGTGCACTCATATAATAGGTTCCATTCCATGATGATAGTAAACCTTGCAATCCGCTTTGGTTGTAATTAAACATTTTCTCTCCCAGCTGTCCTTTCTGAGCTAAAGCCATATTTAAATAATTCAATGTAGTATTTCCTGGCTTTTCTCTATTTTGGCATAACTTGATTAGTCCATCCCAGTCTTCTTTTCTTTCTTTATATGCTAATTCGCCTAATAGTTTGTTTTGTTTGTCAAACTCATCTGGCTTGAATAAATAACAACAAATTGCAACTATTATACCCGAAATCAATGTTGAAGCCCAACTCGGAAGCCTTTTTTTAGTGCATAGACTGTTGAATATATTTGCAACTAAGAATATGATGAAAGACAACACTGTCAGTCTTATTAACGCATAATATAAGAAAGATTCAGGAACTAACTGTGTTTCTTGATATCGAAGTGAGTAAATACCATCAGTTAACGGAATATAAAGACTTTTTTGTAATCCTCCGTAACTTAAAAGAATGCCTAAGCCTAATATCATAAAAGAATAATACCAGTTCTTCTTTTTTGTTAGCCAACATAAAAACACGAACATTACGGCATAGAGAATAACAAGTTGTCCTAATAAGTAGTAGATAATAATTGTAATTCCGGATAGAATGAAATAACTTTTTTTTGATTTTATAATCGTTGTTGAAAGGGATAAAAATAATATAATGAATAAATAAGCTAAAGCTCCATCAAAAACAAATGAAGGGTTTAGTTGAATCTTAAGTAGAGCAATAAGGGGTATTAAGGCTAAAAATAAGTTGTGTTTATAAGGTTTAATTCTTTGTAGCAACCTAAAAAAAGTAAAGCCTATCAAGCTATAAATAATAACATTTATGAAGATTGCAAGATATAGATGATAATAGAATTGGACAAAAAACTGTCCGGAGATAGTATAGAAACCTCCAGTAGTAAACAATTCTTTTTCTATGAGACTCCATTTGGGGATAAATAGCTGGATCTCTTCTTGTTGATTAAATATAAAAGGATTAAATAGACAAAAGAAACCTAATAATCCAAGGGAAACTATTATCCAGAATATTCTAACCTGCCATTTCATAAATTTAGATTTAAATGAATAAGAGGGGTGGCGTTTATAAAAACGCTTCCCCCTCTTTTAGTACCTATTAAAAACCAGTTAAAATAGCATCAATCTATCATTTAGTACCATATCCAGGATTTTGCTCTAATAAATTATTAGCTCCGATTAGACTATAATGGATAGGGAAACGATTCAAGTCCGTATTGTTTGTTGCTTTATGATCCCACCAATCTTCTGTTACGTAGGCATCCCAACGAACTAAGTCTGTACGTCTGCGACCTTCAGCAAGAAATTCTTGTTGCCATTCATCTAACATACGGTATTTATCAAGATTAGTTGCAGTAACAGGATCCGGATCAATTCCATCAGCGAAATAACGTTTACGTACAGTATTAATCAACTCAGCAGCTGTTGCATTATCTCCGGCACGCATCTTACATTCAGCCAACATATAGTAAATCTCAGCTAAACGAATAACAGGTACATCCGGATCAAATTTGCGGTTTTTTTCATCCTGATTAGGACGAGGGCTTCGTTTCGTCACGCGTACGCAGGAATTTTCTTCAGCTGTAGCTATTGTAGAAGGAAGATCTGCTACTGTGGCATAATCTTTTCCTACCTTGGCAAAATAAGCTACCTGGTCAACTACTGTAAGAACTTCCCCTTTATATTCACGACTACCGGTACAAGTCCACTCTGAATTTAGTGGGTTTACTAATTCTCCGACAATAAACATGCCTCTGTACTTTCCACTACCTTCATAAACATAAGGCTGCTTACGAACATCTTTATCGTTAAATTTAGCATATGCACCTCCTAATTTATACGAGTATTTTTTGCCGGTCGGATCAAGACTTGGTATCAAACCTATACCATTATTTGAACCGGATCCTTCTAAACCTCCAAGATAATTCTTGTAGTTATAAGGTACCATATAACTCCAATATGTTCCGTCTGTCTCTAATTTTGCGTTTTGACTTGGAACAGACCAAATTATTTCCGGACAAGTTTCATTATTAAATCCAAAAATATTCGTCCAGTCAGAGTCTAATGCATAATTACCATATTTACCATCCAGAATATCCTGACAAATAACAGCTGCTTCAGCGTACATTTCTTTACCGATATAGGATTTTGCATTGAAATATAATTTTGCTTTTAAAGCCGCTCCAACAGCACGATGAATGCTTCCATCTTCCATCGCACCTAAATTTTCCTTTATGGGAAGATTTGGGATTGCTATAGTCAATAGTGAATCAATGAAGTTAAATGTTTCAACATCCGTTGAACGACCTTTTACTTCACTCTGGGTAGTAGTGTATAGAGGAACGCCTCCAAAAAAGTCTAATCCATCTAAATATAAAGACGCGATCAATGTTCTTTGTTGGTTAAGCATAGACTCCCTCGTTCCTTCAGCAAAGCCTAAAGAATTAAAATCTACATTTTCTAAATCTTCCAATGCGTCCCAACCAAGAGCGACTCCCATGGCAAAATTTGTCCATCCAGTTTCAACCCAGGCCATATCTTCAGTATATTCGTGATGGTGCATTTTCTGATATACAGCACCATTATACCAGTCGCTACCTCTTGTTGGTAAACAAAATTCATCTGTACCGACTTCTTGGAGCATCCATCTTGGTGCATCGTGCCCAATATACCAACGCCAATGAGTAAATGGACGGTTAAAACGTTCCCAAACAGCATCTTGCGATGTGTAAAATGTCTCAGGAACAACTTGAGAATAAAAGTCCGGTTCGACAGAACAAGAAGTGCTCGTTGTTAATACGACAACACCTGAGAAGAACAACTTTAATATATTCTTTTTTATCATACTATTATCTGTATTAGAAGTTAAACTGAAGACCTAAAGTAAACGTACGTACCTGTGGATAGAAATAGTTTGTGTCCCAAAATTTTTCTGTTCCCTGATCCCAACTTGAGATATTTACTTCTGGATTCATACCGCTATATCCGGTAAACGTATATACATTACCTACTGTTCCGTAAATACGAATACGGTCAACCATGTTGTTTGTGTATTTTTTCATACCTAAGGTATATCCTAAAGTTATTGCATCGATTTTTAGGAATGTACCATCTTCCAAATAATAATCACAAATCTGTTTTTCTCCCTTGATGTGATTAAACTTTCCGTAAGCAGCTTTAAGTAAATTAGTATTGCCTTGATCTTGAATACCAAAATACATATTGATTGAGTTATACACATCAAAATCAATCCAACTACGCATGTTGATTCCTAAATCCCAATTTTTGTAAGTAAGAGTATGGCTCCATCCTACAATTAATTTAGGAATATAGTTACCCATGTATTGTTTGTCATTTTCCGTTTTCTCTGAGGCTGGGATTACTTCTCCGTCTTTATTATAAAGCAAGAAATTTCCATCATCATCAAATCCTGCAAATTTCCAAATATAGAAGGAACCTATTGTTGAGCCTTCTTCCATACGAGCGGCATCTCCCGGAGAACCTGGAGCAGGGAATCCGTTTCCGTTGTAATATGTGTTATTACCCCATAATGTCAGAATTTTACCTTCATTATGTGAGAAGTTTATATTTGAACTCCAAGTGAAATTCTTTGAACGGATAATATCACCACCTACTTCAAATTCCCATCCTTTACTTTCCATACTACCGATGTTCTGCCATTGCGAACCTTGTGTGTATGGAGGTTGAGGAACCTTAACACTATAAATTAAGTTGTCAATTTTACGACGATAATAGTCGAACTTTCCGTAAAGACGATTGTCAAAAAGTGAATAGTCAAGACCTAAGTCCCACTCTTTCTTTTCTTCCCAACCTAAATTTTTATTAATGTTTTGGGTTTTTCCATAAGAATAAGCCCATGTTCCGTCTGGTAATAACCAATACGTATCTGATCCTAACATGTTTGCGGAATAAGAAGAACTAAAATCATTATTACCGGTTACACCATAACCGAAACGTAACTTCAAATCATTGACCCATTTTACATCCTCCATAAAACTTTCGTTAGAGATTCTCCATCCCGCATTTAGTGACCAGAAGTTCGCCCAACGCTTATCTGAGGCAAACTTCGAAGAACCTTCATGCCGAATTGATCCAGATAGCAAATACTTGTCTTTATAAGAATAGTTAGCACGTGCAAAGACGGAGAATAAGCGTTCAGTAATATTTTTGCCCGAACTCATACTTGCTTTTCCATCACTTAAGTATCCACCTTTACCTATATCCCAATATTTTATTCCATCAACAGCAAAATCATAATTGCTCATACTGAAATTTTCACCGTTAGTTTCGAAATACGAATAACCAGCAGTTGCATTTAAATTATGATCTCCTGAAAAATCTTTTATATAAGAAAAGTACCCTTCAGATGTTAAGTTTTCTGTTTTACTGAATCCAAGATAAGCACTACCATTACGAGAATTTTCTAATTCATCTCTGTGATATCTTGAGTTGTAAGTATGAAGTTCCCATTGACGGTTTTCATATCCTATAACTTGTTGATAGGATAATCCTGAAATAGGCTTAATGTTAAGTTTGAAGTTAACCTCCGGCTTAAACCATTTGTCGATTCCATAATAATCGCGAAGCATAGCATCAGCAACAACGTTGTAGTCTAAGGATTCGTTGGTCCAAACATTATAGCCTGTTTCACTTTCTGAATCATAAGGAGAACGACTTGGGTTATTTCTTAATGCTTGCTGAAAATTAGGGAAATTATTATCTCGGGCAGCCTGACGATAATCTACACTTGGACGTACTTCTAACCAATTATCAAATAATTTGAAAGTTGCGTTCACTCTACCTCCATAATCTTTACGGCTGTCAGATAAAGCAATACCTTCATTTTCTTCATAGAAGAAAGAGGTGTAAACTTGCGCTTTCTCTGTTCCCATTTCCAACGCCACATGATGTTTTTGCGAAAAGTTATCATGATTGATTAACTCATCCCACCAATCTACGCTTGAGCCATAATCTGTTCCTATACCATGTTCAACATACTCTTTGGCAGAAAGCATTTCAGGAGCGTTATAACTTTGTTTTTTAGCGAATTCTGAAGAATAAGTTAATTTAACCTTACCATTTGTGTCTGATCCGCTCTTTGTTGTAATCAAGATTACCCCAGAAGCAGCGCGAGTTCCGTATATTGCTCCTGCTGAAGCATCTTTTAGTACATCAATAGACTTAATGTCCTCTTGTGTTAACGAACGTATATCTCCACCCGGAAATCCATCAATTACAATTAAAGGAGACTTTCCGGCATTAATAGATGTCATACCACGTAACTGAATAGTTGTACTTGAGTTAGCGCTACCGAGATTATTCATTACTAAACCGCCGATCTTTCCTTGTAGAGCAGATGTGATATCGGCTCCGCTTACGCCGACCATCATATCTTCAGCTTTTAAAGAAGTGATCGCGCTAGTTACTTGTTTCTTATCCAATGAACCATAACCGATGACAACAACTTCCGACAATGCTTGCGCGTCTTCAATTAATTGAACGTTAAAAACAGTTTGGTTTCCAAGTCTTATCTCTTGAGAGGTATATCCGATATATGATACGACCAAAACTGCATTTTCTGATACATCCTGAAGAATCACCTGTCCATCTAAATCGGAAATAGAACCATTCGTTGTCCCTTTTACAACAACATTCGCACCGATAATTGGCTCTCCGTCTTGATCTGTAATTATACCTGATATTTTCTTCCCTTTTTGTTGAGAGGACGAAGTCTGATCATTTTTCCCAAGAATTATTTTCTTGTTTACTACAGAATATGTAATGTCAGTACCTTCAAACAGTTTATTAAGCACATCAAATATGTTTTCATCCTGAACTTTTATTGATGTTTTCCAATTTGTGTTTACAACATTTGCATCATATACAAAGCTAAAGTCAGTTTGTTTTTCCACTCTTTCCAAAATAGAACTGACTTTGTTGTTTTTTGCATTAAGTGTAATCATTGTGTTTTGCGCATATGTGTTTGTCGCAAAGACCATTCCTACATTGAGAAAGAAAAATATACAGCTGAGTCTCACTACAAATAATAGTTTATGACATAGGGTATATTTCCCCTTTTTCTTTAATTCTAAGGTTACAAATTTTTGCATACTTTTGTTTACTTGTTTTTTTTAGTTAGTTTTTTGCTGTTTTACAGCTAATTGCTTTTAGTACGGAAGGATGGTAGTACGTTCTTCCGTATTTTTTTAATGATAATCTTTACATAGGCTTTTGATTTTTTTTTATTAGTATTTTCTATTTAGTTAACTCAATTTTCATTTGACTTAATCTTTCTCCTTCAATATTTGATTCATGAACAATGTATTGTATTCCAGACGCAAGTTTTATGTATTCTAAAACTTGTAGAAGTTGCTCTGATTCAAATTTTGCAGTAATTAACGATTCAAACACTTTCGTATTCTTTATATTAAATGTTACATTATAATGTCTGCTCAATCTTTTGATTACTTCTTCTATAGGATGATTTTTGAAATACATTTTACCTTCTTTCCATCCCATTTCGTAGATGGGATCTACCCATTGAAGATATAATCTTTCATCTTCGAATATTGCTTTCTGATTAGGCTTTAAATCATATTGTATTATTCTTTTATTTGTCTTTTCAATATTAAGGTTTACAGCCCCATTTACTAATGTGGTCTCTATTTTGTTGTCATCAGAATATGCTCTTACATTAAATTTAGTTCCCAATACGTTTACAGTATAATTGTCGTGAACTTTTACAAGAAAAGGAGTCTTCTTGTCTTTTTTGACCTCAAAATAACCTTCTCCATCTAAATAAACTTCTCGTTTTTTATTATTAAAATGTGATGGATATTTAAGATAACTAGATGCATTTATCCAGACTTTTGTACTATCTGGGAGAATGACAGACGTTATTACTCCCGGGTTCGTCTTAATCTCTATAAATTGAATATCCATATCATTTTCTTTATAATACAGATAATTAGAAAATAAAAGCACCGGTACTAATACTGCTGCAATAATTTTTGATGTTCGACGTAGAAATATGTTGAATTGCTTCTTTTCCTTTTTCTTGTTTATTCTCGTCTTTAACGAAGATAAAGCTTTGCCTGAATCAACTGTTGCCATAATATGCAAGCTCTTTGATGTTTGCCAGATAAAATACATGTCTTCTATCTGTTTCTGATTCTCAACAGATTCTTCCATCCATGAGCTTATGGCATCATTTTCAGTCTCCGATGTTTGACCTGAAAAGTAGCGTATGAATAATTCTTTATTATTAGTTGTCATTTTGCGTCTTGTATATGTTATACAGTTGACCGTTGATATATACTAATACATATAAGAATTTATTTTTTAGGATTGTTTAAAATGGCATTTATGAATGATGAGTTTTATCAAAAAAAAGGTGAACACTCAATCTCGAATGTTCACCTTCTTTGTTTATGAAATGTTACTTTGTTTATAGCGTAATTGGTTTGTACTTTGGGACTAATATTTTCATGATGATCCAACCTATAAGGTAAGAGACTGCACAAATGGAAAAGATAATCATGTAGCCGGAACTGATACCGTCAACAACTGTTTCTCCTGAGGCGGCTAATGTTTTTAGTAGTTCTTCAACACTTGATACGTTCTGTGAACGGAGTAATGCTTCTGTTGTCTCCGTAGTTTGAAGTTCCGGGAATTTTTCTAATAAAGGTTGACCGCTTACTGTACTCCAATTTAATTGGGTAAAGTCAAATAATTTACCTGATCCTTTATTTATTAAATAAGAACCGACACCACCTGCCATGCCTCCGATTCCTGTAATGGTTGCGATGGCTTTCTTTGGGAACATGTCCCCTATGGTTGAGAAGATGTTGGCAGACCATGCCTGATGCGCTGCACCGGCTATACCGATAATGACTACGGGAATCCAATAGGATATATGTCCGAATGGTTGTGCCAATAGTGCCAATAGTGGGAAGAAGGCAAAGATTAACATGGCTTTCATTCGCCCTGCATATGGATTCATTCCTTTTTTCTCTACGAAATATGTAGGTAGCCATCCTCCGATGATTGAAAGGAGTGTGATCAGGTATAAAACAAAGATAGCTAATTGACCTGCCGTGTCGGATGATTTAATGCCATAAACAGAGCTTAAGTAGGCCGGAGCCCAGAATAAGAAGAACCACCATACACCGTCTGTCATAAATTTACCAACGGCGAAAGCCCAGGTTTGTTTAAAACGGAACGCTTGGGCAAAAGATATTTTTTTCTCTTCCTTTGCTGATTCTGTATCTGTTTGTACATCTTCTTTGTCTGATTGTATGTAAGCTAATTCAGCCGCGTTTACTCTTGGATGTTTTTCCGGTTTATCATACATGAAAACCCAAAATCCCATCCACACAAAACCGAGCGCACCGATGACAATAAAGGCCATTTCCCATCCGAAATGTTTCGCTAATACAGGGATCGTTACGGGAGCTGCCAATGCACCTATTGTTGCTCCGGCATTAAAAATACTTGTTGAGAAAGCTCTGTCTTTTTTAGGAAAATACTCCGCTGTAGCTTTGATTGCTGCGGGAAAGTTTCCTGCTTCTCCTATAGCCAGAATCAGACGGGCAAAGATAAAGAGAACAACACTAACACTGGCTACTCTACCTACGTTTTGCACTGCAGCAAGAGCCTCACGAGCTCCTTCAAAACCCACTAACCATTCACCGGCTACTATGCCTGAAGTAGCGATTCCACAGAATGCGTGAATAATAGCACCCAATGACCAAACTCCGATAGCCCACAAAAATCCTTTTTTTGTATCCATCCAGTCCACAAACTTTCCGGCAAAAAGCATACTTATTGCATAAAAAATGGAAAATAAAGAAGTGATATTTCCATAATCATCATTCGTCCAGTAAAACTCAGGAGCGATAAAATCCTTCCATGTGAGCGATAACACCTGACGATCTAAATAATTAATTGTTGTCGCGAAGAAGAGCAATGAACAAATTACCCATCTGTAATTTGTCATTTTGTCTGTAGTTTTGTTCATGTTTTTCAAGTTATTATTAAATTTTTGTTTGATACAAAGTACGTTGGATTCTAAGTGAATCTAAAGGTTCTGACAAATGTAGATAAATTCGAGGATAAAATCCGATCCGAATGCTTTAAAACATACGGATATTTGAATTATTATGTGTAAAATTATTTTATAGTTGTTTTTGTATCGCTTCCAGATAGCCATGTATATTATCCGGAATAAAAAAACGAACATCTTTGTTTAATTTCAGACTTTCTCGTATAAACGTCGATGAAATTTCTATTATCGGAGCATCGATTTTTTGTGTAAGAGGATAGGAGAGGGGTATGTTTATTGAATAACCGATACGGGGGTAAACTAAGACGGGATACGTGGTTAATAGTTTATCAGCGTCTTTCCATTTATCAATTATATTCCAGTTGTCTGCACCCATAATAAGATGAAACATATTTTGTGGAAATCTTTTTGTCAGTGCAGCTAATGTGTCTATTGTATAAGATGGCTGTGGAAGTGAAAATTCTATATCGGAAACCTTAAATTTAGGATAAGAACCGATCGCTTTTTGCACTAATGTCAAACGTAGATGATCATCTATCAGTCCTTTTTTGTCTTTTAAGGGGTTCTGCGGAGTAACCAAAAACCAGACTTCATCCATTCCTCCATATTCGCATATCCAATTAGCTAATGCGAGATGCCCAATGTGTATGGGATTAAAGGAACCGGATAAAATGCCTGTTTTTGTCATTTTTCGAGGAACTTTTTGATTGTTTCCAATGTCTCTTTTTGTGCCTTTTCAAGTACGTCATTTACAATAACAACATCAAATTGAGGAGCAAAAGACAATTCATATTCAGCTTTCTTTACGCGATCTTCAATCACCTCCGGTTTGTCTGTTCCCCTGTTTACAAGCCGTTCACGAAGAACTTCCACACTTGGAGGTTGTATAAAAACTGATAATGCCCGATCGCCGTAATACTTCTTTATATTACAGCCCCCAACCACATCAACGTCAAAAACAACATTATCTCCGGCCGACAGTATTTGCTCAACTTCACTTTTTAGTGTACCATAAAACCGATCTGTATAAACCTCTTCGTACTCAAGAAAGTCTCCAGCCGCAATGCGCGAACGGAAATCTTCCGGAGTCAGAAAATAATATTCCACGCCGTGTTTCTCCTCTCCGCGCGGAGCCCGGCTTGTTGCTGATACAGAAAACCGCAGTCGCAGATTTTGTTTTAACAGATAGTTAATGATGGTTGACTTTCCCGAGCCCGAAGGTGCTGAAAATATGATAAGTTTTCCCGGCATAATTCTATAATACGTTTAAAATCTGTTCTTTCATTTGCTCCAATTCATCTTTCATTCGGACAACAATTTGTTGCATCTCTACGTGATTGCTCTTTGATCCGAGCGTGTTAATCTCCCGGCCGATTTCCTGAGAAATAAAACCTAATTTTTTCCCTGCGCTGCTATCGTCCATCATTGTGCTGATGAAATACTTTAAATGATTATCTAATCTGTTTTTCTCCTCATTGATATCTAATTTTTCAATGTAGTAGATCATTTCCTGTTCAAAACGATTTTTATCAAAATCAAGACCGGCTATTTTTTCAAGATTCTCTTGTATCCTTGTCTTTACTTTCTCAATACGTTCACCCTCATATTTTTCTACTTCGGTAAGAAGTGTCGCGATATTACTGATTTTCTCTTGAAACAATTTGCTCAACATAGCTCCTTCCTGAATACGAAACTCTACTAATTGCTTAATTGCCTCCTTAATAGCCGATTCTACCATATCCCATTCTGTTTCATCAGCCTCAGGTACTTCGGTACGGACAACATCCGGTAAACGAAGTAGTACCTTAAACCAATCAGATGGTAATTCGATATTTAATTTTTCCGACACATCCTTTATTTGCAAATAATAATTCTCAATAGCTGCGGTATTGATCTGTGTTGGAGTGTCTCTTCCGATATATTCAACATAAATAGAAAATTCAATTTTACCTCTCTCTAAGTTTTGCAACAATAGATTACGTATTTCCATTTCTTTTTCTCTGTAGGCAGAAGGAATACGAGTGGATAAATCTAATTGTTTACTGTTGAGCGCTTTTATTTCAACTGTTACTTTTTTAGACGGTAATTCGGCTGTAACTTTTCCGAAGCCGGTCATTGATTTTATCATGTTGTTAACTTTTTCGCAAAGTTACTTTTTTATTTTCTTCCCAAGAAACTCTTTTTTTGAATACCTATATACGCTTAGGTCATTTTTTACGTTATAAACAATGTAACAAGAGAAAATTATGATGATACGTGCTGTAGCTGCACTGCTTTTTATATTGATTCCCGTAACTGTCTTGGGACAAGGGAGAATAAAAATAACCGGTAATGTTCGTGATGGAGATGGAAACCCATTGGAGCTGGTTATTGTTCAGGTAAAAAATACGTTGATAGGTGCAATGACGGATGACAAAGGTGCTTATTCGCTCTCCATGGCTCCTGGTGATTCCGTGACTTTAGTTTTCTCTTGCTTAGGTTATAATAAAGCAGAACGTATCATACCAAAAGCCACTCAGGATATGCGTCTGAACGTTCAAATGAATTATACTGCTCTTCAGTTAGGCGAAGTATCGGTTACTGCTATACGTAAACAAACAAGTACTTTAGAATCTGTTGATGCCGAAAAGATTCGTTTATTACCGGATCCTGCCGGTGGAAGTATTGAAAGCTTAGTCGTCACTTTTGCCGGAGTGACTTCCAGTAATGAATTAAGTTCGCAATACTCTGTTCGCGGAGGTAGCTATGATGAAAATATAGTCTATGTAAACGGTATAGAAGTTTTTCGTCCTTTACTCATACGTTCCGGCCAACAAGAAGGCCTAAGTTTTACGAATCCGGATTTAACGGAGTCTGTTAATTTTTCTGCCGGAGGATTTGAAGCCCGCTATGGTGATAAAATGAGCTCTGTGCTCGATATTGCCTATAAGAAACCGGAAAAGTTAGAAGGATCGGCCTCACTTAGTCTTTTAGGAGCCAATGCTTATGTGGGTAGTTCAACCGGAAAATTCACGCAAGTAACCGGTCTTAGATATAAAACCGGTCGTTCTCTACTTTCTTCAATGGATACCGATGCCGAATACGATCCGAACTTTGTCGATCTTCAGACCTATATGACCTACGCTTTTACACCTAAATGGGAGGCTAATTTTCTGGGTAATATGTCATTGAATAATTACAAATTTATACCTCATAGTCGGGAAACCTCCTTCGGTACAACACAAAACATAAAGAATCTTCAGGTTGTGTTTGACGGCGGACATGAACGTGATCGCTTTGAGACTTTTTTCGGAGCATTTACCTTAAAACATAAACCGAATGAACATACTGAAGTTGGCATACAAGCTTCGGCTTTTACCAGTAAAGAAGAAGAAGGATATGATATTGGCGGGGAGTATTTATTGCGGGGCGGAGACGATGCGATAGATGAAAGTGATGCCTCTCGTGAACTTTTATTAGGCCGTTATCACGAACATGCCCGTAACCGTCTTCGTTCCAATATCGCTAATATCGGACATTACGGGACAGCCCGTATGCAAAACCACACACTAAAATGGGGTGTACAAGCTCAATTGGAAAAAATAACAGACCGTATCAATGAATGGGAAAAACGTGATTCTGCAGGATATTCTCTGCCTCATACGGGAACTGATGTTAGCTTAATAGCCAATTTGTTTTCTAATAATGAATTAGAAAGTACACGCTTTTCAGCTTATTTGCAGGATGTATTTAAATTCAGAATAGAACAAGGATTGTTTACGCTTACTGCAGGTGTTCGGGGAAGCTATTGGTCGTACAATAAAGAATTCCTTTTTAGCCCTCGTGCCTCATTGGGATTTATACCTGCTTTAAATCAAGACCTGACGTTTAGATTTGCGACAGGATTATACTACCAGAGTCCTTTTTATAAAGAGTTGCGAATGACGACAGAAGATGCTTTTGGTAATAGTGTGATTGAATTAAATAAAGACATTAAATCCCAGCGGTCTATACATTTTATAGTAGGAGGTGATTATACATTCCGTGTTATTGATCGGAATTTTAAATTAAGCGCGGATGCTTATTATAAGAAATTAGATGATCTGATTCCCTATACAGTAGATAATGTAAAAGTTCGGTATTATGGAGAAAACTGCGCTAAGGGTTATGCGATGGGATTAGATATGAAGTTTTTCGGGGAATTTGTACCCGGAACTGACTCATGGATCAGCCTCTCGTTGATGAAATCCGAGCAAACCATCCGAGATGAGGTTACTGTTCCCATGCCGAATGATCATGCGTATAATCTTTCCCTTTTCTTTCAGGATTACTTTCCCGGCTACAAACGGGCGAAACTTAATTTGAAAGGAGTATTATCCGGAGGGATGCCCTTTACCGCTCCGCGTCAGGGTTATGAAATGGGGTACTATAAAATGCCAGCCTATAAACGTGTTGACCTTGGATTCTCATATCAATTAGCCGGTGGCGTAGATGACATAATGGATCGAGGAATCTTACGTCATCTGAAAAATGTCTGGTTGGGCGTTGATATTTTCAACTTGTTTGATATGAAGAATGTGAGTTCGTATTTCTGGATAACAGACGTAGATGGATATCAACATGCCATTCCGAATTATCTGACAGGAAGACAATTAAACTTTCGTATTATTGCTGATTTCTGATAAGTCATACTACTCCTAAACATACAGCAATACAGCTCAGCAATTTAGTTTGCTGATTTTCTTTTATTTCCTTATTACTTATGAGATGGATACTGTTTATTAATACATAGGAATAAGACGAGTTCCTAATTAATCAGCCAATCTTTGTATTTCTTATAAACTGTTTGCCTTTGTGGAGAGGCAGAAAGGATAAGGTCATGTATTCCACCCGGAATAGTATCACGAATAACCTTCTCTCCTAATTTTAACCCCAACCGTTGGATATCATTAACATCCAGAACAATATCTGAATTTTTGTATGCTTCATTCCAGATTTCACTTTCCGGAAAAGATTTGTCTGACGATAAGACTAACACCGGACAAATTATTGAGAGTCCCTTTTTTATCTTTTTATGCCCTTGATGAATTGCGCGAATCCAACCTGCCGTTTTAGGATACCCTTCCGGTTTTTTCCAACCGGTATTGAAAGTCCATTCTCCTTTATGATCAACCAAAAGACTTTTGGCATACGATGAAAAACCTTGCTTTTCGACAACCCAATCAGGGAAATATTTACCAATAAACGCAACAACAGGTATCGCTATTCTTTCCATAAACCAGCTCATGTTCATGTCTAAAAACGGGCTATTCAAGATCAGGCTTTTGATCTCAGAATCCCCTTTTCTTTCATTAAGATAAAGAGACGAGATTAATCCACCGGTAGAATGTCCCATCAATACAATATGATTATGACCTTCCTCTTTTATTATGGCCAAAGCCGTATCAATATCAGCAAAATATTCGTCAATACTTTTACAAGACGTAGCCGTTTGATTCGGTAAAATAGAACGTCCGTATTTTCTCAGATCAATAGCATAAAAATCGTACCCATAACTTGTGATACTATCACCTAACTCCGATTGAAAAAAATAATCATTGTAACCATGAATATACAAAACCGCCTTTTTCGAATTCTCTATTAAAGGCTTTCGGACTAAAGTACACACAACTTCTCCTTCACGATCCGGTTTCATCTGAATACTTCTCTGTTCGTATCCATCCAATATATCCGGCGTGTATCCGGCCAGTACAGTATTGCTTAGCGTGAAGCAATACAAAAGCATTATCAGTAATTTCTTTATTTCAGACATAATATTGAAATAGAACATTTCCAACGCACTGTGTTTACCTTTTCAAAAATTATAAATTGGTTGCCACATTCGGGGGGTAAAAATAAATGATTTTCCGCATACTATCCATTAATATTGGGCGTAATACAGATGGATTTATACATACTTGTGTATACTTCTACATTCCGGTCAACTCGGAGATGTTATTATTGGGTCTTTCATCAACAACTTCGACAAAGGAGAGCTTAATGAATTAGGGGGAGCATATTCCGACTTAGGCGTAAAAGCCACTCAAATAAATAAAATATCTCAGTCATTTGAAAAAAAAGAAATTGAGATGCTCTATCAAAGAGGATTTAATGGAGCAAACAGCAGTCTAATGATGATTAATCATTATACAGAAACATACTCTCCTTTCTATGATATAGATTTTATGGAATTTTGTCTGTCTATTCCGATTGCTTTTAGAATGAAACATAAATTATATAAAAGGTGGATTTTGGAAAAACATCCCAAAGCTGCTGATTACATTTGGAAAAAAACAAAACGGAAAATAACAACTAAAGAACCGAAGTTCAAAATTAGAGATAGAGAAATGTATATTACTGAATTACTAAATTCAATCTTTAGGAAATTGAAAATAAAATCAACCCCAATAGCTTCCTCTCAAAATATGAATCCATTGGAGTATTGGTACAATACAAATACTGATATTTCAGCTTTAATAAACAACTATTACAAAGAAAATATAGATTACTTAAAGCCATATCCCGAATTGTATAATTTGTCAATATCTATGTTTGAAAATGGAACATCTATAGAGAAAAATCAAGTATTAAGTTTGCTTTCTCTTTGCGTAAGGATAAATCATACTCAATTTGTCTAAAAAATGAAATAGAATATAATGCAATCATGGCAAGGATCGACGAACTTGTTGAGATTGTCAGAGAAGATACACCCCAGACAGACAGAAGTTATATTGAGTTGGATATTCTTACTGACTTAGTTGTTACATACGAGGAAGAACATTTTCGGATCAGGCAAAATATCCGGTTGTTATGGTAATCATCCATCGTGATACGTCTATACTGCAAACTGGCATTTTAGAGACCAATGTCATCAACTCAAACTTCTTGCTCCACTTTAGTCTTACTATTCATCGAATAATTCCGGCTGAAAGCCGAGTATATATCAGCCCAACACAACGTGTTGGGTAATAGGACACCCTTCCTTTGCGGCCTGAAAGGACAGTATAAACCTACCCTAATAGTTGGGCTATAATATAGCAGGCTTTCAGCCTTAAAACCAAACTGTATAGCTTAAGTTGATGACATTGGTTTAGAGACTACGCTGAGCAGAGGCTTCCAACAAAATCAACCCCGTTCATGTTGTTGATTTACAATACATTAAAATCAATCGAATAGTTTTGGTTTTTTGTGTTTTATTTTGACAAATAGATACTTTTTTCGTCCTTTTACTTACGCGTAAAAAAATGTCCATCCTTGTTTTTTGATTTATAATATTGTTTTAGACCAATAAATATTATATTTAGACTAAAACAGCCCGTTTTTTTCAGAAAATATAAAGGTTATTTTCTGAAAAATATCCTTTATATTCAAAAAAAGAATAGAACCTTTTTCCAAAAAGAATAGGGAGATTTTATCCATTGCCTTTTTTTGTTCAATTTTGAGAATTCAAAAAAACGGGCATGCCGTATCGTGCGTTTTAAGTGTGGTTTTTCGGTGTTTGTTTTTCGGGTACATATATTGTCATTTTATTTAATAAAGCGCGTTAAAACAACGCTGTTGAAGTCGGTGATAATTTGTCTTAAAATGACAAATTTTGCTATTATTTTGTTTTTTTTTATTTCGCTTTTTTATATTTGCTGTCCACGATTTGTTTTAACCTATCGAGGTAATCCCATTAAAAACGACATAATCCGAAATCTGTAGCGGAGATGTTAGGAAATGTTTTTAGTAAAAAAGAAGGACTAAATAGGGGATATAGTCCCTTATTTACTCCTTCTTTGTCTGCTGTGTGTTGTTTTTCAGCACTTTTTTCTGTGGAGCTGGAGAGATTCGAACTCTCGTCCAAACGAGGAATTAATTTGCTTTCTACATGTTTATCTTTGCTTTAATTGTCGGGGAGGAGCAAGACCAAAGCTACCAACTCATCCCTTATCCTCTAAAGTTTCGTTTAGCGTACGAGGCTTCCGCTAAACTATCTCCGATATTGCTGCACCACCTGATCGGACCGCTTCGGAGCAACAGCATCCGGGTGATGTAACGTCCCCGCAACTATTGCAGGGATTAAGCTTGAAATCTACTGTACTTCGATTAAGCAGCGTAAGCGTAATTATTTTCGCCAGTTAATTGTTCGCTGTCTGAGATTAAAGTGCAAGGCAACAACGCACTACATGCTTACAAACCACTTCTGCTCGCTGTCAAAACCGGTCAGCCCCATGATTCTGTATATTCGGATGCAAAGATAATGATTTTGGATGATATTATCATTATGTTTGTATATTCTAAAATCGTAAATGAATGGAGAAGTCAAAAGGATATGTACAAAAGGCGTGTGATGTGCCGGTGAAACGATATTGTCAAACGTTGGAGTTGAAAAATGATCCACAATTGATAGAGGAGTATGTAAAGCGTCATAGCGAATTACATCACTGGCCGGAAATAGTAGAAGGGATTCGTTCTGTGGGTATTTTGGAAATGGAAATTTATTTATTAGGAACGACCCTTTTTATGATTGTGGAGACTCCGTTGGATTTTGAGTGGGAGAGGGCTTTTAACAAATTGGCCGAGCTTCCAAGACAAAGTGAATGGGAAACATATATGTCTATATTCCAACAGGCAGATTCAACAGCCACTTCTTCGGAAAAATGGACGTTAATGGATCGGATATTTCATCTGTATGAGAAAAAATAGTTTATTCTAATAATCCTATTTCGCGAAACCAATCTTCAGCTCTGTCAGGCCATTCATTTACCGAAGCACCTGTGTCACGAAGACCATAGCCGTGTCCTCCTTTGCTATATAGATGCATCTCAACAGGAACGCCTGCTTCTTTTAATGCGTAGTAATAAAAAAGACTACTATTAATATATGACTTATCGTCTTCGGTCTGGATAATCATTGTTTGCGGAGTGTCTTTGGTTGGTTTTACCTCTGGCGCAACCTGAAAGTTTTGACTGTCTAAATAGGCGGGATATACTAAAAGACAGAAATCCGGGCGACAACTTACTTTGTCAATTGCATCAATTGCAGGATATGTTTTCTGTAAATAATTATTACTCACTGTTGCTGCAAGATGTGCGCCTGCTGAAAAGCCCATTACCCCAATACTTTTCTCATCAATGTTTAATGTTTTAGCATTGTGTCTTATGTAACTGATGGCACGTTGTACATCTTGAAGCGGTGCTTCGTGTTTTTGTAACCCTTCTCTTCTTGGAACTCTGTATTTTAAGAGTACCGCTGTAATTCCCAGTTCGTTTAACCATTGACACACTTCATCCCCTTCCAGGTCGTACGCTAATATATTATAGCCTCCCCCCGGACACACAATCAATGCCGAGCCATTAGCAAGCTCTTCGGAAGGAGTATAAATCGTTATTGTGGGTTCACTTACTCCAGTAATACGAAGTACAGGCTCTCCTCCTGTAAATCCACCTTCGCGATCTGCTTTTTCCGTTAATCTTGTCGTCTCTCCCGGAGCACCGTCAGGGAATAAAAGTATAGGGCTATCCTGCGCCATAGCTGAATTCATAATAAAACTTACCAATATACAAGTAAAAAGATATTTTAGTCTCATAATAACGAGCTTTTGAAATGGTCAAAACTATGCAACGAATATAGTAATTAATTAAGTCAACTTGATGAAAGAATGTAAATAAATATTTAAACGTATTAATATTCAATGCTTTATGTGGATTTTGCTGTTGAAAAACTCTACATATCTACATCTTTTTCCACAGATGAAAAAGATGGCATTAAAATTTTAATGCAGTGGATAATGGTTGATTGTCAGAAGTAAAGTTTAAAGAAAAAAACAATTGTTGCTTTTGGCCTGCTTTTTGAAATTATTTATGCGTATTAGTTTTTAAGTTTAACTGTTTTAAATTTTAAGGTCATGAAAAAGATTGTGTTAATGATGGCAATTATTGCCGGTGTAGCATTTACGACTCAGAGTGTAGTTGCATTATCAATGGTTTCAGGTATTGAGAGAGTTAATCAAGATGAATTCGTAAAGATTGAGGTGAAAGATTTGCCCCAGACTGTAACAGAGGCTGTACTAAAAGCCAATGAAGGCAGTACGATTAAGGAAGCCTATGTTGCCGGGGTTGATGCCGAAAAGAAGTTCAAAGTTATAATCACGGATAAAGAAGGACAGGATGTAACTTTAATTTTGAACGAAAATGGCGAATTCCTTTCCTGATTTCTGATCTGAAAAGAACCTGATTGTTAGTAAGAGTGGATTCTAAATCTTTTAAAAATTAAGTTTTGCCAAAGATTTAGAGTTCACTTTTTTTGTGCCTACTACTGAAATGATGCATATATTTGTAAATACAGTACAATTTTAAAAGAATATCATGTGTTCACAGTCACAAAAACCATTTTATAAGGATAAGTCAGAGTTGATATTGAGAGACTATTTGGCAATTGAACGGACTAAACTTGCAAATGAGAGAACCTTTTTGTCCTATATTAGAGCTTCTTTGTATTTGTTAGTAGCGGGTTTGGGGCTTACTGAAATAGAAATATTTAAGCATCTGGAATTTATAGGATACCTTGCTTTTATAATAAGTTTTAGTTTTCTTGCGGTTGGAGTTTATCGATTTTTTCAGGTCAAACAGCGGCTTAAAATGAAATAAAATGAAATTTATTGTTCTTATAGATAATTCCCCTTGCCCTTATATGGATTTGAATACAGAACATGGGCTAAGCATTTACTTTGAGGTCGATAATCACAAATGGCTGATGGATGTTGGCGCTTCAGGCAAATTTATTGAAAATGCCGGGCGTTTGGGGATTGATATTCGTGATGTCGATTATTTGATTCTGTCGCATGCACATCGTGACCATACCGGCGGTCTGGAAGATTTTATTAAAAATAATTCGAAAGCACAGATATTTCTTTCCTCCAATATTACAGCAGAAAATTCTTATTATTCAACACGACGGGGCGCGAAACGGGATATTTCTCCGGATTATTCTATGCTGAGAAATAATAGAACACGTTTTGTCCGTGTGGATAAAAACACAAAACTTTCTGAAAGCATTCTGTTGTATTCTGATATTCCTGCTTTGTTCGATATTCCTGTAGCCAACCGAACATTATTGGTTAATGATTCCAGAGATACGTTTATGCATGAAATAGCATTGCGTATTAGTACACCTGAAGGATACGTAGTTCTTTCGGCATGTACGCATCTCGGCATACTAAACACCTTGTTTGCCAGTCAGTCTAAGGATATCTATGCGTATATAGGAGGAACCCATCTTATCGATTCCGATGCTGAAAATCTTTATGAGACGAAAGAACAACTTCTTCAAATAGCTTGTAAAATAAATTCTTTGTATCCCGGAATGAAGCTTATTACAGGTCATTGTACGGGAGCGAATGTTCAAAGAATCTTTTCAGAAATACTTGGCGATGAATTAATCCCATTTTATAGCGGGTTTACTATTGATATATGAAATGGCTATTCAATATATCAATAGTAAGATCTATTTGTTTTACGATTTTTCTTTGTCCTGCTTCAACTTTTTTCTTTTAGCCAGGAATTGAATGTGGATTTATATTTTTCGTAAAACTTTCGGGCTCCGATTTCAGGCTCTCTTTCACTTTCTACATCGTTTATTAACTCCCCTAACATATCATTGCTCAACACGAATTTCTTGAAAAAATCAGCTATTTCCGGTTGATCATCTCTAAAGCCAAGTCGGCTTACAATTCGTATTTCGTCATTCGGATAAATACCTTTAGGATCTTCGAGTGTTTTTAATTTATGCCTGAACCACATGAAATGAGGTTTCCACCCCGTGATTATAATCCATTCGTTCCGGCTTTCAGCCTGGCGAAGAGCGGTGAGCATTGATGTCTCAGAAGACGAAATCTGTTGGAAGTCCAACCCGTACTCAGTAATAGCACGTTCAGTATTGGCATGTATCCCTGCACCGGCCGCAATACCGAATATCTTACCTCCGAATTTATCTTTATTGTTATTAAGCTCTTCTATCGAATTGATATCCACATAATCAGGAACAACTAATCCCGTTACTCCATCATCAAATATTACACCTAAAACATCCAAACGATGCCCGAATCTTCTCCAGTATTCCTGATGAGTGTTGGGAAGCCATGCATCCATATAAACATCGGCATCACCTCTGGAAAGTGCTGCGTAAATAGGTCCCGGTTCTATTCGTTTTAATGATGTTATGTAACCTTTGTCGCGTAATATAACGTCTGCCAGATGAGTCATAGCAATACCTTCCATCCAGTTTGGATAAAGGATTACTACATCTTGCTTGCGCCTGCGTTCACAGGATATTAATGTTAGTATTGCTAATGCAAGTATAAATATATTTCTTAATTTCATTATAATTCTTCTTTTTTATCACCTAATGCCTGAGTCATTCTATCTAATATTATGGCCAGAATCACGATGCAAAGTCCGGCTTCAAAACCTAACGCAACATCTGCTTGCTGAATTCCGGCATATACACTTTCTCCTAATCCACCAGCACCAACCATAGATGCAATAACCACCATTGACAATGCCAGCATGATCACCTGATTTACTCCGGCAAGAATAGTTGGAGTAGCTAAAGGCAATTGTACTTTGAAGAGAGTCTGCCTTGGTGTACAGCCAAAAGCGACAGAGGCTTCAACGATTTCTTTTGGGACTTCTTTAATTCCTAATGTAGTCATTCTTACAGCAGGAGGAAGAGAAAATATTACTGTTGCAAGTACGCCCGGAACATTTCCTACAGAGAAAAACAATATAGCAGGAATAAGATATACAAATGCCGGCATTGTTTGCATAAAATCTAAAAGCGGACGAACAATAATATATATACGTTTATTATGTGCACACCAGATGCCTAATGGAATACCAATAATCAGTACAATCAGTGTGGAAACTAAAACTAATACAAACGTATCAATCATCTGAGTCCAAAAGCCCATCAGATATATCAGACTTAAACCGAGAATGCAAAAAAAGGAAAGACCAAATAAATTTTTCCAGTTCTTTTTACTGATTTTGTACTGTCTGAAACTTTTGTTTTTTACATAAAAAGCTAATATTGCAAAAAGCAGTATTATAATATAAAAAGGAATTGACAATAATCCTTCCTGTAATATATCTACCGTATTTTCTATAAAAATTGTAATTTGATTAAAAACAGGGCGACCTACTTCCGACAACCAATCTACAAACAGTTCTACATATTTACCTATATTCATAATTCTTATTTTATTCTTTAATTAGAAGCGTTTTCTATTATTTCTTTTACCTCTCCGTTGTTATATCCTGTCACAAGTGAGACAACATCGGTGTGATCTACATAACCCAACGGTATACCTTTCTCGTTAACGACCACTAAAGGATATTTTTGTTGTATATATAAAGGAAGAAGGTCGGACAGGGGAGTGCCTGAATTTACTTGCGGAATATCCATAACTATCTTTGACAGATCTTTCTCGTTCTTTTCGAGTAATCGTCGTACATCGCGTTCAACAATATATCCCTGAAAGACTCCTGAATTATTTACAGTGGCCATAAATCTGAAATTATTTTGTGACATTTTGCGAGCCGCATAAGCCGGACCATCTTTCCCTAATACTAATTTTTCTCTGAAAACGCGCATAATAGATGATGCCGTTACAACTTTTGACATATCTACATTTCCAACAAACTCTCTTACATAATCGTTAGCCGGGTGTAATAATATCTCTTCCGGTTCGCCTTGTTGAACAATGACTCCATCATTCATAATTGCAATCCGGCTTCCAAGTTTTACCGCTTCGTCCAGATCGTGAGTAATGAAAATGATTGTTTTCTTCAGACTCTGTTGCAATTCGATTAAATCGTCCTGCATTTGTACACGTATCAGTGGGTCTAATGCGCTAAAAGCCTCGTCCATAAGCAGAATATCCGAGTCTGTAGCAATTGCGCGAGCAATACCTACTCTTTGTTGCATACCTCCACTTAATTGATGCGGATAAGAGTCTTCATAACCTTTCAGTCCGACCAGGTCAATAACTTCACGCGCTTTTCTTAACCGATCTTCCGTAGTCGTTTCCTGTATTTCAAGACCAAAAGCTACATTTTCAACAATAGTACGGTGAGGTAGCAACCCGAAATGCTGGAATACCATTCCTACTTTTTTTCGTCTGAACTCAAGAAGCTCTTTTTTATTCATTTGGGTAATATCCTTACCATCAATCTCGATTGAACCTCTCGTCGGGATATTCAACATATTAAAGCATCTCAATAAAGATGATTTGCCACTACCCGACAGTCCCATTATAACGAAAATTTCTCCTTCATTTATTGTTAAATTCGCATTGTTTACTGCTACCGTACATTTTGTCTTGTTATGTATCTGTTCCTTTGTTGCACCTGATTTCAGCATTTTTATGGCTTGCTTTTTTGACGAACCAAAAATTAAATGCAAATTTTTTACTTCAATTTTATTTCCCATATTTTATCTTTTTATTTAGAAATAATATCCTATATTTATGTTTAACCGTCCGTTCCAACGTGCATCGCTTTTCCCTTCTCCAAGCCCTTGTCCAAAGTAAGAAGTCAGCCAAGGTTGATTCTTCCCTATTGCATAATCTATATATGTATAAATAGGGCCGGACTTAATCAATACTCCCGGAACGATATGAACAGAATTGTGATATTCTGATTTTGCTTTAACAACTACCGAATAGTCAAAATAAGGCTGTATTGATGTAATAAAACGTTTGTTGACAGGGAATGTATAAGCAATACCGGCCAGATATACATTTCCTTTACTTGCTACATCATAAGCAGAGCCATATGCTGCCATCTGTATTACATCCAGCGTCTTGCCATTGTCCGATTCAGCATTAAAATCATATCCTATTGCTTCTGCTTTTATATTCCATCTGCCCGGATTATATACCGCATGCAGAGCCCAGTTCAAACCCCATTTATAATGATCCGATACGCTGTTGTATATTCCTCCCAATTGAAGAGAAAGACCTAATTCCAGATCTTTCAACAAGGAATATCGAACCCGCCCATTCCATTGATTCAATTCGCGAATAGAAGCATCTGTCCGTACTCCATCTGCAATACCGGTAGTGGGGACTATGGCATAAGAATAACGCCCGTTTCCTACAGCGTTATCTGCCGAATCGTCGGCAACAGAACCTTTCGGGGGAGCCTGATGGAAATAAGCAATATCCACCTTCCATTTATTATGTGAATAAGATGTACCTATGCCTGTACCATAAGTATCTTCCAATCCCATATAATAAGGAATTTGAAACCACCATGAATGAGATGCAAAGTCAGCAATCCCGAAAGGACGTTGAAATACCCCCAATTTTGTGTACCACTGGTTGTTTATTTTGTATCCTACATATGCGTGGTGTAGAAAATTGTTTTTTATATCTGAATAAAATCGATATTGAAGACTAAGATCAAATCCGGAATAATGCGCATCAGCATTCAGAAACCAAGTGTCGAGTTTCATTCCGACATCTAAATCGTTATTGGATTCTTCGTAATTTTCTACGATAGTGTTAAATCTAAGTGCTCCACCGATTTTAATATACTCTTTTTCCTGCGCTACTCCTATGTGATAAGAAGCAAATACGAATAGAACTACAACTGAAAATCTTTTAAAAAACATATATTATTTTGTTTATTGTGTGTTATTTAATTGACATGCGACAAGTAACGCTTTCAAATTTTGAAAACGTGATAAGCCAATGATGTCGCTGTAAACATCGACTTCATGCACAACTAAACATGAAAATGGGATATAAACTTGGACGAGATGTCCTGTAGGCGAGAATCTACGAGCCTGCATTCGTCATGCAATGATTCTCTTTCAATGTTATTTAAGACGAAGAAACGACCAAAGTTTTAACATCGTTTCTTCCGACTTCAGACTCTAAAAATCTTACAAAAAATGTAAGAACCCCATCTAAAACGATACAAAGGTATGAAAAATCAGGGTTAAATCAAAACCGAGCGATCGTTTATAGGCTCGGTCTTATATAAAAAAGAAAGGGAATACCCTCAAATTCAGGTATTCCCTCTTTACTTTATAACCGTTAAGATAAACTTATCTCTTTCCTAATTCCATGTCTAAGAAAGCGACATTCTTTTCTCCTAAAAGTTTGAATCTTTCGACTACTTTTTGAGCAGATTCTTCTTCTTCTACTTGCTCACGCACAAATCCCCAAAGGAAATCTTGTGTAGCCTTGTCTTTTTCAGCAGATGCGATGTCAACTAATTTATCGATAGCTTCAGAAACGTGTACTTCGTGTTTATAAACATGCTCTATTACTTCTAAAGGAGATCCCCAACCTGTTGGAACAACATTTACTTGTCCTATTTCAGGATTGCCACCTCTCTTTACACTCCAGTCGATCATTTCATACGCATGTTCCAACTCTTCCTGAGATTGTTTTTTCATCCAATGGGCAAACCCTGTGAGACCCATTTTGTCAAAATATACAGACATGGATAAATACAGATTTGAAGACCACATTTCTTCATTGATTTGCTGATTCAGGGCATCAGATAATTTTTTACTTAAATTCATAACTCTATTATTTTTTAATGCTATATATTTATCTAACAAATGTACGTTTTTTTTGTTGCCTAAAATAACAATCTTCTCCCTATTTATAGTTAGAAATTTTCATCAGACTAACTATAAATAGGGATTGTCTGTTTATATATAAATAGGGAACTTTATCATTTTAAATTAATGAACGGAATTATGGAATATCGTATTGAGAAAGACACCATGGGTGAGGTTAAAGTGCCTGCTGATAAATATTGGGGTGCACAAACCGAAAGATCAAGAAACAATTTCAAGATCGGGCCGGCAGCTTCTATGCCGAAAGAGATTATCTATGCTTTTGCGTATTTAAAGAAGGCAGCAGCATTTACGAATGCGGAATTAGGCGTATTATCTCCTGAAAAACGAGATTTGATTGCGGCTGTTTGTGAAGAAATAATTGCCGGGAAATTGGATGATCAGTTTCCTTTAGTTATCTGGCAGACTGGTTCGGGTACGCAATCGAATATGAATGTCAATGAGGTAATTTCAAATCGTGCATTAGTCTTGAGCGGCGGAAAATTAGGTGAGAAGAGTCCGATTCATCCCAATGATGACGTGAATAAATCGCAATCGTCTAACGATACCTATCCTACAGCTTTGCATATTGCAGCATATACTAAAATTGTAGAGCATACGATTCCTTCTGTAGAAAAACTTCATCAGGCTTTATTGCAGAAGGCTGAGTGTTTTAAAAATATCGTAAAGATCGGACGTACGCATTTGCAGGATGCTACGCCTCTTACCTTGGGACAGGAATTTTCCGGATATGCTGCTCAGGTGGGTTATGCATTACAAGCCATAAAGAAAACGTTGGATCATTTATCTGAGTTGGCGCTTGGTGGTACAGCTGTTGGCACAGGGCTGAATACTCCAAAAGGCTATGATGTCAAAGTCGCTGAATATATTTCATCGTTTACCCGGCATCCTTTCGTAACAGCACCGAATAAATTCGAAGCTCTTGCTTCAAATGATGCTATTGTCGGTACGCATGGTGCGCTGAATCAGCTTGCTGTTGCGCTTTTTAAAATAGCTCAGGATATTCGTCTGCTTGGATCCGGGCCAAGATCGGGAATAGGGGAGTTGCATTTGCCAGAAAATGAACCCGGTTCATCCATTATGCCCGGCAAAGTAAATCCGACTCAAAACGAGGCATTAACGATGGTTTGCGTGCAGGTAATGGGAAATAACGCAGCCATTAGCTTTGCCGGAGCCAATGGTAATTATGAGTTAAATGTGTTTAAACCGGTTCTTGCGGCAAATTTCTTGCAGTCTGCTCAGTTGTTGGGGGATGCTGCGGTTTCCTTTACGGATCATTGTGTTTCAGGAATAGAAGCGAATACCGCACGAATTAATGAATTGGTAAATAATTCGCTTATGCTTGTTACCGCACTGAATCCGCATATTGGTTACGAGAAAGCGGCTAAAATAGCAAAGGCCGCCCACAAAAACGGAACGACCCTTAAAGAAGAGGCTGTAAAATCCGGATTCCTGACTGCCGAAGAGTTCGATGCCTGGGTGCGTCCGGAAGATATGGTACATGGCTTAAAATAAATTCTTAGTACAGGCGTTTGTTGTCAAAGCAGTATCACCAATACTCCTTTTGGACCGTGAGCTCCAACAACAAGCGCTTGTTCTATATCTGCTGTCTTCGAAGGGCCTGAAATAAAGACACCAAAGCAGCTATCATGAAAATTTATTTGCTCATAAGCCTCATGCATATTATTCACAACAGAGTTTTTGTCCAATAGAATAACTAAGTATTCGGAGATAAAACAAATCACCCGCTCTTTCATTAATTGCGGAACCCATACGCAGGCATTTTCTGCAACGCCTATTTCTCCGCGAACAATCGCCAGATCAATGTTCTTCAAATCATGAGCAGAGTTCACGTTGTCCGGGCTTATGGTTGCTAATGTCGTGTCTTCCAGATTCGATGCAATCGTTTTGGCTTCCGGATAATGTAAACTGATCACAGTATCAAGGTCTTCTCCTTGTTTTAGTTCAACAGCTTCACCGCCCACTGCACGAAGCGTTTCCTTAAACTGTGCGATTTTGTCGGCATATTCGATACCTTTAATCGGAAGCACCGGCATATCGTATTGGGTGCGGATCTGTTGTTTTACGCGATTGATTATAGCTGCTTTATTGCTCATGATTACTTCTTTTTTGATTGGCTGCACTTACTTTTCCCTTTTTCCATAACGCGGCAAACGATTCGGAAGCAAATTGCGGAAGTTCACGTCCTTTTCCCCAATCATTCAGTCCGTTGTAAATAAGCGGACGAGGCATGTGGTTGACGATCGGCGCCATTTTTAGTCCTGTCCGGAATAAAGCGGGTCTCTCAAACATGAATTTCATCCCTTCAGACATGACCTTTTTCATCGGATCTGCCTTGCCAAACGAATCAAGATTTTGCCGCCACTTATAGATCTGATCTGCCAGATCGATTTTGACAGGACAAACATTATTACACGAATAGCAGAGTGAACAAGCAGAGAGGTTGTCGTAATATTCTTTCGGAGCATGAAGCATGCCCAGATTTATACCGATCGGGCCCGGAATAAAATAAGTATAAGAATAACCACCGCTTCTACGATAGACCGGACATGTATTCATACAAGCACCACAGCGGATACATTTAAGTGTCTGTATATGGTCTTCATTCGATAAAGCTTCACTTCTTCCGTTGTCCACAATAACCAAGTGCATTTCACACCCTTCACGAGGTTTGCGATAGTGAGACGTATAGGCTGTGACCGGCTGTCCGGTCGCAGAACGAGCCAATAAGCGGATAAAAACCGAAAGTGATTGCAGATTGGGGATAACTTTTTCCATACCCATCGTCACAATATGCAGGGGTGGGAGAGCAGTGCCCATATCGGCATTACCTTCGTTCGTGCAGACCACGATATCTCCTGTTTCGGCAACTCCAAAGTTTGCGCCTGTCATGGCGGCATCGGCTGTTAGAAATTCTTCACGCAGATGCGCCCTTGCAGCACGAGTTAAATAGGTCGGGTCGCTATTGTCCTTTTCAGTATGCAGTTTTTCCTCAAAAAGTTTGCCTACTTCTTGTCGTTTCAGGTGGATCGCCGGCATAACAATATGACTGGGTGGCTCATTCAGTAATTGCAGAATACGTTCACCCAAATCACTTTCTACAACGTTGATCCCTTTGTCTATAAGGTACGGATTGAGATGACATTCTTCGGCAAGCATGGACTTGCTTTTTACTAATTTTCTCACCTTATGACTTTGCAGAATCTCGTACACAATCTGATTATGTTCTTCCGCGTCTTTAGCCCAATGTACTTGTATGCCGTTGGCTTCCGCACGGGTTGAAAATAAATCCAGATAGTGGTCGAGATGCGTTATCGTATGCATTTTAATCTTATGCGCCGTTTCCCGTAAGACTTCCCATTCCGGAAGTTGCATGGCCATTTTGTCTCGTTTATCCCGTACAAAATGCAAAGTTTTATTGTGCCACACCTGCTGTTCTTTATTCTCTATAAACAGATCAGCGGCTTTTGTATGTTTCGTACTCATAACCCTGATGCCAATATTTGCGTTACGTGAATAAATTTGATCGGCAGATTTTCACGTTTAGCTACTCCCTGCATATGCATCAGACAAGAACTATCTGCTCCCGTAATATATTCTGCCCCTGTCTGAATATGGTTACGTAGTTTGTCCTGTCCCATACAGACTGAAACGGAAGGTTCTTCGACAGAGAACATACCCCCGAAACCGCAACATTCGTCCACATAAGCCGGCTCGAATAATTCGATGCCTTCCATTAGCGAAAGTAAATCCTTCACTTTTGAAAACGGAGGAATGTTTAATTCACTGGCAGAAGAGAGATGAAGTTCACGCACTCCGTGACAACTGTTATGAACGCTCACCTTGTGCGGAAATCGTCCCGGAAGTTTGTCCACTTTTACAATGTCATGCAAAAACTCACAGATATCGTAAGTCTTACTGCTTGTACGGCATACATGTCCTTCTTTCTTCAATAAATCGGGGTGATGCTCCCGGACGAAAGCAACACAACTGGCGGATGGCCCCACCACATAATCGTAAGCGTCAAAGATATGGTCGAACTGTTCGGCCAAATGAATCGCTTTGTCCTCAAAGCCTGCATTGGCCATAGGCTGGCCGCAGCAGGTTTGTTCCAAAGGATAATCTACGTCTAAACCAAGGTAATCCAATAATTTATAAGTGGCAACACCCACCTCAGGATAGACTGCGTTTACATAACAAGGGATAAATAACCCTATTTTCATTTACACTAAGCTTTTGTTTCGAGGTACACTACATGTGTTTGCAGGTATTCTTCTAAACCATGTTTGCCGTCTGCTCCTCCGATGCCGGACTTGCGCCAGCCCGCATGGAATCCCTGCATTGCCTCAAAGTTTTCTCTATTAATATATGTCTCGCCAAATTTAAGTGCACGAACCAGTTTGAATGCAGTGTCTAAGTTCTGTGTGTAAACCGAAGAAGTTAATCCGTATTCACAATCATTTGCCCAGGCGATTGCATCTTCAATGTCGGTAAACTCGACAACGGGCAGAACAGGACCGAACGTTTCTTCCTGAATGATGTCCATTTTCTGTGTAGCATTGATCAATACTGTCGGCTCGTAAAAGTAACCTTTATTTCCGATTCTATTACCTCCGCAGACCAATTTTGCACCTTGACTGATTGCTTTTTCTACTTTTGCCTGAACTGTCTTTAATGCTTTCTCTTCAACAAGCGGTCCCATGTCAAGATCAGCTATTTTCGCCGGATTTCCTGCTTTCACCTGTTTCATACCGGCAACTAATTTGTCAATAAACAAGTCTTTTACCTTACTGTGTACATACACCCTTTCAGCACAGTTGCATACTTGTCCGGTATTAATTACACGTGATGCGATGATAGACTTAACCGCTAAATCTAAATCGGCATCGTCCATAACGATAGCAGGAGCTTTTCCTCCTAATTCAAGCGACACTTTCGTGATATTAGGTGCAGCTGCCGCCATTGTTTGTTGTCCTGCTTCTACGCTTCCCGTAAGGCTGACCATACCTACTTTCGGGTTTGAAGCCAGTTCACGACCTAACACGGAGCCTCGTCCGTTAACCAGATTGAATACTCCTGCCGGCAAGCCAACCTCTTCAACGATTTCCGCAAAAACGTAGGCATTGATCGGGGTTATCTGGCTTGGTTTAATTACAATCGTATTTCCCGTTACCAAGGCGGGAGCCGCTTTTCGGGCAATTAAAAAGAACGGAAAGTTCCAGGGTAAAATACCTGTAGTCACCCCAATAGGTTTCTTAAACAAGAATATGTTTTCATGAGGACGGTCGCTTTGAATTATTTCACCTTCGTAACGACGTGCCCATCCGGCCATGTATTCAATATAATCGGCAGTGAAAAGTACTTCAACATTAGCCAACCCTTGTGTCTTACCGCCCTCTGCTACGATAATATCCGTCAATTCTTTTTCTCTTTTCCGTATTCCTTCAGCAATACGCATCAGATAACCTGCACGTTGAATAGCGGGAAGCTTTTCCCATGCCGGTTGCGCTTTGTCGGCAGCATCGATTGCCGAACGTACATCTTCAACAGTTCCATCCGGTTGGACGGCAATAACTTCTTCAGTGGAAGGATTCAAAACATCGATCCATTTTTCGGCTTTGTTCTCAATGAACTTGCCATCAATGAACATTTTCAGATTTCTCATAATTATATAAATTAAGTATAGTAGGAAAACAAATTAATCGCTTATATCGGATCGGTACAAATCCGGTCATCTACAAATTTAGGAAATGCTTTTCCGCTTCGTATTTAATATTTGACATAAAAACTTGTAAAAATGGGAGTGATTCTGACTCAAAAAAAAGGGATCAGTCCGAAATCCCGGTTGTTATTACACTTGGATTATGTCGTTTTTAATGGGATTACCTCGATAGGTTAAAACAAATCGTGGACAGCAAATATAAAAGAGTGAAATGAAAAACAAAATAATAGCAAAATTTGTCATTTTCAGACAAATTGTCGTCGGCTTCAACAGCGTTGTTTTAACGCGCTTTATTAAATAAAATGACAATATATGTCCCTGAAAAACAAACACCGAAAAACCACACTTAAAACGCACGATACGGCATGCCCGTTTTTTTTGAATTATCAAAATTGAACAAAAAAAGGCAATGGATAAAATCTCCCTATTCTTTTTGGAAAAAGATTCTATTCTTTTTTTGAATATAAAGGATATTTTTCAGAAAATAACCTTTATATTTTCGGTAAAAAACGGGCTATTTTAGTCTAAATACAATATTTATTGGTCTGAAACGATGCTATAAATCAAAAAACAAGGATGGACATTTTTTTACGCGTAAGTAAAAGGGCGAAAAAAGTATCTATTTGTCAAAATAAAACACAAAAAATAAAAACTATTCGATTGATTTTAAGGTATTGTAAATTAAGAATATGAACGGGATTGATTTTGTTGGAAGCCTCTGCTCAGCGTAGTCTCTAAACCAATGTCATCAACTTAAGCTATACAGTTTGGCTTTAAGGCTGAAAGCCTGCTATATTATAGCCCAACTGTTAGGGTAGGTTTATACTGTCCTTTCAGGCCGCAAAGGAAGGGTGTCCTATTACCCAACACGTTGTGTTGGGCTGATATATACTCGGCTTTCAGCCGGAATTATTCGATGAATAGTAAGACTAAAGTGGAGCAAGAAGTTTGAGTTGATGACATTGGCCTCTAAAATGCCAGTTTGCAGTATAGACGTATCACGATGGGTGATTACCATAACAACCGGATATTTTGCCTGATCCAAAAAAAGGCATAGTAATATAGAAAAAAATATAAAGGATATAATTGCAATTATATCCTTTATATTTTTCAGTGTAATACATCCGTTGATTTTCAGCACTAAATTTTTAGGCGTAAAACCGGTGTTTTTGTCTCCTTTTTTATACGCGGAAACGCCCTTAAATTTCCGGAATGAATCGTCGTTATTTGATCAACTTAAATCCTGTATAGGGAACTAATGCCTTTGGTATGCGGATTCCTTCCGGGGTTTGATTATTTTCAAGTAAAGCGGCAACTATACGGGGTAATGCTAACGCACTACCATTTAATGTATGGCATAATTGCGTTTTCTTATTTTCGTCGCGATAACGACATTTCAGTCGGTTAGCCTGATAACTTTCGAAATTAGAGACCGAACTAACTTCCAACCAACGTTTCTGAGCTGCAGAATACACCTCAAAGTCAAACGTTAATGCAGAAGTAAAACTAATATCACCTCCACACAAACGAAGAATACGCCAGGGAAGTTCTAACTTTTCCACCAATGTTTGAACGTAGTTGACCATTTCAGTCAAAGAGTCGTAAGAATGTTCCGGTTTGTCAATACGAACGATTTCAACTTTATCGAACTGATGTAAACGATTCAACCCGCGTACATCTTTTCCGTATGAACCTGCTTCACGGCGGAAACAAGCTGAATAAGCTGTGTTTTTAACCGGAAGATCCGATTCATTCAGGATCACATCTCTGTATATATTGGTAACAGGAACTTCTGCCGTCGGAATAAGATAAAGATCATCAGCTGTTGCATGATACATCTGTCCTTCTTTATCCGGTAACTGCCCTGTTCCGTATCCCGAATCCGCATTTACTACATAAGGAGGTTGTATTTCTAAGTAACCTGCTTCACGCGCATTATCCAAGAAGAAATTGATTAATGCCCGTTGCAGACGGCAACCATATCCCTTATATACAGGGAAACCTGCCCCTGTGATTTTTACACCTAATTCAAAGTCGATCAGATCGTACTTTTTTGCCAGATCCCAGTGTGGTAAAGCTTCTTCACCCAGTTCGGGTATAACACCTCCGCTTCTTTCCACCAGATTTTCTTCAGCCGTTCTGCCCTCTGGAACAGATGAGTGCGGAAGATTGGGGATCAATACTAATATGTTCTGAATTTCCTGTTCTGCGTTGGATTTCGTTTCTTCAAGGACTTTATTGCCCTCCTTCATTTCGTTTACCTTGGCACGGGCTGCCTCTGCTTCCTCTTTTTTACCTTCTTTCATCAACTGCCCGATGGTTTTCGATATGGAATTAAGTTCTGCCAGATTCGCATCTAACACAACCTGCGTGTTTCGTCTTGTTTTATCTAACTCAATAACTTTCGTTATTAATTCTTTCGCATCAAAATGCTTTCTTGCTAATCCCTCGATTACTGCATCGGGATTTTCCGTAATTACTTTAAGCGTCAGCATACGTTAACTTCTCTATTTATTGTTCATTAAGTGAAGCAAAGATACGTAAAAAGGAAGTGTTGTATAGTAATACAGGAAGAAAAACTACTTAACGCGCCCTCCGGTGATCCATGTCCGCATATAATAAGGTTCGCTCAGACTACTTACCATAACACCTCGGGAAGTGCTTACATGAATGAATCGTCCATTCTTCAGATAGATACCCACATGATTCGGTGTTTTCTTCTTACCTCTTCCGGTCTGGAAGAAAACCAGATCTCCCTCCCTGAGTTTTCCCCGGCTCACTTTCCGACAATTCTTTTTCAGCATTTCGGCCGACGAGCGGGCTAATTTTATTCCATAAATATCCTGATAGAGAATATTTACGAACCCAGAACAATCCACCCCACGTCTGTTCATGCCACCCAAACGATGAGGTGTTCCTATCCAGTGAGCGCCCGCATTGTAGAGGTAGATATTGTCATCCGGAGTGATCCGCATGCCATATATTCTTCCTAACTCTTTCGGACCCTTAAAATTAGGAGGAAGAGTAACTTGCTGCTTACTGCTACAGGAGGACAGAAACAGAGCGACAAAAAAGAAAAATAGACCTGAAAATAAGAAACGTTTTTCAAACATAGACTGTTAATTTACGTAAGAACGTAAGTACAAAGATAGAAGAAGAGGTGGAGAAATAAAGAGAAGGTTGTACCTTTGAAAGAACAAATTACTGATTATTATGGAGTCATTAATAAAACGGCTTGAAGAAAGAAGCATTAAGCCTACTTCGGTTCGGTTATTGGTGTTAAAAGAAATGCTTGCTTCAAAACAGGCTTTTAGTTTGGGTAGCTTAGAAGAAGCTTTAGATACTGTAGATAAGTCAACACTTTCCCGCACGATAACGTTGTTTCATGATCATTTGCTTATTCATAGTATAGATGATGGTTCGGGAACAATGAAATATTCTGTTTGTAGTCCTGACTGTATGTGTTCTTTAAAAGACCTTCATGTGCATTTTACCTGTCGCAGATGCGAAAAAACATTTTGCTTTGAGAGTATCTCTATTCCGACTGTTCAATTACCCAAGGGTTTCCGATTGGAAAATGTAAACTTTGTTTTGAAAGGATTGTGTGATGCCTGTTCAAAGTTTGCAACTTAGTTGCACAAAAACATCCTTACTTTTGCTTTTGATGATTAAAGACAATGATTATGGGACATTCACATGAACATGAACATGGACAGGAAAGAGAAAAGCATTGGAAAAAATATCTTCCTGCAAGTATTAGTTTTATTTTACTTTTAACAGGTCTTGCGTTAGACCATTTTTTGCCGGATTCGTTTTTTAAAGGTTATGTTAGGTTAATATGGTATATAATTGCTTATTTACCTGTTGGTTTTCCGGTACTTAAAGAATCTGCTGAGTTTATTCTGCAAAAAGATTTTTTCAATGAATTTACATTGATGTCGATCGCCACAATTGGCGCATTTGCAATCGGGGAATATCCGGAAGGAGTTGCTGTTATGCTGTTTTACAGTGTCGGTGAATTGTTTCAGGATTCTGCAGTAAGTAAAGCTCAGAAAAACATAAAAGCATTATTAGATATACGACCGGATTCTGCATCTGTGCTAAGAAATGGAGCCTTTGTGACTGTTAAACCGGAAGAAGTGAAGATTGGCGAAAAGATACGTGTCAAACCGGGAGAACGGGTTCCTCTTGACGGAATACTTGTTTTGTCTCAAGGTAGTTTTAATACGTCTGCCCTTACCGGTGAAAGTAAACCTAAACGAATCAGCGATGGTGAAACAGCCTTAGCCGGTATGATTAATTTAGATAATGTTGTTGAAATAGAAGTTACCAAGACGTATTCTGATAGTTCTCTTGCTAAAATTCTGGAACTGGTTCAACATGCTTCTTCCCGAAAAGCAAAGACAGAACTATTAATACGTCGCTTTGCCCGTATCTATACTCCGGCTGTTTTCTTTTTGGCTGTTGCGCTGACTTTATTACCCTACTTTTTTGTCGCAGATTATGTGTTTAGCGAATGGCTTTACAGAGCGTTGGTATTCTTGGTTATTTCCTGCCCTTGCGCTTTGGTTATATCCGTGCCGCTGGGGTATTTCGGTGGAATCGGAGCTGCATCAAAACATGGGGTTCTTTTTAAAGGAGCGAACTATCTTGATCTGATGACGCACGTTAATACCGTTGTGATGGATAAGACTGGAACGTTGACTCATGGTGTTTTTGATGTACAAGAGATACATTCTGCGACAGGTGACGACAAGCAATTACTTGCTTTAGCTGCTGCTATTGAGTCATTCTCGAATCATCCGATAGCAAAAGCAATAACTGCGTACACAAAAGATTCAGGACAGAAGTTAGAAGTCATCAATGTAAAAGAAATACCGGGACATGGACTCGAAGGTGAATTAGACGGTAAAACAGTTTTGGCCGGTAACGTTAAGCTTCTAAAGAAATATGGTATATCCTATGATTCTGCGGTTGATGAGGTTGTCGATACGAATGTTGTTGTTGCCTATAATAATGAATATATTGGCTATATAACTATTGCGGATAAGGAAAAAGAAGATGCCGCTGATGCAATTACACAGATGAAAGAATTAGGCATACGAAACACGATTATGCTTAGTGGTGATAAATCAACTATAACGCAAAAGTTGGCAAGTAAATTAGGACTGACCGCAGCCTATGGGGATTTATTACCGGAAGAGAAAGTAAGCCATATAGAAGAACTCAAGGCAGATAAAACAAATTGCATTGCCTTTGTAGGTGATGGTATTAATGATGCCCCGGCATTAGCCTTGAGCGATGTGGGTATTGCTATGGGTGGAATGGGGAGCGATGCGGCAATTGAAGTGGCTGATGTCATTATTCAGACCGATCAACCGTCTAAGATTGCAACGGCTATACGGATCGCGAAATATACACGAAGTATAGTCCTTCAAAATATTGTTCTGGCTATTTCTATCAAGCTTCTTGTTTTGCTACTTGGAGCTTTGGGAATCGCTTCAATGTGGGGAGCTGTGTTTGCAGACGTAGGGGTTGCTCTACTTGCCATACTGAATTCAGTCCGTGGTTTAGGCAAGAAATTCTGATAGAACGAGACTTAATTTTGTTTTTGTCTATCATAAACGCCCTGTTGTATATTATATTTTTATGCATCTGTTTGTTCGTCTATATTTGCCCACAACAAATTTTATAAAGATTATCAGTATGAATGCTAAGAAAATGTTTTTATCAATGGGGCTTATCTTATTTAGCGCCGGACTATTGTACGCTCAATCATCAGAAGAACGAAAATCTTCTTTTCAACTTACGTTTGTGCCGCCGTTAGGTACACAGGGAATATTTGCTTCACAGTACACGAATCAAGTTTCTTTAAATATAATCGCGGGGATTTCAAAGAATGAAAATGTCTTCACATTAGGAGGAGTCGCCAATCTTGTTAAAGAAAATGCTTCCGGATTCCAATTAGCCGGTGTAACCAATTATGTAGGAAACAGTAGCTCCGGATTTCAATTAGCCGGTGTTTATAACGGAATTGGCGGAGAGGGTAACGGTATTCTGATGGCAGGTGTGGCCAATTCATCCAGAGCATATAGCGGAACGCAGATTGCAGGAGTCATGAATGTGGCCGGTAATCTGGATGGAACTCAGTTGGCCGGCGTAATAAATGTTGCCAAACGCGTAAAAGGTGTTCAGATAGCGGCCCTATTAAATATTGCTGAAGAAAGTGATTACCCAAGCAAACTTTTATTCGTGTTAGCAAATCATATATCGTAAATACGAAGCATATCGATTCGTACGACAATAATGAGATTTATATAAAAAGTCATATTGTTTCTATCGGTAATGCCTATAGAGATAATTTTCTGGATAATTTCGTGAAGCAACAAAATCGTTGAACAGTCCGATTTCTTTACTTTCTAAAGGCGTTAGCTAATCGCTGTAGGAAAGAAAGAGCTGGTTCTTGTTTGATCGGGCTGAAAAAGTCTTGCTTAATGCGCTCCTTGTTTTTCTCTAACGTTTGTTTCGCAACTATATATCCGGTCTTGTAAATTTCCGCAGCTTTATTCAGATCAAAAAGCGGAAATTTCCCAATCTCCGTCGATTCGATTAAGTAATCACAAATATCTCTGTCCGGTAAGGCATTAGCTACCATAAGATAATGTAAAGACCGCTCAATAATATATTTGAATGATCTGTTATATTTTTGCGGACAAAGAGGGCTTATGTTTATACCAATCAGTTTCTCGCAATCATCGCGGATTACTGAAGCCGGAAGGTTCACAAAAAGACCGCCGTCAACCAAGTATTTTCCTCCGATTTCTATTGGTTCAAAGACAATAGGAACAGCACAAGAAGCCAGAATCGGTTCAATAAGTTCACCTTTATCAAAGAGGATACTTTCGCCGGTTTCAATGTTGGAAGTCATAACCCGTAGAGGGATGCGTAATTCTTCAAATGTCTTTGCACGAATGTTTTCTTTAAGAAAAGTCCTTAGTCCGTTCATCTTAAAAAAACTATTTCGCGGTAAAGAAGTCGTTGCCAATTCGGTGAATTTGACATTTTTAAAAAGTTTCAAGGTCTCTTGCGGTGTATAACCATCAGCATAAAAAACACCGGCTAAAGAGCCTGCGCTTGTTCCTGAAATAATATCAGGTTTTAATCCAAGTTCTTCAATGGCCTCAAAGGCTCCAAGATGAGCAAATCCACGTGCTCCACCACCTGCCAAAGCCAGGCCTAATTTGTAAGGTGCTTTCGCTTCTTTATCTGGCATGATTGTTATTTTATTGATAACCGCTCCCATATCCATCCGGGAATTAACTTCCAGAAGAATACGAGGATTTTGTATTTATAATCAATTACGACAATTCTTTTCTTGCGCTCGATAGCTTGCGTTATTTTAACAGCTACCTGATCTGCTTTCATCAAAAGAGGATATGCTCTGTCTTTCAATAAATCCGTTTCAACAAATCCGGGACGTATATCCGTAAACTGGATGTTTAATTTTTTAAGATGTGCTAATTGGGCTAAGGCCTGTATGTAATTGTTCTGAAAACGTTTGGTTGCAGAATAGGAGGGAGCAACCCCAATTCCTTTTGTTCCTGCAATGGAACTGATAACAGCAATATGACCAAAACCTTGTCTTTTAAAGAAATCAAATGCAACTGTAACCATTCGCGTAAAACCTTCCACATTCGTACGAACGGTATTCAGCTCTATCTCCGGATTTAACTCTTTGTTCTGACTGCCGATGCCCGAGCTAAGCAGGAAAATATCCATCCCCCCCGTCTTTTGTATCAACGAGTTCAGATGTTCTGCGGCATCCGGAGAGGTAATGTCGAATGCTTCATATGCAACCTGATCGGGAAACTGATTCTGCAGTTCCTGCAGGGCATTGATCCTTCTTCCTGCAATACCGACACGCCAACCTTTTTGGATATAACAACGTGTTGTTTCCAATCCTATTCCCGAAGTCGCTCCTATGATTAATATACGCTTCATGTCAATGATAGCTTGAAAGATATTGTTCCTGATATGGGAATGGATCAATCTTGTTTACCGTAATTTTCTGCCCATTACGGACGCATAGGTATGATTCTTTTCGGAGTATCCGCTGACTAAAATCGAAAAAGATATTGGGGTTAACATGTTCTCCGTTTATTCTTATTTCGAAATGCAGATGTTCTGTTGTCGCCCTTCCCGTACGTCCTGTAAGTGCAATCGGTTCTCCGGCCTTTACAGGATCACCCGGTTTTACCAGATTCTTGGAATTATGACTGTATACTGTTTCTAATCCATTGTAATGACGGACTACAATAACATTTCCATAGGCGGCGTAAGGAGCTGCCATTCGTACAATACCATCAAAAGCGGAAACTATAGTATCTTTTGCGCAAGTTTTAATATCTATGCCGGAATGTCCCCTTCTTCTCCCTCCGTAATCCGAAATAACTTTTCCGCCCGGCAAAGGAAATGCATATTCCTGCTCTGAAATAGTTGAGAAATCTATAATAATGGTATTTCCTGAATTAAAGAGCAAAGGATCTGTTGCTTTGACATGCTTGGTCTGAAAAGCACTGAATTTTGTTGTTACCGGTCTTCTCTCAGCTTTTTGCAAAGCGGGTTGAGGAGGCGTGGGGAATTCTGCAATTAATTCAGCAGAATGAGTTGGTATTACTAAAGAAGGATATTTTACAGGATAAATATTCGTTTTATTAGTGACCTGAACATTTTTACGCGTTGAACAAGTCGTAATACCCGCAAGGATTCCTATATAAAATATGATTAATATAACTTTTTTAATCACAGTCATTTTCTGAAATTATAATACGAAACGAGTTTATAATTACCTGTAGGCAACTAAAAGCTTCAAAAATAATGAAAAAAGATAGATATGTCTTGATTCTTGATGATGTTTTTCTCTTATATCGTATTATTATCTTAAAAAACAGAATATATTGATAAAAAGACTATTTTTGTGTACTTATTTCTATTACTAAGAAAAATTAGTCAAAAATGCGCATTTCTATTGTTTTGTCAAGTTTGTTGTTTGCTATATTGTTGTCTCTAACTTCTTGTGTAGAAGATGACTGTGAAGTTGATCCTTTAAAACGAACGCTCCTTGTTTATATCGGTCGGGACAATGACCTGAATCAAGCCTATGAAGATAAACGGGATGCAATTGTTGAAGGATGGAACGGCGAAGGAGGCAATTTGGTAATTTATCAAGATTTGCCGGATGGAGCAAAATTAGAAGTTATCTACAGAAATAAAAAACAAAATAAATCGCGGATAATCTATGAAGTTCCGAGTGAAAACTCTGCTGATGCCAAGGTTTTGGCAAAAGTAATCGAACGAACCGTCGAAGAATGCCCGGCCGATTCTTATGGTTTGGTTGTTTTCTCTCACGCATCAGGGTGGTTACCGGATGCAACTCTTAATTCACCCCGTTCCATTATTAAAGATAACAATACATGGATGAATCTGCCTGATTTTGCAGATGCTATTCCTGATGCATTGTTTGACTTTATTGTTTTTGAGGCTTGTTATATGGGAGGAATTGAAGTAGCCTATGAATTGAAAGATAAAACAGAATATGTTCTATCTTCACCTGCAGAGATCTTGTCGCCCGGCTTTAAGGAAGTGTACAAGACTTCAATTAATAGTTTATTTCTGGCAGAGGCGGATTTGTCTTCTTTTTTTACGGATGTATATGACTATTTAGGAGAAGAAAGTTCCTTTAAATCTGTGACTTTAAATCTTATCCGGACATCAGAATTAGAAAAGCTGGCTGAGTGGGTGAGAAGAAATACGAAAGACGAGGAATTCCCTTCTATAGATGGCATACAGGTATTTGACAGAAGTAGCAACCATCTCTTTTTCGACTTTGAACAACATTTCGCGCGTTTGACAAAAACAGAATATGCTAAGTTAGAATTAGCCCTTTTGTTAGAAAAATGTGTTATCAACAAAAAAGCTTCACCCACGTTTCTCCTAAATTATGGCGGTTTCAAAATTGAACATTATTCAGGACTGACGACGTATATCGCGCAAGAACGTTTTCCTTATTTGAATGGAGAATATAAAAGGACAAAATGGGCGCAAGCGATTGCGCAATGAATGTAGAACATTCAGTTTTATGCGATTTTTTTTTGCACATTTGTACCGCCTATAGATATTGATAGGGTGAATACAAAAAAGAATTTTCATGAACTACTCTATATTTTGCCAAAAAGAACTAATGCGCTTTCTCTTTCTTATTGTTTTATTGGGTATAGAAACAGTCGCTTCCTTGTCGGCTCAGATTAATGAACGGGTATATATTGAGGACAATACAATTCTGCCGGAAAAGAAGGGAGAGCTCTCTTTTGAAATTGATAATATTACCTTCTTTAAGAATAACGAATATGAAGGGGATATTTTAAAAGGACATACACTCCCCGGTTTCTGGTTGAACGGGAAGGTCGTTTACCAACCTTTGGAAAATATAAAATTAGAAGGAGGTATTCATACATTATATTACTATGGAACAAAACGTTATCCGTCTTACGCCTATATGGATATTTCGAGCTGGAATCCGGATAGCTACCAACATGGAATTCGTTTATTGCCTTTTCTGCGGGCACATGTCTCTTTATCGAAACACTTAGACTTGGTTTTAGGTGATATATATGGTGGTGCTAACCATCAGCTAATTCTACCATTATATAATCCGGAATTAAACCTGACGGCTGATCCTGAGATGGGTGCTCAGTTATTGTATAAATCCCGCTTCTTTGATGCCGATGTCTGGGTGAATTGGCAAAGCTTTATTTTTAAAAATGATATCCATCAGGAAGCATTTACTTTTGGACTGTCTTCGAAAATCAAATACAATAGCACTCAATCAGACTTTCATTTCTATTCTCCAATACAAGTATTGGCTCAACATAGAGGGGGAGAGATAGATACGATACAAACGAATTCTGTTAATACCTTGATGAATGCAGCGGCCGGTATTGGAATGGATTGGAATGCAAGATATCGTGTTTTCAAGAAATTAACGGCCGAGTTTAGTATGCTCGGATATTATCAGCAAGCAGGTAAACTTTGGCCGGTCGATGATGGAACAGCATTTCATTTCGCTTTGACAGCGGATGTTTCAGATTTCCGACTGAAAACGGGATATTGGAAAGGAACGAATTTTATTTCTCTTTTTGGTATTCCTTATTATGGTTCGGTTTCCACAGTGGATCAGACTACGGTCTATAAAGATCGTTCTACAGTTTATGCAGGTTTTGAATACAGTCGTACTTTCGGAAATAATTATTCTCTTGGCGTAGATGTTGATATTTATAGCACTAAGGCTGTTGGGTTACAAAACAAAACCTCTTTCTCTGCCGGTGTATATTTACGTATAAATCCATCCTTCCTGTTGAAAAAGTATTGATGTCTCTTTACGTTCTGTAACAGTTAGCTATCTTTGCTTCGAAATATAGAAAATAAAACAGAATGATCGATTTCAATAAAATACCATCACCATGTTATGTGATGGAAGAGAAACTATTAAGAAATAATTTATCTTTGATAAAACACGTAAAAGACAATGCCGGGGTGAATATAATTCTTGCCTTTAAAGCATTTGCCATGTGGAAATCTTTTCCAATTATACGTGAGTATATACCTTATTCAACTGCCAGTTCTCGTTTTGAAGCCCGGTTGGCTTATGAGGAAATGGGAAGTCCGGCACATACTTACTCTCCGGCTTATACAGAAGCTGATTTCCCTGAAATATTGAAATATAGTAGTCATATAACATTTAATTCTGTTGCTCAGTTTAATCGTTTTTATCCGATGGTTCAAGCCGATGGAAATCGGGTTTCGTGTGGTATAAGGGTAAATCCCGAATATTCGGTTGTGGAAACAGACCTTTATAATCCTTGTGCTCCAGGTTCACGAATGGGTGTGATTGCCGATGAATTAGGAAATGTGTTACCGGAGGGGATAGAAGGGCTACATTTTCATACCTTGTGTGAATCTTCCTCTTATGATTTGGAGAAAACTCTGAAAGAAGTAGAATTGCGTTTTGGGCATCTTCTTTCTAAAATCAAATGGTTAAATATGGGAGGAGGTCATTTGATGACGCGTAAGGGATATGATATTGACCATTTGATCAAGCTCTTGCAAGCCTTTAAAGCTAAATATCCTAATCTGGAACTTATTATGGAACCGGGAAGTGCCTTTGCCTGGCAAACCGGATTTTTGTTGACAACAGTAGTTGATATTGTGGAAAACAAAGGAATTAAGACGGCTATTATAGATGCCTCATTTACGTGCCATATGCCGGATTGTCTGGAAATGCCTTATAAACCGGTTATTCGTTATGCAACAGATGCAATAGAGGGAAAGCCAACTTATAGAATAGGTGGAAACAGTTGTCTCAGCGGTGATTTTATGGGTGACTGGTCATTCGAAAAACCGCTGCAAATCGGAGATAAGATCATCTTTGAAGACATGATTCACTACACCATCGTTAAAACAAGTATGTTTAACGGTATTCCGCACCCAGCACTTGCGCTATGGAGCAAAAATGATGAATTTGTTTTGTATAGAACGTTTGGTTATGAAGATTATAAGAATAGGATGAGCTGATTGTATTAAGAAATTAAAATTTTGGATAAGACATGTCCTACCCATAAAGCGGCAATTCCTCCCAATATGCTTGTCGCTATATACAAAGCTGCCATACCGTAATGCCCCATTTCAATTAGTTTTATATTTTCCGCCGAAAAGGTGGAAAAAGTAGTGTATCCTCCGCAGAAACCGACAATTAATAAAAATCTTAACTCATTATTGAATATTTCATATCGTGTAGTTAACCCCATTAAAAAACCAATAGCAAAACATCCCAATATATTTACAACAAAAGTACTTAGTGGAAAAGAGTTGGGAAGTTGTTTCATTATCCAATATGTAGTTAGATATCTCAATCCGCTACCGATACCACCACCTAAAGTCACTAATAATAAATGTTTGATCATTTTTGTCTGTTTTTTGTACTTGATTATCTCCTTTACTTGATTGTCAGAGAAGCTCGGAAGAAATTGCTAAAATCTGACAGATGAAGAGAAAATCTTTTGGCTTCATTTTATCTTTCAGATGTTTTATTGTCAGGTAAATATGACTTTCCACTGTCCGTTGTGGAATCTTTAGCAACTCCGAAATCTCTTTCGTCTTCATGCCGTGTATGTAAGCAAGGATGAATACCTCACGTCTTTGTTCCGGTATCTGTTCAAGCAGAGAATAAAGTAGTTTGTAAAAATCTTTTGAATAGAGTTCTTCTAAAACACTATTCTCTCCACTGATCAAATTGCCATAAAGTCGTGCGTGTTCTATCGTTGCATGTGAGTTGTATTTTTCTACAGATTGATTCTTTTTCAAATAATCTAAACAACGCGTATAAGCGGCCTGGAACAGGTAGGAGTAGAAACCGTTCGTAATTTTTAGTTTTTTACGATTCTCCCACACGTATAAAAAGACATCTTGAGTTATATCTTCGGCCACTTTGCTTTCTACAATAGAAGATGTATAAGCAAGTAATCGAGGATAAAAGAAGCAAAAGAATTCATTAAATGCATCCCGGTTACCTTTTCTTAAGTCTTCAAGTATTCTTTTTTCTAAAAATGAGCTCACAGTGACAGAAATGTGTTTTATTAACACACAAATGTAAAAAAATATATACGATTTACTTTATATAAGTCAGATAATCTCACGCGCAATCCAGGCGCAAGCCTCTGCATCAGCAAGGGCATGATGATGATTCTCTAATGTATATCCACAACAAGCTGCTACTGTGTGTAGCTGGTAGTTCGGGAGGTTTTTTATTTTCTTTCGTGAAGACTGGAGGGTACAGAAGAATGTGTAATCCGGATAGTCCATACAATAGGTGCGGAAGACAGCTTTAAGGCATCCTTCGTCAAACGCTTTGTTATGCGCGACTAAAGGGAGTCCTTCGATGCGTATGGCTATTTCTTTCCATACAAATGGAAAAACAGGGGCGTTCTCTGTGTCGGCTTGCGTAATACCGTGAACGCGCGTATTCCAATATGAATAAAAATTAGGTTCCGGTTGAATCAAACTATAAAAACGATCAACAATTTCCCCATTTCTGACGATGACTAAACCGACACTGCAAATGCTGGTACGATATTGATTTGCTGTCTCAAAATCAATGGCGGCAAAATCTTTTATCATGTCGTTTTATTCGTTTATTGATTGATAAAATGGACAGTTTGACAAGCCGTTAATGCTGCCGTTTCTGTTCGCAGCCGACTTTCTCCAAGTGATATGGGGATGAATCCTTCTTTTTGGGCTAATTCAATTTCTTCGGAACTGAAATCACCTTCCGGACCGATTAGTATAAGAGCCTGTTCTCCCGGTAGGCAGGCTTGCTTAAGTAATCGTTTCTCTCCGGGTTCACAGTGGGCAATGAACTTTTTCCCTTCAAAAGATTGCTTTACGAACGACTTAAAGTCGGTCATTCCGTTAAGCGAAGGTAGCGTTGCTTTAAGCGATTGCTTCATTGCGCTAATCAATATCTTTTCTATGCGTTCTGTTTTTATTTCCCGGCGTTCAGAGTAACGACAATTCAGAAAGGTTATAGCATCAATTCCAATCTCTGTTGCTTTTTCTGCAAACCATTCCATACGATCCATGTTTTTCGTTGGGGCAACAGCAATATGCAAATAAAAAGGCCATAGAGATGGCTGAGGAATCGTTTCTATGATTGATACTAAACAATGCTTCGGATGCGCTTGCTCAATAATAGCCTTGTGAAAATTCCCTTTCCCGTCTGTTAAATTAATTTCCGAACCTTCCCCAAGCCGAAGTACGCGAATGCAATGTTTAGCTTCTTCTTTGGGTAGTTCCTGATTCGTTATTATCTCCGGTGTATAAAATAATTGCATAGTTTTATCCCAAAATCATTCCTACCAATGTGGCCGACAGGATCGATACCATACCTCCCGCTATCATTGCGTACGGCCCTAAGCGAGTAATCATTCCTCTCTTATCCGGAGCAAGTACCCCAATACCTCCGATCAAAATGCCAATGGAAGATATATTTGCAAAACCACACAGTATATACGTACACATTATAATTGATTTCTGAGACATGAATAGTCCCAATTCTTTCCATTCCTGAAACTGAACAAAAGCTACAAATTCATTTAAAATAGTTTTCTGCCCAAGTAACGAACCTACAAGCATCATGTCTTCTGTAGGAACACCGATCAGCCACATGAACGGAGCGGTGAATACGCCTAAGATAAACTGAAAAGTAAGCCCTGTACTTTTACCCTCTGTTATTTGATAAATCCAATCATTTAGCCCTGTATAGTGACCGATCAGATTATTTAATATATAATTGGCCATTGCTACTAACGCAATGAAAACAAGCAGCATGGCTGCAATATTCACCATTAAGCGAATACCTATACCCGTTCCGGAAGAAATAGATTCAAGTGCTGTCGAATTAGACTCTGTTTTATCCGTTTCCACCGTTTGGTCGATTACTGTTTCCGTTTGCGGATAAATCATTTTTGAAATAACGATCGCTCCCGGTATAGCCATCATTGTCGCAGAAATAAGATGTTTTGCAAAAAATAAACGTTGAACAGGATCATTACCAGATAATAATCCGATATAAGTACCCATCAAAGAACCGGCAATTGTAGCCATACCGGCTACCATAATCAGAAATATTTCAGAGCGGTTCATAGACGGGATATAATTCTTGATTAACACAGGAGCTTCTGTCATGCCTAAGAATAGATTACCCGACACAACCAGACCTTCGGCACCTGAGATGTTCAGTATTCGTCTTACTGCCCATGAAAGTCCCTGCACGATGCGTTGGATGATTTCCCAATGATAAAACAGAGAGACTAATGCTGAAAAGAAAATAACAACTGGCAACGAATGGATCAGGAACACAAACCCTCCTGCTTTTGAGGCATATGGACCGAGTAGAAAATCAACCCCTGCCTGCGTAAAATCCATTAACCGAATAAAAACCTTACCTAATAATTCAAAAAAAGCACCTACAATCGGCACATATATTACGGCCAAAGCAAATGCTAATTGAAGTATTAATCCTACACCAACTAATTTCCAGTCAATTTTTTTTCTGTCCTTACTTAACAGATAAGCTACGACCAAGATGGTGCAAATCCCTAAAATTCCTCTCCAAAGTGTATCAAAACTAAAGCCCGCTGTTTCATTAATCATTTAGTTGTATCCTCCCGTTCTCTTCTATCTTGTTCGTCTCTATATAATTTAGCGAATTCGTAATTTTCCGAAGCTATTGATTCATCCAACCGCTGTTGTAACTCACCAGAAGACATCAAGGACAACCATTCTTTCAGCTTGTCTTCATCCTTTAAATCATCCGGCTCAAGCCGTTGATCCTGTTCCTGTTCGTTTTCATCCGCTGAATCGTCAGAATCCGTGCCGTCTTCTTCAAGCATAATTCCGCATTCTTCCATTATTTCCGGAGTGGTATAAATAGTACATGACATACGTAGCGCGATCGCAATCGCATCCGACGTACGTGAATCAATTCGTATTTGTTTGTCAACTGTGTCAATAATAAGTTCAGAAAAGAAAACCCCATCTTCAAACTTGTAAATAAAAACTTCCTGCAGCTTTAAATCAATAGTTTGTATCAACTTGGTAAACAAATCGTGAGTAAGAGGTCGGGGAGGGGTAATATGTTCTAAGGCTATCGCAATAGATTGTGCTTCAGCTGTTCCAACGATAATCGGAATTCGTCTTAATCCATTTTCTTCTGCCAGCACCAAAGCATATGCACCCGACTGTACTTGGCTGTTAGTCAATCCCTGTACCCGCAGCTTTATTTTTGTATCCACATCTAAAATTATTGCTGATTAGTTGAAGACAAAAGTAATATAAAATACCATATAGACAAATCGATGAAGAGTACGAATCAGCAATTTATTAATCAATAATATACCTGTTTTGTAAGTAATCTATCCATCGAATTTGTTCATCCGAAGTAAAAAAAACACGCATTAATCTGAAAAGCTTCTCATAGGTAATCTCAACAAAGCTGTTTTGACCTTTGGCTGTTAATAGTTGTTTGTATTCCGGTAACGCTTGTTTGTGGAAATGAGTATTCCCTTCCGGATAAAGATGTATATGATGGAAATAATGAATATCCCCACGTATTACCATTGAATACCCCAATATGTGATCCATACTTCATGTTTTTTACAAAAACAGTATTTTTGTTCTATTGCAGTGCGGTTTTTAAAATTATTTGCACTATTATGGTGCAAACACCTTTGTGTAGAATTACGGTGAAGATAGACAATATTTGGATCAGTCCGAAACCCCGGTTGTTATTACACTTGGATTATGTCGTTTTTAATGGGATTACCTCAATAGGTTAAAACAAATCGTGGACAGCAAATGTAAAAAAGCGAAATAAAAAACAAAATAATAGCAAAATTTGTCATTTTCAGACAAATTGTCGTCGGCTTCAACAGCGTTGTTTTAACGCGCTTTATTAAATAAAATGACAATATATGTACCCGAAAAACAAACACCGAAAAACCACACTTAAAACGCACGATACGGCATGCCCGTTTTTTTGAATTATCAAAATTGAACAAAAAAAGGCAATGGATAAAATCTCCCTATTCTTTTTGGAAAAAGATTCTATTCTTTTTTTGAATATAAAGGATATTTTTCAGAAAATAACCTTTATATTTTCGGTAAAAAACGGGCTATTTTAGTCTAAATGCAATATTTATTGGTCTAAAACGATGCTATAAATCAAAAAACAAGGATGGACATTTTTTTATGCGTAAGTAAAAGGACGAAAAAAGTATCTATTTGTCAAAATAAAACACAAAAAATAAAAACTATTCGATTGATTTTAATGTGTTGTAAATCAATAATATGAACGGGATTGATTTTGTTGGAAGCCAATAAATACTTTCGGAAAACAAACAGCTAAAATTGAATTTTTATTGGGTAGTACTACCTAAAATAAACTACCCGATTAGCTACCCTTAATTAAATTTGTTCTTATCTTTGCTATATGTCATATAAACCACCATATAAGATCACCCCAAAGATTATTGACCTCGTTTCCAAGATAAGCGAAGCGGTAGGGAGTTTCTATGCTCAAGAGGAATTACGATTACATCGAATAAACCGCATAAAAACGATTCAAGGTTCTTTAGCTATTGAAGGTAACAGTTTGACGACAGATCAAATAACAGCGATATTGGATGGTAAACCTGTTATTGCACCAATCAATGAAGTACAAGAGATACGAAATGCCATCAAAGCATATGAACTGCTTGATAAATTGAATCCGAATAGCATAGAAGATCTTCTTAAAGCACATCTTACTATGGAGACAGGATTAATTGACGATGCAGGGCATTTTAGATCAGGAGGTGTTGGTGTGGCTTCGGGTGAAGAGATAATTCATTATGCACCGCCTGCTCACCTTGTACCTCAATTGATGAAAGACCTTTTTGAGTGGTTGAATATGACAGACGAACACCCTTTGATAAAGAGTTGCATATTTCATTATGAATTTGAGTTTATACACCCTTTTTCGGATGGCAACGGACGAACAGGCAGATTGTGGCAAACGCTAATTCTCTCCAATTGGCGACCTGTATTCAAGAATCTACCTATTGAAAATATCGTTTATAAATATCGTAAGGAATATTATAAAGCTATTGCAATTAGCGGAGGCGAAGATGGTTGTACTCCATTCATTGAATTTATTTTAGGTGTAATTGACGAAACATTGGCACTTGAAAGCAACACTCCACGTTCAACTCGTGATAAAATCATAGAACAAATACGTAATAATACCAAGATTACACGCAACGAGCTAGCCGTTATATTGGGTATTACTGCAGATGGTGTTAAATATCATTTGCAAAAAATGACAGCGGATGGTGTTATTGTTCGGCATGGTTCGGCTAGAGGAGGATATTGGGAGATTATGAAAGATTGATTATCAATTATTACAACATCAAGTCTATGGATAAAAGACAATTAAAAAACGAATTATGAGCTAAAATAGATTTATTATTTAAGCGAATATATATTTTAGCTGGTAATATTTATATTTGGTTTTGGTTAATTAGAGCAATCTTTTTTCGAGAAAACACGACTTTTGAAGATTACCTCCAATGGGCGTTTCTGTCATTTGGCTTTTATCTTTTTATTCAAAATAATGCCCTGTTCAGATAAAGGAAAAATAAATATGAATCTATTCTATCCTACTGTTACAGAAGAAGGATTGGTTTATGTTATCGAAAGCAATATTGGAGATATAAAACATGGATTATCAACTGATTCTTTCAAGGAAGATCTTCGCATAGCTGTCATAAATGATATTAGTACAGATGAGTTTGAAATAGAATGTCGAATATATGCCAAAAACATAAAAGATTTCATTTCTAAGAATTTTAAGGTAAGAATAGAACTCGAAAATTAACTCATACACTATCTTGGAGAAATAAAAGGCGAAATAATCACAGATGTTATCTTTGCTTACTTCCCGATGCACTCTATTCACATTCTTAGTTTTCAGCACTTTGCAATTTAAAAGGTACGGCAAGCTATTTTATTTCATTCTCAAAAATAGTTGAATGTTCATGGTGTTGAATATCAACGTCTTGTAGCTTTCGCTCGTACCTCGGCTTTTGAGGTTGCCTTTTTGCCCTGAAACTCTGGGTACAAAGGTACGAAAAAACAAGTAGAAACGTAAGCCTCCGGTAAACCACGTATTGCAGTTCTTTACAAATTGATATAACTAGCCTCGAGTAGGATCAAGTCTTATCCTATTTGGGGTTAGTTGGTACAAGTTTGGCCTATTCTTAACGAGTAGGA
>NZ_JAQWCQ010000042.1 GCF_028705895.1 Massilibacteroides sp. | reverse complement strand
ATTGTAAATCAACAATATGAACGGGATTGATTTTGTTGGAAGCCTCTGCTCAGCGTAGTCTCTAAACCAATGTCATCAACTTAAGCTATACAGTTTGGTTTTAAGGCTGAAAGCCTGCTATATTATAGCCAACGCAACGCGTTGGGAAGGATGTAGAACGAGTCTCACGCCCTGAAGGGGCAACATAACGGATATTAGGGTAGCTTTATACTGTCCTTTCAGGCCGCAAAGGAAGGGTGTCCTATTACCCAACACGTTGTGTTGGGCTGATATATACTCGGCTTTCAGCCGGAGTTATTCGATGAATAGTAAGACTAAAGTGGAGCAAGAAGTTTAAGTTGATGACATTGGTCTCTAAAATGCCAGTTTGCAGTATAGACGTATCACGATGGATGATTACCATAACAACCGGATATTTTGCCTGATCCGAAAAAACCACCTTATGCAAATGAATTTCCCACGATATCTAAAAGTTCGGTGGTAATGTTTTGCTGACGTACTTTATTGTACGTGATATTCAGTTCAGACAATAATTCGTTTGCGTTTTCACTGGCTAATTGCATTGCTATGGTGCGAGCTGCGTATTCAGATGTTAAGCTGTCGATCAACATTGTGTGGAATGCTGTTTTTAAACTCTTTTCTAATAAGTTTTTACGTACTGTTTCTAAAGACGGTTCTACAAGAAAACGATTGTTGTTTTTTTCTGTTGTCTTAACTGTGTATGGCATAAGTGGAGCGTGAATCACTTCTTGCGAGGCGACAGTATTAAAGTGGGTGTAAATAACGATTAGTTGCTCCCAATGCCCGGATTTAAATAGGTCTGAGAAATAATGTACGGCTTCGACTGATTTATTGAAGGTCGGTTTCTCTAATATCTGGTCTAAATTGAAATTCTTTTCAAAACCTAATTGATGTCCTTGGTTCAGTAGCGTCTCGCGTATTTTTTTTCCTATGGGATATAAAATCAACTCTTTTCCTGGATAGCGTTCTTTCAGGTGTTCTGCTTCTTTGACTATGTTTATATTGAAAGCCCCACACATGCCACTGTTTGACGAGATAAGTATTACCCCTACTTTTCCTTCTCCGGGTTTGTGTCGTTTCGTTTGTTGGCTATCTGTATCTAATACGGCAACTTTTCCATAGAGCTCGTCTATGGCTTGGCGGTATGTTTTGGCCTTTGCCAAGCTGTCCTGACTTTTATGTAGAAGTGCAGAAGAGATCATTTGTCTTGCGACGGTGATCTTCTGCGTTCCTTCTACAGAAACAATTCGTCTTTTTACTTCTTTTAGTGAAGCCATACGGTTTTGTGTTTTTAAGCTAATTGTTTACAAATATCTGCTGCAATTTTTTCTATTGCAGTTTCTATTTCGGGATTAATAATCCCTTTTTCTAAGGGCGATAGAATCGTTTCCTGTTCTGTCAATCTCAATCGTTCAAGAAACTTCATCTCGAAGGTGTGTACCTTCTCAATAGGAACTTCTCTTAATAATCCATGTGTTCCACAGTAGAGTATCGCAATTTGTTCTCCTGTCTTCAACGGATGATATTGTTGTTGGATAAGCAGAGCCGTGTTCTTTCGGCCTTTATCGATAACCTGCTCTGTAATTTTATCTATTTCGCCTCCGAAACGGATGAATGACTCTAATTCGCGGTATTGTGCCTGTGATGTTTTTAATGTTCCTGCCACCTTTTTCATGGCGGCTACTTGTGCGCGTCCTCCAACACGGGAGACTGAGATACCGATATTAATAGCCGGTCTGTTTCCTTGGTTGAACAAGTCGGTATCAAGGAATATCTGTCCGTCGGTAATAGAAATTACATTTGTAGGTATATAGGCGGATACATCTCCGGCCTGTGTCTCGATGATAGGAAGTGCAGTCAGAGAGCCTCCTCCTTTAACCTTGCCGATCAGACTTTCGGGCAAGTCATTCATTTTGGCAGCCATCTCATCTTGGTTTATGATTCTTGCTGCACGTTCGAGCAAGCGGGAGTGTAGATAAAATATGTCTCCCGGATAGGCTTCACGGCCGGAAGGGCGACGAAGTATTAATGAAACCTCACGGTAGGCAATGGCTTGTTTGGACAAATCATCGTAAACGATAAGTGCATGTCGGCCGGTGTCACGGAAATATTCTCCGATGGCAGCTCCGGCAAACGGGGCAAAATATTGCAGGGCGGCAGGATCGGATGAAGTGGACATAACTATTGTTGTGTATTCCATCGCTCCCATTTCGCGAAGCGTGTTTACTAACGAGGCTACCGTTGATGCTTTTTGTCCGATGGCTACGTAAATACAATAGATCGGATTGCCTTCTTCAAAGTTTTTCCGTTGATTCAATATGGTATCAATAGCTATACTTGTTTTCCCGGTTTGTCGGTCGCCGATAATCAACTCACGCTGCCCACGTCCAATTGGAATCATCGAGTCTATAGATTTAATCCCCGTTTGCATAGGTTCCTGTACCGGTTGGCGGAAAATAACTCCGGGCGCTTTTCTTTCTAAAGGCATACTGATTAGTTCGCCCCCTATAGCGCCTGCACCGTCTAATACCTCTCCCATAGGATTGATCACCCTTCCGATAATCCCTTCACCTACAAGTAAAGAGGCTATTTTACCGGTGCATTTAACAATGTCACCTTCTTTTACTTTTTCGGTGGAGTCTAATAGAACGGCCCCGACGTTATCTACTTCCAGATTCATAACAATGGCCTTCACGCCATTGTCAAATTCCAGCAATTCGTTTGCTTCTGCGTTTTTTAGTCCGTATATGCGTACCACACCATCGTGCACCTGGATCACCGTTCCGACTTCTTCCATGTTTTTGTCCGGATCCATCTGATCGAGTAATTGGTAAATTACTTCAGAAATCTCACTTACTTTTATATTTTCAGACATATACTGTTAGATATTATTTATACTTTCCTTAATCCTGTTTCTTATCTTTCTCATACGTGAAACGATACTTGCATCCCATCTGTATGTATCCCAATACAACATATAACCACCCAGAATCTCAGGATTTATTGTATTTGTCAGACGGATTTGTTCCTGTGTGAAATTCTTCATTTTCCGGATAACCTGTTCTTTCGTTTCTTCTCCTACCGGAGAAGCCGTAACTAATTCCACAAGGAGTATTTTCTTCTCTTCCCGATAGTATTCCTGATACATAAAACAGATGGTTTGCAATTGTTCTTCTCTTTTCTGCTCAAGCACAAGACGAAGAAAATTACTAAATACATCGCTAATCGGTTGATCAGTAAACAACTGCTCAAGGATGTATTGCTTCTTTTTGACAGAGATAACAGGGCTTGCAAGAATGCGCTTTATCTGCGGATAATTACTCATGCTACGGGAAAGAAATTTTGTTTCCCCATAAACTTCATGTGCCTTCCCATGCTTCTCTGCATACATAAAGAGCGCTTTTCCGTATCTTCCGGAGATAATACCTCTATCCATCCTTATTAGCTTTTATAATAAATCTCTTCTTTCAACAGATGATCGATTAATTCCTGTTGCTTTTTATCGTTTTTCAATTCCTCGTCAACCACTTTTCCTGCAATCTTCAGCGATATATCCGCAATCTCACCACGAATGTCCGTAAGAGCTTTTTGCTTTACTTCCTCAATTTCCGACCTCGCTTTCGTTAGGCGTATGCGGATATCTGCTTCAGCTTTTTCGTGCGCATCACTTATGATACGGTTACGTAATTCCCCAGCTTCATTAAGTAGTTTAGCGCGTTCTTCTTCTGCTTTCCCAATAATGGCCTCTGCCTGCTTGTTAATGGTTGCCAGTTTTCGTTCTGCTTCCTCCGCTTCTTCTAATGCTTTATTGATATATTCAGTTCTTTCATCAACTGCTTTAAGAATTGCGGGGAAGCCAAATTTTGCCAGAATGAAAAAGACGATTCCGAATGATACACACATCCAGAAAAGTAATCCTAAATCCGGTGTTAATAATGACATACGTTTTTTCTTTTAATTTAGATAGCCAATAGACAAAGAACGATAGCAAATAGTGCTACCCCTTCAACAAGCGCAGCTACAATAAACATATTCATTCTGATTTTGTTTGTTTCTTCCGGCTGGCGGGCAATTGCATCCATTGCCGCAGCACCGATCTTTCCAATCCCTAACCCGGCGCCAATAGCAGCTAAGCCTGCTCCAAGAGTTGCACCCATAGTTCCTAAACCTCCTGCTGATGCAGCAGCTAATAATACTGATAATAGCATAATACAAAATTTAAAATGTTATTTATTTTAATGATGTTCGATATAATTCTCTTCTTTTATCTTTTCTTTCATACGAGACATACCAATAAATACGGACGAAAGGAGTACAAATATGTATGCTTGTATAACAGAGACTAAGACCTCTAATAAGCTAATAAAAATACTGAATAAGACAGCTACTGTTGACATTCCAATATTGGCTGCAACACCCATTGATACGGAGACGAAAATGAGACTGATTAATCCCAATACCATTGAGTGACCAGCCATAACATTGGCGAAAAGACGTATCATCAGGGCGGCCGGTTTCATAATAATTCCCCATATTTCAATCAATGGCATAAGAGGAAATGGTACTTTAAGCCAAGTAGGGACATCAGGCCAGAAAACCTCTTTCCAGTAATGTTTATTACCGTTTACATTTATCAAAAGGAATGTGATGAACGATAAAAATAATGTAATCGTTATATTTCCTGTCACATTTGCTCCACCGGGAAATATAGGAATAAGCCCTAAAAGATTATTTGTGAGGATGAAGAAGAATGCTGTCAGTAAGAAAGGAGAGAATCGTTTATAGTCTTCTCCTATACTTGGCTTGATTACTTCATCCTGAATGTTAAGTATGATCATTTCGATAAAACCAAGAAAACCCGACGGCGGATTTCTTTTGTCGTTTTTATACCATTTTGCAAGCGACATGATAGATGCTGAAATAATGAAGACGCTGATAAATAATGCCAATACATTTTTGGTAATGGAAAAATTCCAAGGTCTGATTTCAGCTCCTGTTTCGTCTTTCTCTACAATTTTGCTCTTGTTCTGGCCTTCATTCGCAATATAGAATCCTTCATATACCGCATTGTCTTCCAAACGGGATGACGAAAACAAATGCCACCCGCCATTTTTGTCTAAAAGTATTACCGGAAGGTGGAGACTGACATCTTTGCCGTTCCATTCGAAAAAATGCCATTTGTAAGAATCTCCGAGATGCTCGAAGATTAATTCTTTTATGTTTAATTCTTCTTTTTCTTCTGCAAAAGCTGAAGTAGTGAAGAAGAGCAGGATCAGAATAGGAAAGAACCTAACGATGTTCTTTTTGCTTCTTTTCATGTTTAATTAATCGTTTATTGTACAAAGAGTAGATGTATAACTCCAATGCTGAGAAAATAAAATAATTTACAAGAGTGATTAATGCAAACGCTGTTTTGTTAGGCTTGAAATAATAGATGGAAAAGAAAAGGAACAAAATCGTAAAAAAGAATTTTATCATTCTACCGGTCATATATACATTTAACAGTCGTGTTTGATCAGTGTTTCTGTAATAGATCATAGAATAATTGAATATTACTCCTGAGACAAGAAAAAACAATCCGATAATGAAATGTTGACTACAGTATCCGGTCGGAAAAAAGAAGTGAAATATAGCTTCAATTATTACGCTGATAGCGATATAAAAAGCACACAATAATAATAAAATTCTAATTCCTAATCTAATCCTGCCAATATGCATAATAACTCCGTTTAAATTGGTAAACTACTCAATCATCACATGTACTATATTGTCTTCAACAAACATAATACCTCCATCAATACTATAATTCATAATTTTTTTATCTCTCACATAGATGATTTTGCCTTTTTCAAGTGTTGATACAAATGGTATATGATTTCTCAAAACCGAAAAAGGGCCAACAGTTCCGGGCAGCGTGACCCTGTCTGCTGTTTCTTTAAGTTGTACACCTTCAGGCGATATAACAATCAGTTCCATAATCGTCAATAACTGAGATTTATATTTTTTGTTTCATGCTTTCACCTTTCCGGATTACATCTTCTATCGTTCCTGCATTCAGGAATGCCTGTTCAGGTATGTTGTCTAATTCTCCGTCAAGAATCATTTTAAACCCTCGTATCGTGTCTTCTATATCTACGGTTACTCCCTCAATTCCGGAGAATTGTTCTGCAACGGCAAAAGGTTGCGAAAGAAATCTTTGTACACGTCGTGCTCTATTCACCGTTGTTTTATCTTCGTCCGATAGTTCTTCCATCCCTAAAATAGAGATGATGTCCTGAAGTTCTTTATAGCGTTGCAGGATTTGTTTTACCCGTTGCGCTGTGGTGTAATGCTCTTCACCAACGATTAGAGGATCAAGAATACGTGAGGTTGATTCTAATGGATCAACAGCCGGATAGATTCCAAGTTCGGTAATCTTACGGCTTAATACAGTCGTCGAATCAAGATGTGAGAAGGTGGTAGCCGGAGCGGGGTCAGTTAAATCATCTGCGGGTACATAGACAGCCTGTACGGATGTGATCGAACCATATTTTGTTGATGTAATTCGTTCCTGCATGGCTCCCATCTCTGAGGCTAATGTAGGTTGATACCCTACCGCAGATGGCATACGTCCCAATAATGCCGACACTTCAGAACCGGCTTGCGTGAACCGGAAAATATTGTCAATAAAGAACAGGATGTCTTTAGGGGCAGTTTCATCACCATGATCACGGAATGTTTCAGCCAAAGTAAGTCCAGAAAGGGCTACAGAAGAGCGTGCGCCCGGCGGCTCATTCATCTGACCAAAAACAAGAGTTGCCTGCGACTTGGCAACTTCATCATAGTCAATTTTGCTCAGATCCCAATGGCCGGCTTCCATACTTTTACGGAATTCGTCGCCATATCGTATTACACCGCTTTCAATCATTTCACGAAGCAAGTCGTTTCCTTCACGAGTACGCTCACCTACACCTGCAAAGACCGAAAAACCATTATGTTTCTTCGCAATATTATTGATCAACTCCATGATAAGTACCGTTTTACCTACACCGGCACCACCGAAAAGTCCAATTTTTCCACCTTTAGGATATGGCTCTAAAAGATCAATAACTTTTATTCCTGTATAAAGAACCTCTTGCGTGATGGTGAGGTCTTCAAATTTAGGAGGCTGTCTATGGATTGGTGCGCCTTCATCTTTATTTAAGGCACGCATCCCGTCTATCGGATTTCCTACTACATTTAAAAGACGCCCTTTAACTTGTTCGCCAAAGGGAACCATAATGGGATTGTTCGTTGCAATAGCTTCCATCCCCCTTCTTAAGCCGTCTGTACTATCCATTGCTATTGTCCGTACCGTATATTCTCCAATATGCTGTTGTACTTCGAGAATTAAGGGGGTATGTTCCGGACGGTTTACCACAATTGCATCGTGAATGGCGGGGAGTTCAACTCTTTCTGTATCTGTTGTATTAAATTGAATATCGACAACAGGGCCTATAATTTGTGTGATAACTCCTTTCTTTTCTTCATTCATTTCACTAAACCTGTTTTATTTCATTTTAGAAATTAATAATTTACCACAGTATTCATAAGAATATGAATCTATGTGGAAGATTTGTTTTATAAACGTGAACGAGCCAATGTAAAAGAACGTATCGTTTAAATTGTCATAAATATAACAACTATAAAATTAAAAGTACGGTTAACACGGATAATTTTTTTATTACTACCTTTGCACTACTCATTATAAAATACTCTACATCGCATGCACGAGAAAATTATCATTCTTGATTTTGGCTCGCAAACGACTCAACTTATCGGCCGCAGGGTACGTGAGTTGAATACATATTGTGAGATTGTTCCTTTCAATAAATTCCCTCAGGACGCAACAGGTGTAAAAGGAGTTATCCTTTCGGGAAGTCCTTATTCTGTGTACGACAAAAATGCGTTTAAGGCAGATCTTAGTGAAATAAGAAAAAAATATCCTGTTCTGGGTATTTGCTATGGTGCTCAGTTTCTTGCTTATACTTCGGGTGGCACTGTAGAATCTGCTAATTCGAGAGAATATGGTCGCGCTAAATTGACTTATATAGAAGGTGACAACCTTTTGTTGAAAGGTGTAGTTCCCGGTGCTCAAATATGGATGTCTCACGGGGATTCAATTACCACTCTTCCGGAATCATTCAGAGTTATTGCAAGCACGGATGATGTAAAAGCTGCGGCTTACAAAGTGGAAGGTGAAGAAACATGGGGTGTACAGTTTCATCCGGAAGTGTTTCATACCACCGATGGCACTAAAATATTAGACAACTTTCTTTCTATCTGTGGTTGTTCAAAAGATTGGACTCCGGCATCTTTCATTGAAGATACGGTTAAAGAATTAAAGGCACAGCTGAAAGACGATAAGGTTATTCTTGCTTTATCCGGTGGAGTTGATTCATCAGTTACTGCCGTGTTGCTAAATAAAGCAATCGGAAAGAATCTTACTTGTATTTTTGTTGATCATGGTTTGCTTCGTAAGAACGAGTTTGAAAACGTATTGCGTGACTATGAACATTTAGGCTTAAATGTTATAGGAGTGAATGCAAGCGAAAAATTCTATGCTCGTTTAGCCGGAGTAACAGAACCTGAAGAAAAACGTAAGATTATCGGTAAAGGTTTTATTGATGTATTCGACGAAGAAGCGCATAAATTGAAGGATATAAAATGGCTGGGTCAAGGTACGATATACCCGGATGTTATCGAGTCTTTATCAATAACGGGAACCGTTATAAAGAGTCATCATAACGTAGGTGGACTGCCTGAAAAAATGAATCTGAAATTAGTAGAGCCTCTTCGCCTTTTATTTAAAGATGAGGTGCGTCGCGTGGGTACAGAATTAGGCATGATGCCTCACTTGATTAAACGTCATCCATTCCCTGGACCAGGTTTAGGCATTCGGATACTGGGTGACATTACAGCAGAGAAAGTACGTGTATTACAAAATGCAGATGATATCTATATATCATTAATGAAAGAATGGGGGCTTTATGACAAAGTATGGCAAGCAGGTGCAATTCTGTTACCGATTCGTTCTGTAGGTGTAATGGGAGATGAACGGACATATGAAAATACGATTGCATTACGTGCGGTAACATCAACAGATGCTATGACTGCAGATTGGGCGCAATTGCCTTATGAGTTCTTAGCAAAAGTATCTAACGAAATTATCAATAAAGTAAAAGGGGTGAATCGTGTTGTTTATGACATCAGTTCAAAACCCCCTGCAACAATTGAGTGGGAATAATCATACGGTTGTTCGATATAAAACCTGATAGATAGAATTAGGGGGATGCAGATTGTGTTTTGCATCCCCCTTTTTGTGTGTGTTAACAATGGTATTAGAAAGTATATGCTAATCCAAGGGCGACTGTAAACGCATTTACGTCATAGTCTCCTTCAAATTTACGAGGTTGTTGTGTCAGGGTTGCTTTATCCGTATAAGATCCTTTGCGACCAAACCCTGTTACATAATTGAAGGCAAGATCAACAGAGAAGGAATCTGTCGGACGAAAAGAAAAACCGGTAGTCAATCCCAACTTATCCATACTTGGCGTTTCAGGATTCAGGAAATCACTCTTTACCGGAGATTCGTCATAATAAGCACCTAAGCGTAAATCAAAACGATGTGTTAGTGCGTATTGAGCACCTAATCTGTATATTATTGTATTTTCGTAATTTTTGGGTGCACTGATATTGTATTGGCTCAATGACTCTGGGCTAAACTCAACATCTAAGTTTTTATACGCACCCCAACCAACGAATTGTAATTCTCCGGAAAGAAGCCATTTTTCATTTGGTTTGTAGGTTGCGCCAATATTAAAATTCGATGGCAATGGTAATTCAGCTTCCAGTGTACCTTCATCTAATGCCGGAATCATCGCTCCCAGAATAGGCTTTAACTCTGTTTCATTGGCATAGAAAACTTTGGCTGTTCCTTCGCCAACGTTCATCATTACTTTGGAACGATAAGATACACCGACCGTAAATTGATCGGTAACATCAAACATTGCACCAATATTATAGCCTAACCTTACTCCTGCATCTCCGGATAACTCAGCATACACCGGGGTGGTATTTTTATATTTTTCCGCATATGGAGCCAACGGAGGCATAAGTGCCGCTAAGTCCGCCATATCACTTGATGAAAACAAAGCACGGCTAAGAGAGAAATTGCCAAACATAACCATTAATCCGGCTCCAATACTCAATCGGTCGAACGGGCGATAAGAAAGCGTTGGCTGTAAAGAAAATGCTTTTAACGAAATGTTTTGAATAAGGTGCGAACCTTTCCAGTTTTTCCCCCAGTTCATAGCACTACCGTATGGCGTAGTTAAACTAACCCCTGCGGAGAAATTATCGTAAATTTTAAATCCGGCATAGGCATAAAGAGGAGTACTTGGATCATTATCACTCTCGTGTTTATATGTACCGTCAAGGCTTGAATATTTAGCTGTGGAAAATATTCCTGCAACACCAAGTGACAGATCTACTTCTTTTTCAAGAAAACCAAGACCTGCCGGGTTAAAGTGCATGCTTTCCGCACCTAATTTCATTGCTGTTCCAACATGTCCCATACCGGCTTGCTTTGTGCTTTGAATATTTACCTGATAGCCCTCAGCTGCAGCATAAGATAAAGGAAGCATGGATATGCATGCATAAAGTATAATTCTCTTCATAAATTAATTAATTATTACGTGTACGTTCTGTTTCTTCTTATAACAAAACGCGTCAAAGATAGAAGTTTTTTTTGAAACCGCACACTTTGGTCGATAATGTGCATAAAAGCGGAACCTCCGGTGAATCACTTCAGCGGAGGCTTCTTTACACATTATTGAACATTTCTAACAATAACTAATACTATGTGTATGTATAGTTTCTTTTATAATGGAATATTACCATGTTTTTTTGGAGGGTTGCTATGGCTCTTGTTTTTAGCCATATCCAATGCCTGAATTAATTTGCGACGAGTTTGTTTCGGCAGAATAATCTCGTCGATATATCCTGCTTCAGCTGCACGATAAGGGTTGGAGAATTTCTCTTTATATTCTTCCATTGCTCTTTGTCTTGTCTCCTCATCAGATTTTCTGTAAAGAATATTTACAGCACCTTCTGCACCCATTACAGCAATTTCTGCAGTCGGATAGGCCAGATTTATATCTCCCCCGGTTTCTTTACTTGACATAACAATATATGCACCTCCGTAGGCCTTTCTGGTAATTAAGGTCACCTTAGGAACGGTTGCCTCTGCATAGGCATAAACAATTTTTGCTCCATGGCGGATAATACCGGCATGCTCTTGTCCGGATCCGGGTAAGAACCCCGGAACATCTTCGAATGTTACTAACGGAATATTAAAACAGTCGCAGAAACGAATAAAGCGTGCAGCCTTGTCGGAAGCATCAATATCGAGTACTCCTGCAAGATAAGCCGGTTGATTAGCAACAATACCAACAGAATGACCGGCCATACGGGCAAATCCTACAACAATGTTTTTGGCAAAATGAGGCATTACTTCAAAAAAGTATTGATCATCTACTACCGGTTCAATGATGTCTTTAATATCGTATGGAATATTCGGATCGGCGGGAACTGCTTCATTCAAAGCCTCTACCTCGCGATTAATATCATCGGTTATTTGTTTGATAGGTGCATCTTCCATATTGTTGGATGGAAGGAAGCTCAGTAACTCACGAATGCTCATCAAGGTTTCTTCTTCAGTGTTGCCTAAGAAATGGGCTACACCACTTTTACTGCTATGTGTATATGCACCTCCTAATTCTTCTTTGTCAACTTCTTCGTGTGTAACCGTTTTTACGACTTCGGGACCGGTTACGAACATATGACTTTTTTCTTTTACCATAAAGATAAAGTCGGTCAAAGCAGGAGAGTAGCATGCTCCTCCCGCACAAGGTCCTAAAATAGCTGATATTTGAGGTATCACTCCGGATGCCATCGTGTTTTGGTAGAAAATAGAGGCATAGCCGGCTAAACTATCCACGCCTTCTTGAATACGTGCACCGCCGGAATCATTCAATGCTATAACCGGAGCCCCATTCTTCAGTGCGAGATTCTGTACCTTAACAATTTTGGCTGCATTGGTTTTACTCAATGTTCCTCCATAAGCCGTAAAATCATAGGCATAAACAAAAATCTGACGTCCATCTATCTTCCCATACCCGGAAACGATACCGTCACCTGCTATTTTGGTTTTGTCCATACCGAAATTAGAGCAACGATGCGTTACGAATTTGTCCAATTCCACGAACGTTCCTTTATCTAATAACATATCAATGCGCTCACGGGCAGTCATTCGCCCTGCATCATGTATCTTTTGTATCTTGTTTGTACCACCACCCAGTTCGGCAGCTTTGTCTAATTCTTCAAACTTCTTATATAGTTGTTGCTCCATTATCTTCTTCTGCTATTAAGTCTAACATAATCAATACCTGATTTGCATTTACGGCATCTCCTTCCTGTACTAAGATTTCTTTAACAAAACAATCTGAGTTGACTTTGTAATTACTTTGCATTTTCATCGCTTCGATAACTATAGCCGTATCCCCGACGGATAAACGATCACCTACCTGAACCGGAATCTTCACTACTTTTCCGGGCATTGGAGAAGTAATGTTATCATTTTGCTTCTCTTTATTACTCTTCTTCATACGTAAGTATTTCGCTTGTGTATCCACAATATCTATCGAATAAGAGGAGAAATGCATATTCACCTTGTAATTCTTACCTCCGTTTGAACGAATCAGGCCGGCATTGTATGACTTGCCATCATGTAGAATTGAGCAAGCGCCATTTTCGGTCATCACAATATCGACATCATATACTACTCCGTCAATACTAACACTTACATTATTACCTTCTTTATTTATAAGGGAAACTTCCGCCACCCGGTCACCTATATGTATTTCCATACTGTTGTTCTTAGATTCTTAATACTCCTTTTTGCAATCCAAATTCTCTCCAGCGGCTGATCGGACGGTTGTCTTGCGGATTATCGTTTTTATTTTCTTCCAGATTAACTAAATAGTCAATATAAGAAGCAATTAATGCGATATTTTCCACCTCTTCATTGTCTAAATTTTCCTCCTGTTTCAACAGGTCGCTGTTTTTGGCAATAAAAGCAGTAGTATAGTCTCCATTCACAAAATCGGGCACGTCCATAATGCGGCGCAGATAACCGATATTTGTTTTAAGCCCGTTTATTCTGTATTCATAAAGAACACGTCTCATTCGTTCAATAGCGTATTTGCGATTAGTAGCCCATACGATCAGTTTTCCAATCATCGGGTCATAATAGATAGGAATCTCATATCCTTCGTAAATATTACTGTCAATACGAACCCCAATTCCGGTCGGTTCCATTAATTGGCGTATAACTCCCGGAGATGGCATAAAGTTATTTTCTGTGTCTTCTGCGCAAATACGACATTCGATAGCATGTCCGCGTTGAACAATATCACTTTGTTTGAAGCGAATAGGCTCTCCGTTTGCTACATGAATCTGCTCTTTTACAAGATCGATACCAAGAACCTCCTCCGTGATTGGATGTTCCACCTGGAGGCGCGTATTCATCTCAAGAAAATAAAAATTGCGATTTTTATCTACGAGGAATTCTATAGTCCCCGCGCCGATGTAGTGAACGGATTTAGCTGCTGCAACCGCTTTTTCACCCATTTCCTTACGCAGTTCGGGAGTCATAAGAACTGAAGGACTTTCTTCAACTATTTTCTGATTACGGCGTTGAACCGAGCATTCACGTTCGCATAGATGAATCACGTTCCCATGTTTATCTCCAAGTATCTGAAATTCGATATGGTGAGGTTCCTCAACGAACTTCTCGATGTACACCGTATCGTCTCCGAATGAAGAGAATGCTTCAGAGCGCGCGGTTTCATATGCTTCCCGTATTTCTTCTTCCTTGTTGATCAGACGCATCCCTTTTCCACCACCTCCCATAGAGGCTTTAAGCATAACAGGGAAACCGATCTCTTTACAAATTCGACGCACCTCCTCGAGGTCGGAGATGCTGTCTTGCGTACCGGGAACTACCGGGACACCGGCTGCGATCATTTGTTTACGGGCCATAATCTTATCACCCATAGAAATCATCGTTTCAGCAGTAGGTCCAATAAAAATGATGCCTTCTTTTTCACAACGGCGAACGAACTGTTCGTTCTCTGAAAGAAAACCATAGCCCGGATGAATAGCATCCGCTCCATGTTTTTTCGCTGCCTGAATTACGGCATCAATGTTAAGGTAGCTCTCAATAGACGATGCAGGGCCTATACAACACGCCTCATCGGCATATAAAACATGCTTCGATGTACGATCTGCTTCTGAAAACACAGCCACTGTCTGTATCTCCATCTCACGGCATGAACGCATGATGCGAACTGCAATTTCGCCCCTGTTGGCAACCAACACTTTTTTAATCATAATTCAATCAATTAAATTTTCAGGTATATACGATGCAGACCCTCTGGTCAGCACAGCAGAATTCAGTAGATAACTACCGTCATCTTTATACCAACAAACAAAAGAAAGCCCTTGTTTGTGGCTTCTTTCATTTTTCTACATTTTTACTACATTAACTTAATGTTAATTGTTTACTTACACCCTTATCCTCGAGGGTACAAATCTAAAAAATGAATGGCAGGTCTTCTGACTGACTCTTACTCCGACGCCTTCCCGGTTAACCAGTGGCAAAAGATTGTGTCAGAGCTATAAAGCAGAGTTTCACAGCAGCGGGCCTGTTCAGGATTTTCACCTGATTCCCTTTTAATCTTACTATTCCTGAACAAGAATAGAAGAACCAATTCGGGAGCAAATATAGAAAAAAAATAAATGATAAAACTTTATTTAGAGCCTGTTTAAATTTTTATTCGTGGCTTATTTCGATTTATTTTTTGTTTAGTTGTATATCCGCATGAATGAGCATAGCGGGCTATGTGATTGAATGCGGAGATGCCGATAAGCAAAAAAGAAGATGAAATAAGACCGAAACAAGCCCTCAAGAAATATCCTATAAAAATTAAAACAGGCATCTTAGATGCGTTTGCTCAGAGCTATTGGTTTGAAAAATCAAAATGTTTGCAAATCACCTGTTTTTGTGTCGGATTGATTCTGATCGCAAATGAGGCTTTTTGGGCTGACTTCTCTAACAAAATAACGAAGTATGTGCCTGAAGAGCAGAATTCGGGAGATGTTGTTTAAATTGTATTATCCGGCATGTCCGTTTTTTTAAAGATTTGTAAAAAGAAAAAAATCTAAAATTACGCAACTCTTTTTGAAGATAAAGGATATATTTCGAAAAATAACCTTTACGTCTCGGAAAATAATCTTTATATTTTGGAATACAACCTTTGTGTTTTTGGTGAAAAAACGGTCTTTATTTGTCATTATGAAATATTTATTGGTTTGAAACTATATAAACGAAAGAAAAATGAGGTTAAGTGCTTTTGAAGTGCGTAAGCAAAATGGTTAAAATAGTTTCTTTTTGTCTTGTCTTCACATGTTTCGCCAAATAACAATCAGATATAAAAAAATAGAGAATAAATTCAAAACAGATTCTTATATTTTATAAGTCAACATTTGATTGTAGTACCCTCTCGTTCTATATGAGTAATATTGCTTAATAAAGTTTCTGTATCTTTGCGCAAAGATTTGGTATGCAATGAATAAAGAACGGTTTTCAGTAAAAAGTAGAATGAAAAGTTTTTATTATGCTTTTAAAGGAATAAAAACATTGATCGTTGGAGAACACAATGCCTGGATACATTGTTTTGCGGCAATTTGTGTGATTATTAGCGGATTTTTACTGCATATATCTGCTACGGAGTGGCTTATGGTTGTTTTTGCTATTGGATTTGTTTTTGCAATGGAAGCGTTTAATTCTGCTGTTGAAATATTATGTGATTATGTCTCACCGGAACGTAGAGAGATGATTGGAAAGGTTAAAGATCTGGCTGCTGGCGCTGTATTGATTGCTGCTATTACTGCTGCTATAGTAGGAGGAATTGTATTCTTTCCTAAGATTGTTGCTCTTTTTTAATTAAAAAAAATATTTGCCGATGAACCGTTTGTTGCTATTGTGTTTGACTGTTTTACTTTTTTCGTCATTATCAGCTCAGACTATCGAAGTGAGTGGGAGCAGGAAGACAGTACGTACTACCGGGGATGTTTTTGCTGTAGCTATTCCTGCTGCTTGTCTGGTTTCTACCGTAGCTTTGCAAGACTGGGATGGTCTGAAGCAGGGAGCCTTGGCTGGTATTTCTACGGTAGGTACTGCGTTTATTTTGAAGGAGCTGATAAATAAAGAACGACCTGATAAAAGCGACAATAATTCTTTTCCTTCCATGCATGCGGCTGTTTCATTTACCGGAGCTGCTTTTATTCAGAAACGGTATGGATGGAAATGGGGAATACCTGCTTATGCTGCTGCAAGTTTTGTGGGATGGAGTAGGGTGTATGGTAAAAAGCATGATTGGTGGGATGTGGCGGCCGGAGCTGCATTGGGAGTAGCAAGTGCTTATGTGTTCACAAAACCCTTTGCTGAAAAATACAATTTGAGTATTGCCCCTGCTGCGGGAAAGGAACATATTGGTTTTTATGCTTCACTTCGGTTTTAAAAGAGAACCCGGCTTCGCATCACTGCGTTACCGGGTCTGAATGTGTTTATGTTTAATCTTAAAAATTGACTATTATTCATAATGCAGCGCTTCTGCCGGTTGGATTGTTGCTGAACGTTTGGCGGGATACCAAACTGACAATGCAATAACTATTACTAATAGTACGTAAGTCAGTAATGTGTTCAGTAAGAAACGACTTACCGTTATATCCATATAATCGGTAGATAGGGCATCCAGATAGGCCAGATTTATACAGACTAAAAGCGCGGGTACGGAAGCGATTGCCAGCATACAAATACTTTCCACGAGCATAAGCTTCATGATCTGTGATTTAGTTGATCCGACAGACATACGTAGCCCGATCTCTCCTTTACGCTTTTCAATCCGTAACCAGAATGTTCCTAACACACCGAGGAAGATATTAATAAGGAAAAAGATTCCAATTCCGATCCGGTAGTTTAATGTAGTTGTGATTCCGTACGACCAAAGATAATTCTCACGTACTTTTGTTAGCGGCATAATGTCTGCCAGAAAATAGTTGCCTATTGCGAGCTGTTGTTTCATTTCTTCTTTAAAACGGGAAGGAAAACCAGCTTGGTTTATGCCGGGTTTTGTTTTAATACAGATATCCGTTATTTCCCATATCTGTTGTTCTTTCTGTTTCAGAAGATCTACTTCACTAAATAGTTTGAAAATATACGCTCTCGGGCGTTCATATTCATGTCCTTTTATTTCATGGCTAACACCGGCAACAGAAACCAGACTACTGTCACCTCTCTCGTAGATTATCTTTCCGGTGGCATTTGTATTTTTGAATAACTTTCTGTTGGCTTCTAATGATAAAATAGCGGCTTCATTCTGTTTGATCGCTTTCTCTAATATCTCCGGATTATTACTGTCATAGGGAAACACGTTGAACATTCTAAAGTACTCCGGCGTGACTCTTAAAATCTGGCATTGAACAGATAAAGAATCAATGAAATAACCATTTGAACTATTACTTGTACAATAAGGATAAAACCATTGTCCGATGCATACTGATTCGATATCAGGATGAGATTTGATCCTTTCTATTATGCGCAGGAAGTTTCTGCCCGGTTCTTCGCTTCCCTCTTCGTAAGTGACGAATTTAGGATTATCATCTTTATAAGTAGCAAGTATGACGCGGTGAATATTTTGAATATCTGTGCCGGTTGAAGTTCTTGAATTAATTACCATAACGGAGAAGAAATCTACAACATACCACAGGATAATGAAAACCATGAAAAGTTCCAGAATAATCCAGATGTTCTTTCCCCGCTGACTCCAGATTTGTTTTAATATATGCTTTATCATGATGTTCTTATTTGTCGTTAATAGATTGTACAATAGGACGACGTGTTGCACCCCAGACCGGAATATAAGAAGAAAGGATATTCAGCACTAAGCAGACGACAAAAGCATAGGTGAAAACTCTCATATTGATCAACATAGATAGGGAGAGTGTCATGTTTGGCGTCATTTCCCATCTGCTCCCCAGTAAGAGGTCACGCATGAAATAGACGACGATATTAGAGACGATCAATCCTACTATTCCACCTAATAGGGTTAGGAGGAGGTTTTCTGCCAACATCTGGTTAATTAATGTACCTTTAGTTGCTCCGAATGCCTTTCGAATGCCTATCTCGCTGATTCGTTCTTGCATGCGAGAGGATGTAAGGCCTGATAAATTAACCGCAGGAACAAGCATAAATAGGAAGGCAATCAGTCCATATCTAATGATGACTTCATTAAAACTCGACCAATCATCAAGCTTTTTTACTTCTGATTGGAATACAGTAAGTATTGTTCTGTCGTCAATCGCATATTCCCAATCTGATATTGAGGTATTATATCTTTTTCTATTTACTTCAATCTCTTCTTTTATTATGGGGAAATCAGCAGGACTATCAGCCAAAATAAAGGTGGTGAAAATCCCCACAATACCACCTGCTCCGGCAAAATCTTTTATGGCAGGAATGGCTGTGTAAGGAATCCACAGTTCTGCATAAGCACGAGGGAGGGTAGATGATACATCTCTGACTACTCCTGTTATACTAAACTCTACATCATTGACTAATACTGTTTTGTTTAAAATGTCCGTTGTATTGAATAATCGTTTGGCTAATGATTCGCAAAGAACGACACGATGCATACCACTCTGAAACTCTTCTTCCGTATAAGGCTTACCTTTTATGAATGAATAATTGAATATATCAAAAAAGGCGGCATCTGTTGTATAAATACTACTGGCGTAAACATCCTTGCTACCCGGAATATTTGTATAAAAGTTTCCCAAAGCATATTGTAAATTAGATGAATTTGCCGCTGCTGAGACTGCACGGGGTGTTTTAAGTGGATAGTAACACTCTTTTACTGTTTGATAAGACATACTCCAATAGCTTTGCCCGTCTCCATTAACTCTTTTAGCTGTGGCTCTCTCCACAATCAACATCCGGTCACGGTTACTTTCCGGTGCTATATTGGCCGTGCGGATATGATAAACAATTGCCATAATCATGACCATTGTAATGGCGAGTCCCGTACCGAGTATATAAACCGCGGTATAGAACTTGTTTTGCCTGATGAGTTGCCATCCTTGTTTGAAATATAGTTTAAGCATAATTTGAGTTGTTGAGGAATGAATTACTGCACTTGTCGTCCATCGAAGAAGCGAATCGTGCGGCTGGTTTGCTGTGCTTGCGCTTCGTTGTGTGTTACCATGATAATAGTACGGCCATCTTCTTTGTTAAGCTTATGCAGTATGTCCATGACCTCAATACCCATTTTACTATCCAGATTACCGGTCGGCTCATCCGCAAGAATTATTTCCGGATTACCGATAATTGCACGGGCGATAGCTACACGCTGACATTGTCCACCGGATAACTGAGTGGGAAAATGGCGCATACGGTGACTAAGCCCTACACGCTCCAGTACGGCTTCAGCTGCTTTGCGGCGTTCGGAAGAAGATGTCTTACGATAGAGTAGGGGAAGTTCCACATTATCTAAGACATTGAGCGAATTAATCAGGTGGAAACTTTGGAACACGAATCCCAGATTATGGTTACGAAAGACCGCCAGTTCCTTGTCGTTCATCTTGTCCGTAATCTGATTATTAATCTCGATTGTGCCTGAACTCGGATTATCCAACAGTCCGATAATATTAAGCAAGGTGGATTTACCACATCCCGAAGGACCCATAACGGAGAGAAATTCGCCTTTTTTGACCTCTAAGTTTACATTCTCCAATGCCTGAGTTTCGATCTCTTTCGTGCGATAAATTTTATTGATGCCAGTTAACTTAATCATGACTTTCTATTTTATTGTTTTATTATTATTCGTGTTTTAATGCTTCGGCCGGTTGCATCTGTGCCGCTTTCCGAGCCGGTAAATAAATACCCAGAATGATCATACTTCCGATCAGCAGATACGTACCTCCGAATGTGATCAGAAAACGCAGAGCCGAATACGGTACGCGATACGTGTCGGGAACGTCAAAATAGAGTAAATTCCCGATATAAATAAGAGTAAAGGGAATTGTTAAAGCTAACAGGCACAACCCCTCTCCGTATAAATAATACCGGATACCCTGTTTGCTTGAACCTAAAGCCACACGTAATCCGATTTCTTCCTTTCTGGATTGCGTGCGGAGCCAGAATGTTCCTACGATACCGAAGAAAACATTTATCAATACGAATGAAACGATGGCGTTCTGTTTTTTAGTTTCATCTTGTTTCCACCCGATAATAACCTTACGCTGTTCTTTGATTTCCTTTGCACTGTAAACATACAGATTGTTTGCTGTTAGCCGGTCTCCCATTTCGCTTAACAGGTTATTCATTTCTTCCTGTGTGAATTGCTTTTTCATTCGTACACTTAATTCGATGGAGGTATTTCCGAACATTTGTATGTAACCTCTCAGGTTATTTCCTTTCATGCACTGATAGAAACAAGGTTCACTTTTTTTATAATCATCCTCCCGTATCGGGTTGCAGACCGCTACGACCGGTAATTCTTCTGTCCGGTTCTGACTGACTTTTTTCCCTTTACCTTTCTCGTTCGGGAAAAAGAGTTGTTCCATATCTTGAGATATAACTAACGGCTTGTCAGAATCTGCAAGTTGGGGAGCAATTGGATTGCCGTCTGTGTCTTTGATACGGAATACATCGAAGTACTCCGGCGAAACCCGTCGTACCTGAAAAGACTTTTGACTGGCTGCTACCGTATCGCCATTTATCGGATACAAACTTGTCCACGAATTTCCGAAAGAGTAAGGGGAGGAAAAGAAAGCAAGACAGGCGCCTTCTACCATTGGATGCTGTACGATTTGCTCACGTAAGCGAATCAGATCCTCAGCTCCGTCAGTTTCATTTATATAGCCGGGTGCATTCTCATTCAGGTTTTCCAATAGAAAGAACCAGACATTTTCGATGTCGTACCCTAAAGGCGAATTGTAGGTCTTTATATCTACGTAGGTAACGTCCGTTATTTGCCATAGAATAGCCGTGACTAAAACCAATTCGGCAAATATCCATCCGTTAGCTTTCCTGTTTTTCCAGATTTGTTTGAGTATATGTTTGAACATTTGAATTTCGTTTTATTGGGTTGTATTATTCTTGACTCAATGTGTCGGTTATCTTCTTTTTTGAGATATAGAGGGCAGGAATTCCGGCACTGAACAGGTTTAAAAGACCGGTAAACAAAAGAGCGGCAATGAATAGTCCGGGCTTGAACAGCATGTCAAAATTCAGTTGGGTTTCTGCCGTTAATAAGAAGCTTTTTCCGATAATAAGAAACAGGAATGACAAGATTGTTCCAATAGCCATCCCTATCAGGGTAAGGATTAGATTCTCCCATAATACCTGAGAAAGAATTTTTTGTGAAGTAGCTCCGAATGCTTTTCTAACACCTATTTCAGCTTGTCTCTTTTGCACGGACGATTGGATTACACCCGTCAGATTCAATGCGGGAACGAATAACAAAAACAGTAAGATAGAGCCCGTTTGTACGAGAAAATCTTTAATCGGTTTCTTGTTGAATCCGTTTGATCCCATGGCTATATCAAGTTTACTGATCGGATTGTTGAGAAAATCTACCACGTTCTCCTTTTTTCCTGCGTTATAGGCGGCCGTTCTCTTAGCCAATTCTTCTTTTATTTGCTCGAAATCAGCACGTTTTTTAGCGAGAATACATGTGCTAAATACACCTGCCATGTTTTCTAAAGAGTTGTTGATGCTGACTAATGAGTTTTTCGACGTATATGGAATCCAGAGGTCGGCGAATGCTTCTTGTGCTGCTCTTGATACTGGTGTGACTACACCTCTTATGGTGTATTCCGTGAAGTCAAGAATACAAGTTTTACCCACCACATCCGTAGTGCCGAAGACCTCTTTAGCCATCGTTTCGGATACAACAGCCGCTGCGATTCCGGAAGAGAAATCTTCTTTGCTGAATGGTTTACCGTTGATAAACTTAAAATCAAAGACATCCCAGAATCCGGCATCCGTATATTTAATTGAATAGAGGTTAAACATCCGTTTTCCGGGTAAAGAAATAGGTTTGTTCATGCTGAAAATAGCTGTAACTGCTTCGGCTGATTGCAAGGAGTAGAAGCATTCTCGGACTACCTCCGAAGACATATTTCCCCGGTTTCTGTTGCTTTCATTTTTAGCAGTAACCTGAGTTCCCTGTATATAGAGCATACGGTCACGTTTTGTCTCAGGTGCATAGTTGGCCGATTTGATCTGAAAAATCATGACCACTACCATAATCATAGCAATCGAGAAGGCTGTCCCTGCAATAGAAATGCTACTGACTAACGGATTCTCCCTGATAGATTGCAACGCTTGTTTAAAATATTGTTTATACATGGTTAGTTAAGTTTTATCTTATTTTTATTTATATAATCCTGCATGTTCGAAACAACGACCTCGTCTCCTTCCTGTAACCCGCTGATTACTTCTACCTGTTCGAAATTGCTTTCTCCCAAAGCTACCTTGCGTTTGAGGAGCTGATCTTTATTGACAACAAAAAGTTCATAATCTCCCGGTCCTACATAATAGCTCCCATTAGCAATGCGAAGCACATCATCTTTGATGGAATTCATCACATAGACATCAGACTTTAATCCCGAACGCAAACGAGGATGGTTGTTTTCCTCCAACTGGACGATGAAAGAGATAACCCCGTTTTTAGAAAGAGGCGTAACCTCACTGACAAAACCCGGTAATTTGTCGCTGCCAATCTTTACAATGACGCGACTTCCTGCCCCTATACGATCGCCATACGTGTCGGCTATTTCTCCCTCTATTTTGAAACGTGAGAGATCCGAAACAATTGCCACGCGTTCACCTTGCGCTACCTGCGATCCGATTTCATTATTGACGAAGGTCAGTATCGCTTTCCTTGGAGCCCGTATCTGGGCATCGTCCAACGTACGTTTCGTCTCCGCCAGACTCTTGCGGAATATTTCTAATTCAAGCTCTTTTACTTTCAGATCAGCTTGTGCTAACTCCTTCTCGTTCTCATATTTCTGCTCGTCTTCATTCAATTGAAGCTGTCCCACATTATAACTGAGTTCTACCTGTCGCACCTTATCCGTTGTTCCTGCACCAAGACTGTCTAAATATTGTTCATTCTTCAATTCTACCGCTTTTCGGTTTAGTTCCATACGAGAAACCTTCAACTTCATTTCCATCTCAGAAAGCTTCCCTTTTGTTGAAATACGAAGCTGCTCTAATTGAAGTTGCTTCATCTTCTCTTCATCAAGTAGTTTATTATAGTCGGTTTCCGCACTCTGCAAATCCAATTTCAGAATCGGTGTTCCTACTTCAACCGAATCTCCCCCTTTTTTATACACTTCCAGAATACGAGAATTGATCGGCGAGTTGATAATTTCTTCAAATGCAGGTATAACCTTTCCCGATGCATTGACTGAAATCTCGATACTACCTTTATCCACAACAGAAAAAGTCAGACTTTTCCTCTTCAGATTCGTTTGTAGAAAGGACATTCCGAAAGCAATGAGTACAATAGCCGCCAAAATACCGCCTCCCCATTTCGTTAACTCCTTTATTTGTTCTTTCTTTCTGACTTCTTTAGGTATTTCTCTATCCATTTTATTCTTTATTTATGACTATCTTATTTTATTAAAAACACATCCTCTTTTTATTTTTATTCTGTCTTAGTGTTTGCCGAAGAACTTCGGCAGACTATTTAGCTAAATAAAAAAGACTAAACAACCTGATATTATAGCTTCAACACAGATTTAAAATAAATAAAGATTGCTTTTTGTTTTTTGCCATTTAAAAGGCAAAGTGTATGCCAAAAATATAACTGATTGAATATGTGTGGTGTAGGAAATATCTTAATGTTCGATTTCGAACAATCTGTCCATTTTCACAAAATACCTGTATCTTTACATGGTATAAATCAAATTACATTATGTCAATCTTAACAGATTTCGATCTACATATAGAACAAGCTCGCGAATGCATACGCGGAGCTGTACAAAAAACGCCGTTACAATACAATAAACGAATCTCTACCCGGTATGGTGCTACGGTTTATCTGAAAAGGGAAGATCTGCAAATAGTTCGCTCCTATAAGCTTCGTGGAGCTTATAACATGATTAAAAGTCTGGATAAAGACTTGTTGAAAAAAGGAGTAGTTTGTGCGAGTGCCGGTAACCACGCACAGGGCTTTGCTTTTAGTTGTAACGAAATGCAAATTAAAGGGGTGATCTTTATGCCTAAAACGACACCCAAACAAAAAATAAAACAGACCAAGATGTTCGGTAAAGAATTTGTCGAAGTGATTCTTGAAGGGGATACCTTTGACGATTGTGCTGATGCGGCTAAAAAATATACCGCCGAACAGGATATGACCTTTGTGCCTCCTTTTGATCATCCACGAATAATAGAAGGACAAGGAACTATTGCGGTTGAAATACTTGAAGAACTCAAAGGCGTGGATTATTTGTTTATTCCTGTTGGCGGTGGAGGATTATGCGCCGGCGTTGGTGCCTATATGAAAGAACATTCGCCAAACACGAAAATTATCGCAGTTGAACCTCAAGGGGCTGCTAGTATGAAAGCCGCATTCGAAGCCGGGGGGCCGGTAACGCTGAATAAAATTGATAAGTTTGTGGATGGAGCCGCAGTGAAACGAGCCGGTGATATTACTTATCCTATATGTAAACAAGTAGTTGATGATATTTGCCTTATACCCGAAGGAGAGGTTTGTTCGGCAATTCTCCGTATATATAATAAAGATGCGATTGTTATTGAGCCGGCTGGGGCATTGGCTGCCGCTGCAATTAAACACTACCGCGAAGAGATAAAGGGGAAAACGGTGGTAAGTATTATCAGTGGGAGTAATAATGATATCGACCGTATGCAGGAAATCAAGGAACGTTCCCTGCTCTTTGAAGGCCTGAAGCATTATTTTATTATCCGCTTTACACAGCGTCCAAGTGCCTTGAAAGATTTTGTCAATAAGGTGCTCGGTCCGCATGATGATATTGTCCGTTTTGAATACATGAAAAAGAATGAAAAAGAAAGCGGACCAGCGTTAGTTGGAATTGAGCTGAACAGTCCCGAAGATTATGATCCGCTGATCTCTCGTATGTACGAGTATGAATATGATTTTACTGTACTGAATAAAGACAGCGACTTGTTCGGGTATTTAGTTTGATTTTTTTCAACGATATTGATTTTTTATGAAAACTTACTGACAGACTGTTGTCAAATAGGTTGGTTATCTTTGTGACATAGTCAAACTAAAAAACAATAGATTATGAAAATTAACAGTGCAGAAATTAGAAATCTTGAACCTATTGAAACAATTGCTATCTCACATGTAGGGGATTATTCCGGTATTGCCGGTGCATTTGAAAAACTTGCCGCATGGGCTGGGGCAAATAATTTATGGGCTGCATCTCCTAAAATGGCAGGTGTTTATCATGATGATCCAACAAATACCCCGGTAGAGAAACGCCGTTCTGAGGCTTGTCTGGAAAATATTTCAGGAATTGAGCCGGGAGAGGGTATGAAGAACTTCACCATAAGCGGAGGAAAATATTTTGTGATGCAGGTTGAAGTAACAATGGCCGAATATAGTGAAGCCTGGATGCAGGTCTATGCTGCCGTTAACGATAAAGGTTACGAGTGTGATTCTCGTGATCATTATGAATTATACGTGAGTTGTGCCGGAGATGTTCAGGATACTGATGCTCCCTGGGTAGTTGAACTTCGTATTCCGATTAAATAAATACGAATTAATTAGTGGAATTATCCATGTCTTTGTGCTCAAATATAAAAATACTCCGATGAAAATAAACAATTAATAGTTGGTTTAATCAAACTGACGCACATGAAAGTTTATGGATAATTTCACATGATGAATATGAAAGCCTTGTATTACATATAAGTTGAATATTTATTCTTTATCTTTACAAGGGAATACTAAAAATAAATCGTATGAAAAATCTAATATGGAGTTTGCTATGCAGTGTACTTTGTCTGCAGGCAACGTTGGCACAATCTAATTATCAGCCAACAACAGAAAATCTGAAAGCAAGAGAAGATTTTCGGGATAATAAGTTCGGTATTTTTATCCATTGGGGGATTTATAGTATGATGGCAGATGGTGAATGGGTAATGAATAATAAGAATCTGAATTATAAAGAATATGCGAAATTAGCCGGCGGTTTTTATCCTGCCGGATTTGATGCGAAAGAATGGGTGGCGGCTGTAAAGGCTTCAGGAGCAAAATACATCTGCTTTACAAGTCGGCATCACGATGGTTTTTCCATGTTCGACACAAACTATTCGGATTATAATATTGTTAAAGCAACTCCATTCAAACGCGACGTAATAAAGGAATTGGCCGATGAGTGCCATAAACAGGGCATTAAACTTCATTTCTATTATTCCCATATCGATTGGTATCGTGATGATTATGTTCCGCGGGGAAGGACAGGGTTGAAAACAGGACGTACTACGACGGGAGAATGGAAGACGTATTATGAATTTATGAATAACCAATTGACAGAGCTGTTGACCAACTATGGAAATATCGGTGCGATTTGGTTTGACGGATTATGGGATCAGGATCAGAATCCGGAATTTGATTGGGAATTGCCCGAACAATATGCCTTAATTCATCGTTTGCAACCAGCTTGTCTTATAGGAAACAACCATCATCTTGTTCCGTTTGAGGGAGAAGATATTCAGATCTTTGAACGTGATCTTCCCGGAGAAAACAAAGCTGGTTATTCAGGAGAATCCGGGATAAGTGTAACTCTTCCGTTGGAAACTTGTGAAACGATGAATGGCATGTGGGGATATAAAATAACCGATCAGAATTATAAGTCAACGAAAGAGCTGATTCACTATCTGGTAAAAGCAGCCGGAAAAAATGCCAACTTGTTAATGAATATAGGTCCGCAACCAGACGGACGATTCCCTGCTGTAGCAATCGAACGATTGAAAGAGATGGGAGAGTGGATGAATACCTACGGCGAAACAATTTATGGTACACGTGGCGGTATGGTTCCTCCAAGAGATTGGGGCGTGACAACACAGAAGGGCAATAAATTGTATGTTCATATACTAAACTTAGAAGACAAAGCCTTATTTGTCCCTTTGACAAGTGAAAAAATAAAAAAGGCCGTCGTATTTAAAGACAAAACACCCCTGAAATTTTCGCAAGATAAAGACGGAGTCGTGTTGAAATTCTCAGAAGTCCCGACAGATATAGACTATGTAGTAGAACTAACTTTTTGAGGAAACCGTTAATCGTATATACGGTTGATTATGGGTTTAAATATTTACCTCCGATCTGTTAGTTTCAGTGCGTCAAACAGTTTCGTCAAAGTATCCATTTTTATGATCTTTTGCCCGCTTACATTTATACCTCGCAGTAGTGCAATGTATATCATTTAGTATTCAATTTACTTGTATCCAAATCCGTTTGTTCTTTGGCTCTACCCCACAGTTCCGATGGAGTAAGATTGGTCTCTATTAATTCTACGGGCACCCCTCCATCATTTATTATAGCCACTCGGTAGCCCGAAATAGGCTCATAAGGTCCCAATAAGATTTCGTAACCTTCTACGGCTTCCTCCAGATTGTCAATCTGAATGCCTACGTGCGGAACAGTTTTGATAAGCGGATGTAAAGGGCTATCCGCCGTAAACCGATGATACTGTATTCTGAAATCGCCATCTACATCGGAAGTGTACATACCAAACGCTTCACTAAATTTCTCATTTGGACGTACCTCTGTTGTCGGTATTCCCATATGATGATAACGGTATTCTTGATTGAATTTCATTTTTTATGGCATTTAATCAGATAAAAAGGATAGCTATCTTCTTTTATTTCTGCTATTTCAAATAGTCCAGCATTGCAAAAGTCTTCTTGTATTGTTTCTCTATCATAGAAGAATAGTTGTACACCTCCAAACATTTCAAATCGATCTTTACCTATTGCCTTGCCTTGTCCGTAGCTCTGAGCCTCCTTTGTTATGGAGGTGAAGAATAAATAACCGCCCTCAGATAATTGTTTATAACAGTCTGAAATAAGTTTTGCCCTTTCGTTGCGATCTAATAAATGAATCAAGGCATAGCAAAATATCCCATCGTATTTTTTTTGGTCGAAAGGCATGTCCAGAACAGATCCATGATAAATGGTCATATCTGTTCCATAGTGCTTCTTTGCCAATTCAATTGCGGTTTTTGAGATTTCAATACCTGTTACAGTCATACCGCTTTCTCTGAAAATTTGAGCATTTCGACCATAACCAATACCTGGAATTAAAACGTTTTTAATGTTTTTTTTCACGAAAAAATCCTTTGTGAATAGAGCTGACCGAGCAGGGTCAAATCCCCACATTTCCTGTTTTTTAATAAAATTTTCTTCCCAAAATTCAGTCATATTGTATTTTCAATGCAGCAATAGCTTCGAGGTACTTTCCATAATTGCCTTATTTGTTCTCCGTAAACAAAGATACACTCTTCACCCGAATAATTTATAACATCAGCAATATTACATACTTACTTAACATTCTTGAGAGTTTTAGAAATCAATAGACTTAAAAGAACATCGAATCTTGTCATAAATGATCTCATCACAAGTGAGTGTAGAAAAAACAGTTTAACCATGTAAATGGAAAATCCGGTTCAGGTAGAACACTAACACCAAGTAATGATGCAATTTGATGTTACGGTATTAGATTCTACATAGCATTCAAATCTATACTTTTTGATATGCCGATGTTTTCAATAAAATTTCTATCATGTGAAATAACAAGAATAGTTCCCCTGTAATTTTTAATAGTATTGGTTAGAATCGAGAGACTTGATAAATCAAGATTATTGGTTGGCTCATCCAGAATAAACATATCAGGGATATTGTTTGAAATCATTAGACAACACAAATAAAGTCGCATCCTTTCGCCACCACTTAATACCAAACAACTCTTATCCCATGTTTCTTGTGGAAATAACGCCCTGCTTAACCTTAGTTTTATTTCATGGTCTAATAAATTGTTTTTGTTATACTCCTGTGCGAGTTCAAGAATGGTCAAATCTCTATTTACTTGACTGTAGTTCTGGTCAATGTATATATACGAAAAATCCGTTTTTTTTATCTCGCCCGACGTTGGAGATAGCTCTCCTATCAATAATTTGATTAAGGTTGTCTTACCTGTCCCATTATTTCCTGTTAATTGAATACGCTCGCCACTTCGTATTTCTGTGTTTAAAGGATTTTGCCATACTGTTTTGTCTTTGGTATATTCAAAATTTACATTAATAGCCGAAGCCAGTAATTTGCCATTATGTAACTGAGCATCCTCAAAGTCGATTTTGAGTTCACAGTTCGCATCTTGCTTTTGTCGTAAGTCTTTTAGTTTTTGTTGATTGTTGTAAATAATATCAGAATGCTTCTCTTTTAATTTGGCAGTACTATTTTCAGCTAAATTACTACGTGCATTCATCACGATTCGTGCAACCCCACCTTTTTGTTTGCTTTTGTTTCCTTGTGATATACGCTTATCTTGGCGTTGCTGAACTTCTTGTGCCTTTTTTTGAACTGAACGCAAGTTTGCTTCTTCAGAATTAATCTGTTGTTCTAATGCTTTTTCTTCAATTTTTTTTTGCTCTTTATAAAAAGTGTAATTTCCGCCATAAACTTTTATGCCTTTTTCTGACAATTCGTATGTCGTATCAAGAAGGTTGAGTAAGGTTACATCGTGACTTACAACGATAATAGTAGCTTTACAATTAGCAATATAGTTATAAAGCTTCTCCCTTGTAATTTGATCTAAATGATTGGTCGGTTCATCAAGTAAGATAATATCGGGCTTATGAATCAACAATCCCGCAAGAAAAACTTTGCTTTTCTCCCCACCGCTCAGCGAATCTAAAGGAGATGTCAAATCAATGTTAGTCAATCCCCAATAATCAAGTGCAGATCTGCAACGAGACTCAATATTCCAATTGTCTTCCAATAATTCATAATAGACATAATCACTACTTCCATTGCTTATGGCATACAAAGCTTTGATTTTTTTATCAACACCTAGGGCTTCGGATATATTTTGTTTTGTAATCCCTATTTGTTGTGGTATATAATATGGTTGTGATGGGTGTTGGATAGTCCCAACAGGAGGTGTAAGTTCTCCCGCAAGTAACTTTAGCAGAGTAGATTTTCCTGTTCCGTTGTTACCAATAATAGAAACTTTCCTGTTTGATGAAACAGAAAAATTGACATGCTCAAATAATGCTTGCAGATTGGAGTAGTGATAAGAAACATCACTAATGATAATACTCATGTATATACAATTAATAGCGGTCTTGCGTAAAGACCAATTAAACCGAAATCTATTTTAAAATCTCACGGTGTCGGTTTAATAAAACCAACTATTAATTGTTAATTTTCATTGGAGTATTTTTGAATTCAAGGGCAAATATAATGAACTTCCTCAAATTGACCAAGTTTTTTCTGCTTTTCACCAGAAAATCAATTTGATAGACATATTTATCTTTGTTTTCAGAAAAAATAATCTATTCATTAAATAGCTTGAATCAGAAAGAATGGAAGCCGTTATTTATTCCGTTCGCAAAAGCGAGAAAAAGAATAATCCGTAATTACGCAAAAGGAACCAAAGGATTGTTTGCCAGAATTATTGCTAAGATAAGTGCTCTTACAATCCTTCAATATATCAACAAAATTAATAATAAGCCCATTGGACAGATTAAATATGCTCTAATTTAATTCCGCCAACGGGTTAATTTTATTTATTATTGCCTATCAGATTCATCATCTCTCCAGTGTTCCGGCCTGTTGAGCGTTTCAGAACATCTTATCTTCCCTTTTACTGTATCAAATTTGTTTTCACCAATTGGGAGAACCATCCAGTAATCGGCATATTCATTCGGAATAGGGTAAGGCGCAGGATATCCCAAGCCTCCTGCATCCGGAATAAAACCATGTTTTGGATAATATTCCTTATGCCCTAATACAAAAATAAGATGTGCACCCCTTTCTTGTAATAGTCGGATGCCTGCTTTGATTAATAATCCTCCGACACCTTGTTGCTGAAATTCGGGGATAACGGCTAAAGGAGCCAAAATGTGTATCATGGGATGTTCTTCTACTCCCTCGATATAGGCTCTTGTGAAAAGAATATGTCCGATAGCCTTGTTGTCGTAAAACGCCAGTAAGGAAACTATTGGCTCGGCAGTTTCATCAGTTAATAGTTCTGCTACTAATTTAGCTTCTTTGTCATAACCAAATGCTTGTTTTTCAACGGTCATTATGTTGTCAAAATCACTTGTATTTGTTTCTTTGATTTGTATTTTTTTTAAGTCCATGACTAATATTGTTAAGTTAGATAATTATGCACAAAAAAGCGTTTACTTTTTCGGCGCAACACATAATTAATAAAAAAGACAATAAAAAAACTACTGACAAGAGTTTGCCAGTTATCCATAGACGTCTGTTTTTAATATTACTACGTCAAAAGTAGTGAAATTTTCTACCCGTTTCTACCATATGAGATTTTGGTAGAAACAGGCGTTGATATTGCCATATTATCACAGTATAGACCATATACTCACATACGGTTGCATGCGTCATGTTAGCCCTTAAAAAACAAGACAAAATAAAAAAGAGCAGCCTTTTGAGCTACTCTTTTTATGTTTTAACCAGCGGAGAGACAGG